>NZ_JBGGWA010000001.1:0-867956 GCF_041321145.1 Paraburkholderia sp. IW21 | reverse complement strand
GCCCATTACACGGCAGGCCTGACTGACGTTGCCCAGTTGCCGGGCCAGCTCCAGCATCCCGACCTTGGCGCGGATAACTTTCTGTTCCTGAGTCATGGTGGACTCCTTGCGGTTTGCCGCGTGCGTTGTCGCTTCGGGCTACGCCCTTCGCGCCAGCGCACATCAGCACGAGAAACCGACCACTGTCAGATTTAGTCTAGTTCAATACACGTCAGCTCCCACTCCGCACTGCGTGCGTCGCGGACCGGTCTGCATGGGAAACCCGGCGCTTCGTTCAAAGACGGGGGGATCGGTTTCGCCTTGGCGAGGCACGGAACAGGCGCAGGTTTGATGAACTACGCTTCGGCGCGCGTAGCGCCGCTGGAAGTATGACGCCCTTGTCACAAGCGCCGAATGTGCGAGAACACAGATTCCACGGAGCCACTACCGTTGGCTGACTGCGGGAGCCGCTTAGCATTAGCGGTTTGAGCCGCTTTCTTTGCCTACTTTCTTTGCGGCGGCAAAGAAAGTAGGTGCCGCCCCGCACAGGGGCAACGCTAATAGACCACTAACAAAACAAGAAAAGGCTCAGTAAGTGCCGCCCCGCACAGGGGCAACGCCAATAAACCACTAACAAATCAAAAAAAGGCACCGCAAAAAAAGCACCCCCAAAAAAGCCGCCGCCAAAGGCAAAAAACCCTCACTCAACCGGCCGCAACTTCTTAACCTCAGCATCCGACGGCTGCACACTCGCGCCGTCGATATACCGATACGAAGTCATCACCCCCTTCCCATCCTTCAGGCCCGTCACGCCGACAAACGCCCCCATCGTCGACTGATTATCCTGCGCCCGATAAGTGATCGGCCCAAACGGCGTATCCACACCAAGGCCCTTGAACGCAGCCGCCAGCTTGTCCGAATCGGTAGAACCGGCTTTCTTGATCCCAGCTGCAATCGACATCAACGCGGAATATCCAACCACCGACCCCAGCCGCGGATAGTCGTGATACTTCGCCTGATAGGCATCCACAAACTTCTTGTTCGCCGCCGTATCGATCGAATACCACGGGTAGCCCGTCACGATCCAGCCAGTCGGCGCCTCGGCACCCAGCGGATCAAGATAGTCCGGCTCGCCCGTCAGCAACGACACCACACTCCGGTCCTTGAACAAACCGCGTGTATTGCCCTCCCGCACAAACTTGCCCAGATCCGCGCCGAACAGCACGTTGAAAATCGCATCCGGCTTCGCATCGGCGATCGCCTGTGTGACCGCGCCCGCATCGACATTACCGAGCGGCGTCGCCTGTTCGACTACAAACTGCACGTCAGGCTGCGCCGCCGTCATCAGCTTCTTGAACGTCGCCACGGCCGATTGCCCGTACTCGTAGTTCGGATACACCAGCGCCCAGCGCTTCTTCTTCAGCTTCACCGCCTCGGGCACCAGCATCGCGACCTGCATATACGTCGAAGGACGCAGACGGTACGTGTATTTGTTGCCGTCAGCCCAAACGATCTTGTCGGTCAACGGCTCGGCGGCGAGGAAGAAAATCTTCTTCTGCTTCGCGAAGTCGGTCAGCGCGAGGCCCGTGTTCGACAGGAACCCGCCGAATAATAATTGCACCTGCTCGCGCGCAATCAACTCCTGCGCGACGCGAATCGCGTCGCCCGGATTGCCGTTGTCGTCGCGCGACACCACTTCGAGTTGTTTGCCGAGCACGCCGCCCGCCGCATTCACCTGTTCGAGCGCGAGATTCCAGCCGTTTTTGTAAGGCCCGAGAAAGGCGGGCTGCGCCTTGTAGCTGTTGATTTCGCCGATCTTGATGGTCTGCTGTGCGCTCGCGCTGAGGGCAGCAAGCGATAGAACCGTTGAAACCGTGAGGCGAGAGATCCATCCTGCGCGCGTGGTCATGCGTTTCTCCGTTATCAAAAGGATTGCGGGAATGCGGGTCGTTTTTATCAAGCGTTGACACATTTCGCGATTCGTCTCGCGATTCAATCGGCTCGCGGTGTCGCACGGATTCGGGCGACGCTCGTCGTGAGGTCCTGCCATGCCGGCTTGCCGCCGGCGAATTGCTGACGCAGGTACGACACGAGCTCGGCGACCTGGGCATCGTTGAAGCTGTCGCGGTAAGCCGGCATCGTACCGAGTTCGGGGCGCGCAGGCGAGCCGATACCATCGAGAATCACGCGAATCAGGTTATCAGGCGTCGTGCTGTGCAAATTCGTGTTAAGCGCCAGCGACGGGTGCGCCCCGAACAATTGCGGCCCGCTGCCGGTGTGATGACAGGCTGCACACGCACCGTCGAAGAGACGTGCGCCGAGGCCTGTGGTCGCGCCCGTAATCGTGCTGGCCTGCTCGTACTGACGCGCCATCGCCTCCGGATCCGCGTTGGGCTCCAGGGGATTCAAAGACGCCAGATACGTGGCCATCGCGCGAATGTCGCTGTCAGGCAACGCCGCCAGATCGCTGACGACGGGCGCCATCGGTCCGGCCGCAACGCCATGCAGCGGCGCCTGACCGTAGCGCAAATAGCTGAACAGTTCGTTTTCGCTCCAAGGGACGGGTGCTTTCGAGAGCATGGACAGCGCGGGCGCTTCCCAGCCTTCCGCCATGCCGCCGCCCATGAAAGCCGCGCCGCTTTTCTCGGCGCCGAATGCATTGCGCGGCGTATGGCATGCGCTGCAATGGCCGAGGCCGTTCACCAGATACGCGCCGCGATTCCATTGCTCGCTTTGCGTGGCGCGAGCCGTGAATGGATTGCGTCCGAGAAAAACGCCGTTCCATGCGGCCATCAACGGACGCACGTTGAATGGATACGCGAGCTTCGTTTCCGGCGCACGGGCGCGCACCGGCGTTTGCGCCATCAGGTACGCGTAGAGGGCTTTCAGATCGTCGTCGGACGTGTTCTTGAACGACGTGTACGGAAACACGGGATACAGGCGATGCCCGTCGCGGCTGATGCCTTGCCGCATCGCCCGCACGAATGCTTCCAGCGACCACGTGCCGATGCCGGTCTGTCCATCGGGTGTGATGTTGGTGCTGTAGACGGTGCCGAACGGCGTATCGAGCGGCTTGCCCCCTGCGTTCGGCACGCCGTTGCGCGCGGTATGGCAAACCGCGCAATTGCCCAGCGACGCGAGCAGTTTGCCGCGCGCCACCAGTTCGGGCGCGAACGCGCTCGCGAGCGGCGGCGTAATCGGTGCAATGGCTTGCGGCGTCATCGCGAGTGCGCCGAGCCAACCGGCCGCGCCCGCTGCGAACGCGCCGAGAAAGCCAAGCCGCCAGCGCTTCTTTTTGCGTGCCGCCGCTTCTTCCGCCTGCGCGTCGGCGAGCGCGGCGCGAATCGTCTCCGGTGTAAACGGCGGCCTGCGAAAACGCACACCTGTCGCGTCGTAGAGCGCGTTGGCGATCGCCGCGGCACCGGGCAGCGAAGCCGATTCGCCGGCGCCCATCGGCGGCTCGCCGTGGCGCGGCATCATCACCACGTCGATCACCGGCACTTCACGGAACGTCAGAATCGGATACGCGCCCCACTCCTGGCTCGTTACAGCGTTCTCGCCGAAAGTCACGCGCTCTTTCAAAGCGCGGCTAGTCGCCTGGATCACATTGCCGTGCAACTGATGACGCACGCCATCAGGGTTCACCATCGTGCCGGTGTCCTGCCCGACCACCACGCGCGTCACGGCAAGCTCGCCGCTCTTGCGATTCACTTCGACCTCGGCCACCCACGCGGACCATGCCGCGCCGAAACCGGGGAATCTGCTGTGCACATAACGGGCATAAGCGAAGCCTCTGCCACGCGCGATGTCGCCCTCTTCCTGAGCATCGTTCAATGCGGCGTTGCGGGGTTGCCAGTTGGCCTTTTCCGCTACGGCTTTGATCAGATCGATTGCACGCGGATCGGTCAGATGCTTCAGGCGAAACTCGACCGGATCGACACCCGCTTCGGCTGCGAGTTCGTCGATGAAGGATTCATGCGCGAAGGTGTTCGGCAAGGCGGACACGCCCCGCAGCCACGACGCTCGCACGATCGGCGGTGTGTCGTCGCAGACGATGCGCATGGTGCGGTAGTCGTACGGTGGCACGGACGTGCGGTCGCCCATTTCAAACACTTGTGGCTGCGCGGAAATAGTTCCGGTGAGCAGCAGCGCCAATGTGGGGGCATCGTTCGATGGATAGCGCGTCGCGAAGTCGTATGCCGCGAGCTCGCCTTCGGCACCTAAAGCGCCGCGCACGTCCATCAATTGCGCGGCGCCTTTGGGTTCCCACGCATGCTCGTCTTCGCGCGATAGTTGCACGCGCACCGGACTGCCGGTTGCGCGTGACAGTAAGGCCGCGTCGGCGGCGACATCGTCCGCGCAATTGCGGCCATAGCAGCCGGCTGCGTCCATGCGCACGATTTCGATATGTGCTTCGTCGAGCGCCATTAGCAACGCGAGATCGGCGCGCAGCGAATGGGGATTCTGCGTGCCCGACCAGACTTTCAACTTTCCATCCCGGTAGTCGGCCACCGCGCACGACGGGCCAATCGATGCATGCATCTGAAACGGCCATACGTAGGTGCGTTCCAACGTTCGAGCAGGGTCTTGCGCGAGTGCTGCGTCGATATCGCCCTCGAGCACCAGATCGCGTCGCGTGGCCGGATTTGCTCTTAGCGCGGCTTCCACTTCCTCGCTGGTTTCGAGCGGCGGCAAACCCTCTACTGCTTTCCACTGCACATTCAACCGCTTCACCGCCTGCTGCGCGACTTCTTCGCGCTCAGCCACGATGCCGACAAAATCGCGAATCACGACCACCTTGACGATGCCTGGCAAATCGCCGACTGAATCTTCGTCGACATGCAGCAGGCTGTTGCCTACGAAGTCGCCCTGCGCAACGCCCGCATACGGCGGACGTACGACGCGCCCGTGCAGCATGCCCGGCACGCGCACGTCATGCACGAAGCTCAATTCGCCGGTAGCCTTCGCGGGAATATCGACACGGGGCGTGCTCTTGCCGACGATCTTGTACGCGTCAGGCGATTTCAAAGGCGCATCGGTGGAAAGCGCTAATTCGATGTGCCGTCCAGCGATCAATTCGCCGTAGCCCATGCCTTTTGCCGTGTCGTCGTCGCGGTTGAAAACCACACCGTCGCGCACGTCGAGTTGCTCTGCCTTTACGTTGAATCGCACAGCCGCTTGCGCCAGTAGAAACTGCCGCGCCTGTGCCGCTGCTTGCCGCAACGGCACCGCCGATATCTGGATCGTCGCGCTTGCAATCGTCGGCCCTTGATTCGGCACTTCGCTGGTGTGGCCTAGCACCATCGATACGTGGGTCAACGGCACGTCCAGCTCTTCGGCGACGATCTGCGCGAGCGCCGTGCCGATGCCGGTGCCGAGATCCACATGCCCGTTAAACGCCACCACGCTGCCGTCGTCGCGCACGACCAGGAACATATCCGCTTCAGTAGGCACGAATGACGAACGCGACCCCGGCTGGCCGATCGCAGGCTTCACCGGCGCTTGCGGCGCCCGCGTGACGATGAGCACATTCTGAGCGTCATAGAGCTGCTGCCGCGACAGCGGCGCGGAACGCCGATCGACGCTGAAATCCGGCCCTGTCATGCGCGCACTCCTTCATGCACGGCTGTTTGCGCGGCGAGCAATTCCGCGGCGCGCTGCACCGCGCGCACGATCTCGACATGCGTGCCGCAACGGCACAGGTTGCGCGACAACTCGCGCCGAATCGTCTCCACGCCTGGATGCGGGTCACGATCGAGCAACGCTTTGGCGGTCATGATCATGCCGTTCAGGCAATAGCCGCACTGCGCGGCCTGTTCTTCGATGAACGCCTGCTGCACAGGATGGAGTGCGGCACGCGTGCCTAGCCCTTCGAGCGTGGTGATCTCACGCCCCAATGCGACCTTCGCGGTCGTGACACAGGCACGCGTCGGTATGCCGTCGAGCAACACCGTGCACGCGCCGCACTCGCCGAGGCCGCAGCCGAATTTCGGACCGTTCAACGCGAGGTCGTTACGCAGCAGGTAAAGCAGCGGCGTGTCGGCGTCGGCGCTGACGAGATGCGTCGCGCCGTTCACCTTAAGCGTGAGGGCCGCCGGGCGGTTCATGACAGTGCCGGCCACACCGCGCGGCGCGCGTTCAAAGCACCGCCGGCACTTCGGTCGCCGGTGGTGTATTGCGGCTGCGCCGGCAGCGGATCAACCCGTCGATCATCACCATGCCGACGCCGGGAATATCGCCGAGCTGCACGCTTTCCAGCAAGGTATCGGCCGCCGTGTGCTGGGCGCGGTCCATGAATACCAGGTCGGCGGGACGGCCCACTTCGATCAGGCCTTGGCGCAGATTGCGTTGCCGCGCCGTGTTGCCGGTCGCGAAGCAGAAGGCGATTTCGGCGGGCACGTCGGCGAGGCTGGAAATCAGCGCGATCATCCGCAAAATGCCGAGCGGCTGCACGCCCGAACCGGCCGGACTATCGGTGCCGAGAATGATCCGATGCGGGCACTTCAACTCGATCGCGTGACGCGCGGTGAGCAAGGCGATCCGCTCATTGCCGTTGTGAACGATCTCCAGTGCGCGGCTCGATTGCTCGCACAGATCGCAGACATGCCGATAGGAAAGTGAGGTATGGCCGCCGTTGATATGGCCGATCACATCCGCGTCGGCCGCGAGCACCACGTCTCGATCGATCAGACCCGAGCCGGGAATCGACGGGCCACCTGTGTGAATCGTGCTTTGAATGCCGTACTTGCGGGCCCATGCGACCATCTGTGCCGCTTCCTCGCCGCCCTTCACGCTGCCAAGGCCGACTTCGCCAAGCAGCTTCACGCCCGCTTCCGAGAGCTCCTTGAAGTCTTCCTCGACCATGCCCTTCTCGATCACCGGCGCACCCGCCATGACTTTCACACCACCGCCGACGCCCGCACCGCGCATCCCTTCGAACGAACGTTGCGCGGTAATGGCAAGCGCCTTTACGCCGAGCACGTCTTTCGGACGGCCAGGCAAATGCACCTCGCCGGCGGAGATCATCGTCGTCACGCCGCCATTCAGACTCGATTCGATCCAGCCCATCTGATTCTGGCGCGGCGTCCAGTCGCCGAACACCGGATGCACGTGCGAGTCGATCAATCCAGGAGCAACGGTGGTGCCTTTGCAATCGACCGTGGTCCGCGCGCCCTCCAGGTTGCAGTCTTTCTCCTTGCCGACAGCGACGATCACGCCGTCGTCGATCACCAGCGTGTTTGCGTCGAGAATCGGCTGGTCGATGTCGCCGGATAACAGCAGACCGATGTTCGTTACCGCGACCTTGCCCGACAAGCCTGTCAACGTCTCTGCTGCCATCTGCTTCTCCTTTCGCAACGACTACCGGGCGACGCTGCGTGCATATCCTGCACGCTTCGTGCGCCGATGAAATCACACGCTCAGATAAGCGCGCCTGACTGTTTCGTTCTTTGCGAGTTCAGCGATCGTGCCGCTGAAACGGATCTGTCCTTTTTCGAGGACATACGCGCGGTCGCTGACCAGCTCGGCGAAGTGCAGGTTCTGTTCGGACAACAGAATCGACAGTCCTTCGCGCTTGAGTTCGAGAATCATGTTCGCCATCTGTTCGACGATCACGGGCGCAACGCCCTCGGACGGTTCGTCGAGCAGGACCAGATACGGATTGCCCATCAGCGTGCGCGAGACGGTGAGCATCTGTTGCTCGCCGCCGCTCATCTGGCCGCCCGGGCGTTTCGGCATTTCGCCGAGATTGGGGAAAAGGCGGAACAGCTTGTCCGGCGTCCACTGCGGCGCACCTTCGCGTGGCGGCTGGCGGCCGGTGTCGAGGTTCTCCATCACGGTCAGATCGCCGAACACGCGGCGGTCTTCCGGCACGAAGCCCATGCCCATGCGGGCGATCCGGTACGGCGGCAACGTCGCGATGTTTTGCCCGCGAAACCGCACTTCGCCCCGACGGCGCGGCAGCAAACCCATCACGGCTTTCATCGTCGTCGACTTGCCCGCACCGTTGCGGCCCATCAACGCCACCACTTCGCCGCGGCCGACTTCGAGGCCGACATCGAACAGGATGTGCGCGCGACCATAGAATGCATTGAGGCCTGAAACTTTCAGCATCGGCTCGCTCATTGCAGCGCTCCTGGTCCTGGGTGACCGCCTGCCGCTTCGTGCAGCGGCGCGCGTGGCTTGAAGGTCTTGCCGGTGCCGAAATACACTTCCTGCACACGCGCGTCGTTGCGGATCGTCTCGGCGTCGCCTTCTGCGATCAGCTTGCCGCGTGCGAGCACGATCATGCGATCGGCGTACGCGAATACAACGTCCATGCTGTGCTCGGTAAAGAGCACGCCGATTTTGTGCTCGGTGACGAGGCGCTTGGTCAGCGCCATCAACGCGTTGCGCTCCTTGGGCGCCATCCCGGCAGTGGGTTCGTCCATCAATAACAGCTTCGGGCGGTTGGCCAAAGCGATAGCCAGCTCGACACGCTTGACGTCGCCATAAGCAAGCACGCCACACGCGCGGTTCGCGTCGGCGGCCATGCCGACCTGTTCAAGCAGCGTCATGGCTTCATCGGCGTAGCGCGAGCCGGCCGGTTTCCACAGGCCGAAGGTCTTGCGTTCGCGCGAGACCAAGGCCATCTGCACGTTTTCCTGCACGGTCATCGAATTGAAGGTCGCGGCAATCTGAAACGTGCGGCCGACGCCCAGGCGCCAGATATCGCGTGGCCGCATGCCGACAAGTTCATGCTCGTCGAGCCGAATCGAACCGGACGACGGCTGCAACTGTCCGTTGACCATGTTGAAGCAGGTCGACTTGCCCGCGCCATTCGGACCCAGCAGGGCCAGCAATTGCCCGGCTTCGAGATCGAAGGACACATCGTCGACCGCCTTCAGTCCGCCGAACGATTTGGAGAGACCGCAGACGCGCAGCAAGCTCATAGCCCCTCCTTGATCGCGGCGCCTTGTGAAGGTGACGTAGTGCTCTTCTCGCCCGCATCCGCGTTGTCATCGCCGAAACGCTCGCGGATGAAGCCCACAATGCCTTGCGGAAACGCGATCACCAGCAGCAGGATCGTCAAGCCCAGCAGCGCTTGCCAATAATCGGTTTGCCGCGCGACCGTGTCTTGCAGCCACGTGAACACAGCCGCGCCGACGATCGGACCCGTGAGCGTCTGCAGGCCACCGAGCAGCACCATGACGAGGCCATCCACTGAACGGCTCACGCTGATCACTTCCGGCGAAATCGTCCCCTTGGAGAACGCATAGAGGGATCCGGCGAGTCCGCAAAAGAGCGACGCAACGATAAACGCCGCCCACTGCACACGCTTCACGTCGATGCCGATCGCCTCGGCACGCAAGACCGAATCGCGCGACGCCCGCATCGCGTATCCAAGCGGCGAGAACAGCATCTTGCGCAGCAGCCACACGCCGGCCACGGCGCATGCGAGCGTCAGATAATAAAACGCCACCGGCGACGACAGCCAGTTCGACGGCCACAAGCCGAGAATGCCGTTACTGCCGCCGGTCACGTCGTCCCACTGGAACACGACCGACCAGACGATCTGCGCGAACGCAAGCGTCAGCATGGCGAGGTAGACGCCGGAAAGACGCACGCAAAACCAGCCGAACACGAGCGCACCGGCCACTGCAAGCAAGGGACCGAGCAGCAACGCGGCTTCCATGGGCAGATTCAGGACTTTGAGGAATAACGCGGCGCCGTATGCGCCGAGGCCGAAGTAGGCAGCATGGCCGAACGAATGCATGCCGCCCGGCCCCATGATGAAATGCAGACTCGTCGCGAACAACACGGCGATCAGAATTTCGACCAGCAGCACGGGCATGTAGGGAAACGCATTGGCCGCAAGCGGCGCGAGTACCAGCACCAACAAAGCGATGGTGGCCAGCCATTTGAGACGCTTGCCCGCAGGCCTCAACGGCGTTTCAGGCGCGGCCATGCCGCGCACCGCAGCACTCGCCTTCCCTAGCAAACCCCAAGGCCGCACCACCAGCACAACTGCCATCACGACAAACTCGGCGACCAGCGTAAAGCGGCTCAACGACAATCCGACGCCGAAGATCGTCACATGTCCGATACCAATGCACAACGCCTTGATCTCCGCGATCAGCAGCGCGGCGACGAAGGCGCCAGGAATCGACCCCATCCCACCGACCACCACCACGACGAACGCATTGCCGATCGTCTCCAGATCCAGCGACAGATTCGCCGACATTCGCGGCCCTTGCAGTGCGCCGCCCAAACCGGCGAGAAACGCGCCTACGAAAAACACGCCCGTAAACAGCCATGCCTGGTTGATGCCGAGCGCGCCGAGCATCTCGCGGTCCTGCGTCGCGGCACGCACGAGCGTGCCCCAGCGCGTGCGCGTCAACGCATACCAGAGCAGCAGCAACACGACCGGACCGATTACGATCAGCGCGATATCGTAGGTCGGCAACGCATGACCGAGAAATTCGACTGCACCCGCCAGATGCGGCGCACGCGGTCCGAACAGATCTTCCGGGCCCCACAGCCACAGCGCGGCGTCGCGAAAGATCAGCACCAGCGCAAACGTCGCCAGCAAGTGAAACAACTCGGGCGCCTGATAAATGCGCCGTAAAACGATCATTTCGACCAGCGCACCCAGCACGGCGACCACCAGGGCGGCAGCCAGCACCGAGAGCCAGAAGCCCCCCGCCGTATGCCCGAAGCGGCTCGCAATGCTATACGCGACATAGATGCCGAACATATAGAACGAGCCGTGCGCGAAGTTGACGATGCGCGTCACGCCGAAGATCAACGACAACCCGGCGGCGACGAGAAACAGCGTCGACGCGTCGGCGAGTCCGTTGACCAGTTGTACCAGCAAATTCGAAAGCATCGCGACCCTTGAAAAACTCAACGCAAACCGTCTTCGCCCTTGATCTCACTGACCTGCAAGCCACCAATGCGCGGCAGCGGCCGGCCCGAGGCCGTCACCGCCACCGCCACGACGATTTCGTTGGCGCGTGGCGCGTCTGAGACTCGCGCCTCGATCGCATCGAAATGACTGCGCACGAAGGCCGCGTCCTTGTGTCCGAGCGGCACGTCGATCGCGGTGCCGAGCGTGCCCATTTTCTTCGCAGACGGCACCAGCGCCGCGCCCTTTTCGACCGCTGCCCGCAGCGGCGCGCCGAGCCTGGGATGCAGGATCGCCGCCGCATGCTCGAGCTCGCCCGCTTCGCCGACGATCGCCGCCTTGCCGTAGCTTTGCGCTTCGCCCGGCTTGATGCCGAGCGCTTCGACGCATTTGTTGCCGAGCAATGCGCCCAGCTCCTCACCGGCTTCGATCAGCGCGTCGAGCTTGGCCTCGTAGCGGCCCGCGTAGGGATTGTCGATCACCGCGATCGCGACGGCACGGCGTGCCGGCGGCTCGACGGTCTGACCCATTTCAATGCGTGTTTCATCGACCTGCACGACCAGTTTGCGCAGCTTGATTGCCATTTTGCTCTCCGGGTTTCGATGCGTGTTCTGCTTGCCTGCTTGCGCTCATTGCTTCAATTCAACGCTTCAACGCTTCAACGCATTGCGTGGATCAAGCGCTGTTCAGCGCAAACCGTCCTTGCCCACAATCGCCTCTTTCGCCAGGCCGCCGACGCGCGCATGCACACGCTGGCCGGTGCTCATCACGAGGATATACACCAGTTCGTCCGCGGTGGGCGCACCGGGCACACGCACCTCGATCGCATCGAAATGGCTGCGCACGTAGCTGGCGTTGACGTGCGTCAGCGGCACATCGAGCGCGGTGGAAGGCGCGCCGACTTTCTTCGTCGACGGCACGATTGCGTTGGTCGGTACGCCGTTTTTCTCCAGCAGCTCGCGCATCGCATAGCCGCCGGGGACATGCCACAACGCGCCATGCTCGAGTTCACCGCGCGAACCGATGATCGCGCCCTTGCCGTAGCCTTCGATCGATGCGTGCGGCACGGCCATCGCCGCGAGCAGCCGCTGCGCCATGTCGAAACCGATAGGCTTGAGGGCTTCCATCGCGTGTTCGATTCTGGCTTCGTAGCGGCCGGCGAACGGATTCGTCATCACCGCGGCAATTGCGCCGCGCCGCAGCGGCTGCGCAGGCGCGGGGCCGAACTCGTGAAAAATGTCTTCAACGTGCGTCAGCACGCGGCGTATTTCGAACACGGAGCCTCCGTTGTTATCTGGGTGTAGCGCGTACACAACCCGCCAATTTGATGAGCACCACCGGCCACGCGTACTCGCCCCTGCAGGAACAGCGCGGCGCCTTCGATCAAGCCTTGTTCCTGCAAATGCTGCGCGGCTTCGATACCACGAGACAGCGCAAGATCAATCAGCGGTTGCGATAAAGACGGCACGTCGACAGTCACGAGCATGTCGCCGAGATCGCTATCGTCCTTCAACGAAGAAGCCGGACGGCGCGCGATACCCGCATGCTCCAGGTTGACGGCGTTGGCGATCACGGTCGCGGCAGCATCGGCGGTGGCGGCGTCGCGGGCGAGCACGGTCACGCTGTCGGCGATACCGAGACTGAAGCTGCGGCCACGCCAGCCGCTCGTCGCGATGCCACGAACCGGTGTGGCGGCGTCGAGCGTCAGGTTGGCGTCGAGTGCTTGATCGCCTGCCAGCTTCTCGCCCGAGAACTCCGCCAGATCCGCCAACACGCCGATGCGGTACTGCTGCCCTTCGGTTAAATATAGCGCGATGTCGCCACCGTTGTTGATGAAGGCGCGCGAGATGCCTTTACGGGCGAACGCCGTGATCAATTCGTCCGCGACGCTGCCGGCAACGGCCGCCATCGGCGTGATGTAGCGCGCGCGGTGCGGATGACATGCGCGCCACATGCGTCGCGCAACCGGGCCTTTCAATGCGCAATCGCCATGCGCCGCATTGCCCGGCACAGGCTGCCGAAGCAGCTTCAACTCGCCGACGAACTCAGGCAACACGTCGACAAAACGCACCCAGCAAGCCTCATACGCGGCCTGCACCACTGCTGGCTCACCGTCCGCGCTCAGGA
Organism: Paraburkholderia sp. IW21; assembly: GCF_041321145.1. NCBI lineage: Bacteria > Pseudomonadati > Pseudomonadota > Betaproteobacteria > Burkholderiales > Burkholderiaceae > Paraburkholderia > Paraburkholderia sp. IW21. The sequence continues at coordinate 854,965 of NZ_JBGGWA010000001.1, read as the reverse complement.
TCAGGTCGATCGGTCCATGCTGCCAATGCCAGCGGGTCGCGTCGAGCCGGTTGCGGGTTGCGTTCATCGTGCGGATCACGTTCGCCACGTTCGTCACATTGTCGCCGTCAGCCGAGCATCGGCGGCATGGCGGGCGGCCACGGATTGTCGGGATTGCGCGCCACGATGCGGCGCGCGAGTGGCGCCCCTTCCGTATGTTCCGGCCCGTTCGCCAGCACGCTTTCAAGCGAACGCACCGCGTCGAGATGGCCACCGAGATCGCGATACGCGTCATACGTCATGGTGAATTCGATCGGCGCGACAATCGCGGGCGTCGGCACGGTGCCGAACGATCGATCGGGCATGCGCGAAACATCGACCATGACCGTGATGCCGCCGCCCGGCCACACATAGGCCGGTGCGCCGCCACACGTCACGTTGACCAGCTTCTGTTTGATGGCGCGCGTCAGCAGCACCGGGTTCTCCGTTGCGCCTGCGCGCAGACTGCCGCCTGCGCCGCCGAGAAACAGCACGGTCGCGAGCGACGGCTCGCAGTTCTCGCCGATTCGTTCGACCGTGTTGCGCACGGCATCCGGCATCGCTGCAATGCGGGGCACGAGGTTCTGATCGAGTTCATACCACTGCGCGTGTTCGCCGGTGGTCGAGACCATCAGCAAGCGCATACCCGGTTTCGCCACGGCGGGATCGAAGCCTTCGACAATCGCCAGCGGGTCCTGAATGTCGGTGCCACCCCAACCGGTGCCGGGATTCGCCACCTGAAAATAGCGGCCTGGCGTCGATTTGCGTCCGCGAATCTTCAGACCTGAGCGCGTCATGCCGAGGCAGCGGCCCGCCTGGTGTTCTGTGAGCACGCCGGTGATGTGATCGTCGACGACCACCACTTCGTCGGCATGTCCGAACCATTGCTTCGCGAAGATGCCGATGGTGGCCGACCCGCAGCCCACGCGCATGCGCTGCTCTTCCACGCCGTCGACGATCGGCGCCGCGCCCGCGCGAATCACCAGACTCGCGCCGCCGTCGATGGTCAACTCCACCGCTTCCTTGTTGCCGAGCGCGAGCATCATGTCGCATGTCACGCGGCCTTCTTTCTTGCTGCCGCCGGTCAAATGATGGACACCGCCGAGGCTCAGCATCTGCGAGCCGTACTCCGCCGTGGTCACGTGGCCGACGATCTCGCCATGGCAACGCACGTTCGATTGCTCCGGCCCGAGAAAGCGGTCGGTATCGATCTTCACCTTGAAGCTGCAATAGCTGAAAATGCCCTCGGTGACGACGGTAATCATATCGACGTCGTCGAGCTTCGAAGAAACGATAAAGGGCGCGGGCTTGTAGTCAGGATAAGTGGAGGAGGCACCGACGCCGGTAACAAACAGCGCCTGTTCCGCGGCAGGATCATGCGCTTCGGACGATGCACCAAATTCGACCGTGGCACTCGCACTGCTTGTGCTCGCCTCGGATGAAGCCCCAGCGCGTGAAAGAAACACGACAGGGTCGACGCGAATCAGCCGCCCCTCCGCATTCGCATACCGATCGCACGCGCCGGTACGCCCTTCCGATATCTGGCACAACACCGGGCACGCATTGCATTCGATCTTGTTCGCGGCCATCCGCTCGCTGCGCGGCGTCGCTTTCTCGAGCACGGTCGGACCCGGCGTCGAGGCGGTTTCGCCGTCGACGCTCTCCGCACCGAAATCGACCTTCGTATGTTCTGTCATGGCGGGGTTCCCATACGACGACATTACAATCGGTCCTGCCCGGCTGACGAATAATCCCTGTTTCAAGGGACTTTCGCGTGATCCGCATTTTTCCATGTTGCGATCACTTACCGTTCGTGTAGTATCCACTACACCAAACTCGATTGAAATCTACCCGATCAAAATAGACTGTGCAATGTGTTTTCCCAGCGGCCGTGTGAATGCTGCGGCGCCGCATCGCAATGGGAATGCCGATTCAATCTACGCCGAAGCATAGGATCGCGCAGCGCAATTCGCAGCGTGTGAGGTCGGCTGTGTGATGAAGGCGCGCCATGCTCTAGCGTATGTGAGCGGCTGCGGCGCGTGCCATTCAACCTGACGCTAACAAAGAGAGCCGAGACCGCCATGAGTCCCACTGCCGCCCGCAAGCCAGGCGCTACCGGTATCCGTGCGAAACAGGCGCAGGACACGCGCGCCAAGATTCTGAAAGCGGCGATCAAGGTCTTTGCGAAGCAGGGCTATGCAAGCGGCCGCGTCGAAAGTATTTCAAAGGCCGCGCGTTCGCACGACCGGATGATCTATTACTACTTCGGCAGCAAGGAACAGTTGTTTGTCGAAGTGCTGGAGACGATCTACACACAGTTCAACGAGGCCGAAAGCAAGCTCGATCTCGATCTGGACGATCCCGTGCATGGCCTTCAGCAGATGGTCGAATTCGTCTGGCAGTACTACCTCGATCACCCCGAGTTCGTCACGCTGTTGTCGAGCGAGAATCTGCATCAGGGCAAACACGCGAGGAAATCGTCGAAACTGAAGGAGATTTCCGGCTATGCGATTTCGGTCGTGCAGAAGTTGTTGGACGCGGGGAAGGCGCAAGGCGTCTTTCGTGCCGACATCAAGGCGCGCGACGTGTACCTGATGATTGCGTCGCTTGGCTATTTTTATAACGCCAATCAGTACACCCTAGGCGCGTTTCTCGGTGAATCGCTGATGGACAAGGCAGCGCTCGCACATTGGCGCGAGGTCATCAAGGACACGGTGTTGCGCGCGGTGCGCTTGTAGTTGCCGGCCGAAACGGCCGTGGTGAACGAAAGCAGGATTGCCTGAAGCGAGTGTCGGGCGATTCAGGAATACCCCGGAAATCACACACTGACCAAATCGGCTGCGTCCTCTCCTATCCAGCAAGCCCACAGCATCAGCACAGACCTCCCGGTTCCACGCCTTGCGAAGGAAGCCGCCAAGGGGAGCAAGCGGCATATTGCACCGTTCACCAATCTCGCTGCTCTTGCGCGGACCATTCAATCGTACATACCGCCCGGGAAGGTCCAGCAAAAGGACTATACAGACCTGACGAGCACACGCATTGATTGTGTTGATTTCAACAAGGATCGTGCAGTCGCGGAGGAAGTAGCGTTTTCCCTCATCGCAACCGACACTCTGTACATTCTCGCCCCCGATGTGCGGGCCGACATTTTGCGGCGCGGCAACGCCGAGCGGAAATCATCGACCGTGAAATGCGCCACCGCACGCAAGCGGTGACCGCACAGCACTGACTGCAACTAGCGGCCGCCACGCCGCAGCAACGAAACACTCCGAAAAACGTGGGTTTGGTCAGCAGTCTGAAGGCGCGATTGCTCGCGCCTTTTTTCACTAAGCCACTATTTGTTCGAGTCGCCCTCGGAAAGACCTGTCCAAGGTGACTCTAGCATTCCCTTGCGACCGTCTATCAGGGCGTTGATAAGGCGGTCTAATGATAATTTGTAGACCATAGCGCCGTCCGGGGTCGGTCCGAATAACTCAACTTCAAGGTTGTCCAGTCCTTTCTCACGATTGATGACGACAACCGGATTTCTGTCCAGCAATACTTCCAATGTCACAAAGCTGTATTCGCCAGGCGCCGATGACCAAACGGTCTCCACTCGTTCGACTATCTTAGTTTTCATAGCGAGTCCTTGCTTAGGCATCGGCCCTTGCCGCGCCCGGTTTAGGTGTATGCATCAACTGAACAATTTTGATTAAAGCCTGAATCAATTCGCTGAGACGAACTTTGCGAGCCATCGAGCCATCCGGTTCGGGTCCGCCTAACTCGGCCACAAGATTCTCCACCCCATTTTCCTGATTGACACGGACAACTGGATAACCGTCCAGCAGAACCTCGAGGGTCAACTCTTCATATTTCGTCCATAGCAGACGACCAGACCAATTCAAGCTTGCCCAAGTCCATATTCAATGTTCCCCAGAGTTCAGCACACCGCTAAAACGACCACCTTCATTCCAACGCACACCTGTGCCGTCTGATGCTCGATACTGTACGCCACCACGGCCTAGGTCCTTCCGAACAGTATTCGGATCTTGCATCATTCACGTAACCATGCTTCGGCTGTAGCGTTCTTTTGCTCTATTAGAGTTTCACGGCCAGTCATCATTGCTGTCTAATGCCTCTTGATGGTACCAAACATTTGGGGTGCAGTTCATCGTTCGCGGCCGCACAGCGATCGTTCACGGTGAGAGTGCGAGCAGCATGGCCGTTGACTGGCGCGATTGCCCGCGCCTTTCTCTAACGCTGAAATGCCGGACGCCTTTCAGCCATCAGGCTCCTGCTCAAGCATGGTTTTGCAACGGGTCGTCATTGTCCGACGACATCGCCCAACCCCAACTGAGCGCGGGATTGAACATACACTCGACACAGATCGGAATGAGCCCTGGCTCGGACGATGCCCGAAGCAATTAGCGAGCCCATCCAAGCGTGGCCGGTGGCGGCCCAACCGGATCGATACCGGCCTCGTAGTTATCGAGCCACTGATCGATCGCAACCCAAGACTGCGCAAAACTGACGCGGGAAAGCTGATATGAAGAAAGGGCGAAAATCTTCGCGCCCTTTCTGTTGCCACATCTCTATGCGCTCGGGCTGTCGTCAGGTGGTTCCTTCCACGTGGACTCCTTCATTCCATCGCGACATTCGATGAGCGCGTCTATTAGGCGTTCGAGAGGAAGCTTATACATCATCGTTCCTGTCGGCGTCGGGCCAAATAGTTCAACTTCAAGATTGTCCAGTCCTTTTTCTCGGTTGACCACAACCACCGGGTCCCTATCTAAAAGGATCTCTAACGTTACGTAGTCGTATTCCAGAGGGGCAGACGACCACACGAGTTCGACGTTATTTACCATCTGCGTTTTCATCAAGGCACCTGTTTTGGATTTAGAACACCGACAAACCTACCATCGCCTTCAAATCGCATTCCTGTACCGTCTGGTGCTCGGTATTCGAACCCTCCACGGTTCAGTTCATTCCTTATGGTGGTCGGATTTTCAAGAAGGTCTCGGGCCCACTTACTCGCGGTAGCGTTTTTTTCCTCTATGTTTCCCTTCAATGGTGGATAGTAGTTGGAGTCACGGGGAGAGTGCTTGTCCCACGAACGCGCAAGTCCACTTAGACCCGTGTTGTTATATGGTTTGTTCGCGGCAGCCAGCAAGTCATCAATCGTAACCTGCGTCGGCTTGCACAGGTTAGCGATCCCATTGACCGCGCCGCGAAGTGTGCCAGCGATACCGACAATACCGAACGGGTCGTCATTGTCCGACGACATCGCCCAACCCCAACTGAGCGCGGGATTGAACATACACTCGACACAGATCGGAATGAGCCCCGGCTCGGACGATGCCCGAAGCAATGAGCGAGCCCATCCAAGCGTGCCCGGGGGCGGTCCAACTGGATCGATACCAGCCTCGTAGTTATCGAGCCACTGGTCAATCTCATCGCTGCTGATCGAAACGGGCGCACCGCCGTTCGTCGCCACCGTGCCGCTGCGGGAGACCAGTTGACCGTCCGATGCATAGCCATAGTCCACGGTAAGAACGCGTGCCACGCGGCCGTTTGTCGGTGCGGCCGTCTCGTCGTATTTGAATCGCGTTATCCTGCCGCGCTGGTCATAAGTAATTCCAGCGGTAAAACCGTTGCTGGACTGCCTCGTCACGCGATGCGCAGCATCCCGTCCGAAGTTTCCACGCAACCAGGGCGACTTGAGGTTCTGCGCGGTCTCCAGATTGCCGGTGGTGTCGTAGAAATAGACCCAGTCCTCGGTAAGCTGGTTGTTGACGTAGACGCGTGCGCCGGTCACGCGATTCAGAGCGTCGTAGCGGACGCCGGTGGTCCGCTGCTGCTCGCCGTCCCACGCAGCGTCGAACGCGCTCGCGCCTGTCGGGTCGCTGGTCTTGCGCTCGCTATACCCGGTAATGTTGCCGCGATCGTCGTACACGAACGTGCGCAGCTTGCCGGGTGACGCGATCATGTAAGGCCGGATACTTGTCGCGTCGGCATAGCGTGTGGAAACGATCCGCGTCCCGGTGGCTGGGTGCTGTGCCGTCCAGCGGACAGGCCGGCCCGCATCGTCGTAGCTGTAGTCGGCAGTACCACCGCTCGCAGTCGTCTCCTTGAGCACGTTGCCCGATGTGGCCCACGTGGTGGACGTTGTCGCTGATGCTGAACTGCTTGCGGTAGGCCGGAGCGTGCCGCCTATCGATGTGAAGCCCAGCGTCGTCGTGCCCCGGCTGTCGGTAACCGCCGTCGAGCCACTGCTATAGGCGAACTGCACGTTGCGCGTCGTGTCCGGGTGACTGACCGCAGTGGCCCTGCCATCCGCGTTATAGGTCCACGTAGCGATGCGTGTACCGGTTTCATCAATCTCACCCGTGATCGCATTGGCGAACCGTTTGTCGTCGTACACGTAGCGGCGGACGTTGCCGTCGGGCCAGGTAGCTGAGACGAGGTTGTTGTTCGCGTCATACGCGTACTGGGTGATGCCACCCATCGGATCGGTCAGCCTGTAGATGCGGCTCTTGCTGTCGTAATCGAGGCGGAGCGTCAGATCAAACTTCACCAGTGCATCGTCGCCATGCTGCGTGATCGTGCTGAGGCACCCGGAGCCGTCATAGCTCAGGGTTCGCGTGAAGCCATTCTTTGTGCGCTCCGAGAGCAGAACGCCCTTGGACGAGTACGTTTCGGCAGTACCAGAAAACTGATTGGTCAGAAGCCAGTCCGAGCCCGTCTGCGTCAAAGTGAAGCCGGTGAATGCTGCCGTGCGCCAGTAGCCGCCCGACCAGTTGAAGGTGACCGGTTCACCGTTCTCGCGGAACGCGACGATCTTCGAGGAGCCGCCGTTGTTGGCGCTAGCAAGATTCAGTTGACGTTGCCAATTGTGGAACCAGGCCGGTCCCATCGCATTGGCGGATGCACCGAGCGAAGCTGAACGGTAGGTACGTGAGAACACCATCGGCATGTCGTCGCCGCTGACGAAATCCGCGCTGTCGAGCGTGACAGCGCCGCTGCCCGGATAAACAGGATCGGCAACCGGACAGGACTTTTCGGGTTGGGAGTCTGTTCCGGCACACCAGGGAATAATCAGATCGGTCCTGCCCACGCAGTCGTAGGTGCCGAGACCGATGGGGGTATTGCTTGAAACGTCGAGGGGGCACGACTGGGTCCCCCGGATCGCATGTGACTTCGGATAAAGCGCAAGGCACTCCTCGTCGGTTCCCGCGCGCGCCCCGAAGGCCACTATCAACAATATGAATGCGGCCAGTAGACGGGCGAGGTTGCCTGCTGGCCCGCAAGACGGTTCGTTTATTCTCATACATCTCCCTTTTGTAACGCGTCGTTAGAACTGCGTAATAAGGCGACACTGCATCGGGGAGTTGGGAGCCAAAATAGGACAATTCTGAAAAGCGCCGTCGCGCAACACATCTTCACAGACCGGCTGAAATTGACAGCGTCAAAGCAGGATCGCGCTAATCTGCGCGCCAATAACGGCCGCCGTGCGGGCATCCAGCGGAGGCGCAAACCATGAAAATTACGATCTACAGCGAAAGAGAACACCCGGTACACATCATCGTTAACCGCGACACCATCAACGATTTGCAGATTGAAACCGGCGCAACAGAAGAACTCAATGCACTTGGGGCATCATTGAACTGCGCGAACGGGAAATGGAAGCAGAGGAAAGCGGCACGAAGTAGTGTGTATGTGCAAAAGAGCCCGCGTGGCGGCGGGCTTCCTTAGACACGCGAACGGAGAACCTCACTTACTGCGGTTCGCCATAATGCTAGCCGCGAGCGTAGCCGCAACTTTGAGTGCGAATCTTTGTACATCGAACTATGCAGTCGCGCATGAATGGCCTCAAACAGAAAAACCGTTTCGGCGGCGTCAACACGTAAGTGTAGCGATGCGATACCACAAAAATAGCGCACCTTTCAGTGGATGGCCATCCAATGCGTCGACGAAAAATGGCCCGCTGGTGGGCGGGCCTCGGAACGTCATTCGCGGTCGAAGGCCGCGCAAATGCACAACAACTATCGCGAAAGGTTCGGGCGCTGGCGCCTCTCTTACTTGAAGCGCGTTTCACCTGACTCACGCGTCAGGCTCTGCATCCCACGTTCGAGCCGCTACCGTCCGGCGGAAAAACACGATGGCGCGGCACGCGGCGAATGTCGACGCGGCCACACGCCGCGCCAGCGTCGCAACGTCGTTACGGCTTTGTCGCCGCAGCGTCGTCTTCACGGAACAGTTTATCGGCCAGATGAAATGCCGAATTGGCTGCCGGCACGCCGCAATAGATCGCGGTTTGCAGCAGCACTTCCTTGATCTGCTCGCGCGTCACGCCGTTGTTCTTCGCGGCGCGCAAGTGCAGTGCGAGCTCTTCGCTGCGATTGAGCGCGACCATCATCGCGATGGTCAACAGGCTGCGCGTGTGACGCGGCAAACCTTCACGCGTCCAGATTTCGCCCCACGCATAACGCGTGATCAAGTTCTGGAACTCTTCCGTCAACCCGGTTCGGTTCGCGAGCGACCGGTCGACGTGCGCGCTGCCCAGCACCGCCCGGCGCACACCGAGTCCGGCTTTATAGCGGTCTTCGTCGTTCATTTCTGCTCCGTCAGAAAGTCCATCACGGTCTTCGTGAAGGCGTCGGCTTTCTCGATGTTGGAAATATGCGAGGCGTCCAGTTCGACGTAACGCGCGCCCGGAATCGCCTGCGCCAGTTCGCGACCCTGCGCCGGCGTCGCGGCCAGATCGTGCGTGCCGCTGATCACCAGCGCCGGCACCTTGATGCCGGGTGCTTCAGGGCGCAGATCGGTGGCGTCGATGGCGTCGCAATTCGATGCGTAGCCTTCCTTGTCGGTATGCACGAACACATCGCGGATCATCGCGAGGACCACCGGCTCGCGCTCGATGTAGTCGGCGGTGAACCAGCGCGCCAAGACCGTATCGGCCAGCGCGAGCATGCCTTCCGTGCGGGCTTTCGCTGCGCGCGGCACCCACACGTCCGGCGAACCGATGCGCGCCGCCGTATTGCACAGCACGACGCGTTCGAGTCGATTCGCGTGACGCGCGGCCAACGCCACGCCGGTGAGGCCGCCCATCGACAGGCCGCAGAAATTCGCGCGAGCGATCTTCAGCGTGTCCATCAGGCCGAGCACGTCGCCGGTCAGCTGCTCGATCGTGTACGGACCTTTCGGGGCTTCCGAGTGACCATGACCACGCGTGTCGTAGCGCAGCACCCGGAAATGTCTGGACAGCGCCGCGACTTGCGGCGTCCACATCGACATATCGCTGCCGAGCGAATTCGACAACACGATCCACGGCGCTTTGCCGTGACGGTCACCATCGATTCGATAATGAAGTTCAGTACCGTTGACTGCGGCGTAGGGCATGCCGGTTACTCCTTGGAATGGGCGCGCTTGGCGCGCATGGTATGAAGTGCCAGTGCGGCGTCCACATAAGCATGGGCCTGGCCGACGTATTGAGCGGGGTCGAGCAGTTGCCGCAAGCGCTCGGGCGGAAGATGTTCGGTTACGGCAGCGTCTGCCGACAGCACGTCGAAGAGCGTCTGACCATCGCGAATCGCAGTCTTCGAGGCGCGCTCCACGAGATGATGCGCATCGAGCCGGCCGATGCTGTCGCCAAGCGCGAGCATCACTGCCTCGCCGAGAATCAGGCCGTGCGTGACGTCGAGATTCGCCGCGAGACGCGGCACATTCACGTTGAGCCCAACGACAATCTGTTCGATGTTGGCGAGCGCGCCGCCCGCGAGGCGCGCGAGGTCCGGCAGCGCGTCCCACTCGGCTTGCCAGCCGCCCAGCGCGCGCTCGTGCTCCTGCACCATGCCGGCGAATACCGTGGCAACCAACCCCGGTGCCCGGGTCGCGGCCGTCAGCACCGCCGCGCAGCCGACCGGGTTGCGCTTGTGCGGCATTGTCGACGAACCGCCCTTGCCTGCCGCGGCAGGCTCGGCGAGTTCGTCGATTTCGGTTTGCATCTGCAGGGAGATATCGCGTGCGATTTTGCCCAGCGTGCCGATCAGCATGCCGAACAGCGACGCTGTCTCGGCAATGCGGTCGCGCTGCGTGTGCCACGGTAAGGTCGGCACGGCGAGATCGAGTTCTTTTGCCAGCGCTTGAGTGACTTGCGGCGCCGCATCGCGCAGGCTCGCCAGCGTGCCCGCCGCGCCGCCGAATTGCAGCACCAGCACGCGAGTACGCAGCGCGTCGAGCCGTTCACGGTGACGCAGTAGCGCGTCGAGCCATTGCGCGAATTTCAGGCCGAGCGTGATCGGCAGCGCCTGCTGCAGCCACGTGCGGCCGATCATCGGCGTCGCGCGATGGGTGGCCGCGAGTTTCGCCAACGCATCGCAAGTGGATTGCAAACCGCTGTCGAGCAGGTCGAAGGTGTCGCGCAGTTGCAGCACCGTCGCCGTATCGATGATGTCCTGGCTCGTCGCGCCCCAATGAACGTACTTCGACGCTTCAGCGTCCGCCGCTTTGACGCGCGCGGTGAGTTGTTTGACGAGGGGAATCGCGAGGTTGCCGCCGAGTGCCGCGTCGCGCGCGAGAGCGTCGGCGTCGAGTTGATCGGCCTGGCAGGCCGCTTCGATGGCCGCCACGGCGGTTAGCGGAATCACGTTATGGGCGGCCGAAGCGTGCGCGAGTGCTGCTTCGACATCGAGCATCCGCTGCAGCGTGGCACGCGGCGCCCAGATGTCGTTCATCGGCTGCGTGCCGCAAAGAAGGCCGGTCAGACGGGCGCTGGAGTCGAGCATGATGGCGTCGATGATCGAGGGAATCGAGAGAGAAGGTTTCGCCGCGGCGTTCGGCACGCTGACACGCGCCTTACGCACAGTAAGTAGCGCGTGGACAAGTAGACAGCCTACCGCACACGGCGTTGCGGCGTATTGTGCCCCGCACGCGACCCCAACGTCGTTGACGCGATCGCGTCACGCGCATGAGTTTGCGCTTCATGCGCGTTTGCGTGGCTATGGGACATCCGGAGCCACCTTTCGGTGGCGTTGCGGTCGGGCTTTGCGGCTAGTCAAGCCGTGCGAGCCGCCTGGGTGCCATCGATCAGCGGCACGCCGGTCAGTTTGTGCAGTGCATCGAAGTCGATGTCCGAGAATATCTCGCGCACGACGAGGCCCTGGTCGGTGACGTCGATCATCGCCAGGTCCGTATAAATGCGATTGACGCAGCCCACGCCCGTCACCGGGTACGTGCACTCAGCGGCGATCTTGCTTTCGCCCTGCTTGGTCAGGTGTTCCATCATCACGTAGACCTGCTTGGCGCCGATTGCCAGATCCATGGCGCCGCCGACAGCCGGAATCGCGTCGGGCGCGCCGGTGTGCCAGTTCGCCAGATCGCCTTTCGCCGACACCTGGAAGGCGCCGAGCACGCAGAAATCCAGATGGCCGCCGCGCATCATGGCGAACGAATCCGCGTGATGGAAATAGGCGCCGCCCGTGAGCAGGGTGACATGCTGCTTGCCGGCGTTGATCAGTTCGTCGTCTTCCTCGCCCTTCGCCGGTGCGGGGCCCATGCCGAGCAGACCGTTTTCGCTGTGCAGGAAGATTTCCTTGTCGGCGGCAAGGTGGTTGGCCACCAGCGTCGGCACACCGATGCCGAGGTTCACGTAGGCGCCTTCAGGGATAGCCAGCGCAACGCGCTTGGCCATTTCATCGCGGGTCAGTTTTTTCATGTCAGGTCTCCTCAGGCGGCATTCGCGGATGCGAGCTCGGCTTGATGCGTCGCTTGCGGCACTTCGATCACGCGTTGCACGAAAATGCCTGGTGTAACGATATTTTCCGGATCCAGCTCGCCAAGCGGCACCACTTTCGACACCTGCACGATGGCGGTTTTCGCGGCGCTCGCCATGATCGGTCCGAAATTGCGGGCCGTCTTGCGATAGACGAGATTGCCCCAACGATCGCCCCTGTACGCCTTGATCAGTGCGAAGTCCGCATGCAGCGGCGATTCCAGCACATAGTGCTTGCCGTCGATCAGACGGGTTTCCTTGCCTTCGGCGAGCTTGGTGCCATAGGCGGTGGGCGTGAAGAAACCGCCAATGCCCGCGCCTGCTGCGCGGATGCGTTCCGCGAGGTTGCCTTGCGGCACCAGTTCGAGCTCGATTTCGCCGGCACGATAGAGCGCGTCGAACACATACGAATCGGTTTGGCGGGGGAACGAGCAGATGATCTTGCGCACGCGCTTGGCTTTGAGCAGCGCCGCGAGGCCGATGTCGCCATTACCCGCGTTGTTGTTGACGATGGTGAGTTCACGCGCGCCTTGTTCGATGAGCGCGTCGATCAGCTCGGACGGCATGCCGGCGGTGCCGAAGCCGCCGATCATGACGGTCGCGCCGTCGTGGACATCGGCGACCGCCGATTGAAGTGACTCGAAAATCTTGTTGATCATGTCGAATTTCCTTTGGGGGCGCTGCGTGTCGCTGGGCTTTTTGCCTTTACAGGCAAGGGCTGGTGCGAGACGGTCTCCGGGCCTGTGCTGACGGCGACTCGCCGCTTGGAGAGGCGGCCTGGCGCCTTTGGTTTGTTCGCTTGAATTTGTTCGTTATATGAACACTGATTCGTTTAGCGAACGTTCAGGCGATTATGGTTGTCCTCCGGGCGGGTTGTCAAGGCAGGGAGTTTCCCTTAATCATAGGGTTTTACCTGCGCGGCGGGGTTTCTTTGCTTCTGCCTTTTGTGTCTTTACTTGAAAGCCCCAGGCGGGGCTCACAGACAACTGGCGCCGGGCAAGCCAAAAACTACTATTCAAAACCAAGATTATTGAGCTACCCTCTATCCAGATGCCAAATACCCAAGCTCCCGCGCCGCAGGCGAAAAAAGCATGTCAGAGACACCTCTGGATCTCAATCTGATCCCCTACCTCGTTGCGATGGAAGACACCCGGAATGTCAGCCGCGCCGCGGAGCAACTCGGCGTCAGCCAACCCCGCGTCAGCACAGCGCTAGGCCGCCTGCGGGAATACTTCAACGATCCGCTCTTCGTTCGAACCTCGAAAGGCATGGAGCCCACGCCTCGCGCGCTCGCTATCCTCCCCGCCGCTCGCGACGCGCTTCTGCGCATCGAGAAAGGCATGCTGGACGTGCAAGACTTCGACCCGGCCACCAGCACCCATACCTTCTCCATCGCCCTCTCCGACGTGGGCGAAATCGTCTTTCTGCCGCGGCTCCTGCAACTCTTTGCCAAGCGCGCGCCCTATGCGAATCTGCGCTCGGTGTCGCTCTCGCCATCGCACGTGGAACGCGGGCTCGAATCGGGCGACGTCGACCTCGCCGTCGGCTATTTCCCCGACCTGTCGGGTAATAACTTCTTTCAGCAACGGCTTTTCACTCATCGATTCATCTGCCTGATGCGCACAGGCCACCCCCTTTCGAAAGCGCCGCTCACGCTGCCTCAGTACGTGGCGTCGGGCCACGCAGTCGTGCGTGCCGAAGGGCGCAGCCAGGAAGTTCTCGAACGTTACCTGGAAAAGAAACGCATCAAGCGCCGCGCCGTACTCGAAACGCCGCACTTCATGAGTCTGCCGTTTATCCTCGCGCGCACCGATCTGCTCGCAACGGTGCCGCACGCAATCGGCTTCGCGTACGTGTCGGAGCATGCGTCGATCACGCTGGTCGAGCCGCCGCTGCCGTTGCCGCGCTTCGATCTGCGGCAGCACTGGCATCGCAAGTTTCATAACGATCCGCGTGCGAGCTGGCTGCGCGGTGTGGTCGCCGAGCTATTCAACGACGAGATGGACGAGTGGCCGAAATAAGGAAGCCTCGAAGCACGCGCCCCGGCCGCGAAAGGAGGCATAGACACGACTCGACGCAAAACATGGAACAATGGCCGCACTCATTGAACCCGCGCGCTCCGTTTACCGTCGACGCGCGATCCCGGAGGAGCGACGGATGACCAGCAGCAAGACAAAGAAAACCAAACCCCCGGCCGCAGCGGAGCGCCCAAGCCGCGAAGAAGCTGAAGCAGCCGTACGCGTGCTGCTGCGTTGGGCCGGCGACGATCCGCAGCGCGAAGGCCTGCTCGATACGCCGTCGCGCGTGGTGCGCTCCTACGAGGAGTTCTTCGTGGGTTATCAGGTGGACCCGCGCGAGCTCCTGGCCCGCACCTTCTCCGAAGTGGACGGCTACGACGAAATGATCGTGCTGAAAGATATCCGCTTCGAAAGCTATTGCGAGCATCACATGGTGCCGATCATCGGGCGCGCGCACGTCGCGTATCTTCCCGGGCATCGGGTGGTCGGCATCTCGAAGCTGGCGCGCCTCGTCGATGCGTTCGCCAAGCGTCTGCAGATCCAGGAAAAGATGACGGTGCAGATCGCCGATACCTTGAACGAGGTGCTGCAACCGGCAGGCGTCGGCGTGATTCTTGAGGCCGCGCATCAATGCATGTCCACCCGTGGCGTGCACAAGGCCGGCGTCACGATGGTCACCTCGCGCATGCTCGGCACGTTCCGTACCGATCCGTCAACGCGTCGTGAGTTTCTGTCGATCGTGGGCAATCCGGGAATCGTTGCGGTCGCCAATACGTAAGCAGCACCATGGTCGCCGCGGCCTTGGATTCGCCACCCAGGGCCACTCAACGTGTGCGCCTTGCCTCGCATCGCATCGCATCGCAAGATTCCGGGCGATGGCGCCGAGCGACCCGCTACGCCTCACGCCGTGCTGCGCGTCGTACGCATCTGACCGAAAGTGGCCAGCAGCACCGCACACAGTACGCATGCGACGCCCGCGAGCTGCGCGGCACTGACCGGCTCGCGCAACACGACGGCGGCCAACGCCACCGCACTCACCGGCACCAGCGCGGTCATGAGCCCGGCTTCCGCGCCGCTGATGCGCGCAGCGCCCGCATACCAGAGAACGAAGCCAGCCACGGTCGGCACGAGCGCGTAGTACGCCACGCTGCTCAGCGCACCTGCATTGAACGGTACGTTCCACGGTCGTTCGAAGCACGCCGGCACGATCGCTATCGTGAAGCCGATACCGCACATCAACGCCGACAGCGGCAGCGGCGCGACCGGAGTGCGCAACTTGCGGTTGAGCAGGATGAAGAGCGCCTCGCAGACGATCGCCGCGAACACCAGCGCGTTACCTGCCAGCGAACTGGCCGCATGCGGCGCGGCGAAATCGTCGATACGCACGGTACACACCAGCACGCCCAACGTAGCGAGGACGATCGCACCGATCACCGCTGGCGCCGGACGCTCGCCCAGCGCCAGCATGGCGACCACGGCGGACACGGCCGGCAGGGTGCCGGCGATCACGCCTGCATCGGCGGCCGATGCGAGCTTCATGCCGCTGATGAGCAACACCGTATAACCGACGCTGCCCGCACCGGCCTGGGCGATCACAAGCAACCTGTCGCGTCTGTCGAGACGCGGCCAACGCACGCCACGCAAGCGCATCACCAGCACGAACAGTGGAAACGCAATGGCAAAACGCAGTGCGGTTGCACTGAACGGCGGCAAGCCGGTTGCAATCGATTTGCTGACGACAACGGTGCTGCCGACCCCCATCATTGCCAGCGCGCAAAAAAGGTATCCGACATGCCGTGAATTCATGCTGCTTTCCCATTCGGTTGAACGAGCATGCAGGTTAGAGGCGGCGGACATGCGCGGTCTTGAACGAAATTGCAGGAAATAGCCTGGCAACGGTTCGGGGATTACCGTCTGCACGAACCAGCCTACCGCTTCAGGAAGTAACGGCGCAAACTCGGCTTATCTCGGAAGGTATCGATCGGCGCTGCAGCCAGGCTCATCGAGTATCCTGATCAAAATAGAACGCCGGCTGAAACACGAACAAACGAACAAACGAACGAGCAAAACGCACACGGCCCGGGAACACACTTTGCGTTCAGGCAAAAAGCTCCCGCCGCAACGCGGCCCAACCGCAATACAGGAGTTCCGCAATTGCTAGCGTTTCCGTCGTCGGCGGTTTCAACCTGGGGCGGCGCGGTCGTATTCCTCAACGTCCTCCTGACTCGCCTGGGCGTGCCGATCCCCGCAGTCCCCGTGCTCCTCTTTGCGGGCTCGGCGATTGCCGCGGGCACCCTGTCTTTCTGGCCGATCCTGTTCGCCGCCGTCCTCGGCGCGCTCATCGGCGACGGCACATGGTTTGCCGCCGGCCGCATCTATGGCCGCAAACTGATCGCCGCCCTCGGCCGGATCTCCCCGGCGGTCGATTCCAAGGTCGACAAGGCACGCTCGCTATTCGAGCGCTTCGGCGTGCCGTTGGTGTCGATCTCGAAGTTCGTCCCGGGACTGGGACTCATCACCCCGCCGCTCATGGGCACAACGGCCGTCGATACCCGCATCTACGCTGCGTGGGACTTTGCGGGAGCCCTTGCGTGGGCCACCTTCTGGCTGCTCGGCGGCGCCGCAGCGGAAAGGCAGTTGCATATGCTGCTCGCCTTCGTCAAAGCACGCGGCGGCACGGTTCTCGACATCCTGCTGGCCACGGCGTTGGCCTACCTGGTATACCGCCTGCACCAGCGACGCCGCGAACGCCGCCGCTTCGCGGACGCCGCATCCGCCGCCGAAGCGCAAGCGACAGCCGGCGGATGGCGCCGTATCGTGTCCCCCAAGGTCCTGGATGCCCGCCCGCCAGCATCGGCGGATGAAGCGCGGCGCCTCATCCCGGGCGTGCTGGCGCTCGACCCGCACTCGCCTGAACAGGTGGACTGCGCGCTGCTCGCCTATGACAGGGTGATTTACTGCATTTGCCCGGACAGCGCGACAGCCGTTGAAATCACGCAGCGGATGCGCCGCAAAGGCTACACGCGGATTCGCGCACTGAGGGGCGGCCTCGACGCCTGGCAAAGGCGCGGCTTTCCTGTCGAGCCGCTAGCGCCGGCAGACGAGCTGGCTACGGCCAAACGCGTGTCGGAATCGAACGGCGAGGCACGCGGCGCGGTCACCCTGCGCGGGCTCGCCCCTCATCGGAGCCAAAGCTCCTGACCGGGACATCTGGCCTGGGGTCTATTGAGCACCAAGTTGAGCGCCGAATTAAGCACCGAACCGAACGCCTGACCAATCAGATAGGGACGCACAGTCGATGCCGTTATTCGGGCCGGTGGGCTTGAGCGTGCAGAAAAGCCCCGAAGCGCGTCACAGTTTGCGCAGCAGTCCTGCCGCCGAGCGCATCCGGCGTTTGCGCTCCTTCTTGAGCCAATGAAGCGCGGAATCGGCGTCTCCGGATCCGGCCAGCAACGCCGCGTTGTCACGCAACAGCATCTCGCTGGCGACAATATCGTTCAGCGTACCGAAACGTTTCTGAATCTGCTTCAAACGCTTCAGGGTACGTTTGCGGCCGCCGTTCAAAACGGGTTCGAAAAACTCGAGCATATAGCGCAGCTTCTTTCCCGCCTTTCTGACGTCGTGAAACGACGAGTAGTCGGAACGCTTTGCACGAGACGCGCGTTTCATACGCTTCTTCAACGAACGCTCCGAATCGCTCACACGCTTTTCGGCGAACTTTCGCAACGGCACGCGCTCGTGCGCTGTGTTCAACTCCTTAGTGGCGCTCGTCAAGGCATCCCGCAGCAGATGTTTGACGTCCGCGTTCGACAGCGTTTCGCGGCTCGTCGCCAACGCACCGCCGCGCGCTTCCTGGAGCTTTGGCGTCATCTCGCGGGCAATGCTCTCCTTCTGTGCAATCAATTCGATCAGAATGTCCCAATCGCGCGTCTTGCCGGCCGCCGACGCCAGAAACTTATAGAGCGCCCGTTGACGCGTATTCTCGCCTTTGTCGAGCAAGGGTTCGAACGCCCACCACAAGGAACGCAAACGCCGCAGTGAAACGCGCAGTTTGTGCAACGCTTCGGGCGACGCGTCTTCGCGCACCGCGTGAGCATATTCGATCGCAGCATCGACGAGAGGCGCCGCGTAGGACGCGAAGGCCACCTCCGCCGACGGTTCCGCGCCGGTCGGCTGGCTGTCCGCAGTCTGTTTCCCGATCTTCCGGCTCTCTCGTTTCATCGAAGGTCCTTGAAAACACCCCTCTGGCAGCGTAGCAAAAAAAAGACCAGTGAGTATCCGCCCGGTTATCCACCGCCGCGCTGCACGAGGTGCATGAGACGAGACGCAAGGAATGCGCCTTGCACCGCATCGCCTACGCGCCGCGACCGTTCATTCCACCGCTGGAAGCACACCGTCGTAACAGTACAGTAGGCGAAAGGATCGGCAGGCAGCGTCTGACGTATGGACCGTGCGCATCGGCCGATTTCACACCGGGCCGGCACTCGATCAATACACTTCCGGCACGATCATCGATTCCGGCACGGGCTGACGACTGTATTCGTTGTTGTACACCCGCGCGGGCAACTCGACGCGCGAATGCTCGATCTCGTGATACGGCACCTGGCTTAGCAGATGATGAATGCAGTTCAGGCGAGCGCGTTTCTTGTCGACCGCCTGCACGACCCACCACGGCGCCTCGGGAATATGCGAGCGCTGCAGCATGACTTCTTTCGCCTGGGTATAGGCTTCCCAGCGGCGTCGGCTTTCCAGATCCATCGGACTCAGTTTCCACTGCTTCAGCGGATCGTGGATGCGGTTCTGAAAGCGGAGTTCCTGTTCTTCGTCGGTGATCGAAAACCAGTATTTGAGAATCTGCACACCGCTTCTCGCCAGCATCTTTTCGAATTCAGGCACGGAGCGGAAGAACTCTTCATACTCGTCGTCGCTGCAAAAATTCATCACGCGTTCGACACCCGCGCGGTTGTACCAGCTGCGATCGAACAGCACCATTTCGCCGCCGGCCGGCAGATGCGACACATAACGCTGGAAATACCATTGCGTGCGTTCACGGTTGTTCGGGGCCGGCAATGCCGCCACGCGGCACACGCGCGGATTGAGCCGCTGCGTGATGCGTTTGATCGCGCCGCCCTTGCCGGCCGCATCGCGCCCTTCAAAAATCACCACGAGACGATGGCCGGTCTGCACGATCCAGTCCTGCAGTTTGACGAGCTCGCCCTGCAGCCGGAACAGCTCGCGGAAGTACATCTTGCGCGCCTCGCG
This sequence comes from Paraburkholderia sp. IW21, assembly GCF_041321145.1. Classification (NCBI taxonomy): domain Bacteria; kingdom Pseudomonadati; phylum Pseudomonadota; class Betaproteobacteria; order Burkholderiales; family Burkholderiaceae; genus Paraburkholderia; species Paraburkholderia sp. IW21. The sequence continues at coordinate 835,915 of NZ_JBGGWA010000001.1, read as the reverse complement.
ATGCTCGGGCGTGAAGCCTTCCGCGCCGTCGATCATGCGGTCGTCGACCTCCATTTCGAGTTCCTCGTCGTAGGCGTCGATGAGGTCCTCCTCGAAACGGCGTTGCCGTTCTGCCAGCACATCGGCCTCGGGTCTCGATTCCAGCTCTTTCATTGCGACTCTCCTGGCAACGGAAATGGTTAGGCATGCGGCGCAAGCGCGTCGCGAACGCGCTCGATTATCGAAGCGCGAAATGTCAGCTGTGTTACCGCTGCGGCAGCCGCACCTTGGCGCGATGGATGCGCCCTTGCGACCTGCGCGCCTTCTGAACACCCATGATAGCGAGTTTTCCGCCACCGGCCGGCGGCTAACGCAGCGGCCTCGCGAAGCTGATTTCGTGACCGTCCGGATCGGTGATGTGAAAATAGCGCTCGCCCCACGGCGCATCGGACGGTTCGAGCGACGGTTTCAAACCCGCCGCCAACGCCTTCCGGTAGAGCGCGTCGACATCCGACGTGTAGACGATGACGCGGCCCCACCAATTGACCGGCGCGCGCGTGTCGACGATCAGGTTCAGATACGAGCCACCGAATGCAAACGAGGTAAACGCTTCCTGCGGGCCGCCGAATTTGATCGGAAAGCCGAGCGCTTCGTAAAACAGCACCGCGCGCCGCATATCGTGGGTGGCCAGCGTGATGGCGCTGAGCGACTCGATGCGCGGTTCCGCCGGTTCCGGCGGCGTACTCGGCGAGGTAGAGGCTGCGGCTGACCTGGCGGGTGAGTTCATGGCGGCTGTCTCCTTGGTATGGCGGGCGCGTGATGGCTGCGGCATTGGCATTGGCATAGGCATTGGCTCGGACGGTGGGCTTGCGCATCCCCTCTGGCATCGACCCAAATGCCGGCGTCGGCCGGCACAAGAAAGTGTCTCATAGGCCGCGTCTGGGCACCCTGCACCGCCGCCACTTGAAAACCCTTGTGACGCCCCGCATCTGCATTTCCGTTCATCCGGAGCATCGCCATGGGAAGCCGTCCACGCTTCATCGATAACCTGTCGCGCGCCACCTCCGACGCCCCCGGGCCCCAACCACTCGATCCACTATCCGACGACGCCCTGCTCGACGCCTATTCCCGCACGGTAATCGGCGCGCTGGAACGCGTTCAGCAGGCGGTCGCCTTCATTTCCGTCGAGCGCCGGCTGCCCGGCGCGCCCGCCGGGCGCGATAGCCGCGGCACACGCGGGGGCAGCGGCTCGGGCTTTCTGTTCACGCCCGACGGCTACCTGCTCACCAACAGCCACGTCGTGCACGGCGCCGCACATATCAAAGTGACGCTCGCGGACGGTGCGAAATTCGACGCCGATCTGGTCGGCGACGATCCGGGCAGCGATCTGGCCGTGCTGCGCATCGGCTCGCCGGAGCCGCTGGCGCACGTCGAACTCGGCGAATCGTCGAAGCTGAGGGTCGGGCAGATTGCGATCGCGGTCGGCAATCCGCTCGGCCTCGCGCAAACCGTAACGACCGGCGTAGTCTCGGCGCTCGGCCGCTCACTGCGTTCGAATTCGGGCCGCATGATCTACGACGTCATCCAGACCGATGCCGCGCTCAATCCCGGCAATTCGGGCGGCCCGCTGATCAATTCGGCCGGCCAGGTGATCGGCGTGAACACCGCGATCATTCCGGGCGCGCAGGCGATCTGCTTCGCCACCGCCATTGATACGGCGAAGTGGGTCATCATGCAGATTTTCGCGCACGGCCGGGTGCGGCGGGCCTATATCGGCGTGGCCGGCACCACGGCGCCGCTGTCGCGGCGCGTGCAGCGCTATTTCGGTTTGAGCTCTGGGAGCGGCGTGCGCGTCATGGAAATCGTCAAAGGCAGCCCGGCTGCGCTCGGCGGCCTGCGCACCGACGACACGATCGTCGCGATCGACGCGCTTGCTGTTCAGGATGTCGATAGTCTGCAACGCACGCTCGATGTTTCGCGTATCGACAGACCTGTCGATGTGACGGTGTTGCGAGGCGCACAACGGCTCGAATTGACCTTGACGCCCATGGAGCAGGTCAGCTGATTTAAGCCGCTTCCGGAGGGGATAAAAAAGGCCGCGCGCTGCGTTCAGGCGCGGCTGCGGCTGCCGCGCGCGATCTCGTCGCCGGCGCCATGCGGCAAGCGCGCGGTCACCGGAATCGACATGAACGAGAACAGGCCGACCACTAGAAATGCCGGCCAGAAATCGGAGAACACAATGCTCGAATGCCCCTGCACGTTATGCGAAATCTGCAGCACGATCCCACCGATCGTCACGCCGAGCCCCAACGAAATCTGCTGAATCACACTGGCGACGCTCGTTGCACGCCCGATATCGCGACTCGGAATGTCCGCATAGGCCAAGGTGTTCAACGAGGTGAACTGCAACGACGGGAAGAAGCCGCCGAACAGCACGACACACCAGATCAACCAATGCGGTGTGCCGGGAAAGAACAGACCGTAGACCGCGATAGCGAGGCCCGCGCAGCCCGCATTGAACATCAGCACCGCGCGGAAACCGAAACGGCCGAGAATGCGTGATGCCGCCGCCTTCATGAAGATCGAACCAAACGCGGAGGCACAGGTGATCGACCCCGACTTGAACGCCGTCATGCCCAGGCCTTCCTGCAACGCCAGCGGCAACAGGAACGGCACCGCACCGAGGCCGATGCGAAACAGCGAGCCGCCCACCACGCTCGCGTGAAAACTCGGAATGCGCAACAGCCGCAGATCGAGCACGGGCAATTCGACGCGATTCGCGTACAACACATACATCACCAGCAGCGCCACGCCGGCCGCGCACATGCCGACCGATACCGGGTTCGACACCAGTTCGCCGCCTACCAGCGAGAGCCCCAGCATGAATAGCGACGCCCCGCCCGCCGACAACGCAAAGCCGCTCCAGTCGAGCCGCCCGGGGTGCGCTTCGCGCACGTTGGCGATGTGCCTGTTCGCGAGCCAGATGCCCAGCAGGCCAATGGGAATGTTGACGAAGAAGATCAGACGCCAGTGCAGATACGTCGTAATGAAGCCGCCGAGCGGCGGCCCGACCACCGGCCCCAGCAGCGCAGGCACCGTCAGATAGTTGACCGCGCGGATGAAGTCCGACTTCGGCAGCGAGCGGAAAATGATGATGCGCCCCACCGGCACCATCATCGCGCCGCCGATGCCTTGCACAAAGCGCGCGACGACAAAGGTGCCGAGTGAAGTGGACGCCGCGCACATCAGCGAGCCGGCCATGAAGATGCCGATTGCCGTGCGGAACACGGTGCGCGAACCAAAGCGGTCGGCGACCCAGCCGCAGATGGGAATGAACACGCCGAGGCCGATGACGTATGCCGTCACGGCGAGCTTGAGGGTGATGGGATCCTGGCCGAGATCGCGCGCCAGAACCGGCATCGACGTCACGATGACCGTGCCGTCCACGTTTTCCATGAACATCGCACACGCGACGATCAGCGGAACAATGAAAGTGCCTAAAGCAAGAGGCATTGGCATGGCGACGGGTTGCAAAGCCGTCGGCGTAAAGTTGCGATTATGGCATCGCATTGACAACAGATGTTGTTGCGCGAAGTCTTTTAATGCTCATGCGAACAGCGCGCTGCTACCCGAACCTCGATGGTTGAGCGCGCAACCAAGCAGGAAGGGCCACGAAAAACATGAGTGAACACGAAGAAAAAAGCGAAGCGATAGTAAGCCGGCATACAACCGGCTCACCACGCAAGACACCAGCAAACATCGAGAAAGGAAACTTAACGCGACGCGCTGACCAGCGGTTGCAACTGCGGCAGAATCTCGGTGCCCGCGCGCGCGACGTCGTTCGGGAAGTCGATCTCGATCCATGGCGAGCCGGTCACGTCGGCGGTATCGAACACCTGGCTGCGCTCCAGCAGCAGGTCGCGCACCGCTTCTTCGTGCGGCATATTGGCCCGGCCGCTTTCGACATAGCCCGCGACGATCTGCGTGAAACGCTGCGCGGTTTTCTCGCGGAAACGGAAGAAGCCCACCGATTCGCCCATCGTGTCGTACTCGAGATTGACGGCGAGCTGCTTGCGCAATTCAACCGGCACGCCGTCTTTCAGACACAGCTTGACGGGTTCGTCGCCGGCTTCGAAATCACGGTCGATCAACAGCCGGTTGGCCGTTTCACCCGCCACCAGCGCGCTCAGAATGCGCTCGTCGTAGAGCACGTCGGCGTCCATCAGCAGCACGTCGCCGCCGCGCGTCAGCGCTTCGGCTACCGTGTGCACCGTCAATACGCTGCCCAGGTCGTAACGCGGGTTCAGCACGGTTTCCACTTCATGCGGCCAGTTGATCCGCTCCAGTTCCGCCCGCACCGATTCCGGCTGAAAACCGAGCGCCAGCACGACGTCGGTCACGCCACCGGTTTCAAGCATGTGCAGATGCCGTTCGAGCAGGCTCATGCCATCGAACTGCAACAGGCACTTCGGGAACTGTGCCTGCGGCGGTTGCTGGAGACGCAGGCCGAGGCCCGCTGCGAGGATGATGGCACGCATGCGCGGTCCTTTGAAAAAATACGGGTTAGTCGACAACCGGCATGCGCGCCGTGGCGCGTCGGCGTTGCCAGTTTCGTTCGCTGAAGTGCAAAACCAGCAGACCCGGCAGGCCTAGCAGGATTTCGCGGGCGCGCTTGGCGAGCGACAACGCCAGCGCGGCGTCCGGTGGCAAGCCCACAAGCGGCGCGAGCAGCAGATAACCGCCCTCCTGCACGCCGAGCGAGCCCGGGATCATGAATGCCGCGCCGCGAATCGCTTGCCCGAGACTTTCGAGCAGGAGCGCATCGACCCAGTCGACCGGATGGCCGAGAAAGCGCAGCGCGAGCCACACTTCGACCGTGCCGACGATCCAGCCCACCAGGCTCAACGCGAAGCTCGCCGCGACGCGGCCGCGCTCGCGGTACATCGCCTGCACAGCGGCGTCGACGGCTTCGGCGCGCGTCATGAGCGTTGACCAGTCGCGCTTGCCGAACACCTTCGAGACCACGCCCAGCAGACGGCCGAACAGACCACGTCGCTGCGCGTAATAGAAGCCCACGATCATCGCGCCCAGCACGCCGGTGGCGATCGACGTCGCGGTTTGCAGATCGTGAAGCGCGCCGTGCGCGGCGTAGGCGCCGAACAGCAGGAGCCCAAGCAGGGCGAACACGATTTGCGCGAGTGCCTGCGCCGTGGTGCTGACGGTGATCGCGGCAGCCGCGTCGCGCATACGCATGCCACGCTGGAACAATTGCCGCACCATCACCACCGGACCGCCGATCTGGCCGGCCGGCAACAGGCTATTCACCGATTCGCCGACCCAGCGCGCGAATAACGCGTCGCGCAGCGTCACATCGTGATGCACGCTGGCACGACGGCGCTGGCACAGCACCGAGATCGCGGCGGCGTCGAGTGCCAGCGGCACGAGATGGAATGCGGCGACGAGCGCGAGCCCCCAGCCTGCCGCGAGCAGCGTCGAGGCAACCGAGCCGAAACCCTGCCACGCGAGCAGGCCGGCAAAAAGCGCCGTCCCGGTCGACAGCAGAATCAGGGCTGCGCGTGTCATGCGTGATCCTTGCCGCGCTTTGTCATCTGACGGAAAACCTGCCGGAAACCGAAGTACGCGATTGCGTCCTTCCAGTTCGAGATGAAACGGCGCCACGGCCGCATGTTCGGATCGGTGACGTATTCGAAGGTGAGCGACACGCGCATTTCGTTCGCCGCGGCCGGCGTGATGCGATGACGCAGCTTGTCGCCGTCGAAGAACACCAGACCGCCCGGCGGGATTTGCACCGAACCGGGCTGGTCCGGCACGTCGGGGTTGCGCGTATGCAATTCGTAATCGAGACGACAGGACGATTCGTCGATCACGCCGAGCAGCAGCGTGTAACGGCGGCCGTCATAGTACGAAGTATCGTAGTGCCAGCCGATGTGGTCGCCGGCCCGGGTGTAGTAATACAGCGCGTACGCGTGCGGATCGTCCGCGGGAGACACTTGCAGCTTGTCGCCGCTCAGTTGCTCGAGCCAGCCGATCAGCGCCTTCGAGCGATACAGCTCGGCGATGAACGGCGCGAGACGGTCAATCGTATGACGGCTCACGCTGCCGCCCTGCTTGTGGCCCGGCAGATAGTTGCGGTTCACTTCGGCGAGGAGCCCCCGCGCGGCCTGAACGAGCTGAGCGGTGACCTCGGGCGCGAGGAAGTCTTCCAGATACAGGAACGCGTCCTGACCGGCGAAATCCGTGGAAAGACGCGCAGTGTCGAACGTGCGCGTACGGCTTGCGACCGCGCGGTCGGCATTCGGTACAGGCGTGGCCGGCGACGAGGCCAAAGAACGTTCAACTGAATTTGCGGCGATCACGTCGTCTTCGGCGTGCATACTCATTCACTAGCCCACACTTCACTGGTTTCAGACGCGCCGCCGTCGGGGACCGCGAGACTAGCGGCGCGGCGACCGGCGCGCCAGTAATTGATCACCACCCAGACAGCAAAGAGCGGCGCGCCAATCGAGGCGACCACGACAAACGGCATGACAACGCTCGTCAGCGTGACGATAGGTAGCAGATACAGCACGTCTTCCGTTTCGAAACCACCGACCGATGCCTGCCGGGTGCCCGCCTTGCCGGCCATCTCCTCGATGCGCATGCGCAGGAAGAAAATCAGTGCGATCGCGACGCCCGCCGCTGCCCCGAGCCACTCGGGGGCCAGTTTCAATGCGCCGATATGCGCCGTGCCGACACCCAACCCCATGCCGACGAACAACATTACGGTCACGAGCGCATCACAGGCGAGATCGTAAAAATGACCGATCCGGCTCGACTTGCCGCCGATGCGCGCGAGTTCTCCGTCCGTATGGTCGACGAAATTCGACAGCACGATCAGGAAGGCGCCTGCATTGGCCCATTCGAATCCGCCGCGCGCCAGGCACAGCGCGCCTGCCAGCCCGATCAGCAAGCGCAGCGTGGTCAGATGGTTCGGCGTAACCCACGTGTTCACGAGCGGAGTGACAAGCCGGCGGGCGAGCCGCGCGTCCCATGTTCTGGGCGGCGCAACGTTAGCTGAAAGGTGGGGGCGCGGATTCATAGTCCGGAAATATATACGGGATCTTGAAAGCTTGCCTCTTTCCTTAACGTTTTCTTAAGGAATATTCGTTGCCGCCGTACGCAGGGCAAGATTTCCCGAATCACGTTAAAGTGCGAATCCAGTTGCGCCTGTCACGCCAGATCACTTCGATGCGCAACGTCTTTCGGGTCGCGACACATGAGCGCCACCCGCTGCGAACACACTACGTCGAATACGGGTCGCCATTCACGACTATGAAATGCTTCTTTTCGTCTGTACTCCTTGCGCTGGCCGCTGCGGCGCTACCGCTCACCGGTTACGCCGCGTCTCTCGATGCGCCGCTGACCTGCCATGAGAGCGGTCATCAATTCATTGCCGACCTCACACAGCAGCAGATGATCGATCCGAAACCGACGCGGGTCGAAAGCAATTCGATCAATGCGTTTTCGCCGGCGCACGGCGCGGATCTGACGGCGTTCGGCTTTCACGTGTTCGCGGTAGTCGGCTACGAAAAAGACGACCCGATGTTTCGCGTGGGAGCCGGCGAACCGGTTGCCCGCTCGGCCTATGGCGTCGTGGTGTTCGGCAGCGAATCCAAGGTGCAGACCGCGCTTACCGAAGCCGGCAGCACCGCGATCGTGCACCCGGTGGCGCCGTTCGTCACGGCGATTTTCTGCAAGCGGAGTTGAGGCGGCGCTTGACGGCCAAGCCTCGCGGGGAATGACCGGTTGGGAGATAGGGCCGCAGCGAATGTGAAAGTATATTGCTTGCTTTAGTAATATTAAATTCAGCTTTCCGTTAGCCGCGCCGCCGCGCCGCCTACCTAGCCCGGGCGGCGAAATTCATTTTCAACCCATGCCGCGGCGCTCGCCTTGCTCAGTTTGAAGTTCGGCGCGACCTGCACTTGCGCCAGCTGTTCGCCGAATGTGTCGAGCGCGGTCAGCAGCGCGTACGGCTCGTCTTCATCCGGGACGATGTCGAGCGTGATGTCGAGTTCATCGTTGCCGTCCGCGCTCGCCACGCGCACTTCTTTATGCAACTGCGCGCGCAATTGCTGCTCATGGCGGCGCAGCACTTCAGATGCGGTTTTCACCAGCGTGTTGAACGCCGACGTGTCGAGCGGCTTCGGATCTTTCTTGTTGCGGCCCATTGTCCACGGGCCGACGAGTGCCGGTTCCGCTTCGCCGTCCTTGATCATTTCCACGGCCCAGCCTTCGTCGTCTTCGTTCTTGATGACGCGCGCGGTCCAGCCGTCGTCGCGCCACAGACGCGCTTCGCGCTGGCTTTCCGGCTGGGTCTCGGCCGGGTTTTCGGGCAGGTTTTCGTGCATTCCGGACGAGCCTTCCGTCATGGAATCGGCAGCGGGGTCGGACGATGGAAGGGGTGTATCGGTCATTACAGGTTTACTCACGTTCGCGGGACGGAAACACATCTCAAGCACGCGATTCTACCCGCCCCGCACGCGCCGAATGTGGCCCTCTGCCGAACGGACAAGCCGAGGCGCGCTCCTCGCCAATCGAAATAATGTATTTCGTCATTCGCGCCGTCTTATAAATTCATTACAAAAAGACGAAAAAACTGCGGTCCCGAAAGCGCGTATAAGCAGATTAAAAAACACCCCTCGTCAAGGGTGTGAAATGAATTGCAGAACCGCAATTCGCCCCGACAGAACACTCGAATTGAAAGAGTGCATTGCAGAATTCACCTCGCGATGAAGTACACGAGCGCGAACTACGCCGGCCTCAAATTCGGCGGCCTGTACTGCTTCAGCAATTCGGCCGGCCAGTTCTCGAACAACCGCGCATGGAGCGCCGGCGCTTCGTACGACAACGGTCCATTAAGCGTTGCCGCGGCCTACCTGCAATTGAACAAGTCCGGCAGCTCCAACCTGAGCGGCGCGGTCTCGCAAGGTGATGGCACCGCCGCAATCGCGGCGGACCTGCAGCGCACGTTCGGCGCGGGCATCAAATACACGTACGGCCCGGCGACCGTCGGCTTCGTGTACACGCATACGCAACTGGACGGCATCACCGGCGTGGACGTCGGCGGCGCGACGCTGCCTGGCGTGGCGGCAATCAACACGCTGGCGCCGTCGTCGACGGGCAACCAGGTTGCGGCAGCGGTCGGACTGCGTCACCGCTTCTAGATTTTTCCTGCGCTACTTGCAGCGCGGGTGTACCGGTTCGCTTTGCAGCCCAACCCGCGCGTGACACGATCCCGCGCGGGTTTTTTCATGAGGCTTACGTTCTTACTTTTAGACGTAGCAATAGTGACGGCGCAAGCGCGCGGTGGGTATACTGGGTCTGGCTGCCTTCCCTGCCGCAACGTCGCTGTGGTTGAACGGCAGCTTCGTCGCGGAGCATGACGTTGCGTTTCATCGCGTCGCGCTTCGCCCGCGCCCCAAGTTCCCGTGCACGACCGGGGACGCCGACGATCGGACCATGAAAAGACTTCTCCTGCTTGCTCCCGCTGCTGCCGTCACCGCTTTTCTCGCTGCCTGCGGTTCTCCCAGCGGCCCCGCCCGCGATGCGTCCCAGCCGATGATATATGTGACTTCGCAGCGCACCCCTGCCTATATCGCCGATTGCCTCGAAAGCAAGCTCTCACGCGTGCGTAGGTCGCGCGTAGGTGGTGCCACCGAGATCGCCGTCGGATCGGATTCGAACACCTCGTATTTCGTGACGCTGACGCCGTTCAACGCAGGCTCGGTCATCAAGGTGATGCATCCCGCGAATGCGCCGGACGATCCGCCGGAGCCGGAAATGCGCTTCGATATTGCGCGCTGCGCGACCTGAGCGTCTGGTCTCGCGGCTGCGTTGTTGAAGGCCACGCTGATGCGCGAATTTTTATATTGCGTGTCGGCTATTTTTTTGTCTGCTCATCTGCGAATATAGCCGCCCTTTGACTTTTATGCGGCGCGCTGCGTTGCGAGTTTCGATGGCATCTAACAAGGCACATCACGCGACTGGGTTCGCGGCCGGCGTCATCGCGGCGGCTGTCGTTGCGCGCGCCGGCGGTGGCGGGGCGTTTCATATCGGTGCGGTGTTGAGTTTTATCGCCGGGGTGGCGGGGAGTACGGCGCCGGATTGGCTGGAGGTGGCTTGGTGGTCGAAAGCGCGCAGGCTGTGGATTACGCATCGGACGTTGACGCATTGGGGCGTGGGGTGGGTCGCGCTGCTTGTGGTTTCTTATCACTGGCTTGGGCGGTCGGTTTATGCTGCGCCGGCTTTTGGGTTTGCCTGCGGCGGGTTGATGCATCTGTTGGCCGATTGGCCGAATCCTTTGGGCGTGCCCTGGATTGCCAGGCGGCATTCATTAAACCTTTGGAATAGTGGGCATTGTGATTTGATCGTTGTGGGGGTGTCGTGGGTCGCGGCCTGGCTTATTGGCGAGCATGTCTGGTTGCACGGTGTGCATGGGGTTTCGTTTTTGCGGTATTTGAAAGTGGGGTGAGGGTTTGTTTTTTGCCTGGGCGGCGCTCGCTGTACGTGTGCTTCGCGGTGAACTATGTGACGCACAATGCAGTCGCGGCGTGATTGAAGCTCAGATGACGGGCTGTTTCTTCGAAGACGCGTAAAGCGGTCAACGATGGCAACCGCCGCATGTAACACCTTTGATGTCTCTGGGCATCCGCTGCCGACCGGCATTGCACTATGCGATGCGGAATTCATCGTCGTTCACTGCGTGGTCTCTGATGCTGCTGCGGTCACTGCCATACGACGGCATAAAAGCTCACGTAAAACAAAGCGGTTCCTATGAGTAGGAGCGGCAGGGTAGCAGCAACGCGAGACACCGTGATCTTTCTTGCTTGCGCAAATCCGGCGATGGCCCAGGCGGCAACCGGTCCGAAAAAAAAGAGGAAAGCCATCGCATAGCCGACCCACGAAACGCTGCAATGTTCAAAGTCCCAGCACCCATGCCAGCGGCGATGGATTAACGGCCATGAGTATCGGCCTGCCAATCGACTGGTGAACAGAACCGATAGCCAGGACGCGAAGGACCCCACAGCGAGATAGGCCAGAGCCCATACAGCACGCTTCACTTGATTTCCCAAAAGAGAATCTGTTTGGATTTCGCGAGATCGGAATACCATGCTCGTGACACCCCGATGCGGAACCGGAGAAACGAGGTTGCTCTGCCTTCGAGACCAGGCGAGGTAACCGAGCACGAAGAGCGGTTCGCTTTCCGTCGATACGAATCTGCCCCTCTCCACGAAACGATTTCATTTCGACGCCCACATTGTGCATCGAGGAAATACGGATAGCGGCCGCTGTGCTATGCCCGCGTCGCAGACGCATAGTTAGCGGGCGTAATCCCCAGCAATCGTACGAACGCCCTCGTCATATGACTCTGGTCGGCAAACCCGGCCGCGGCTGCGGCGTCTGCCAACGTCGCGCCATCTGCGATCAACCGCCTCGCAAGTACGACCCGGCGCTGCATCCTGTACGCATGCGGCGGTAGCCCCATCTCGTGCGCGAAGCTTCGCAGCAATTGGAACCGGCTCATGCCGGTATCGGCGGCGAGATCGGCAAGCGTGAGCGGTGACGATGGATCATCGTCGATGCGCGCCCGCGCTCGCGCAATCGGTCCCGTCGAATGAGCCAACCGCGAACGTGCATGCGTGGTCGCGTGCGCCCGGAGCACATGCCCAAGCAGTTCCAGCAACGCCTCTTCTCGTACCAGATCGTCCGGCACGGCTTGCGCTTCCACCGATACCGCGAACAGTCGCTCGAACAGCGCCTTCAACAACGGATCGTGCGCCACCGGTCGCGTCAGCTCGATCTCATGCGCGGGCACACCACTCAACTCGCCCGCAACGCCACCCAGCATCGACGGCTCGAAATACAACATGCGCCACGCTCGCCCACGCTCGTCGAGCGGGTTGCCGTCGTGGACTTCGCCTGGATTCACCATGATCGCGTCGTTCGTCCGCGCCTCAACCACGCCACGCCCACTCGACGAGCGATGCCCGCCGCTGACGATCACGCCCACCCCGAAGCGATCATGCGAATGGCGCGGAAACGAATGCGCAGTTTCAGCCACTGTCGCTTCGACGCCGGCAATCGCGCAACGAGGCATGTGAATGCGGCCGCGCGACATGGCTCGCCTCTCAGACGTTAAAGAGGGATTCGCGCAGCGAGGCGCGGAACGACGCGCGAGCCAACCCGCTCATCAATGGCGCCCCTCGTCAGTACGCTCGCCTTCGCGGATTTTGCCTTGCGACACGCTACTGCCAGGCGGAACGCTATGCGTAAGCCACACGTTGCCGCCGATCACCGAGCCGCGCCCGATCGTCACGCGGCCGAGAATCGTCGCTCCGGCATAGATCACGACATCGTCCTCGACGATCGGATGGCGCGCGTTGCCCTTGACGAGCGTGCCGTCGAGATCGGCGGCGAAGCTTTTCGCGCCGAGCGTCACGGCCTGATAGACGCGCACACGCTCGCCGATAATCGCAGTCTCGCCAATCACGACGCCCGTGCCGTGGTCGATGAAAAAGCTCGGCCCGATGGTCGCGCCCGGGTGAATGTCGATGCCAGTTGCCGAGTGCGCGATCTCGTTGATAAAGCGCGCGAGCAACGGCACGCCGAGGCGATGCAAGGCGTGCGCCAAGCGGTGATGCGTCATCGCCCACACGCCCGGATAGCACAGCAGAATTTCGGTGATGTGCTGCGCAGCCGGGTCGCCGGTGAAGGCGGCCTGAATATCGCTGACCAGCAGCGCGCGAATGCCCGGTAACTGCGTGCCGAATTCGCGTGCGACGTTGAACGCACGCTCTTTCAGATCCGCATCGGGCGTTTCGCCGAACTCCGGCAGAAAGCGCAAGGCACGGCGAATCTGTTCGGCAAGCAATCGCAAGGTGCTTTCGAGCGTGTGGCCGACGTAGTAGTCGACGGTTTCGTCGGTCAGATCGGGGGCGCCGTAGTGCGTGGGAAACAGCGCCGCGCGCAAGCCGGCGACAATGTTAATCACCGCTTCGCGCGACGGTAGCTCGCGTATGCCAAGCGGATGCCGCGTGCGATGCAATTCTTCACGCGATGCGCGTAAGTCCGCGACGATCTGTTCGAGACCCCAGTTGTGGGAAGGCACGTTAGGCATAAAGACAGCGCCGTGCGCCAGGCACGGTTCAGAGTGATTGTCCCAAGAGATTACCGCGTTTTGCCGTGGCTCGCGCAGCGCCGCACGGCTGCACGCTATATGCGCCCATGCTTGCCGGATGCGCTTCAGATAGTCACACTGCTCGCATCGATCCAGCGCACCGCCCAGTCGCGTGCGTGCGCAATGGCGGCGGCTTCGTCAGGAAAGCGCAGTTCGGTAGGGAAAAAACGGTTCGCGACCAGTTCGCCGTCGCTCGAGCGGGAGATAACGACATACGGTTGCCAAGTGCCATCGCACGCGCGCGCCGGCGCGCAATTCAGCAAGTAGCCGCGATGTGTGAATGCAGCATCGAAGTGCATGTGTCACCCGCCCTGACGGCCCCGTAAGATGATTTTGAGTAGCGCGCGGCTGTTCGCTGTCGGGCATGTAAAAACAGCCGGATGCAGTCGCCAACTGAACCGCGCTTCGCTCGCCGGAGTAAGATCATACTCTGTAGAAAATAGGCGTCCATTAAAAAAAAACGAAAAGAAACCCGGACGCAATCGCCAGGTGAAATGCCCGCATACGCCCCTACGCGGCAACTACAAGGGAACGGCGGCGCCACCCAGGTGCCGCTTACGCGCTCGAAGGCGTTGTGCCAGGCGGAACGGGTTTTGCTGCACTTCAACCATGTCCTCTTCAATGGAGAATGCATGATGAACAGCGATATCAACCAACCAGCAGACGCCGGCAAGCAGGTGGGCGCCACCGGCCCGGCCACGACGGAACTGCACAACGACCGCACGCACGACAGCACGGTCGACACCGACGGCAAGAATCTCGAGGCTGCCCGCATCGCCGGCTACAGCCCGATCTCGCCCGACGAGATCACGACGAGCAACGCGAGCCTCAGCAACAGCGTGCCGGAAGCGCTCGACGGCATGGCCGGCTTCGACAGCCGGGTTGGCGGCAATCATCTGCTGCTGGCGCTCGAGCCGGGCTACACGGTCATCGACAAAGGCATGGTCGAGCCCCAGGGCGCCTACTCGGCGGACCATCAGTTCGACGATCCGCGCCCGGTCGGCAGTCGCAATGAACGCGGTCGCATTCACTACGCCCTCAATCATCTGCGGCCCACTCGCGTGATCGAATTACATCGGGCGAAATAGGCATTGGCGTTTTGCGATGCGTTTGAATTGCGCCGCCCGCCGCGTTTAATCAGTGGATTCAGAAGCACGCGCCGTTTGAGTAACGGTGCGTGTTTTGTCCTGGATTAGAAACTCAGGGTTGCAGGATCCGCAAACCAAACAGGCTTTTTCCGCTCGGAAAACGCCGACACAATCGACCGCACGTTCAATCCTCAACGGAGCAGAAAATGAAAAAGATCGTCGTGATAGGCGCAACCGGAACGGTCGGCCAGGCAGTGAGCGCAGCACTGAAGTCACGTCACGAAGTCATCGAGGTAGGCGCGACGCGCGGCGAATATCACGTCGACAGTACCGACCCCGCGAGCATCGAGCGGCTCTTTCGCGAGATCGGCAAAGTAGACGGCGTCGTCACGGCCACCGGCAAGGTGCATTTCGGCCCGCTGCCGGACATGAGCATCGAACAGTTCTGGGTCGGCCTGCGCGACAAGCTGATGGGTCAGATCAACGTGGTGCTCGCGGCCCAGCAATATGTGAACGACGGCGGCTCGTTCACGCTGACGAGCGGCATTATCGGCGACGAACCGATTCGCGAGGGCGCGAATGCGACCACCGTCAATCTGGCACTGGAAGGCTTCGTACGCGGCGCGGCGATTGAATTGCCGCGCGGCATCCGCATCAACGTGGTGAGTCCGACAGTACTGACTGAAGCGCTCGACGCTTTTGCGCCCTACTTCCGTGGTTTCGAGCCCGTGACGGCCGAGCATGCGGCGTTGGCCTATTTGCGCAGCGTGGAAGGTGCGCAGACGGGCCGTGTGTATCGGGTGGGGTATTGATCGGGGACGCTCTCGACAGCCCTCATTAAACTCAGTGAATTTCCGGCTCGCCGGCTGCGTCCACGTCCGCGCCGCCGCGCTGTAGAAAATCGAAATCGCAGCCTTTGTTCGCCTGCATCACATGAACCTGATGCAGGGCGCCGTAGCCGCGCGTGAAGCGCGGCGCCGGCCTGACCCAGGCGGCCTTGCGGCGCGCCAGTTCATCGTCGGACACGAGCAGGTTGAGCTTGCGCCGCGGCACGTCCAGTTCGATCAGCTCGCCGCTTTGCACCAGCGCAAACGGGCCGCCGACGAACGATTCAGGCGCGACGTGCAGCACGCATGCGCCATAACTCGTTCCGCTCATGCGTGCATCCGATATCCGCAACATGTCGCGTACACCCTTTTTCAGCAGCTTCCGCGGGATCGGCAATTGTCCCCATTCGGGCATGCCCGGGGCACCCACCGGCCCCGCATGCTGAAGCACGATCACGCAGTTCTCGTCGATGTCGAGCGTCTCTTACTCCATGATGTCTCTTGTCATGATGCGCTTAGCGCTTCTGCTCCTTCACGCGCGACACGATCTGCGTCGGACTGACGAATTGCAGCGCGATCAGCACCCAGATCAGCGTGATCGCCATGTAGATCATCGCCATCGCGTCGATCGATTGCGGTGCGCGCACGCCGGTTGAAAATACAGCGTAGTACAACGCGACAACGAGCGTTTGCGTCGCGGGCCCTGCTGTAAAGAATGTCAGCTCGAACATGCCGATCGTGCGCACCAGCACCAGCAACCCGGCCGCCAGCATGCCGGGCACTAACAAGGGCAGCAGCACGTAGCGGAAATAGCGGAATGTGTTCGCGCCGAAAATGCGCGCCGCCGCTTCGAGATTGGGATCGATCTGCTCGATGAACGGCGTCATCACCAGGATCACGAACGGGAGCGCCGGCACGAGATTCGCAAGAATCACGCCGCCGAGCGTGCCGGCGAGGCCGACCTTGTACATCACGGTTGCCATGGGAATGCCGTACGTCACGGGCGGCACCATCAGCGGCAACAGGAAAATCAGCAAGGCAAAGCGCTTGCCGCGAAACTGCACGCGGGCGAGCGCATACGCCGCAGGCACGCCGAGCACAACCGACAGCACGACCACCGCGCCGACCACTTCGACGGTAACCCACAACACGCTCGCCAACTGAAAGTCGCTCCACGCCTGCGCATACCAATGCAGTGTGAAGCCTTGCGGCAACAAGGTGCCGAACCAGCGCGTCGCCACCGAATTGACCGCGACGGTCGCAATCAGCAACACCACGTTGGCGAGGAAGAACACCATTGCGCCCCACACCAGCACGTGCCACACGCGGCCCGGCAAACTGGCGCGCTGCTTCGCGCGCTTGCCGGGCTGCCGGGTGCCGTCGTCGTGGTCCGCACTTTCCCTGGATGCAGGCCATGAAGGCTGCGCTGCGTGGTGATCGGTTGCCATCAACCTTTGCCTCCCGTCACCGGTCCGCTGTAAAAGAAGCGGCGTGCGCCGAGCATGGCGGCGACCACCAGCAACTGCACGAAGCCCATCACCATCGCGATCGCCGAGGCAAGCGAGTAGTCGTAGCTTTCGAATGCGGCTTCGGCCGCGGCGATCGACATCACACGCGTCGGGCCGGCAGGCGCACCCAGCAGCACCGCCGATGGAAACACCGAAAACGCCTGCACGAACGATAGACACGCGGCCATCGTCAGGCCTGGCACCAGCAGCGGCAGATAGATGCGACGAAACTGCTGCCACGGATTCGCGCCGAGCGTGGCAGCCGCGCTCGCCAGCGTCGGATCGATGCCGGTCACGTAGGACAGCGTCAGCAGAAACGCAAACGGAAAACCCGACACGATCAGCGAGATCAGCACGCCCCAGAAGTTATGCGTGAGGCGCACTTCGTCCGTATAAAGATGCAAGCCCTGCAACGCCTGCGGAAACCAACCGTTCGGGCCGAAGTACGTCAGCATGCCGTCGGCGATCAGCACGGTGCCGAGCGTGACGGGAATCACCAGCAGTGTCGTGACGAATTTCTGATACGGTGAATTGCGGCGCAGCGCGAACGCCACCGGAACCGACACGCCGACATTGATCAGCGTTGCGGGCACTGCGAGCTTGAGCGTGACGAGAATGGTCGGCCACATCGACCTGTCGGTGAAGAACGTCAGATAGTTGGCCCACACGCCGCCGCCGTTCATCGGCTGGAACGACAGCACCAAACCGTACGCAAACGGATAGATGAACAACGCGACAATGAAGATCAAAGCCGGCGCGACCAGCCACGCTTTGGCGTCGCGCGGCGCGAGCGGCGGCGACAGCGCGGGCGTGTTCATGCGGCCTCTCCGTCATACACGAGCGTGCGCGACGGCGGCACGTACAAGCTGATTCGTTCGCCCTCTGTGAATTCGCCGGCGATGCGCGCCCACAAGTCACCGAATGCGGTTTCTACCCGTAGCAGCGAATCGCGGCCACCATATTCGACGGTGTTCACCAAGGCGTCGAAGGCGTTTTCCGTGCCGGGCGCCGCGCGTTCCATATCTTCGGGACGCAGCGCGACGCTCACGCGCTTGCGGTTGAAACCGGCCATCGGCGTGCCGATCAGACGCACGCCATTCGCGCTCACTGCAACGCCGTCGCCCTGCGTGCCGTCGAGCGTAAATTCGGCCACGTTGCGATACCCCATGAAACGGGCGACATGCAAATTGTGCGGCCGCGCATAGACCTCTTTCGGCGTGCCGATCTGCTGCACCACGCCCTCTTTCATCACGACGATGCGATCGGCCATCGACAGTGCTTCGTCCTGATCGTGTGTCACGTAGAGTGTCGCGCGTTCGAGCTGGCTGTGAATGCGGCGAATCTCGGCGCGCATTTCGATGCGCAGTTTCGTATCGAGATTCGACAGCGGTTCGTCCATCAGAATCAGCGGCGGTTCGATCACGATCGCCCGCGCAATCGCCACGCGCTGCTGCTGGCCGCCTGAGAGCTGCCCAGGCAGCTTGCGTTCATGCCCGACCAGTTGCACGAGCTGCAACGCGTCGCGCGCACGGCGCATGGCTTCGCTCCGGCGGACGCCGCGCATCTTCAAGCCGAAGCCGACGTTGTCGAGCACGCACATATGCGGAAACAGCGCGTAGTTCTGGAATACCATGCCGAAACCGCGCTTTTCCGGCGGCAGTACGTCGATGCGTTTGTCGTCGAGCCAGATGCCGCCGCCGCTCAACGGCTGCAAACCGGCGATGCAATTCAGCGCCGTCGATTTGCCGCAACCCGAAGGTCCGAGCAGCGCAATGAACTCGCCGCGCCGGATGTTCAGATCGAGCCCTTGCAACGCCGCGACCGCCTGCCCCTCCGCATTCGTGAAACTGCGGCTCACCGAGTCGAGCCGCAACTGCTCAAAGTGATGCTTCATGGCGGTTTCCTGATACGCGTGACGCACGAATCCCGAAGGCCTAAACAGACTGACGCGTGTAATGCTTCATGGCAGGTTTCCTGCGCGCGCGACACGCGCGAAACTCCGTTGACCGAACGCACGCGCGCACGGACTCAGCCGGCGATTACTTGGTCTTCTGCGCGCCGACGTCGCTGTCCCACTTCTTGAAAGCGGCGACCATGGCGGTCGCATTCAGCGGCAGGACATGCGGACGCTCGGCCAGCAACTTCGCGTACTCAGGTCGGCCGTATTTCTTCAGCACATCCTGACTATGCGCGGGCGCCTGCTCGATGCTCACGCCCTTGATCGCCGGCCCGGGATAAAAATATCCGTCGTCATAGGTCATGGCCTGCTGCGCCGGTTCGAGCATGAAATTCATCAGCTTGTAGATCACGTCGAGCTTTTCCTTCGGCACGCCCTTCGGAATCACCATGTAGTGGGCGTCGTTCACCCACGTCATGTTGTCGAATGCCTGCACGCGGAATTCCGCCGGCACGATGCCGAGCGCGCGCGGATTGATGTCCCAGCCGGTCACCGTCACGGTCATGTCGCGCGTGCCCTCGCCGAGCTCTTTCATCACCGCCGACGTACCGCCCGGATAGTAAGGAATGCAATCGTTCAGCTGCTTGAGGAAGGCCCACGTCTTGTCCCAGCCGTGAATCGGGTCTTGCGGATCCTTGTCGCCGAGTATGTAAGGCAACCCCATGAGGAAGGTGCGGCCCGGGCCGGAGTTCGCCGGCCGCGGGTAGATCAGCTTGTCCGGATGCGCCTTGCACCATTGCAGGAGTTGCGCAGGCGTCCTGGGCGGATCAGTGACTTTGGCGGGGTTGTATTCGAGCAGCGGACCGGCCGGCATATACGCGACCTCGAGACCGAAGCCTTGCGCGAGGTCCTGCATCTTGCGGGGACCGGGCGCGTATTTGTCGAGTACGCCGGGGAATGCCGCTGCATTGTCCGGCAGCAGCTTCATCCAGAGATGCTGTTCGATGCCCGCGGCCAATGCGTCGGTGCCGGTGAGAACGAGATCGATGTCGGAGCGGCCCGCGGCCTGCATCGCCTTGATCTTGCCCGGCAACTGCGGCGCCGGCGCGTTCGTGAACGTGAGATTGGCGACGAGATTCGGATACTTGGCCTTGAAGGCCTCGAAACCCTTCTGGGTGAGTTGAAGGTCGCCTGCCACGTCGACGATATTGAGCGTCACCGGATCGGCCGCGTGCGCGGCGGATGCAAATGTGGCGCCAGCCACGAGACATACGGACACCAGCCTGAGCGCCAACCTGCCTGAAACAGTCATTGCGTCTCCTCGCTTCTTGGTATGGAAGTCCGCCGGTCAGATGCGCTGCTGGCGGTGTCTCTAGCAGAGGAACATAGCGAAGCAGAACTGCCGATGTCAAGCAAATACTCGCGACAACCCTTTGCTCACGAAATCGGCTGTTTATGGATGAAATCCCGCTATTTCAAGGATTTGCGCGCTTTATCCGAGGGCAAACCCGAAGCTCCCAGGTGGCGCCCGACGAATACTTGTCAGGCGACCTGCCCGTGCACCGCGGACTCACCCGCCCTGGACGCCCTGCGTATTCACATACAGCGAATACAGCCCGTGGCTTGCCGCCATAAACAGCCGGTTGCGATGGCGACCGCCAAAGCACACGTTCGCGCAGCGCTCCGGCAACGCAATATGGCCGATCGGCTCGCCTTGCGGCGTGAAGACGCGCACGCCGTCGAGTTCGTCGGTGCCCATGCCCCAGCCGCACCACAGATTACCGTGGGCGTCGACACGAAAGCCGTCCGGCGTGCCCGGGCCGGCGTCGATCAATACCCGGTTGTTCGACAGCGCAGTGCCGTTGCCACCGACGTCGAACGCACGAATCTTGCGCGGCTCGCCACGCGATTCGACGATATACAGCACGGATTCGTCCGGCGAGAACGCGAGACCGTTCGGGCCGAGCACGTCATCGGCGACCACTGTCACCTCGCCGGAGTGGCCGTCGATGCGGTACACGCACGCGGCCAGTTCCGACGCCTGCCGCTCGCCCTCGTAGAAGCTGTCGATGCCGAAGGTCGGATCGGTGAACCAGATCGAACCGTCCGACTTCACGATCACGTCATTCGGCGAATTGAAGCGCTTGCCGCGAAAACGGTCGGCCAGCACGGTAATCGAGCCGTCGTATTCGGTGCGCGTCACGCGGCGCGTCAAATGCTCGCAGGTGACGAGGCGGCCCTGGCGGTCGCGCGTGTTGCCGTTGGCATTGTTCGACGACTGGCGAAACGTGGTGACCGTGCCGCTCGGTTCGTCCCAGCGCAGGATGCGGTCGTTGGGAATGTCGCTCCACAGCAGAAAGCAGCCGTCGCCGAACCAGACCGGCCCCTCCGACCACCGCGCGCCTTGATACAGACACTCGACAGAGGCAGATGCAAGGATCAGCGACTTGAAGCGCGGATCGAGCACGCGGATGGAGGGGTCAGGATAGCGTCGGTTGTTGTCGGTCATGCTTGTGCTTTGGATGATGGCGGTTGATGGTGACAGCGCGCCGACGCTCGTTACGCCCGGCATGCCAGCGCGCGGTGAAAGCGCCCGCAATCAAAGATGTCAGGGCGGCGCGGCTTCTGCGCGTGCAGCCTTTGCGCCGCATGGTCGATCTTCGCATGATGTTCGGACGGCGTCGAACCTGGCAGCGGCATCGCCGTGATCCGACGCGGCAACTCGTTGCCGGGAAGTAGAGGATTTGTTCAACCGCCCCAAATGCACCGACACGGGCACCCGAAGCAGCAAGGGAGTCGCAATGCTGTCAAACAACCTAGTCATGCGGCATTGTCGCAAACCCCATCAGGAAGCCAAAGAGGGCGAACGCCGGTGCGCCGTTTTGATATGACAATTTCAACGAATTAGCGGGCGTTCGTGGATCACGGCCACAAAAAAAGCTCATTAACGCTCGGCAATAAGCTCGTTTTTCATGGAGTTTCGACATATACCGGCTTTCAGATTGGTTTGACAATAAATGTTGCCAATCAAAAGCATCAAATAAGCTGCCACGCGGAAATTACCCATTTTATCGATACGTGAATGTTATTTGCGGCAAGAAAATCCGATATAAGGAGTAATTCCTTCGCTTCTTCGAAGAGTCAGCGTTGTTGCTATTTCTTTCGAAATCGCTGCCGGCTTTGTAAAATGATTTAGTGATAGATTGTGAAGATAAAAACAGCCGGACAGAACACCGCACCGCTATTAACCGCAACTGGACGTTTGCGAGTCTGAGAGAACAAAATTGCCGCTACATTATATCGAGCAGATGGCACCGCTACTGAACGCCGCTGATGAAGCGGAATGGTTCGGCGCAATCGTGGGCCTTGCCGACACATGGGGCTTCGAAAAGCTGTTGATCGCCATGCTGCCGCGTCCGACCATTCGCCTTGAAGACGCGTATGTGCGCAGCACCTACGCGCCAACGTGGCGCCGTACCTATGATGAACAGGGGTTGGTGCACATCGACCCGACCGTCTCGCATTGCGCGACGCGCGCCACGCCGCTGATCTGGTCGCCGGACATTTTTACGACCGCGCCGCAGCAGTCGATGTATGAAGAAGCCCGCTCGCACGGCCTGCGAGCCGGGGTGACCTTGCCGATTCATGGGCCGAATCAGGAAGCCGGCATGCTGTGCTTCGTCAACGACAGTAATCCGACCGACGCATTTTGGCGCCATGTCGACGTTGCATTGCCGAATCTGGTGTTATTGCGCGATCTGGTGATCGACACCAGTCAACACCATTTGAATACGCACGCCCAGACTTTAATGCCCAAGCTCACGCCGCGCGAACGCGAATGTCTGAAATGGACCGCACGCGGCAAATCCACCTGGGAAATCTCCCATATCCTGATCTGCTCGGAAGCCGTGGTGAACTTCCACATGAAAAACATCAGGACCAAATTCGGAGTGAATTCGCGGCGCGCGGCGGCCGTGATCGCCGCGCAGTTGGGGCTTATTGACCCGGGTTGAGTAAAGCGGCGGCGTCGCGGCTGTAAAGCACGCGCTCGGCCCGGCCCAGATCGGCGTCGGAAACGGTTTTAGTGAAGTAAAGGCCCAGCAGGATCGACACCGGCGCCGGAATTTCAGCGCCCGATTCGAACCGGCTGCCACGCGACTGTGTCACGCCGAAACGTGCCCAGAAACGGCGCTGACTCTCTTTTTTCTTTTTGCGGTAGGCAATGATCAGAACGCGATCCACCGCCGACGAGGGTTCCGCCGGACGAGTCTGGACGGAAGGTTGCGGTTGCCAGTGATTTTCGAGAAGTTCCATTTGAGTATCCCGTCGGTTGAGTGCTGAGGCTTATCTCGAATTCTGCGTTATCCGATCCGCATGTACACCTATCCAGGTGGGTAGGTGGCAAAACGATTCAAAATGCATAAGTTTTCTTGCGTATTGGGTACCCCAACACGTTCAGGAGAACGCCATGCAAACAGCAATCCGGATTGGAATGCGGCAAGAATTCGACAATGCAGACATCAACGAGATGTACCGCCTGCGGGCGCGGGTATTTCACGGGCGGCTCGGGTGGGACATCCCGACCATCGCGGGCATGGAGATCGACGGTTACGACGCGCTCGGGCCGCACTACATGCTGATTCAGGGCGACGACCGCCACGTGCGCGGCTGTTGGCGCCTGATGCCGACGGAGGGGCCGAACATGCTCAAGGACACCTTCCCGCAGTTGCTGCACGGCGCGGACGCGCCGGTCGGGCGGCATATCTGGGAATTGAGCCGGTTCGCGATTGAAACCAGCGGCGAGGAACAATCGTTCGGCTTCGCCGACCTGACGATGCACGCGATTCACGAACTCGTGACCTTCGCCGACCGGATGGGTATCACGCGTTACGTCACGGTGACCACTACGCCGATCGAACGACTGCTGCGCAAGACCGGAATCGACATCAGCCGGCTCGGATCGCCCCTGCAGATCGGCGTGGAACGGGCGGTGGCGCTGGATATCGCGGTCAGTCCGAAGACCCGCACGGCCCTGTTCGGGCCGATGGCTGCCGCTGCTTAGCGATTGGGGGCAAGTTCGGCTTCGGGCCGCGCTTTCGGTTGCCGCTTACGGTGACCCAGCCATGGCGGCCCGGTAGCGGCCCGCGCGGAATGTCAGGAGCCGAACATCCGCTCGAGCGCATTCTCGAGATGGGCTCGCATCGCCTTCCCGGCGGCGGGGCCGTCCTTGCGGCGAATCGCATCGAGCACGGCCATATGTTCGGCCTGCACGAGCCGCTGCCGCTCCACGGTCTTCACGAGCGACAGATTGCGCGACAGGTTCATGCTGAACACAATCTGTTCTTCGATGAACGACATGACCGTGATGAAAAACGGGTTCTTCGACGCGCGCGCCACCGCCAGGTGGAACATGAAATCGTCTTTAGCGCCAATACCCTGAGTTTCGATGATGTGTTCCAGTTGATCCCATGCGTGCTGGATCGCGGCGATGTCGTCGGCATCGGCTTTGAGCGCCGCCTGCTCCGCCGCGCCCGCCTCGGTCACGACGCGAAATTCATAGCAGCGGCGGATATCGGACAGCGTTTCGAGCGGCGCAAAGCGGCGCACGTCCGGATCGGGGCGCCGTGCGACCGTCGTGCCCGAGCCGTGCCGCGTCATGATGATCCCGTCCGCCCGCAGACGCGCCAGCGCTTCCCGCACGGTCGGCCGCGACGTCGCAAAGCGTTCGGCCAGCGCATGTTCAGTAGGCAGCCGCTCGCCTTCCTTGTACTCGCCTTCGAGAATGCGATTGAGAATGTCGCCGTAGATCTTGTCGGGCAAGCCCGTCGTTTTGCGCTCGTTCATCAGCGGTGCTGAAGCAGCTTGTCTGAGTAGATTCAGATTGTAAGGCAAACCTCGCCCTATCTTGATTTCATCGTTGTACCCACACGTATCAGGACCGCCGCAAACGCCCACCGCACGGTGTTCGCGACGCAAACGGCGCCACAAAAAAATTTGATAAGCGTTTGATTTACATCCCGAAGAGGATGCATCTTTTCAGTGATCATTTAAGCTCGTATCGGTAATAGATCCTACTGGCTCCGGTCGGGCGCAAACGGCCGCGGCATGCGAATCCTTCAGACGCGGAGTTGACATCTACACGCGCATCTCTGTCGCAATCGCCGGCAGCACCATTTCGCGCCGTGCGCTCGAAGCAGCGCTGACGGCGTGCACCCCGCCTCATCCGTAAAACCGAGCGGCGCTTTCGCCGTCAAGATTGCATAGCAGTCCAGAACCACATGCAGCGACGCGATCGTGATGTCGCTCAAGAAGCCTAACCGTGCGAACGCGTCATTTTGTCGCTAAACGGGGGGCGTGGCCGGTGGGACAATCCGTTATTACCCTGACAAATGGCTGCAGAACATGCTTACTCCTACCGCTGTTACTGGCTCGGCACGCACCGCCGATTCCATTGAGAGTCCGGCGCGGGCGCGCGGCGGTCGCCGTGCCGCGCCGCTGAGGGCCACCACCGCGCGCACCGCCGCTCGCTGCTCGAGCTGTTCGATGCGGCCGCTCTGCATGCCCCAAGGCTTGTCGCCCGACGAACTACCGAAACTCGAGGCGCTCATTTGCACCGCGCGTTCGGTGCAGCGCGGTGAAGCGCTGTATCGCAGCGGCGATCGCTTCGACAATATTTACGCCGTACGCTCCGGTTCATTGAAAACCGTGATGGCGCACCGTGACGGCCGTGAACAGGTCACCGGGCTACGCCTTGCCGGCGAAGCGCTGGGCCTCGACGGCATCAGCGAAGACATACATGCCTGCAGTGCCCTCGCCCTCGAAGACAGCACCGTTTGCATCGTTCCCTACACCGCCCTCAAGTCGCTGTGCCGCGAAATCAGTTCGATGCAGGAGCGCCTGCATAAGCTGCTGGGCGATCAGATCGTCCGCGAAGCTGGGCAGATGATGGTGCTCGGTTCACTTTCAGCGGACGAACGCGTAGCGGCCTTTCTGCTCGACGTGTCGGAGCGCAATGCGCAACGCGGCTATTCGTCGGCGGAATTCAACTTGCGCATGACACGCGAGGACATGGGCAGCTACCTTGGCATGACGCTCGAAACCGTGAGCCGCACCCTGTCAAGATTTCAAAAGCGCGGCCTGATCGACACACAAGGCAAGCACATCCGCATCGTCGACCTGGAAGGCCTACAGCAGGTGTAGGCCCCTGCGCACAGGACCGGGCCCGCGCAGCCACGTCCTCGTCCACTGGCCTTCTAGCGTGCTTGCGCCTTGGCATGGCTCCTGCGAGCGGGTACAGTCTTTAGTTCGTCCCCCGCAAGGAGACCTGGCGAAATGAATCGCGACCCCGCCCCGCATCACCCGCTCGTCCAGCGTCTGATCGAAGCGCGTCAAGTCACCGACGCCCTCTTTTCCATCGTTAAACCCGAGTTTCTTTATGAACGGCCGATCCGTGAGCGCCACCGGATCGTGTTTTACGTCGGTCATCTGGAAGCGTTCGACCGTAATCTTCTCGATCACCGCCTGTGCGACCTGCCGGCCTTCGATCCTCAGCTCGACGAACTTTTCGCGTTCGGCATCGATCCCGTCGACGCCGGCTTCCCAACCGACCAACCTGGTGACTGGCCGACACTCGACGCCGTGCGCGGCTACGCGCTGCGCGCCCGCGAGCAGATCGACCGCGAGCTCGACGCGCTGAGCGACTCGGCGCGAGTCGGCCGCGAAGGCGCGCACGCCGATGCGGCCGAGCAGTTGCTGAACGTGGCGATCGAGCATCGGTTGATGCACGCCGAAACGCTCGCGTACATGCTGCATCAGTTGCCGCTTGCGCAGAAGGTCGCCGACTTACGCGAGCCGGTCCTCACCCGTCATGACCGTGATGCCGCGTTGTCGTCGATGGTCAGCGTGCCGGCCGGCGCGACGGTGCTCGGCATGTCGCGCGAGAGCGGCCGTTTTGGATGGGACAACGAGTTCGGCGAAATGCGCGTCGACGTGCCCGCGTTCGAAATGGATCGCCACATGGTGACGAACGGCGCGTTTCGCGAGTTCATCGAGGCAGGCGGCTATCGCGAGCCGAAGTGGTGGACGGACAAGGATTGGGCCTGGAAGGAAGCCGAACATATCGCGCATCCCGCCTGCTGGTCGCAGCAAGCGGGAACCGCTCAGGGCGGCGCATGGATGCTTCGCACGATGTTCGACGAAGTGCCGCTGCCGCTCGACTGGCCCGCGTACGTGAGTCACGCCGAAGCCAGCGCCTACGCGCGCTGGGCCGGCAAGACGCTACCCACCGAAGCGCAATGGCAACGCGCGGCACATGGCGCACCGCACGCGGCGTCAGGCAATTTCGATTTTCGCAGCTGGGACCCGCAACCGGTCGACGCGTATCCGGATAACGTCAGCGCGTTCGGGGTGGAGGGTCAATTCGGCAATGGCTGGGAATGGACCTCGACGGTGTTTGAGGCATTGCCGGGATTTGAAGCGTTCCCGTTTTATCCGGGTTATTCCGCCAACTTTTTCGACGGCCAGCATTACGTGATCAAGGGCGGCTCCGCACGCACCGCGCGATGCATGTTAAGGCCGGCTTTTCGAAACTGGTTTCAGCCGCATTATCAGTATGTTTACGCGGGATTCAGGTGCGTGAAGGCGTGACGAATAAAGCGGAAGTTGAAAAGAAATTCCAGCTTCCGATGACCCGAGCATCGTCCGACGCGAGCGCCTATCGTCCGTGCATTGATCGAAATAATCACACAAAACACCCTATTGCATAGCAGCAATAACGGATGCAAGAATTCTCGCTCGCCCGGTCGGTCCCCGGCGGGCGTGTGTGTTTCCAAGCCGCAGCTCCGTCTGCGGCTTCTTTTTGGGTGCAAGATCCGAACGGCGCCCCAAGCGGGGATATTCGCATCTCCGCAATTTCTGGGGACAGCTTCCATCCCCTACACCCAACTTGAGCGATTCGATCAATAAAATGATCGATTTGCGCATTCATCCTCGATGGTCTACCATGCCAGTTGATCGTTTCAATCAAAATCACGACTGATCCAAGCATCCGTCGGTCCAACCAGGAGACTTGCATGGCCCAATTACGTATCAAACGCGGAATCGAACGCGTCCCCGGCGGAATGATGATCGTGCCCCTGCTACTCGGCTCGATGGTGGCGACCTTCATGCCCGGCATGCCGAAGTTCTTCGGCTCGTTCACCAATGCATTGTTTACCGGTGCACTGCCGCTCCTCGCCGTCTTCTACGTCTGCATGGGCGCGAGTATCGACGTGAAAGCCACGCCCTACCTGCTCAAGAAAGGCGGCGCGCTGTTCGCGACCAAGGTCGGAACGGCCATCGTCGCCGGCGTCGTGCTCGGCCACTTCCTGGGCGAACAGCCCATCTCGTCGGGCCTGTTCGCCGGGCTGTCGACGCTAGCCGTGGTCGCCGCAATGAACGACACCAATGGCGGCCTGTACATGGCGTTGATGGGACAGTACGGCCGCTCGGAAGACGTCGGCGCGTACACCATCATGTCGCTCGAATCGGGGCCGTTCCTCACGATGGTGACACTCGGCGTCGCCGGTCTGTCGGCCTTTCCGTGGCCGACGCTGGTCGGCAGCATCCTGCCGCTCGCGTTCGGCATGCTGCTCGGCAACCTCGACCGCGAAATGCGCGAGTTCCTCGGCAAGGCGGTGCCGGTGATGATCCCGTTCTTCGCGCTCGCGCTCGGCGCTGGTCTGGATCTGCACAAGGTGTGGCAGGCCGGGCTGCTCGGCATCGGGCTTGGGATCGCGGTGGTCATCGTCACGGGCATTCCGCTGTACCTGGCGGATCGCCTCACCGGGGGCACCGGCGTGGCGGGCGCAGCCGCGGCGAACACGGCCGGCAATGCGGCCGCGGTGCCGGCGCTGATCGCCGCCGCAAATCCGGTTTACGCCGACGCGGCAAAGAGCGCGACGCTCCTGGTCGCGGCGTGCGTGGTGGTGACCGCGATTCTCTCGCCGTTCCTGACCGCCGCTGTCGCGAAGCGGGTGGAGGAACGCCGCGCAGCGGGAGTACTGGCACGATGAGCATGCTGATCATCGCCGACGATCTTTCGGGGGCAGCCGATTGTGCGATCGGCTTCGCCTGCGCGGGCTACCGGACCGTGGTTACGCTCGACGCAGCGCAGCCGTTTCCCGCCGACGTGATCGCCGCCGATATCGACACGCGCCGGCTCGCCCCAGCGCAAGCTGGCGAGCGCGCGGCGGCGGTGTGGCAAACGTTCCGCCAGCCGGGCCGGCGTCTGTACAAGAAGATCGATTCGACATTGCGTGGCAACTGGGCCGCCGAGGTCGCCGCGTTGCAGCCGCTCGCCGGGCTCGCGATCGTCGCGCCCGCCTTCCCGGCCACCGGTCGCACGGTGCTCGGCGGTCAACTGTTCGTGCACGGCAACCCGCTCGTCACGACGGACACCTGGCAGCTCGAACACGCTAACCGCTGCGCCGACCCGCGCGCGATGCTCGCCGAAGCCGGTCTCACGACCGCGCTCGTCGATCTTCCAACGCTGCGCGAAGGCAGCGACGCGCTCGCCGCACGCATCGCACGCATCGCAGCGGACGGCACTCAGACGTTGATCGTCGACGCCGAAACCGCCGGCGACCTGCTCACGCTCGCACGCGCTACCGCGCCGCTGAACGACCGCCTGTTCTGGGTCGGCTCAGGTGGCCTCGCGCGCGAACTGGCCAGCATGCCCGGCCTGTTCGACGGCAGCGCGCGAGCCGATGCTGCGCGGCCGGCGCCGCGCGCCGCGCACGGCGCGCCGGTGCTGGTGATGGTCGGCAGCCTGTCGGCGGTCGCGGAGCGGCAATGCGCCGTGCTGCGCGAACAGGGAAACGTGCGCGAACTGATCGTGCCGCCCGCTGTACTGCGTTTGTGCGAGCGTCACACGGACTGGCCAGTGTGGCAGACCCGTATCGCTGCAGCGCTCGGCGCGCGCGTCGATCTGCTGTTGCGCATCGGCCGCGACGACGCGTTCGATCCGGTCGAAGGGGCATTGCTGTCCGCCGCGCTCGCGGCGCTCGCGCAGCCGCATTTCGCGGCATTGGGCGGGCTCGTCGTCACCGGCGGCGAGACGGCGCGGGCCATGCTCGGCGCGATCGGCATCGGCAATCTCGAACTCGTCGCGGAAATCGAAGCAGGTGTCGCCCTCGGGCAGCCGCTCGGCGCAGGTGCGCCGGCGCACTTGCGCGTCGTCACCAAGGCCGGCGCGTTCGGCACGGACCACGCACTGTATGCGGCTTGGCGTTATCTTCATGAACCGCCCGGCGGCGGCGCGGTATCACGACAGTCCGCCTGATCCGCGCGCTGCACGACCGTCACGCAAGCGCGCTTTACGCAATCAACGATTCAGGCACACATCATGAGCAACTATCTTCCCGTCATCGGTATCACCATGGGCGATGCCGCCGGCGTCGGCCCGGAAATCATCGTCAAGAGCCTGACGCACGACGTCGTCTACCAGCGGTGCCGTCCGCTCGTGATCGGCGACGCCGGACGACTCGAACAGGCCAATACGATCGTCGGCGGCAGCGCGAGCATCCGCCGCATCGAGAAGGCATCCGACGCGCGCTACGAGCCGGGCACGATCGAGTGCATCGACCTCGGCCTGATTCCCGCCGACCTGCCGTTCGGCCAGCTATCGCCCGTCGCGGGCGATGCTGCCTACCGCTACATCGCGCGCGCGGTCGAACTGGCCGAGGCCGGGCAGATCGACGCGATCTGCACCGCGCCACTGAATAAGGAAGCGCTGCACGCGGGTGGCCACAAGTTTCCGGGCCACACGGAAATGCTCGCGTATCTGACGGGTATCGAGGAAGTGTCGATGATGCTGGTCGCGCCGCAGCTGCGCGTGATCCACGTGACGACGCATATCGGCATCATCGACGCCATTCGCAAGATCGAGCCAGGCCTCGTGCAACGGACCATCCAGCGTGGCCACGACACGCTCGTGAAAGCCGGCATCGCGAAACCGCGCATCGGTGTGTGCGGCATCAATCCGCATGCCGGCGAGAACGGCCTGTTCGGCTACCGCGAGGAAGAGGAGAAGGTCATTCCCGCAGTGCAGGCTTTACAGGCGCGTGGTCTCGACGTGACGGGCCCGTTGCCCGCCGATACGCTGTTTTTCCGCGCGGGCCGCGGCGATTTCGACCTCGTGGTCGCGATGTATCACGACCAGGGCCATGGCCCGGTCAAGGTGCTCGGGCTGGACGCTGGCGTGAACGTGACGGTGGGGCTCGACGTGATCCGCACGTCGGTGGACCATGGCACTGCGTTCGACATCGCGGGCAAGGGCATCGCCGACGAACGCAGTCTGCTTGAAGCGCTGCGCCAGGGCGCCGAACTGGCGACCCGGCGCGCTTGACGACGCGCTGCCGCCCGATGCGCTGCCGTCGCGGCGCGGGCACGCCGCGGGGGGACGCGGACACTGGTTCGCCCTGACTGCGTCGCCGCGTGACCGCACGCGTGCGCGCGCAGCCGTGGTGTAAGATCGGCAGCCCTGTTCCAAACCCGACGACAATCATGAAAGCGTCTGAACGCCACCGCGCGATCCTCGATCTGATCCTGACCCGCGATGCGAACGTGGAAGAACTGGTTGTCACACTCGGCGTCTCCGAAGCGACGATCCGGCGCGATCTGACGACTCTCGCGAGCCAGCGCCGTCTGGTGCGCACCTATGGCGGCGCAACCGCATTGATCGGCGCGCATGAGCCGGAGGCGTCGCTGGAGGAACGCAAGGCAGCGCAGCACGAACAGAAGGAAGCCATTGCGAAGGCGGCCGCCGCGCACGTGCAGGACGGCGATGCGGTGGTGCTCGACGGCGGCACCACTTGTGCGGCGCTCGCGCGGCATCTGATGGCGCGCCGCGAGTTGCACGTCGTGACCAATAATCTGCTTGCCGTGATGACGCTCGCGAATGCGCCGGGCGTCCATGTGACGCTGATCGGCGGCGACCTGCGCAGTTCGAGCATGAGCACGCTCGGGCCGCTCGCGGAAGTGGTGCTGAGCAGGCTGAGCGTCGACAAGGCATTCCTCGGCGCGGACGGCGTGGTCGCCGAGTTCGGTTTGTGCGAGGCCAGCGCCGAGCAGGCTTATCTGAAGGACTGCATCATCCGGCGCTCCGCGCAGATCATCGTGCTCGCCGACGCCGACAAGCTCGGGCGCGCACGCCAGCAGCACTGGACGCCGATCGAGCGCGACTGGCGACTCATTACGACAACGGCTGCCGACGCGAGGCAGCTCGCGCCGTTTTTGGCAATCGAACGGGTCACCGTCGAAACCGCCCCGCTCGCCGACGTTGAACCTGCGTAAAACGCGGCGACGCTGCGGGTCGCAGACCGCGCCGCAGTTTTCCCGCAGTTGCTCGCGTAGCGCTTCCTGAAGCACCGTAATAAATCAGCGCCAGCACGTAAAAGCAGACTCTTGCGCTACGCCGCACCGGTCGGGGCGTGTTGCAGAATGTTAATAAGCTTTCCCAACGGATCTCTGACATAGAAGCGGCGTACGCCCCAAGGCTCATTGGCCGGCCCATACTCTATAGCCGCGCACAGTTGCTGTGCTCTCCTCAATGCCTCTTCCAGGTCATCAACCTCTATGGAGAGATCCGGCACTGGCGTATCACTACCACCTTGGGTGGCGACACTAA
The DNA here is from genome assembly GCF_041321145.1 of Paraburkholderia sp. IW21. Classification (NCBI taxonomy): domain Bacteria; kingdom Pseudomonadati; phylum Pseudomonadota; class Betaproteobacteria; order Burkholderiales; family Burkholderiaceae; genus Paraburkholderia; species Paraburkholderia sp. IW21. Next base: position 803,713 of record NZ_JBGGWA010000001.1, on the reverse strand, counting down.
CCTGCACCGTCATCTTCTCCGAAGAGGTATAGGTGCGGATCCAGCCGTGATCCATCGAGAGCCTGAGGTCAAGCAACGCACGGTAAAAGCGATCTGCCGCCTCGAGATCGGCGGCCGCGATGTTTGCGACGATTCTCTTGACTCGCATCTTCTGCCTCATGATTTTTGACGCAAGCACGCCTGTCGGCGCGGCTTTTGGCGGAACCTTGATGAAAGCCGATGACGACGGCCACGGCTGCAGCATATATTGGCGTCACAACTGATGCCAGCCATGTTCACAGGAGCGCTAGCAAGTTCAGTAACCCTGCTGGCGCAGCTGTTGGACCCTCCGGTCGAGTTTCGCGATCAACTGCCCGCATTGGCCCCGCAAGTCATCCCACTGCGCCGTCGCACACGCCAACTCCAGCGCACTGCAATCAGCCGCGACGGCGTCGGCGCCGATGGTCAGCAGCGCGCCCTGAAGTCGATGCAGACGGCGCCGCAGTTTCTCCCGCAGCCGTTCGCGTAGCGCTTCCTGAAGCACCGTGCGGTCATCCTTCCAACTGTGCGCAAATGCATCGTGCAGCGCTGGATCGATCGACAACGGCGACACGTTGCCGTTGTCGATCGTGTCCGCGCTCATCGCCGGCACTGGTGTACGACTGTGAGTGAGCACGGTGAACACACGCCGCAAATCAGCCAGCGATACGGGTTTATGCAGGACGTCAGAAAAACCCGCCTCCATGGCAACTGTGTCCGAACTTCCCGAGGCCGTAGTGGCCACGATAAGCGCACACGGGTTGTGTTCGCGGATTTTTCCCATCAGGCCGATACCGTCCAGCTCCGGCATACTGATGTCAGTGATCGTCACATCGGCGGGAGTATCGAGCCACATTTGCAGCGCTTCCTGGCCGTTCTGTGCATGACGCACGCGGTTGTAACCCAATATATTCAGTTGATCCGAGATCAACATCCGGCTCAACGGCTCGTCTTCGGCCACCAGGATATCCGGCTGCCAGATCGGCTCGTTTGAAGCCTCGATTTTCGGGTGGCCTGCATCGGCCGCCTTGCTGCTATCGCTTGTGAAGCTCCGCAAGGCACGCAGAAGAGAATTGGCCGACAACGAGGTGACGTAGACGTGGTCGTCCTGGCAATCCGGTAGCAGCGGTCCTGCGGGACTCGCGACCACCACACCGAGGGTGGCCGCGGCCGCGACAGCGGGGAACGAGGCGCCGCCGTCCGGAGCTGCAACGAGGCGTATGTGAGGCGCGGCGCGCGTAGACCCGCTAGAAGCGGCCTGCGGCAACAGCGTTGCGCCCCAACCTTCCACCCGCGTCGCCAGCGAATGTTTCCATCCGGGCATTTCGCAGATCACCTCGACAGTCAGTCCGGACAGCGGTTTGTCCGTCGGCACGTAGGGCGCCTGCACGAGCTCGACCGGCAACTCGAAAGCGAACACGCTGCCTGTGCCAGGCTCGCTGGTCAGCGTCATGCGCCCGTCCATCAGACCGGCCAGTTTGCGGCACAGGAACAAGCCGAGCCCGGTGCCACCGAAGCGGCGGCTGATCGTGCCGTCGGCCTGCGCGAGCGGCATGAAGAGCGATGACTGCAGCGCGGCCGGAATGCCGATGCCCGAGTCGGCGACCTCGATCCGCACCCAGAGGCGCCCGTCCAGGAGGCGCAGCAGTTTCGACGAGAGCACGATGTGCCCGGATTCGGTAAATTTCGCGGCGTTGCTAAGCAGATTCTGAATGATCTGCGTGACCCGCTGCTCGTCGGCCTCGACTTGCAGATCGAGCGCCGGGTCCGTATTGCACCAGAATGCCAGACCTCGCTGCAGGATAGTGGCCGCGAAATTTTGCGCGCAATGCTCAAGCACATCGTTCAGGCAGACGGGCGCCGCGCTCACTTTCAGCGCATGGGCTTCGACCTTGGTGAGGTCGAGGATATCGTTGACGATACCGATCAGACTATCGAACGCTCGCCTGATCAGAGCGACACGCCCGTGCTGCTCCGCGTTCAGCGGCGTGTGCGACAGCAGTTCCAGGTTACCCAGCGCGCCATGCAGCGGCGTGCGGATTTCGTGGCTCATCACCGCGAGAAACATCGACTTGGCCTGGTTGGCGCGGTCGGCTGCCGCTTTCGCTTCATGCAGAAGCGATTCGTTCGCCTTGCGCTCGTTGATATCGACGAGCCCGAGCAGTAACACGTCGCGGCCGGCAAAGCGGGTTTCGGACAGCGCCGCACCGATATGCGTCTGGCGCCCTTCGCCCAGTTCCCATTGCGCTTCGACGAATGCGTGTCGCGCCCGTTCGATGAAAGCCGCGCCACGATGTGCGTTGGCGTCGTCGCGTTCCTGTACGACCTGGCGATAGAAGCGGATGCGCTCCGCCTGGCCGCCGTTGCCCAGCATGCGCTGCCGATCGCGCAAGCGCTCACGCAGTTGCCGGTCGGCGGCATCACGCCGGAGTCAATTCCGGTGAGCAACGCTAACAGCACCGTGCACGTGATTGTAAAACTCGACTCAAAGCGTCCAACAAACGTGCTGGGGTTCGACCAGGCGAAAGACAGGATTCGCCAGCAGTTGCAGGCACTCGCGCGGCAAAAGGCTACGACCGCGTTTGCCGCCAAGCTGGTGAAGGGTGCAACAATCACGCAATAGCGATCGCCTCAAAGACCGGAAAAGAACCCATGCGAGGCATGCACCGACGCAGCCGCCTGGCGATACAACGTCGGAATCGACATGCCAGGATTCCGACCCTGTCCTTTGGGGGACGCCGCTGGCGCACCGCTTCGTCGCCGACCCGGTCCTGCTGCCGGAATACTGTCGACTTAACGGAATCGGTGAGAATGCTTCCGTGAAAGCCGCACCGGCGTCAGGCCGATTTGCTCAGGCTGATAGTACCGTCTGGCCTGTATGGCACGCCTACGCGCCGCTTTTTATGGTGGCGTTCTATCCGAATCTCGCCCGATCAGTAACGCCCTCTTACGAACAAAGTCCATTTTCTGAGCAAGCGTGCGCCCTCTTCGCTATTGCGTCGCGAACAATTTAACGCGACAGCCGCCGTAACAGGTCTAACAAATTCCTACACCCAGAACATTCTCACTTCCAAACGTGGAGGCCACATGCGCTTGTCCGAACTCCCCAAAGGCGCCTCCGCTCTCGTTGAGAGCGTCCAGGATATCCATGACGCCGATGCGATCGCACAGCGTCTGCGCGATCTCGGTTTCGTGCCTGGCGAGCCAGTACGTATAGTGGCCTCCGGCCCCTGGGGCGCGGACCCGATCCTCGTTCAGATCGGGTCGACCCGCTTCGCGCTGCGTCGTGCTGAAGCCAACCGGGTCAGTGTGCGCGAGGCAAACCGTTCATGAGCTCGGGCAATTTACGCGTCGCCCTCGTCGGCAATCCAAACTGCGGCAAGACCGCGCTCTTCAACCGGTTGACTGGTGGTCGTCAGAAAGTCGCTAACTATGCCGGCGTCACAGTCGAGCGCAAGGAGGGCCGCTTCACCACGTCATCGGGACGCCAGGTTCAATTGCTCGATCTACCCGGTGCGTATAGCTTCGAATCCACAAGCCCTGATGAGCGTGTTACCCGAGATGTACTGCTGGGCCGTTATCCGGGCGAAGCAGTTCCAGACCTCATCGTGTGCGTCGCGGACGCGACCAATCTGCGTTTGCATCTGCGCTTCGTGCTTGAAGTCAAACGGTTGGGACGTCCGGTCGTGCTGGCGCTGAATATGATAGATGCAGCCGCCCGACGTGGGATCACGATTGATGTTCCGGCGCTCCAGCGAAGGCTCGGCGTGCAGGTCGCGCAGACGATTGCTGTCCAGCGCAACGGCGCGCGATCGTTGATCGAACTGATCGATCTCGTCGACGCCCAGACATCGTACACGCACGCCTCAGTAGCCGATACCCAGCAGAGCTGCAACGATCTGCACGCCGAAGTGCGTGCCCTCCTCAATGCCACAGTGACAATGCCACGTGCAACCGACGCTCGCGACGACGCGATTGATCGCTGGGCACTGCATCCCGCTTTTGGTCCCGTCATCCTGGCACTGGTCATGTTTTTTGTCTTTCAGGCGGTCTATTCGGTAGGCAAGCCGATGACCGATATGATCGGCGACGGCTTTACGTGGCTCAGCGTCACAACAGGAACGTGGTTGCCGGATGGTCCGTTGCGCAGCCTTGCCACCGATGGTCTGCTTGGCGGTCTGGGTACCGTGCTCGGATTCCTTCCAGAAATTCTGGTGCTGTTCCTGTTCATTCTGATTCTGGAAGAGTCGGGCTATCTGCCGCGCGCAGCGTTCCTGCTTGATCGTATGATGGTTTCAGTGGGGCTGACCGGGCGCTCATTCATCCCGCTCCTGTCCAGCTTCGCCTGCGCGATTCCTGGCATCATGGGCACGCGCAGCATCACCAATCCGCGCGATCGTCTGGCGACCATTCTCGTTGCGCCGTTGATGACCTGTTCGGCACGCCTGCCGGTTTACGCGCTATTGATCGGTGCATTCATTCCGACCTACCGCATCCTGGGTGTTTTCAGTCTCCAGGGACTCGTGCTGTTCGCGCTGTACGCTGCGGGCATTGCCGGCGCAATGGCGGTGGGCTGGGTACTAAAGCGCCTGCGCCACGATCAGGGCGAGCACGCGCTACTGATGGAACTGCCTTCCTATCGCCTGCCTGAAGCGCGCGATATTGGTATCGGTTTGTGGGAACGCGGCAGCATCTTTCTGAAGCGCCTGACCGGCGTGATCCTCGCGCTGACAGTGCTGATGTGGTTTATCTCGACTTTCCCGTCACCGCCCGCCGGTGCCACCGGTCCTACGATCAACTACACGTTCGCCGGTTATATCGGCTGTGGCTTGAAGTACATCTTCGCGCCGCTGGGATTCAACTGGCAGATCAGTCTGTCGTTGATCCCCGCCTTCGTTGCGCGTGAAACGGCAGTCGCCGCGCTTGCCACGGTTTACGCCGTAGGCGCAGACGCCGATGCAGTCGGCCTTAGCCACACGCTCGCCACCAACTTCTCTCTCGCGAGCGCGCTGTCGCTGCTGGTGTGGTTTGCGTTTGCACCGCAATGCATGTCGACGCTGGCGGTAATTCGCCGCGAAACGTGCTCGTCGCGTAACGTGGCGATATCGTTTGGCTACATGTTCGTGGTCGCCTACGCGGCGTCGTTTCTAACCTACCAGATAGCGAGGTGGTTCACGTGAGCCTGAGTCTCGACGTACAGTATGGGGTCATCGCACTGCTGGTGTCGCTCAGTGTGCTTTACACCTTCCGCCAGCTCGCTCCACAGCTGGCTACGCGCTGTCGGGCAATGGCCGCAGCCGCGCTGCTGCAATCTGAGCATGGGCGCGCGGTGCAGGCTTTAGGCCGGTGGCTGCGGCAGAGCCAGGCCGCCGCGAACTGCGGTGAAGGATGCGGTACCTGCGGCAGCTGTTGCGTCTCGCAGTCGGCCGAAGAAGCTTCCGAAGAGCGCCCGGAAGGCTCGATCAGCTCGACACCTTCCTGCCAGATCGCCGCGACCACCTAGGTGGCCGGGCAAGTTGCTGACGCCGGCGGAAAAGCCTACCTCTACGACTTCAATTTTCAGTCGACCCAACCGAACATGTTTGCAGGACATTGTTTCGACCTACCGTTCCTTTTCGGAAACGTTGAACAATGGGGCAACGCGCCGATGCTGGATGGTCTGGACATGGGGATCGCTCGAAGTCTTTCGGCAAAGATGCGCGAAGCGTTCACCCGCTTCATCGAATCCGGTGATCCCGGGAGTTCGTCTATCCCATCGCGGCAAGCCGTCACCGCGTCGGCAGCTAGGTCAATGCAGTTTGACCGAATCCCTGCTCGGCCATTATTTCGACCAGATCGCGCAAGCTTAGCTTGTAGCGAAGGTACCAACGCACGCACAGAACAATGATCTCCTGATCAAAATGCCGACCATTGAACACCCCCTCCAGACCTTTCCCCTTGCTCATCACCGGCCACCAGATTGATTGGATCGCTACTTTAACAATCCAATGAGCCTATTTGCGCCAGAACCTTCGAGTCTTCGGGCCATGATCCGAAGACTTGGGCGCTCGCTGACCATGCATGTTTGCTGGTGAAGCGCCCATCGTCGCGCGACACATTGCTGCGCGCCGGCCTGTAAAATTCCCTCTATGTCCGGTCCACTTTCCGGGCAATGGCGAGTCCTGTCCGCCATTGTTCCGCCCACGCTTCAACGTGACTCCAACGTGCCACCCTCAGACATCACCCCACCCGCTGCTTCGCCCTCAGGTCGTCGAGATGAAAACCAGCGACCGTCTTGTACTGGTTCGCGATCTGACTTAACTCTTCCGCACTGACCACATCTTCGATCCGCCCAAAGCGCTGCCCTTGCGTGCGCTCATAGACCACCTGCAAAATCCGGTCGGGCGGCGCTTTGCGATTCATCAGCACGACATCGCCCGTCGCCTTGACGCGCGCTCGATCATAAGCGAGCAATGCCTCTTCGCACACGCCCAGTTCCGCACAACGATCCGCCAGAATGCGCGCGTCCAGAATCGCCTGCCCGGCGCCGTTCGAACCGCGCGGCACCATTGGATGCGCCGCGTCCCCCAACAGCGTGATGCGACCGAATGTCCAGCGCCGCAGTGGATCCTGATCGACCATCGGGTACTCCAGAATCGTCTCCGTCGCTTCGATCATCGCGGCCACGTCGAGCCAGTCGAAATGCCAGTCCGCGAATGCAGGAAAGAAATCGGCAAGGCGTCCCTTACCATTCCAGTCACGGCGCGCGGGTTGCGGCGACTCGATCTCGGCGACCCAGTTCATCAACTGATTGCCTGCGGCATCCACGTTATCGCGGATCGGGTAAATGACCATCTTGCCGTGCGTCAGCCAGCCCGCACGCACCATGCTGCCCCCCGTAAGGAACGGTGACGCTGTGATCGTTCCGCGCCACATGTTGAAACCGGAATAGCGCGGCGCGCCTTCGTTCGGATAGAACTGTTTGCGAATCGCCGAGTGAATGCCGTCACACGCCACAATCGCCGCGCCGCTAGCGAGATGATCGTTGCCGGCGCTATCGGTAAAGCGCGCGATTGCGCCGTTTTCGTCCTGGGTTGCGCTGATACAGCGACGGTCTGTCACAACGCTGTCCGGCCCCAGGCGTTCAAGCACCGCCTTGAGCAATACGCTCTGCAGGTCGCCGCGATGGATCGAGAACTGCGGATGATCGTAACCGGCAAAACGTCCAGCCGGCTCGCGGTAGATCAGTTGTCCGTGGCGATTGAAAAACACTGACTCCTGCGTCGTCACACCGACCGCCGCCAACTCGGCGAGCAGATCAAGTTCCGCCAACTCACGCGTCGCATGGGGCAGCAGGTTGATCCCAACCCCGAGCGGCCTGATTTCAGGCGCCGCTTCGAAAATGCGGCTCGCGATGCCTGCCTTGTGCAACGTCAACGCCAGCGTCAACCCGCCAATCCCTGCACCAACGATAACGACCCCACTATCCTTTTTCATCTGTCTCCTCTTTCGCGATGAGCGCCGATCAGCGCGCCGTTGAATCCGTCTCTCACGCTGCATGGCTATTCATCATTTACGCAGACGTCTGCCTAAATATAGTGAGCCATTCCTGCTTCGTCAAGCGATTCATCCGGACAACGGAATTCATTTGACACGATGATCAAGATTCAATATCGTTTGACATACGTCTGCCGATTATTCGTCAGAGAACCCTTACGCATCCTCACGTATCGCCGAATAGACATACGCCGTTCGACGAGACACGGCGGTTCCAGAAAAGGACAGGAGACATGCAATGAACACCAGCCTTCCCACGTCAGACAGGAAAGCTTTCTACGAGCAGATCCGCGAACTCAACATGATTCCCCTGTGGGAATCGCTTAGTACGCTGGTGCCGCATCAGCCCAATGGACCCTGTGTGCCCGCGCTGTGGAAATGGCGTGACGTGCTGCCCTACATCGAGCAGGCCGGCACATTGATCACGGCAGAGGAAGCCGTGCGCCGCGTGCTCGTGCTCGAGAACCCCGCGCTGCCCGGCCACGCCAGCGTGACGCAATCGCTCTATGCCGGATTGCAGCTGATTCTGCCGGGCGAGGTAGCGCCGGCCCACCGCCACGTGCAATCGGCGTTGCGCTTCATCGTCCATGGCCGTGGCGCTTATACGGCGGTCGACGGCGAACGCACGACCATGATGCCGGGCGACTTCATCATTACCCCGAGCTGGACCTGGCACGATCACGGCAACGATGGCATTGACGGCCGCAGCGAGCCGGTCGTCTGGCTCGACGGCCTGGATATTCCGATGATTCGCTTCCTCGACGCGGGCTTCGAGGAAAAGAGCACGGCCATGTCGCAACGCGTTACCCGTCCTGAAGGAAATGCGCTCGCGCGCTATGGACACAACCTGTTGCCTGTCGACTACCAGCCTTCGTCGCCGACCTCGCCCATTTTCAGCTACCCGTACGACCGCACGCGCGAAGTGCTCGAGCGTCTCTATCGCGATGGTGAGCTCGACGCATGGCATGGCGTCAAGCTGCGCTACGTCAACCCGGCAACCGGCGGCTGGCCCACGCCGACGCTTGCCACTTTCATGCAGTATCTGCCGGCCGGGTTCTCAGGCAAACCGTTCCGCAGTACCGACGGCGCCGTGTATTCGGTCGTCGAGGGAACCGGACGCGCGGTCATCGACGGACAAAGCTTCGAATTCGGCCCGAAGGATCACTTCGTCGTGCCGTCATGGAAAACGTTCACGCTGCACGCAAACGACGATGCGGTGCTGTTCAGCTTTTCAGACCGGCCGGTGCAAACCGCGCTCAACATTCTGCGCGAAGAAAAGCTGGACGCGTGAGCGCGGCACTGGCGATCGCAGCGATCAGCACAAAACACCATCACACATGGAGAATATTCAATGAATCTGGTCTTTGAGTCCGCGCCTACGGTAACGGTCCCGGTTACCGGTTCGGACGAGGCATTTCCTGTCCGTCGCATCTACTGTGTCGGGCGCAACTACGCCGCCCACGCGCGCGAGATGGGCTTCGATCCCGACCGCGAGCCGCCGTTTTTCTTCTGCAAGCCGACCGACGCCATTGTCTATGTCGCGCCGGGCACCACGGGTGAATTTTCGTACCCCTCCGAAACGGACAACTGCCACTACGAAATGGAACTGGTCGCCGCCATTGGCAAGGCGGGTAAAAATATCTCCGTCGACGACGCACTCGATCACGTGTTTGGCTATGCACTCGGACTCGATATGACGCGCCGCGATCTGCAAATGGAGATGCGAAAAATGGGTCGCCCATGGGATATCGGCAAGGCATTCGATCACTCCGCGCCGATCGGCCCACTGCATCGCGCTGAACAGACGGGGCACCCGAAAGACGGTGCGATCTGGCTGAACGTCAATGGCACGTCGAAGCAACGCGCGGACGTCTCGCAACTGATCTGGTCGGTCGCGGAAACGATCGCGTATCTGTCGCGCTTCTTCGAACTGGCGCCAGGCGATCTGATCTATACCGGCACGCCCGAAGGTGTCGGCGCAGTGGTCAAGGGCGATACGATGCATGGCGGCATCGACGGTCTCGGCGAATTCCAGGTCAAAGTGGTCTGAACGACTCACGTCACATCGGAGCATAACGCTCGTAATGCTCCGTCCATCGAGGATATGCCGTGCAGCTTCACAATTTTTTCCGCAGCTCCGCATCGTATCGGGTACGGATTGCACTAGGTCTGAAAGGCCTGCCGTTCGACTACCTACCCGTGCATCTGTCACGCGACGGCGGCGAGCAGTTCGCGCCCGCCTATCGCTCGCTCAGCCCGGAGGCGCTCGTCCCCGTGCTCAGGAACGGCGAGGTGTCGCTCCATCAGTCGCTTGCGATCATCGAGTACCTGAACGAACTGCATCCCGATCCACCGTTACTGCCGGGCGACCCGCTCGGCCGCGCCAGCGTGCGTGCGCTGGCTTTGGACATTGCGTGCGATATCCATCCGCTCAACAACCTGCGCGTGCTCAAATATCTTGGCGATACGGCCGGGCTGACAAAAGAAGCGCGAGACGCCTGGTATCACCACTGGATCCACACGGGTTTTTCCGCGCTGGAAACAAGGCTTGCGCAAGGTCACACAACGGGTGAATTCTGCCACGGCGATCAACCAACGCTAGCCGATCTCACACTCGTGCCCCAGGTTTTCAACGCGCAACGATTTAACGTCGATCTGAGCGCCTATCCGGTACTCAGCCGCATCGCGCAGCGCTGCCTGCAGTTGCCTGCGTTCGCTGCGGCTGCTCCCGAGCAGCAGCCTGACGCACAGTAACCTGCGCGGATGACGCCCGTCATCCGCCCCGCTCTGCAACCCGCCGTCACACTGCGCGATAATATCGGCCAGTCACGCTTGCCGCCCGACCGCGGGTGGCCCACTTCCTGATACGATTCCATGGCAAAGAACCCCGTGGCGCGCGATACGCGCCAGACTCCGCTCGACCGTCTGTACGCCCGCCCCGGTTTCATGATCCGGCGTGCCCATCAGATCTCGACCGACCTCTTCATCGAAGCCTGCGCTGCGCTCGACATGACGCCCAGCCAGTACGGCGTGCTGTACATCCTCTTTCACAGCGGCCCGCTCGAACAGATCGGCATTGCACGCCTGATCGGCCTCGACCGCTCGACGACCGCGCTCGTCGTGAAGATTCTGAGCGAGCGCGGCCTGCTCGAAAAAGCAAAAAGTGAAACGGACCAGCGCAAAGTGGAAATCTCTCTGACCGAAGCGGGGCGGCAGTCCTTTCGCCAATGCGAGCGCTACGCGCAGAAATCGGTCGAAGCGCTGCTCGCGCCGTTCGAGCCTGCCGAACGCACGCAATTTCTCGCGTTGCTCGACAAGTTCGTTTCGCACTTCAACGACAACACACGCGTGACGCTGGGATAAAACGAACCAGCGAGCCCATGCTCGCCGATCCGTTCGCCGATGGCGCGTCCGCTAAATGCACGCGGGGGCGCCCGGCGATTACTTCGCCGGTGCGGCGTCGAATCCGTACATCTGCGAATCGACTCGCGGCACGACATGAATTCCGTTGCGCGCGGCGAAGGTCGAAACCTGCAGATGCGTCGGAATGATGCCCACTTCATCGTGCAACACCTTCGACGTTTCGCGGTCAAGCGTCTCACGCTTCGCAGCGTCGACCGTTGCCAGCCCCGCATTCAACGGCTTCCAGAAGTTCGGCGAATCGTACGTCTGGATGTTGATCTTGCGGAACGGATTGTTGGTCGGATTCGAGAACAGCGATTCGAGCTGCACGCCCATGTCGCCCGCGTCCGCGCCCCAGCCGATCATGAAGAAACCCAGTTGCAACTGGTTCACGCGCGAGATGAAGGTGCCCATCGGCTGCGTCTCGACCTTGGTCTTGCAACCGATGCGCGTCAGCATTTGCGCAACACCCTGTGCCAGTTGCGAGTCGTTGACGTAACGATCGTTCGGTGCAAAGAGTGTCAACGAGAAGCACTCGGGATAGCCGGCTTCGGCCAGCAGCTTCTTCGCTTCGTCAGGCTTGTACGGATCGGGCGGCAGCGCCGGGTTATAACCGAACATCGTGCTCGGCACGCTGTTCTGCGTCGCAACGCCCAAGCCTTGCAAAACCCGGTCGACCAGCACCTGACGATTGATCGCGAGCGAGAACGCACGACGCACGCGCACATCCTTGAACGGATTCTTGCCCAACGGCTTGCCGTTGTTGTCCGTCACATACGGCGCGTTGTCGTTGATCTGATTCATCACCCAGAACACCATCAGCGTGCTTGGCTTCGTGTAAACGGCGAGCTTCTTGTCAGCCTTGATGCGCGCGACATCCGCGCTTGGCACATCGATCACCGCATCGACGTCGCCCGACAGGATGGCCGCCACGCGCGCCGCTGCGTTCGGCAGGATACGCACGATCACCTTGTCATAGGCCGGCTTGTTGCCCCAATAAGCGTCGTTGCGTACGAGTTCGACGCGGTCACCCCGCAAGAAGCGAGAAAACTTGTAAGGCCCCGTGCCGACGAGTCCCTTGCCCGTTTCGAAGTCTTCGCTCTTGAGTCCCTGCGTGTCTTTCTTCGACAGCATGAAAATCATCGACAGATAGTTTGGCAGCACAGCCAGCGGCCGGGCCGTGGTCAGCTTGACCGTATACGGATCGACCACCTCCACCTTGGTGATGTCTTTCGTGAATACGCCGAACGTAGCCGGCGAATTGGTCAGCGTATCAGGACGCGCGAGCGAATAGACCACATCGTCTGCCGTGAACGACGAGCCGTCCTGGAACTTGACGTTCTTACGCAGCTTGATTTCCCACGTCTTGTCGTCGAGCGGCTTCCACGACTCGGCGAGTCCGGGTTGCAAGCGGCCGTCCGGCGACATGTCGATCAACGGCTCGAACACGTTGCGCGCAACGTTGCGGTTACCCGGCAAGTTGGCGAACTGCGGATCGAGCGACGTGACGTCCGCGCTGACCCCATACCTGAATTCCGCTGCACCTGCATTCTGCTGCACGAACACGCTCGCGGCCAACGCACCGGCCATAACTGCCAACCGGCCCCAGCCCCGCAATGTTGTTCCCATCTCCGTCTCCTATATGTGCAGAACCCGCAAGGGTACCCGCTTTATTGAGGGAACCGTAAGCGGCTCCCACCTGAAAACAGCGCACCGAACTGAACACAAGCGCAATAGCGGCAAGTGTGCGGCGGCGTCACTTCGTGTTTACGAGCATCGTCATCGCGCGAAAATGCTTTCTGTATAACTATATTATCGTTATACACTTCTATCGAAGTCAAGCACTGCTCAAGTTGATGACGGGCGATGCAGGACCATCGTGCAGCCTTTCGTTTAACCAATGAAATGGTTGCGCGTGCAACACGTTGCGAGGCAGGAACAACCGCGAACGAAACCTCGCAAAACATGCGGCATCTTTAACAAACTTAGCGCAGACTATTCATGAAAAGGAGACAAACAATGAGAAAGACCCTCGCCGCACCTCTTGCTGCCGTGTCACTTTGTACTTTTGCGGCGGGTGCACAGGCGCAGAGCAGTGTGACGATTTACGGGATCGTCGATTCGGGCATCAGCTACGTTAGCAATAGCAACGGTCATTCCGCGTGGGTCTTCGACACGGGCGTCCCACAGGGCAACCGCCTCGGCTTCCAGGGCACGGAAGATCTCGGTGGCGGCATGAAAGCGCTGTTTCGCCTCGAGAACGGCTTCAACCTGAACAACGGCAGCATGGGTCAGGGTGGTCTCATGTTCGGGCGCCAGGCTTACGTCGGCCTGTCGAATCAGATCGGTACACTGACGCTGGGCCATCAGTACGACTTCATGGGCGACGTCATCGGCAACTATTCGATCGCCTATGTCGCCGGCGTGTATGCGTTCCATCAGGGCGACTACGACCGCGTATCGGGCGACCGGCTGGACAACACGGTCAAGTTCGTCAGTAATAACTTCGGTGGCTTCACCGCTGGCGCGATGTACGGATTCGGCAATACGGCGGGCAACTTCCATCAGAACAGCTCGATGAGTTTCGGCCTGACCTACGATCATGGCCCACTCAGTCTCGGCGCGGCCTATACGGATATCAATAACTTCCGCATCGATCCAATCAACGATCTGGGCGTCAACACGCTGTTCGGCCAGCCACTGACGGGCCCGATCGTGGCGGACAGCATGAAGACATGGGGTCTTGGCGGCAGCTATTCGATCGGCAAGTTCGGCATCATGGCGAACTACACCGGCACGCGAATTCTGCATATGGGCAATGCGTCGACACTCTCCACCGTCGAAGGCAGCTTGCTGTACCACTTCACACCGGCACTGGTCGGTGGCGCCGGATACGCGTGGTCGAAGCTCGAGAATTCGCACTGGGGCCAGACGTCACTCGGGCTCGACTACTTCCTGTCGAAACGCACCGACCTGTATGCTCAAGTGAACTATCAACAGGCAAGCGGTGACGGTGCGCATGCGGTTATTCTGACGCTGCCGACTTCGAGCACCAACAAGCAGGTCGTCGCAGGCATCGGCATACGCCACAAGTTCTAATCGATTGATCGCGAGACGTGCCGCTCGATTGCGAGAGTCGAGCGGCACAATTTTATGCCGGCGCAAGCCGGCTTTTTTGTGCCTCGGCTCACGCTCGATGCGATTTCATCGACGCATTGTCACGGCGCCCATGAAAATGGCCCGGTGTGAGCCCGCCGGCATTGCTGCCATGCGGTTCACACCGGACCAGATTTCGAGTACGCCGATCAGATTCAGTCGATCAGATGGCACGCTGCGAATTGCCCATCGCCAGCGGCCCGCAATTCAGGCACCGTCTCCTTGCAAAGGGGCAACGCGCGTGGGCAGCGCGGATGAAAATGGCAGCCCGAAGGCGGATTCATCGGCGACGGAATCTCGCCCTTGATTGCGTAGAAGGTCTTCTTGCGCTTGTCGAGCGACGGCACTTCCGCCAGCAATGCCTGTGTGTACGGATGCTGTGAATTCAGATAGACCTGCTCGGTGGGTCCCGATTCGACGATCTTGCCGAGATACATGACGACAATGCGATCCGCGATATGGCGTACCACGCCCAGATCGTGGCTGATGAACAGATACGTCAAACCGAGCTCTTCGCGCAGCTTGATAAACAGGTTCAGCACCTGAGCCTGGATCGACACGTCGAGCGCCGCCACCGACTCATCGCAAACCAGAAACTTCGGATTCACCGAAAGCGCTCGCGCAATACCGATACGCGCACGCTGACCGCCCGAGAACTGATGGGCGAAACGGTCCATCGAATCCGGGTCGAGACCCACGCGTTCAAACAGCGCACCGACAAAATCGCGGGTATCCGCCTTGCGGATAAAACCGTGCACGTGCGCCCCTTCCGCGACGATATCCGCGGCACGCATGCGCGGATTCAACGATGCATATGGGTCCTGGAAGATCATCTGGATATCCAGTTCAGCGCGATTGCGCTCGCGCCGCCCGAGCGCCGCCATATCCGTTTCCTGCCAGTAGCGCTTGCCGCTCGTCGGCCAGTAGACGCCCGCCGCCAGACGGCCGACTGTCGATTTGCCGCAGCCGGATTCGCCGACCAGGCCGACCACCTCGCCGGCGCTCACACTCAGGCTCAGATCCGTGACCGCCTGCACGCCTTTCGGTGGCTGTCGTCCGGTGACCGCGCGGACGAACCGCCCGGTCGCATCCTGTCTGGGCGCGAACGTCTTCGTAACGTTACGCAATTCGAGCAGCGGGGTCATGCGATCTCCTCGTGTTCATCGACGACGGGCCGGATGCAGCGAACCATGTGGCCGTCGTGGTCAATCGATTCGGCAATCTCGTGCGCGCATTCGGGCACCGCGGACGAACAGCGCGTGCGGAACGCGCAGCCGCCGCCTAACGCGAGCGGCGACGGCGGCGCACCGGGAATCTGCCGCAGCATCACGCCTTTTGGATTACGACTCGGAATCGAGTTCATCAACCCGCGGGTGTACGGATGACGCGGCGTGTCGAGCACCTGGTCGACGCTGCCATATTCGGCGATCCGGCCGCCGTACATCACGCATACCCGATCCGCGAGCCCCGCGACCACCGAGAGGTCGTGCGTGATCCAGATCAGCGCAGTGCCCGAGTTGCGGCAAAGTTGCTGGATCTCGCCGAGAATCTGTGCCTGAATGGTGACGTCGAGCGCGGTAGTCGGTTCGTCGGCGATGACCACCTCGGGCCGGTTGATCAATGCAATCGCAATCGCGACGCGCTGACGCATGCCGCCGGAGAACTGATGCGGATAACACTTCAGACGCTCGTCCGGCGCCGGAATGCCGACCTGCGCAAGCGCCGCGCGCGCTTCGTCGAGCGCTGCACGGCGGCTCATCGGCCGGTGCGCGAGTACCGCCTCGACCATTTGCGTATCGATGCGCAGCACGGGATTGAGCGTCATCATCGGATCCTGGAAGATCATCGAGATCCGGTTGCCGCGAATCTTGCGCCATTGCGCTTCCGTGCACGCGGCCAGTTCTTCGCCCGCCAGCTTGATGCTGCCGCTCACCACGTTGCCCGGCGGATCGATCAAACCCATGATTGAATAGCCGGTTTGCGATTTGCCGGAACCGGACTCGCCGACCACGCCAAGAATTTCGCCGCGCGCGACGCTGAAACTCACACCGTTCACTGCTTTCACAATGCCACGCGGCGTCGTGAAATGAGTGCACAGATTGTCCACCTGCAATGCGGGTTGCGTCATTTCTTCAACCTCGGGTTGAGCACATCGCGCAGGCGATCCGCCATCAGGTTCAGGCACAGCATCAGCAACAGCAGCGCGACGCCGGGGAAAACGCTGATCCAGTAAGAACCGGACAGCAGGTAGTTGTAGCCATTCGAAATCAGCAGACCGAGCGACGGCTCCGTGATCGGCAGCCCAAGACCCAGAAACGACAGCGTTGCTTCAAGCGAAATCGTGGTCGCCATCTGCACGGTCGCGACGACCAGCAGCGGCGGTATGCAATTGGGCAGCACATGCCGAAAAATGATCCGCGTGTCGCTCAGTTTCAGGCAGCGCGCCGCCTCCACATACTCCTTGCGCAACTCGACGAGCGCGGAACCTCGCGCGGTACGCGCATACACGGCCCATTGAACCAGCACGAGTGCATAGATGATCTTGTCCACGCCTTTGCCGAATGCCGCGATAAACACCAGCGCAATCAGAATCGAAGGAAACGAAAGCTGGATGTCGGCAAGGCGCATGATCAGCGCGTCGACCTTCCGGCCATAGAATGCGCCGACCAGACCCAGCGCGACACCAATGACCAAGGCCAGCACGGTACAGGCGAGGCTCACGTACAAGCTTGTACGCATGCCGTAGAGAATCGCGGATAGCATGTCGCGCCCCTGGTCGTCAGTGCCCAGCCAGTAGATGTGCGTGCCCATCGACGCATGCGCGAGCGGCGGAAGCTGCGAATCGCTGAGGTCGAGTTGTGCAAGATCATACGGATTCTGCGGCGCAATCCACGGCGCGAACACGGCCAGCGCAGCAATCGCGACAAATAGCACGAGCCCCGTGAGGGCGAGTTTGCTCTGGCGGAATTCGCTCCATAGCGCGCTCAGTTGACCGCCCATGCGCGCAAACCGATGGGGGCGCTTCGCCGCTTTCGCGGTGGATGCGGCGGATACAGCGGATTGGGCGCGAGGTTCAGCCACGGTCGTTCCTGTACTGGGTCCCATGTCAATTCCCCTCCGCTGTCACTGAGATGCGCGGATCGAGCAGCGAATACAGAATGTCGACAACCAGATTGATCAGCATGTAAATCGCCGCGACGGTCAGCAGATAGGCAATCACCACCGGGCGATCGAGCGCGTTGATCGAATCGATCAGCAGTTTGCCCATGCCCGGCCAAGCGAACACGGTTTCCGTGACAATCGAAAACGCAATCAAGCCGCCCAGGTTGATACCGATCACCGTCACGAGCGGAATCATGATGTTCTTCAGGATATGCACGCCAACGATGCGGGGCGAACTCAACCCTTTGGCGCGCGCGAACTTCACGTAGTCGGTCAGCGCCGTTTCGCGCGTCGACGAATACGCGAGCCGGATAATCAGCGCGATGTTGAACAACGCGAGATTCAGCGCCGGCAACAACAGATGCTTCCAGCCGTCCAACGTCAGAAAGCTCACTTGCATGCCGAGCCATGAAGTCGTGGTGCCACGGCCTCCCGAAGGCAACCAGCCGAGGATCACCGAACAGACGAGAATCAGAATCAGGCCGACCCAGAATGTCGGCAGACTGAAACCGATCGTCGACGACGCAGTAATGATGCGCGAGCTGAGTTTTTCAGGGCGCAGTCCCGCATACATGCCGAGCGGAATGCCGATGACGATCGCCATCAGCATTGCGATGACCGACAGTTCGAGCGTAGCGGGCATTCGCGAGACGATCATCTGCGCGACCGGTGCGCCGGTCAGGAACGAGGTGCCGAAGTCGCCGCGCAACGAGTGAGTGAGGAAATGCCAGTACTGAAGCCACGACGGCTGATCCAGTCCGAGCGAGGCGATGATGCGTGTGCGCATCTCGGGTGTCGCGCTGTCGGGGACCATCAGCGCAATCGGATCGCCCACCACGTAGACGCCGGCAAACACGAGCAGCGACATCGCCCAGAGCGCAAGGACGCTCTGAAACAGTCTCCGCAGAATAAACTCAAACATGGATTGTCTCGCTCCAACGGGGAATGACTTCAAGCGACAGGACTTGTATTTGCCTGTTTGTGGCCACGGATGCTGCGGGCATTCCGTGGCCGGGCTCTATCTCAAAAGTATAATATAGTTTAATTTAGGTGAGTTTCTATCTCACGCATCTCAGGCATTGACCACCACGAGTTCACGCAGCGCCGTAAAGAACCTTTCGTTTTCTTGCGGCAATCCGACTGTGACGCGCAGCCACTCGGCCAGCCCGTAGTCCACGACCTTGCGCACGATGATGCCGCGCTTGAGCAGCGCATCGAACAGCTCGACCGAATTACCCACCTTGATGACCACGAAGTTGCCCTGGCTTTTCACATACTCGAGCCGCAGCGCGTCGCAGACCTCGTAGAACCGCTCGATCCCTTCACGATTCAGACGATACGATTCGTTCAGATAGTTGTCGTCGTTCAGTGCGGCGATGGCGGCGGCCTGCGCCAGCGAATTGACATTGAATGTCTGCCGCACACGATTCAGAAGATCGGTGACGTAAGGCGTGGCGATTGCAAACCCGACCCGCAGACCGGCAAGCCCGAACGCCTTCGAGAAGGTTCGCGACACGACCAGATTCGGATAGCGCCGGACAAGTTCGGTGCTGTCGTAGCGATGGTTCGGTTCGAGATACTCGTTATAGGCCTCGTCAAGCAGTACGACGACATTAGCCGGGATGCGGTCGAGAAACGATGTCAGTTCGTCGACGCTGAAGAACGTGCCGGTCGGGTTGTTCGGGTTCGCGAGGTACACCACGCGCGTCGCGGCATTGACCGCTTGCGCCATCGCGTCGAGATCGTGGCCGTAGTTTTTAGCGGGCACGGCGACCATCCGCGCACCTGTCGCCTTGACCGCGTTCTGCCACGCCATGAATGCGTATTGCGACGATACGGCATTGCAATCGCTGTCCGGTTGCGCGGCCTGCAGGAATGCACGCGCGACGAGTTCGAGAATGTCGCTCGAGCCGTTGCCGAGTGTGATCCAGTTGCGTTCGACATTGTACTTCTGGCTCAACGCCACCTTCAGCGCATGGCCGTTAGGATCGGGGTAACGCGCCCCGCTGTTGATGGTCGCGTCGATTGCCGCGCGTGCCTTCGGTGGCATGCCGAGCGGATTTTCATTCGAGGCGAGCTTGATGATGCTGGCTTCCGGCAGCCCGTACTCGCGCGCCGTTTCTTCGATGGGTTTGCCTGCCTGATACGGCTTCAACGATCCGATGTAGGCGGGAGCAACGGGACGCAATTCGGTTGTCATGGGATTACCTTTGCTGACTTCGATAGAGGAATGAGAATGAGCGGCGCACCGCTCGCAACCAAAGGGAAGTTACAGGAATTTGGTCGGCCAGATCATCGTGCGCCAGATATGCGCCGACGGACTGCCGTCGAAACCGAGTCCTTCCTTCGGCTGCCGGAAATTGCGTCCGATGATGTCGACGAAATCGTCGAGACTCACTACCGCGTTCGGATCAAACGAATAGATGTCGTGCAGCGTGATCGAGCGGCTCGACATGTACCACTTGTGATTGCGCGCGTACTCGTAGTCGCGTTTGATATACGGTTCGGGCTCGTAATCCTTGCCGAAATAGCGCAGATACGCATCCGGATACCCGTAGCCCACCGATTCATCCGCGAAAAAGCGCAGCGCCTGGTGATACTGGATGGCCCAGCTGACCTCTTCGTCCACATATGGCGCAATCATTTGCGCGCCCCAATAGCCGTGATCGCCACGAATGAAGCCGGCCACGCTGATGTCGTGCAACAGGCAAGCCAGCACGATCTTCTCGTTTTGCCCAGCCTTCAGCGCGTGCGTCGCGCTTTGCAGTACATGATTGGCCGGCCCGAAACGGTACTTGAAGAAATCGATCAACGTGGGCTTCGCCGGCATTTTCTGCAGACGCGGGTCATCGCCCATCATGAAGGGGCCAGTGCCGGGCGGCGGTGGAATGGCCTGCGTCGGATCACGATCGCCTGATGTATAGATCACCGATTTCACCACGCGCCGGTCCAGCTCCGCGATCATCTCGTGTTCAAGCGCGTCGGCGCGCTCGGAAAGCGTAGGCTCATGCCCGCTTGCGGTTTGATTGCTCATTGCGATTGTTCCTCTGTCTCTTCGATACCGAACCGCGGGTTTAGCGATTCCATCCGTAAATATCGAGCGTCAACTCGCCGGCCGCGATGCGCGCGAGTATTTCCGCTTCCTTGTCTTCGCGTTCACGCGCCGCACGCAACGTCGCGCCAATCGAATCTTGCGCGATCACCACGACGCCGTCCGCATCGCCCGCCACCAGGTCGCCCGGCCGCACGGCGACGTCGCCGAGACGCAGCGGATGATTGATCCAGCCGCGTGCCGCGAAATCCTTGCTCGTGCCGCGAATGCACAGGCCGCGCGAAAACACCGGGAAGCCGATGCGCGCGAGCAGCTCGGCATCGCGCACGCAGCCATCGATAACCAGACCGGCGACACCGCGCTCCTTGGCCGCTGTCGACATCACTTCACCCCAGTAGCCGGCTTCATAGTGATCGCTCGTGTACACCACCAGCACGTCACCCGGCTGCGCGACGACCAGCGCGCGATGCAACCAGAGATTGTCGCCCGGTGGCGAATGCACGGTAACCGCTGGACCGCACACACGGAATGCCGGACTGACCGGCTTGATCGCCGACGGCAATGCGCCCAGTTTATTGGCGGCCTCGAGCAGCGTCGCGGACGGAAAGGCGCGGGCGGCCTCGATCACGTCTGCGGCCGGCCGCTCGATCGAAGCGGTGACGAGCGGCGAATCGATGAAAGGGTACGACATGGTGTCTCCTGATGGATATCCTGCTGGGACGATTGAGCAACGAGGCTCAGGCGACCACTTTGCTCTGTAGCGCGTGATAGTGATGTTGCCTGCGCGCTTCATCGAGCCGCATACCTTGCCGCGCCGCCTCGCGAATCGCGTGCTCCGCCGCATGAATCTCCTCGGCCGCGGCCAGCACGCGCTCCTCGTGGACATGCGGAATCACGATCACGCCATCCGCGTCGCCGACCAGCAGGTCGCCCGGCAACACACGGGCGTTGCCGATATTGACCGGCACCTGCGTACTTTCGACTTGCACACGGTCTTTACCGGTACGCATCCAGTGTCCCTTGCTGAAGAGCGGGTAACCCAGCGACAGGCACAGGCTCACATCGCGGCAGATACCATCAATGACGGTGCCGCCGATTTTCCGTCGATGCGCGATTTCCGTGAGAATGTCGCCCCACACCGTGCAGTCCTCGCGGCCCGCGTTGTCGAGCACGATCACGCTGCCTTCCGGAACGTCGTCGATATAGTCGCCGACAGTGCCCGGCGGCGTTGTCGGCGGTCCATAAAGAATCGTGAACGCGCGGCCACACAGCCGGAAACTCGCGTCGCGCGGCTTGATTCCCGTACATTGACCGACGATGCCGAGGCGATCCAGCGCATCGCTCAGTGTCGCGGTATCGAGGCGCTGTGCGCGCTGCGTGTTCGTGTCGCTCATGGTTACCCCCTATCCTGCAGCATATATTCGTAATCCGCGCCCATTACCTGCGCAATGGGCGCACCATTCAGCAGCCTTTTCGCCATCGCCGCTTCCTTGCCGGCAATCTGCTCGGCGGTGGCCAGCACGCGCTCGATGTCCGCGGCGGCGATGAAGATCACCGCGCTGTTGTCGGCGATCGCGTAGTCGCCCGGATTGACGTGAACCTGTGCAACCGTGATCGGCACATTGGTGCCGGCTTCGGCGACGCGATTGCGTGCGGTGAACGCCGTCAATGCCCGCGCGAAAACTGGAAAGTCGTATTGCCGCGCTTCATCGATATCGCGCACCGGGCCGTCGGCAATCACGCCCTCGATGCCGCGCAACGACGCGCCGAGCGAGAGAATGCCGCCCCAACTGCCGGCGTCGAGCCCCGTGTGCTGTTCGACCACGATCACGTCGCCAGCGCCTGCGGATTCGATCGCCGTCGTGCCGAGATGGCGCGGCGCACCGGCGTGAGCGGTGGTTTTCACCTGCGCGGCGTCCACCAGCTTTACGGTCACGACCTTGCCGGCAATCCGGCGCGAGGTCGAACGTTGCGGCAAGCCGGTGACCGTGCCGGCAAGACCGAGCTTGTCGAGCGCATCCGATACGGCGCAACAGTCGAGCCGCTGCAGGCGGCGGGTGTAGTCATCTGCTTTTTTCATGTGTGTCTGCTCCGTTCCTCATATTCGCTATTGCCGCTATTGCCGCTCACTCCCAGCAGGCAAACGCCATCCCCGAGCCCGTTCCGGCTTCCGAGCGATAACATGCGATGTAGTCGATCAGCGTCATCTTCAGCGACGCACTCCCGGCCAGACCGACGAGCGGCAGCCAGCTCTTGATTTCCGACGTATTGCCGTTGAAATACGGCTCCGGAATATCGCGTAGCGTGGCTTCGTCGCGTTCGGCGAGCGCAGCGAGCACGCGACGATCGAGTGCCTCGTCGACCACGAAGTGACTCATGCCGCCAGAGGCGACCACCACGACGCGAAGCTCGGCCGGCAAGCGCCGGATCGCCGCGCCAAGCGCGTGACCGAGTGCTAGGCAGCGCGCCACGCGAGGTTGATTCGGCGCCACGCCGACGTTCAGAAACACGGGTACCGAAGGTGGTGGCGCGTCGCGCATTACGCGGCGATAGACGAAGCCGAACGCGTGCGGAATGCCGTGCTGACGGTCCTCGCCCCCGGGCAGCCGATTCGAAACGGCCATATCGAAACCGTCATCGACAAGCGACTGCACCAGCTTCAACGCGTGATCCGGCGCACCGGCATAAACCGCCCCTTGCGGCGGACAATGACCGTCCTCGGCCTCCGCGACGCCCGGCGGCAGACGTTGGCGCTGTTCGTCCGACAGCGGCAGGTTTTCGATCTGCGCACCGCTGAATATCGTCATCGCAGGGGTCAGGTCGTCCTTGAACACCTCGCGCTGATCATTGCCGAGCACAAGGACGAGATCGGGCTTCATCGCGTGGAAGCGTTCGGCGAGCGTATCGAGTGCGCGCTGGCACGCGGCATAACGTTCCTGCTTTACCGCTTCGGTGACCGCAGCCGCAAAGCCCGGCGCGCGTGCTTCGAGCAGTGCCGGGTAGTCGTACGAACGCCCCTGAAACCAGTGCGACGGATTTTTCAGGTCGGCGCCGGCCCGCAAATGCCAGAGCTCGGGCGGCATCGACAGCAATGGGCCGTGCGACGTGGCGATCGCGCCGATCATCGTTGCCATGCCGCGCTCCCGTTGAACGTATTTTTCATGGCCGATGGCTTCAACGAGTTGCGGCCGTGCCAGCCGGCTGGTCGAGACGGAACACCTTGCGCGCGTTGCCTTCGAAAATCATCCGTTTCTCATCGCCGCTGAGCCATTCGAAACTTTCGATAACCGGACGAATGTCGTCCAGCCAGCGCCCCGTCTGCGGATCCTTCACCGTGCCGACGCCCGGCCGCTCCGCACCGAAGATGCAGCGATCCGCACCGACCGTCTTGATGAGCAAACGCAGCGCCTCTTCCGAATACAACACCGTGTCGTAGTAGAGACGGCGCAAGCTGTCGAGAAACGGTTCGCTTGCGCGTCCCGGCCGCAGCGACGGCGCCTGGAAGCGGCCGAACTGATACGGCACCGCGCCGCCGCCGTGCGAGACGACGATCTTCAACTGCGGGAAATCCTTGAACACGCGCGAACGGGCGAGCGCCATCACCGCAATCGTTTCTTCGTTGATGAAGTGCAGCGAGTAGTTGTGCCGCTCGGAACGGCATCCCGCCGAATGCAAATACGCGGGTACATCGAGTTCGACGAGCTTCTCATATAGCGGATACCAGTATTCGCTGCCGAGGTCGGGCACTTCGTTGGTCGCGAGCCCCTCGCTCGGGTCGGTATTCAGCAGCACGCCGACGAGACCGAGTTCCTTGATGCAGCGCTCCAGTTCCGGCAGACATCCGCTGATCGGCGAGCCCCACGCCTGCGGCAAGCCGCCGATGCCGCGAAACGTCTGCGGCATGAGCCGCGCCTGTTGCGCGATCATGTCGTTGGTTTCCTCAGTGAACCAGTGAACGATCTTCGCGGGCTTTTCGCTATGCATCATCTGGTACGGACGCGGCGAGATCAGCTGCAGATCCGTACCGATATCACGCAACTGCTGCACGTGCGATTTGGTACCGAATGTCGGCGCATTGAGCACCGCAAGCATTTCATCGTCGCTGATCTGCGCAGTGCCACGGCCATGCGCGCCGCGGTGGGAAACAAGACCGGACTTCCAGACATAAAGCGAATCCGGCGCGGTGACGTGCGCGTGCGCATCGATGATCATGAGTGTCTCCGTTAAGTATTGTAGGTTCAGGCCCGGATCGATTCCGGCTCGAATTGGATGATTGCCGTCGCCGTCATCGGAATAAAGCTGGTGCGAACGATCTCGATTCGCTCCTGCATCAGGCGACGATCAGGCTCAGCTCTATCGACAGCGCATCGGCAAAGCGCTCCGGGTTCGCACCGGCAATCCACGCGCCGCCCTTCGCGCCCATGCCGATCTCGACTTGCACGGACTCCCAGACTGTCGAGGTCTGAGCATGCTTACCGGCCTGCATGCGGTCATCTGTCATTAGTCGTACGAATCTTATTGGCTAATCCGCGAGCAGGCTTCGAACGGCGCTCAAAGCGCTCGCCGCTTCAGGGAAATCGTGCTAACTATAATATATATAACTTATTTGAGATTGGCCAGCGGCGATCGAGATTTCAATCACCGCTTGCGCAACGCGCTCAGGACACGGCTTGCTGAACGAACTTCGTGACCAGGTACGCCTGCAAACCCTCAGTGCCGTTTTCGGAGCCGATGCCGCTCTCCTTGACGCCGCCGAACGGTACTTCCGGCCCGGAGACCAGCATGCTATTGATGCCGATCATGCCGGCCTCGAGCCCGTTCGACAGTTGCAACGCGCGCCGATCCGAACCGGTGAACGCATAGGCCGCCAGTCCATATTTCAGGCGATTGGCACGCTCCAGCACTTCTTCGACGGTGCTGAACGAACTGAAGGGGACCACGGGGCCGAACGGTTCTTCGTTCATGATCCGCGCCTGTTCTGGCACGTCGGCCAGCACGGTAGGCGCGTAGAAGAAACCTGGGCGATTCAGGCGCTGGCCGCCGAGCAGCAAGCGCGCGCCGTGCGCCACGGCGTCCTTGACGAACTCGTCTGCCGCGGCGAGCCGGCGTGCGTTGGCAACCGGGCTCGCCTGCGTGTCGGGCTCGAAGGCCGAGCCGACCTTCAGCTTTGCGGCGACTTCGACGAACTTGTCGATAAACGCGCCGTACACGCCCTCCTGAATATAGAAGCGCGTGGGCGAAATGCAGGCTTGCCCCGCCTGGCGAAATTTCGCGCTGGCGGTCATCGTGGCAATGCGCGTCACGTCGACGTCGTCGCAGACGATCATCGGCGCATGCCCACCCAGTTCCATCACCAGTTTCTTGAGGCCGTGCGTTGCGGCGAGGCCCGCGAGATGCTTGCCGACCGGAATCGACCCGGTGAATGCCACCGCCTTGATGACATCCGACGCGATCAGATATTCCGATACTTTTGCCGGCACGCCGAACACCAGATTCAGCACGCCAGGCGGCAAACCCGCATCCTGGAAGCAGCGCACCATCGCCGTGGTGGACCCGGGCGTTTCTTCGGCAGCCTTCAGAATCACCGAGCAACCTGCCGCAAGCGCGGCCGCCACAGTGCGCGCGGGAATCCGCACGGGAAAATTCCACGGCGTGAACGCCGCCACCGGTCCGACCGGCACTTTCAGCACGAGCTGGCGCGAATTCGGCAGCGGGCCGGGCACCACGCGCCCATAAGCACGACGCCCCTCTTCCGCGAACCATTTGACGATATCGGCTGAGCTGTGCGCCTCCTGCAGGCCGTCGGCCAGCATCTTGCCGTGTTCGAAACTCATCAGCGTGCCGATTTCGTCGGCGCGTTCGTGCATCAGCGCGGCGGCTTTATCGATGATGACGGCTCGCTCGACCGTGCTCATGCGCGACCACGTCGCAAACCCGGCCGCGGCTGCGGCGAGCGCGTCGTCGAGGTCGGATTGCGTGGCAAGCGGCAAGTGCGCGAGCACCGTTTCGTCGGCGGGATTGATCACCGGCTGGGTATCGCGCCCCCCGGTGCGCCACTCGCCATTGATGAACAAGCCGAGTTGAATGTCGTAACTTCTGGTATGCATCTGCTTCTCCGATACTCTGATGTCCGGTCGGCGCGAGGCGCCGCCGTGTGCTGTTTTCGCACCGTTACTGTAGCGCGGACGTCACGGCTCCATGCCCATCGCGTCGAGAAAAGCTTGCCGGACGTGCTCCGGCTGACCCGCCTGAAAGCGGAAATCCTGCAGATGATGCTTCCACAACGGATGATTCGCGATCTCCGCGCGGGTCATGCCTTCGACGAACGTGGCGCGTGCGGCAATCGGCAACTCCACACATTCATTGAGCTTCGGATCGCGGATGATGCCCTTAGGCTCGCCGCCGTTCGCAATCACTTCGAGTTCCTCGAAGAAGCGCCGGCGTAGCATGACGATGCCGCGATCGCAGCTACCCAGGTTCTCTTTCGTGCGATCGGCAACCACACCCTGCCCCGCCCACGCGACGAAATCCTGGTTCATCACGTGACTCGTAATCCAGCGGCCGGTCTGCGGATCGGTCACCGGGCCGTGCCACGTCGGCACACTCTTCTGCTCATAGGGCTCGCTTTCTTTGGGCACGCGGGCGAAAGCCCAAGTCACGCTCAGCGTGCGCGAGTCGTCGACCGGCACGCGCCACTCGAAATGCTCGCCGAGAAAGAATGCGTTCGGCCACAGGCACACACGGCCGATCGACCAGAGCGGATCGTTTTCGTCCGCGTCGCCGCGCAGGCGCTTGTAGATGAACCCGTAGTCGAATTCGTCGAAATCGAGCTGTTTGTGAGCGGGCGAGTACGGGCCCGTCTGACCATTCAGGCGCGCGGTCCAGTTGTTGTGCATCCATTCGAAGTGGATCGGATCGATCGAGTTTTCCTGGCATTGCAGCCAGTTGCACGGCACTTCGGAAATCACGATTTGAACGAAACCGTTCTTCCAGGAGAACGGCTCCCAGTTCGGCACGAGCGGCGCGGGTTGCGGCCCAAGGTACGCCCACAGAAGACCCGCCTTCTCCTCGACCGGATATGCCTTGATCTTCACCCGCTCTTTCAGCTTCAATTGCGGATTGGCCATGTCTTCATACGGCTGCTCCGTGCACTTGCCGCCCTGGTCGTAGAGCCAGCCGTGGTAATTGCAGCGCAGTCCGCATTTTTCGACGAAGCCATACGCGAGATCGGCGCGGCGGTGCGGACACTGGCGGTCGATCAGGCCGAAATTGCCGCTCAGGTCTTTGTACAGCACGAGATCTTCGCCGAGCAGGCGCACGGGCTTGACGGCCACTTCGTCGAACTCGCTCACGCCGGCAATCGGCATCCAGTATCGCCGCAACAGGTCGCCCATCGGCTCTCCCGGCCCGACCTTCGTCAAGAGTTCGTTCTTTGCTTGGGACAGCATTCTTCAAGTCTCCATTGTTATCGCTCGGCCGATGCGTCGCACACGCGAATGCTTCGGCTGCCTCGGCCGGCTGTCATTCCCGCCGCCTCCAGAATCGATCTAATGATAATACACATTAGACATTATGAAGCCATCGACGTGCTCGACCAGCTTCCGTCCTGTGCTTGCCGACGCTGTTTCGATAATATATATTACACATCAAGATATGCGCAACAGAATTTGCGTCTGCGCGACGAGACAACTCCGGACGAGTCAACATGAAGAAGGCTATGGATACGCTACAGGTGCACCTTCGCGCGATCAGATACGAGGCGCCCACTATCAACACATATGAGTTTCATGCGGCTGATGGTTCGCCGCTGCCCGGCTTCACAGCCGGCGCGCACATCGATCTACACTTGCCCAACGGGCTGATTCGCAGCTATTCGCTTTGCAATTCCCCGCAGGACACGCACCGCTACGTGATCGGCGTGAATCGCGATCCGTCGAGCCGCGGTGGCTCGTCCTGGGTGCACGAGACGCTGCGCGTCGGCGCCGTGCTGACGATCGGCGCGCCAGCCAACAACTTCCCGCTGGTCGAGGACGCCACGCATACGGTGCTTATCGCGGGAGGAATCGGCATCACGCCGCTCATGGGCATGATTCAGCGCCTGGAGGCACTAGGACGGTCGTGGGAACTGCACTATTGCACGCGCACCCGCGAAACCACGGCATTCGTCGATGCGTTGCGCCAATACGGATCGCGCGTACAGTTTCATCACGATGGCGAACCGGATGGAAAGCGGCTCGAATTCGCCACGGTATTGCCGCGGCACGACGACCGTACGCATTTCTATTGCTGCGGCCCGACGGCCATGTTGAATGCGTTCGAAGCAACCGCAGCGAACTGTGGCGGCGGCGCACGTTTTCATGTCGAGTACTTTGCCGCCGGCGAGGCCCCGGCAACGTCCGGCGGCTTTAACGTGCAACTCGCGCGCTTAGGCCGCGTGATTCGAGTCAGTGCGGGCAAGACGATTCTCGATGCATTGATCGACGAAGGGATCGAGGTCAGCTACTCCTGCTCACAAGGCGTGTGCGGCACGTGCGAAACACGTGTGCTCGAAGGTGTGCCGGACCATCGCGACATGGTGCTGACAAAGGGTGAACAGGAGGCGAACCGATCGATGATGATCTGCTGCTCGGGCAGCAGAAGCGAGTGTCTGGTGCTCGATTTGTGACCCCGGAATGCGCGAGAATATCTGCTAACTGTATAACCGTATGATTATTCGTCGGCTATGCTAACATCGCGATCAGTCTTTCGGGGTCGCACCACGCCTGCGTGCCTGCACCCCGATTCAACAGCTCGCCACGCTCAGGTCCGGAGATCCGAATTGAAAAAAGGTACTGTCGAAACTACGCCGCTGTGGGAACCGGTGCAGACGGAAACCTTATCCTGGCGCATTGTTTCGCAGGTGCGCGCAGCCGTCTTTTCCGGCCAGATCAAGACGGGGGATTTCCTCGGCAGCGAAACGTCGCTGTCCGCGCAATTCAACGTGAGCCGCATGGCCGCTCGCGATGCCTTGCGCACGCTTGAAGCAGTCGGCATCGTGGAGATCCGCATGGGCGCGAAAGGCGGCGCATGGATTGCGCAAGGCAATCCAGAACGCTTCGCGGACGCGCTGGCGATTCAATTGCATCTGATCGGCGTCACCGGCGAGGAAATCTTCGACGCGCAGATGGCGATCGAAGTCACGTCAGCAGAACTGGCCGCACAAAACGCCACCGAAGAAGACCTCAAGAAGCTGAGCGGGATCCTGTCCGAACTCGACAAGCTGCGTGACGATCCGCTCGCGTTCACGGATGCTTCGCTGCGCTTTCATGAAGCGATCGTCGAGTCGTCGCACAACCGCGTTCTGCTCGCGCAATTCCGGGCGCTGCGTTTTGTATTGCAGCCGCTGCTCGCGCCGAACACCACGCACGCGATCGCCGCGCGCGTGATCCGCTCCCACAAGTCGGTGCTGAATGCGATCGAAGCGCGAGAGAGCGTCAAGGCGCGCGAAATCATGCAGCAACGGGTGAAGGTGATTCGTTCGCGCGTGTTGTCTGGCACAGCCGCGCAACATGGCGCAGACAATGAGTAACGAGAGTGAACCATTCCGAATTGGTAAGGCGCGTCGCCTGCCGCTAAGGGCTAAAGTGACGTGACAAGGCACTGTCAACGTGCGGGACTTCGTCGGTGCTGATGGATGAGGCACTGAAGCTCGGAAAGCATTCGACGAAGTTTGGGTGACATTGGTAAATTCGCGCCATGCGGCGAACCGGGCCGCGAGGTGTTTGCGATAAAGAAAAGCGCGCAGCAGATGTCGTTTCAGTGCGAAGTGCCATCCGTCAAGGCGCGATTTCCTCGAGACTGCGTTCGCGCGTCTCGATCATTCGCGTTGCCGCGAGCCCACCCACCAAGGCCACTCCCGCGAACATCAGGAATACGGAAGCCGTGCTCACCTCGCGGACCAGCAGTCCCACCAGGGAGGGACCCACCGCCGATGCCAGCCGCAGCCACGAAGTAGCGAGGCCCGTGCTGGTTGCACGCATGCGGGTCGGATAGACCTCGGGGGTGTACAGGTAGAGCACTGCCGCGATGGAACCGATCAACCCGTAGCTGGCGGTGCCGAGTACCAGCACGCTCCACACGTTATGAGCGCCGGACAGGCTTAGGCCGGTCAGCATGACACAGCCCAGGCAAAACGCCGCAACGGTCCAGTTCCGGCGCCCCACCCGGTCGATGCAAAAAGCGCAGACGAGCAGCAGCGCGACCTGCGCGATGTTGGTCAGCGACGCGGCTCGCAACGCCGATTGCAACGGCAGGTGATAAACGGTGCGATAGAGTGTCGGCAGCCAGTTGTTCAGGCTGTTAGCGATGAAGAATGCGCTCGCCCACAATATCCACACAATCAGCGTGCGGCTGCGATAGAGCGGCGACAGGACCTCCCTCCAGCCCCGGCGCGCGGTCACCGCCGAGCTCAAGTTGCGGTCTCCGAGGTGCACACTGGGCGGGATGCGCCGCGCGGTGCTCGCTTCCATCTGACGCACGACTGCCTCGGCTTCGTCAAAACGCCCCTTGCCGATCAGCCAGCGCGGCGATTCGGGCAGGCGCATCACCAGCAGCGCCACCATCAGACCGGGAACCGCGCCGATCCAGAACATGATCTTCCAGCCGACCGCCGGCACGAGCCACGCGCCGAGTTGGCCGGTCGCCATCAATCCGACCGGGAAAATCATTTCGTAGAGCAGGAAGTACTTGCCGCGTCCATGCGCGTTCGACAGCTCGCTGATATAGGTGGCCGCCACCGGCATCTCGCCACCCACGCCGACGCCCTGGACGAAGCGGCATGCGAGCAGCGCGGAGAAGTTGCCGCAGAGTGCGCAGCCAAGGCTCATCACGGACATGATCGTAATGGCGATCGCGGCGCTCTTGATACGCCCGCGGCGCTCGGCGAGCCAGCCGAAGAACAGCGCGCCGATGAGTTGCCCGACATAGCTCGCGCCGATCAGGAAGCCGATCTGCAATGGCCGGATGTGCCACATGCCGATCAACACCGGCAGCACGAAGGCGAGCGACAACGCGTCGAAGCCATCGAGGAAAGTCGCGCTGCCTATGATCAGGCGCGCTTTCGTATGCCACCGGGAAAACGGCACGCTCTCGATCCTGCGAATCAACGCGGCCGCGGCGATAGCGTTGGCATGTGTTGCATGCTCGACTGTGCCGTCGCCCGGCGCGGCTGTGTTCTGGCCGGTCTGCACCGGCCACGCATTGCTTTCCTGCATCTGTTTTCTCCCCCGCAACTTATCCACGGCGCAACGCGGCCGCTCGATCAGGAATGCATACGAAACACTGTCACGATGGCTACGATCACCACGACAAGCCCCGCCGTCCACCACCATGAGCGCTTGGGGTTTTGCCCGCCGGCCTGCGGCTGGGGCGCTGGCGGCGTGTGCGGCGCCTGCTGGGCCGCAGGCGTCTGCATGGCTTCCGCCGTCTGCGGACCGGTCACGGCCGCGGTGAAACGACCGAAGAAATCTTCAGCCATCTTCTTCGCCACCCCGTCGATAAGGCGGGCCCCCACCTGCGCGAGGCGGCCGCCGACCTGCGCGTGCGCACGGTATGAAAGCCGCGTGCCCTCGCCTTCGGTCGTCAGGTCCACATGCGCTCCGCCCTTGCCGAAGCCGGCCGCGCCGCCCGAGCCTTCGAAGGTCAGCGAATATGATTCGGGTGCCTGAAGGTCCGTGAGCGTCATCTTGCCGTTGAAGCGCGCCTTGATCGGCCCGACCGATGCGGCCATCACCACTTTGTAATGATTGTCTTCGACCCGTTCGAACGATTCGCATCCGGGTACCGAAGCGCGCAGCACGTCGGGATCGTTCAACGCCGCCCAGACACGCTCACGCGGCAACGCCAGGATTTGTTCTCCAATCAGTTCCATACGGTTTTCCCCTTCTTTTCTTGATGCAGGCGTGGCGGCGCAATGGCTCGCGCATGCCGCGCAGGCCCGGTTTCATATCGGGCGTTTCTTCGTCGCACTACCCCAGGACGTGGCGCCATTTGCCGCGTACCTTCTCCTGCAATTCCTTGCTGGCTTCCGCCACCTCGGGAAACTCGCGGATGAAATCGTAGGGCCGGCAGGCATCGATGATCGCCTTCGAAGCGAACGGCGCCTTGTACGGATTCGCAATCGACATGGGATCGTTCTTCGACCCCATCCCGCGCTTGATGATGTCGATGTCGAGATCGGGGTCGGTGCGCGTGGCGACGGCCCACATCACTTCCTGCAGGTTCGACGGATCGATGTCCTCGTCCACCACGACCGAATAGCGCGACATGTAAGCGCCCACGCCGCATTGACTGAGAATGTGTCCCGCCTGGCGCGCGTGTCCTGCGTAACGCTGCCTGATCGACACGACGTTGAACATCCGCGCGCCGCCGATCTCGTGCGCCCACACGCCTTCCACGTCGGGCACGCCCGCGGCCTGCAACGCGTCCACCAGCAACGCGGAGCGCATCACGGCCTTCGAATACGAATAGTCGTTAGGCGGCTTGGCAGGCGGGCTGCCCATGATGATCGGCTGATTGCGGTAGTAGATGCGCTCGATCGTCACCACAGGCGCCGTTTCGGCCTTGCCCGGGTAGTAGCCGTGGAACTCGCCGAACGGGCCTTCGATGCGCTCGTCGCCCGGATGCGCCCAGCCTTCCAGCACGATCTCCGAGGCACTCGGAAACGGCAGGCCGGTCAACTGCCCGCGCACCACCGAGACCGGCTGCTTCAGGATCGCGCCGATGTAATTCAGCTCGCACATGCCGAACGGCACTTCGATGCCGGAGATGAGATAGCCGAGCGGATCGCAGCCGATCACGATCGCCACCGGAAACGGCTTGCCCGCCTTCATGTGCTTGTCGTACTGAATCGCACCATGCTTGCCCGGAATCATGTCGAGTCCGACGTGCGTCTTGTCGTGGATCATCATGCGATAGGTGCCGACGTTGACCCAGTCGGAATCGAGATCCTTCGTGACGACCATGCAGCCGGTGCCGATATAGCGGCCGCCGTCCTTTTCATGCCAGAGCGGCGAGGGGAACGAGAACAGGTCGACGTCGCTGCCCGACTGGATGTTCTCCAGCACCGGCCCGGTCTCGACCGTCACGGGATCGTACTCCGCGGCCTGCGACTGCCATTGTTTAGGCTTGCCGCGCAGCGTCTGCACCAGCTCCCGATGACTTTCCTGCGCACCGAGGCGCAGGATCGACGACAAGCGCGCGGGACTCGCGGTGCTGCACGTCAAGACACGAAAACCCTTGGGATAATCGGGGATCTCGTCGAATAGCAATGCGGGCGCATTTGCTCTCTTGACGTTCAGCTCGCTGATCGCGCCGAGTTCGAGATTCCAGTGCGCGCCCGGCACCTCCTTCAGTTCACCGAAAGCGCGTACTTCCTCGAGCCATGCGCGCAAATCGAGTGAGTGGGCAGGCAAAGTATTTGTCACGTTGCAGTCTCCTGGTTGGCATTGGCTTCACGCGGGAACCGGTTCGGATACGCCGTCCGCCCGTGGCCATGCATCGAATATCCAACATTGACGCAGCGTCCAGCCGTTCGCAAACGACCGTCTTGCATGCGTGGAATGAGTTTCTTTCATGCCGGCGCTCGCCTTTCGGGCGCCGTTTCAGGTTTTCGGGCGTGTGTACCTGAAGGTGCCTTGCGCGGTCGCGATCAGGACTCTGTCGTCGAGCCACGCCTCGCCGCGCGCAAAGAAAACGGTCTTTCCCTTGCGCTCCAGAAAGCCCTTGGCGATCACGCGATCGCCCAAACCCTTGTCGAGAAAATTGAGCGTCAGGGATAACGTGAGCCCGTGAACGGGGCGCTCCGGATCGGAGCTATACAGGCCGCAATAACCGCAGGCGGCATCGAGCAGGGTTGCGATCACGCCGCCCTGCAGCATCTGCTGGCGGTTGAGCAAGGCGGGCTGCACCGGCACCTGGAATTCCGCATAGCCTTCGCGCCACGCGGTGCGCGTGATCCCGAGGGTCTTAAGAAAGGGGTTGTCCGACACGTCGCTATCCAAGTTCATTCTCCACGGGAGCAGTGGCCATGTCGCGCCGGGGCCATGGCGGCCGGGCCGGCTCGTGCCGGAATCGGCGCCTCATACCAGCCTGCCTGCCCCTCCGCCGCCACACGTCGTATCATTCTTTCCGCGCCGGCATACGGCGACCGCGCATCTCGACCCGCGCTCTCGGGCCGCGAGCCGCCGCGTCGGCCGGGAAGAGCAAGAGGTGCGAAGCATGCCCGAGCGCCATACGCGCGCGCAAACTACGTTTTTTCATGTCCTGTATGAGAAAGTTTCATTTTCTTGGCGGCCTTTTACACCCGATCATACGGCTGCGCCTTCGCGCCGGCTGTCACTGTTCGTTTGCATGAAGCCGGTCCAACCACGCAGGGAGCACAAAAAAAGCGACTACAATCGATTTTTTGATGCCCCTGCCCTGCCTCGCCCGGACGCCGCATGAGACCGTACATTCCCTCCTTGCAGAGCCTGCTCGCTTTCGAGGCTGCGTCGCGACACCTCAGCTTCACGCGCGCGGCACAAGAGCTCGAACTGACTCAAACTGCTATCAGCCACCAGATCAAGACGCTCGAGGAACGGCTCGAAATCAAGCTGTTCGTGCGTCGGCGCAATGCGTTGGCCCTCACGCCCGCGGCCCGCGAATACCTGAATTCGGTCCACGAAGCGATCAATCTGCTGTCGATCGCCACGGCCCACGCGCGCAAGAAAAAGCCGAGCACGGTATTAACGGTGACGTGCCTGCCGACCTACGCGGTGAAGTGCCTCATTCCGCAGCTTCCTGCCTTCCAGCGCGCGCACCCCGAGATCACCGTGCATCTCGCCACGAGTTCGACCTTCGACGAGTTCGAACGCAATAGCTCCGACGTCTCCATTCGCTACGGCTCCGGGCGCTGGGCGTCCGTGCGGACAGATCGCCTGCACGGCGAGGAATTTTTCCCCGTATGCGCGCCTTCGGTGCTGCGCGAGGCCGGCGAGTTCAGCTCGGCGGCCGAGGGGCTCGCGCGCTTCCGGCAAATCCGTACGTACTTCTATTCGATGTTCCAGGACGACTGGCCCGCGTGGCTCGAAGCGGCCGGTCTGGAGCCGGTGCAGTTCGCCGGTGAAGCCGTCTTTCATCTGCAACTGACCTCGCTTGCCGCGGCGGTCGACGGCGTGGGTCTCGCGATCGGCCGCACGCCGCTCATCGACGCCGATCTCGCGAGCGGACGTCTGGTCCAGCCGTTCACGCTGCGGGTCCCGTCGAATTCCGCCTACTACGTGACCTCGCCGAACGACAAGGCAAAGCTCAAGAAAGTGGAAGCCTTCCGCGAATGGGCGCTCGCCAACCTGAGCGACAGCGCGGGCCTCGGCAGCGTCGCCGCGCCTCACATGCCGCCCCTGCCGGCCGCCGACCCCCACGCCAGTACATGCCTGACACCCGTCGAGCGATAGCCGATCCGGCTTACCGAACCATTGGTGCGTTGCTCGACGGCTATCGTCGCGCCGCGCCGCACAAAGCCGCCATCATCGATGTCGACCGCGATGCCACGATCAGCTTTGGCGAACTTGCCGCGGTGGTCGATTCCGTCGCCAGGCAACTGCTGCGACACGGCGCTCGCGCCGGCTCGCGCATCATGCTGGTGGGCAGCGAAGGGCCGGAAAAGCTGTTGCTCTGGCTGGCGGTCTGGCGCATTGGCGCCGTGGTGTGTCCGCTCGATATCGCGTTTGTCGGGGCGGTCGCGGCAAGCCACATCTTCGAGGCGATCGATCCGTCGCTGATCCTGTTGTCCACGCAAGCCGACGCAAACCTTGTTCCCGCCACGAACGCGCCGCTCGTGCGCGTCGGCGCGTGGCCCGCGAGCGGCGCAGAACCGCTGAACGACGCGATCCGCTTCGCAGCCGATGCCGACCGGACACCGCTTCCGGACACCGGTTCGAGCAGCGACGTGGCGTCGATGTGCTGCACGTCCGGCACCACCGGCATGCCGAAGGTCGTGGTCTACGACCACGCATGCTACTGGCTCAACGGACTCGACAGCATCGACCTGCTGGGCTTCGGCCCCGACGACCGGATGCTCGAATACCGTTCGTTCGACTGGTACTCCGCGCAGATCCTGAGCCTCGCGCCTTTCCTGCAAACAGGCTCCACGCTGTGCATTGCCCGGCGCTTCTCGCGCAGCCGCTTCGCCGAATGGGTCGCGCGGCATCGCATCACTGTCTGCGCGGGTGTTCCTACCGTGCTGAACATGCTGCTGGAAGGGCCGCTCGACGTGGACACGGCAGCCCTCGCCTCGTTGCGCGCCATGACATGCAGCACCGCGCCGCTCTCGACGCCGCAATGGGCCCGCTTCGAAGCGCGTTACGGCGTTCATGTGATCAACCTCTACGGGTCGTCCGAGGCGGGCTGGATGTGCGGCAACCGCGTGTATCGCCGCAAGTTCGGCACGATCGGTTATCCCGCCGCGCATATCGGTTTCGATATCGTCGATGCGGACGGCGAAAGTTGCGGGCCGGACGAAGCGGGCCAGGTGGTCGTGAGCGGTCCGAAGCTTGCGCTCGGGCTCATGCGCCGCGATGGCGGCATCGATCCTATTCGCGGCGCGCCGTTCTATTCACGCGACATCGCCGCGCGGGACACGGAGGGATTCGTGCGAATCTCCGGCCGCATGGACGACCTCATCATCCGTGGCGGCGTGAAGATCGTGCCGCAGGAGATCGAGGACGTCCTGCTCGTGCATCCGCAGGTGCAGGATGCAGCGGCGGTAGGCGTGCCCGACCCGATCTATGGTCAGGAGCCGGTGTGTTTCGTCGTGCCGCGCCCGGGCAGCAAGCTCGATGCTCGACAACTCCTCGCGCATTGCCGGCAGCACCTGGCGCGCGAAAAACTGCCCAAACAGTTTTTTATTGTCGACACCCTGCCCAGAAGCGCACGCGGCAAGTTCCTGCGCGACGTGCTGCGCCGCGACTGGTGGATCGCGGCGCATAGGCCGGAGAAGTGACGGTTCCGGAAGTTCGTGCCCCCGGTCCGCTTGCAAGGTCAGAAGAGACTAGCGCTCCGTGTAAGCGACCATCTGCAACTCGACCAGAAACCCATGATGCAGTTCGGGCACCGGCACGACAGCGCGAGCCGGCCGATGCTCGCCGAAGTGCGCCGCATAGATCCGATTGAACGGCACCCAGTTGTCGATGCCGACGATATACGCAACACATTGCACGACGTCGGTTGCCTTGCAGCCCGCCTCGGCCAGCACGCGCTCGCAATGCTGCAGCGTGGCAAGCACCTGGCGCTCGAAGTTGTCCGCGCCGTCGGTCGCGACGCCCGGGCCCGGCAGCATGCCGGACACGAACGTGAAGCCGCCCGCCTGCACCGCCTGTGAATAATGGCCACCGGGTGCCGGCACGTGCGGGGTGAAAATGAAGTTCATGGCTTAAGTACTCTCCGGCAAGGGTTTGCCCTGCGTTTCAGGCAGGAATGGCGCCAGCACGAGGCCGACGAGATAGATGAAACCAACGGTCACCGCGGCGTCGCCATAGCCGCCAAAGCGCGTGATCAAGGTACCGGCGAGGAGCGGGCCGCTCCAGGCAAGCAGGCGCGGCACGTTGAAACAGAAGGCGATCGCCGTGCCGCGGATGCGGGTGGGATAAAGCTCAGGCAGCCACGTAGGCATCCACGTGTACTGCCCGAGGCTGAAGAAGCCTGTCACGCACGCCACGGCCAGCAGCAGTACCGCGTTGTGCGTCCAGAGAAACAGCACCGGCGTAAGCACGAAGGCCATTGCGAAGAACAGCATGGTGACGCGCTTGCGCCCAAAGGCGTCGGCGAGAAAACCCAGGCCAATATAGCCGGCGATCGCGCCGATGTTGTAGGCAAGGCCCGCGAGGCTCGCCCACGTCGGCGCGCTCAGGCCCGAGTGGGCGGCCACCGAGCCGATGTAGGGCGGCACCCAGGTCGAGATGCCCCACCATCCCAATGTCGTGCTCAAGGACATCAGCACGGCAACGATCGTACGCCGGCGCAGCTCGGGCGCCGCGAACAGATCCACCAGCGTAAAGCGCGTGAGCGCCTGTTCATGAGCCTGCAATTCGACGCCCGCGCGCTTCGCGGCTTGCAGCTTGCGGCGATTCCGGTCCACCTGTTCCCATTGCTCCG
This sequence comes from Paraburkholderia sp. IW21, assembly GCF_041321145.1. Lineage (NCBI taxonomy): Bacteria > Pseudomonadati > Pseudomonadota > Betaproteobacteria > Burkholderiales > Burkholderiaceae > Paraburkholderia > Paraburkholderia sp. IW21. Next base: position 765,219 of record NZ_JBGGWA010000001.1, on the reverse strand, counting down.
ATTCGGGAATCCCCCTTCGCATCCACAGCGTGGCGAGCCCGGGCAGCACGCCGACCAGGTACATGTAGCGCCACGCGTGCGCGCCCGCATGACTCATGAAGAGCCACGTCAGCGAAGCCACGAAGAAGCCCATGCCGAGCCCGCACTGCATCAGCCCCGCGCCTTTGCCCCGATGCCGGTCGGGCCATATCTCCGCCGTCATCGCCGTGCCTGTCGCCCATTCCGAGCCCATTGCCAGCCCGACCACGAAACGCAGCACGGCGAACGAAGCCCAGTTCCACGAGAACGCGCTCAGGCCCGTGGTCAGCGAATAAGCGAGGACCGCGAGCATCATCATCCGTTTGCGGCCGATGTAGTCGGCAAGCACACCGCCGATCAGGCCGCCCACGCCCCAGCCGAGCAGCGTCAGCGCGATCACCAGTCCGGCGTAGAACGGGATCTGCGCATGCATCGCGGGCGCGAGCAACTGCCCGAGCGCCACGCCGATGGTCAGGATTAGCGCATAGGTTTCGTAGCCGTCGAAGAACCAGCCGAGATTGGAAGCGAGCAGCGCGCTCCACTGCTGCCGGTTGATGGAGCGGTACCAGACCACGGGCGGGCCCGCCTCACGCGGCGTCGAGGCCGCCTCCACACGGCCGTCCAGGGGTGATTGCATCGACTGTCTCCGTCGTTATATTTTTCCGGCGGCCGGGACCGCCGCGAAGCGCCGCCAGGCGGCTGCGGCAGCTTACGCCACAGCCTCCCGGCGCATGCGGGCGGCCAGCTTGACCGCCTTGATGATCTCCGGATACGCCGCGCAACGGCACAGGTTGCCGGAGAGGTAATGGCGGATCTCGGCGTCGGTCGGATCCGGATTGCTGTCCAGCAGCTGACGGCTCATCAGGATGAATCCGGACGTGCAGAAACCGCACTGGAACGCGCCGCATTCGATGAACGCCTGCTGCACCGGGTCGAGCTTGCCGTCGGCATCGAGATGCTCGATCGTGACGACGTTGCCGCCGTCCGCCATCCCGGCGAGGTACAGGCAGCCGGATACGCTTTCGCCGTTCACCAGCACCGTGCAGCAACCGCACAGCCCCTGGCCGCAACTCTCGCGCGCGCCGTACAGCGCAAAGCGCCGGCGCAGCACCTCGAGGATGGTCTGATGCGGTTCGATTTCCGCCTCGACCGGCTCGCCATTCAGCACGAAGCTGATCTTCATGGAGGTGTCACTCATGTCTCATTCCTCGGGCATCGGCTCGTTTCTTGCCGCGCACAGCGCGCGGTAAACAGCTTCGGGGGTCAATGGCAACGACGTCAGCCGCACGCCGACGGCGTCCTCGATCGCCTCGGCGATCGCCGAGGCCACGCCGAACGTGGCGCTCTCGCCCACGCCCTTCGCGCCGAACGGGCCATTGTTCTGATATGAATCGACGGTTTCATGGCCGATTTCGTGCGGAATGTCGTGGATGCCCGGAATCTTGTATTCGGCAAACGAGGCATTGCGCAATTGCCCGACTTCGTCGAACTCCATACGCTCGAACATCGTGATGCCGAGCTGCATGATCGCCGCACCCGTTATCTGCGTCGCGACCACTTTCGGGTTGAGCGGCGTGCCGCAATCGACGACGTTCTCAAAGCGCATCAGCGTGAAATGCCCGGTTTCGGTGTCGACCTCGACCTCGACGCCGCAACCGCCCACCATCCAGTTCGGCGTGATATTGTCCGACTGCCCGGTCTCGTGATCCGGCGACTTGTAGCTCGGAATAAAGCTGCCGACGCCGACGATATTGCCCGCCGACATCCCGTACTTGCGGCGCAGCAAGTCGCCGGCGGCCAGCGGCGCGTCGGCGCCGAGGCCGAGCTCCGTGGCCAGCTCGCGCAGTTTCGTGCGCGCGTCCTCGGCGGCAAGACGCACCGCATGGCCCATGTGAAACGTCGAGCGCGAGCCGAGCGTCGCCATGTCGTAGGGCGTCACGTCGGTGTCGGGACGAATCACCTTGATCTTTTCGGCCGCGATGCCCAGCACTTCGCCGGCCACCAGCGCCATCGCCGTATCGGATGCCTGCCCCATGTCGACGGTGCTCGAATAGATCGTGCAACTGCCGTCGCCGGCAAGGCTCACCATGGCGACCGAGGTGGTGGGCGCGACCAGCGCCTTGAAGCCGATGCCGATGCCGCGGCCACGGCGCAGCGTGCCTGCGCCGCGCTCGAACGGCGCGCTCCAGTTCATGCGCTCGGCCACGCGCTCGAGCACGAGGTCGATGGCCGCATCGCGCATCGGCGTGCCGGTGGCGTGCGGGCGCCCTTCGCGCAGGATGTTCTTGCGGCGGAATTCGACCGGATCGAGCTTCAGCGCCCGCGCGATCATGTCGGCGTGACTCTCGTACGCCCACACCATCTGCGGAATGCCGAAGCCGCGAAACGCGCCCGCCGGCGGCAGGTTCGTGTACACCGCATAGGAATCGATCGACACGTTCTCGATGTCGTACGGGCCCGAGGCCGTGAAGCCGGACTTCTGGGTCACGCGCGGGCCGATGTCGGCATAGGCGCCGCCGTTCCACCATACGTCGCACTTGCGCGCGGTGATCCGGCCGTCGGCCGACACTGCCGTCTTCATGCGGAACGTGGTGGCATGCTTGGTGATGGTGAAGAACTGCTCCTCCATCGTCAGCGAGATCTTCACCGGACGGCGCGCGAGCAGCGCAAGCGCCGCCACCAGCGCTTCGAGCTTGATATACAGCTTCGCGCCGAAACCGCCGCCGAGCAGCGACGTCCTCACCCGCACGCGGTTCTCCGCCCAGCCGAGCAGGCGCGCGATCTCGATGCGCACGAACGACGGGCTCTGCGACGCCGTATGGATCGTGATCGCTTCATCGCCCGGTTCGGCGAGCGACACCATCGGCTCGAGCGGCGTATGCATCACCTGCTGTGTCCTGAACGTATGCTCGAACACATGCGCGGCCGACGCGAACGCGCTCTCCACGTCGCCGCGCCGCAACTGGAAATCGAGCGCCACGTTGGTGCCCTTCCTGCCGGCGAGATGCTTGAGGTCGGGGAAGGTCCCGGCCGGCTTCAGCGCGTCGTGGACCAGCACCTTGGAGCTGGCTGCCTCGACTTCATTGAACACGGCGGGCAATTCTTCGTACTCCACCATGATCAGGTGCGTGGCTTCCTCCGCAACGTCCGGATCATCCGCCAGCACGACCGCAACCGGTTCGCCGACGTGACGCACCTTGTCGATCGCCAGGATGGGCTGATCATGGAACGCCGGCCCGTAGTAGGGTTCGGGAATCACGCGGAGAATATCCTGCGCGGTGTAGACGGCGTGAACGCCGGGCAGCTCGCGCGCGGCGCTCACGTCGATGCTGACAATGCGCCCGTGCGCCACGGGGCTGCGCAGGATCTTGCCATGCAGCATGCGCGGCAGGACCAGGTTGTGGATGTATTCGGCGCGGCCCGTCACTTTCGCGCGCGCCTCAAGCCGATTCAGCGACCGGCCAACTTGCCCGGCCGGCGCCCCAGCCGAAGTTTCGGTTGTCGTCATGCGTGATGATCCCTTCTAGCGGACGCGTCGAGCGCGATACGCACCGCGCGTCCGAGATAAACCCTGAGTAGTTGCTTCTTGTAGCTGGCCGAGCCATGCGGATCGCCGACGATGTCGAGTTCCGCCGCGCCCGCTTCGCCCGCCCGACGCAGCGTCGCGTCGTCGGCGGACGCGCCGCGCAGGATCGCCTCGGCGCCGGTGAGGCGGGTGGGCTTGTCCGTCGCCGCGCCGACGATCACGCTGGCCGACTGGATCAGGCCGCTCCCGCGCTGCATGTCGAGCATCACCGCCACGCCAAGCGCGGGCCAGTCGTGCGCCGCGCGCGTGGTCACTTTCATGTAGGCTGCGGGGCGCCCTGCCTGCGGCGGCACGATCACGCGGGAGATCAGTTCGTTGCGCGCGAGCACGGTCGCGTAATAGCCGATGCACAGGTCCTCGACCGGGAACGTGCGCTCGCCGTCGGGACCGCTCACCGTGACGCGCGCGCCCAGCGCCGTGAGTACCGGCGGCAGATCCATGTGCGGATCCGCGTGGCCGAGATTGCCGCCGATGGTAGCCACATTGCGTACCCGCACATTCGACAGCGTGCGCAGCGTCCGGGCCAGAACCGGCCAGCCCTCGCGCACCAGCGGCGAATGCTCGAGCGTGGCGAGCCGCGTCATTCCGCCGATGTGCAACTCGCCATTGGCGCCGATACTCACCTGCGAATACGCAGGCTCGATCGCACGCAGGCTGACGAGCCGTGTCGGCCGCAGCACGCCTGCCTTCATCATCAGCATCACCGCCGTGCCGCCGCCTACCGGCCGGATATCCGGATCCTCGGCATCGAGCAGCCCGATCGCCTGATGCAGCGAACGGGGCGTGGCAAGTTCAAACGGTGCCATCGAGTGCACTCCTTGTTGGCTTGAGCGCCGCGCGACAAGCGGCGGCGCAGGGTTTCGCCGGCGTCAGGCGTCAGGCGCGCGCCGATCGGTCCAGCAGGTCGAGCAGTTCGCCCGCGACCACATCGGGCGTTTCGAGCGGCGTCAGGTGACGCGCTGCGGGGATCACCGTCAGCGTCGATCCGGCGATACCGTCGTGCAGCGCCTGGGCCATGGCGGGCGGTGCCGCATAGTCCTCCTCGCCGACGATCACGCAGGTCGGCACGCGCACGCCGGCAAGCAATGCGCGTCCGTCGAAGGCGCCGAGCATCCGCCCGGTAGCGGCGAACGCGGGCACTTCGTTGCGCAGGAACGTATCGACGCAGCGCTGCAGGACGTCGGTCCGCGCCGCGCGGAAGGCGTCGCTGAACCAGCGCGTCGACTGGAATCCGACCAGCGGCGCCAGCCCTTCCTTCTCGGCCTTCTCCACGCGTACGTTCCAGTCGTGCGGCGCGGTTTCGCCATACCATGCAGTCGTGTCGATCAACCCGAGCGCGCGCGTGGTTTCCGGATAGCTCGCCGCGAACTGCAGCGCGACGCATCCGCCCATCGACGCGCCAGCAACCAGCACGTGGTCGAAAGCCAGCGAGGCCGTGACGTCACGCACGTCCTGCGCGAATTGCGCGACCGTATACGGCCCCGCCGGTTTGTCCGACGCGCCGTGTCCGCGGCAATCGATTGCAAGGACCGCCGCGTGCGGCGCCAGTTGCTCGATGACCGGCTGCCAGAAGCCCCGGTCCATGGCGAGCGAGTGGAGCAGCACGACGCGCGCGGCGCTGTCCTGAGCGCCATGGAGGCTATAGCCGATGCGTGTGCCGTCGCGCACTACCACATGTGTCGAGACGATATCGCTGCCAGATTCGTTTTTCATCGCGTTCCGCCAAAATCCCTAAAAACGCGAGCCCTTGCTCGCCCAGGGTGATATTGCAAGGCTGTCCGAAACCCGGCAAACGACGATCGTTCATGCATCGAATGAAAAACTTTCATCGGCCGGTGCCCATACGGGCCGCGTTCCCGCGAATGAATTTCTCTCATGACGCGCATGAAGAAATGCCGTTTGCGGCCTGCCCGGTCCCGCTGCAATCTTGCCGGCAAAGGTGTACCGCACCCCGGGTTCGCCGCGCATCGGAAGCAGGCATCGATGCGCGGCGAACCCGGAGGCTGCGGCAAACGAAACGAGAAGCACCTGCTGGCTCGTGCATGCGCACTTGCTGAAGGAGACAACCTTGCCGATGCACTTCCAGGCGTTGTGCCGCCTCACGCCTGACCCACACGCAGGTCGGGAGCAGGTGAGCACGTGCCGCCGCGCCACGACGCGCCGTCATGGCCGCGCGCCCCGCGACCCGGGGCGTGCCGTCGCCACGCGTTAGCCCGTTGTCAGCTTCGTTGTTGGCCCGTCTCCGACCAAAGCGTGCCAACGCCCTTTGCCGGCGAGCGGCACGAGTCGCGCATGGCGCGACCGGACGCCTCGCGCGCAGCCTCTTTCAACAGCACTCCCTGGAAGATCGAATATCGTGAGCACCCTCAAGAAAACCCTCAACTCACAGTGGCTACGGCCCGTCCTGCTGATCGTGATCCTGCTGGTGGCGTGGGACCTGGTCATCCGCATTTTCAAAATCCCGCCCTATCTGGTCCCGACGCCGGTGGCGATCTTCGAGGAGATCGGCAGGCAATGGCCGATGCTGCTGCAGGAATCGGCACCCACCCTCTACGCCACGCTCGGCGGCTTCGCGCTGTCGGTACTGATCGGCGTGCCGATCGCGATGCTGGTCGCCTACTCGCCGCTGATCGAAAGCTATCTGTATCCGCTGGTGGTGTTCTCGCAGAGTATCCCGAAGGTGGCGATCGCGCCGCTGTTCGTGGTGTGGTTCGGGTTCGGCCTGTTTCCGCGGATCCTGGTGGCGTTCCTGCTCGGCTTCTTTCCGGTGGTCGTCTCGACGGTCCTGGGCTTCAAGTCGGTCGAAAAAGATCTGATCGACCTGGCGCGCTCGATGGGCAGTTCGCCCTTGAAGCTGTTCTTCAAGATCAGCTTGCCGCATGCGCTGCCGTCGATCTTTTCGGCCATGAAGGTCTCGATCACGCTGGCCGTGGTCGGTGCGGTGGTCGGCGAATTCGTCGGCGCCGGTTCAGGACTGGGCTATGTACTGCAGCGGGCCAACGGCAACTTCGACCAGCCGCTGATCTTCTCGGCACTCGTGGTGCTGTCGGTGATCGGGGCACTGCTGTTCGTCGTCATCGACATGCTCGAACGCTTCGCGATTCCCTGGCACTCCTCGCAACGCTCCCGTCATCAGGCGCGCGCCTGAACGGCCCGGGGCCACTGCCGGTCTTTCACTTCCGGCTTTTTCATTCTCATCACGCAAAAATTACGCAGGAGACAGCATGACGCAGCGATTGCTCCCCCGGATTCTCGGCACCGCGCTTGCATTGACCGCACTGTGTTGCGGCAGCCAGGCCATGGCGAAAGACTCGATGTCCATGTTGCTGAACTACACCGTCAACGGTGCGGTAGCGCCGTTTTACCTCGGTAAGGCGCGAGGCTATTACGATGCCGAAGGCATCGACCTGAAACTGGTGGAAGGCCACGGCTCCGGGCCGACCGTGCAGGCCGTCGCGACCCATAACGCCGACATCGGCTATGCCGACTTCAGTACGATGGTGAAGGTCGCGGCCATGGGCGCGCCGGTCAAGGCGATCGGTGTTGTGCTGCAGGAAAATCCGACCTCGGTGGTCGGCCTCGCGGAAAAGAACATCAAAACGCCGCAGGACATCAAGGGCAAAACCGTCGCGGTGGCGCCTGGCGATGCATCGTCGCAGTTGTGGACCATGTTCATGAACAAGGTCGGCTTGAAGAATTCGGACTTCAAGACGATTACCGGTAACCCGCGGACCACGATCAATGCGGTCATCACCGGGCAAGCCGACCTGCTGGTGGGCTTCGCGACGCTTCCGCTGATCTCCGTTGAAATCGCGACGAAGAAGCCGGCTCGCGCAATCCTGTTCGCCGACTACAAGGTCAACGTGGCGACGCTCAGCATCATTGCCCGGAACGACACGATCAAGAACAACCCCGATCTGCTCAAGCGCTTCATGCGCGCGACCGCGAAGTCGATCACGGAGAGCGAGAAGGATCCCGCCGCCGCGGTCGATGCACTGCTGAAGATCGTGCCGGGCGCCGGCTCGCGCGACACCATGATCCGCGTGCTGAAGGCGACGATCCCGTTCTACCGCACGCCGGAAACGGAGAAGGATCCCATTTTCCATGTCAGCGCAAAAAACATGGCCGACTCGGTCAGCGCGATCGTGCAATACAGCGACCTGGACAAGTCGGCCAACAATCCGGCGCTGTACTACACGGGCGCATTCGTACCTTGAGCGGCGCGAACGCCCCGTCGATCTCTAAAGACTATTCCTCTGATTCCGACATCGAGTCCGACCTCCGACATGACAACCGCTCTTAAATTCCCCCAAGCCGCGACTCATTCGGCCTCGCGCGCCCAGGCGCCGGCGCTGATCGAGCTACGCGAGGTCACCAAGCACTACTCGAGCCGCGAAGGCAAGATGCAGGCGCTGCAGCCGCTCAGCTTCAATATCCGCGAAGAAGAATTCGTCTCGATCGTCGGGCCGTCGGGTTGCGGCAAGAGCACGCTGCTCAAACTGGTGGCCGGCCTCGAACCGATCTCGTCCGGCACCATGACGCTTTCAGGCAGCCGCATTGCCGGCCCGCAGAAGAACGTGGGCATCGTGTTCCAGAGCGCCGTGCTGCTGGCATGGCGCAACGTGCTCGACAACATCCTGCTGCAAGCCGAAATGCGCGGCATGCCGATGGCGACCGCGCGCAAGCATGCGCTGCATCTGATCGAAATGGCGGGGCTGAAAGGCTTCGAAAAGAAGTTTCCGTGGCAGTTGTCGGGCGGCATGCAGCAACGCGTATCGATCTGCCGCGCGCTGTTGCATGAACCGGCTGTGCTGCTGATGGACGAACCGTTTGGCGCGCTGGACGCGATGACCCGCGAAAGCATGAACCTCGAATTGCAGCGGATCTGGCTGGAGTCGAAGAAGACCGTCCTGCTGATCACGCACAGCATTTCAGAAGCGGTGTTCCTGTCCGACCGGGTGATCGTGATGTCGGAGCGGCCCGGTTCGATTGCCGCCATCTACGACATCGACCTGCCGCGGCCACGCCCTCTGGAAGTGATGGCAACGCCCGATTTCCTGCACTACACGAAGACGATACGCGCCCACTTCAATGCGCAGGGCTCACTCGACGCGCATTGAGTCCGCGGATCGGGGCCGCGAGTGCCTCGAACGCCTGCTTGCGCGGCTGCTTAAGCAGCGGCGCGCGTTCCGATATTTCCTCAAAGCCCGGCGGCCGGATAACCGGCCGCCGGGTTCCGGCTTTACTTTCCCGTCTTCGGCAACAGCTTGATGCTATCTGCCGCCGGCGGCTTCGGCAGCGACGCCAGATAAGCATGGATGTCGCTCAGGTCCGCGTCGCTCAGGATCTTTTCCGAGAACGGCGGCATGGCGCCGGAGGGCGCCCGCACATAATTGGCGAGCGCCGGATAGGGCAGCAGGTCGACCGCGATCGCCGGCCCCACTCCGCCCTGTCCAACCGTACCGTGGCACAGGTAGCAGCCATCTTTCAGAAAATGCTCGTGGCCGCGCTGAATGGCGTCGGACGTTTGCGCAAGCGCCGGCGTCAGCAGGGCGCACGAGGCGGCAAGCGTGAGCGCCAGCGAAACAGTTCTCTTCAAAACGTTCATGGCGGGTTCCCCTAACGCGGTTGCGTGACGACATCGACCAGCGCCGGATGACCGCTCTTGACGACCGCCAGCGCGCGGTCGATTGCCGGACCTAGCGCGGCGGGGTCCGTGACCGGCCCTTCCGCCCACACGCCCATGCCCTTCGCGACGGTAGCGAAATCGACGTATGGCTTCTCGATCAGCGTGCCCAAGCGCCACGTCTCCGGGTTGCGATCGCGCCGTGTCGCCATCCGCTGGATGTGCATGGTTTCCTGATGCCATGCGCGGTTGTTATGCATGATCGTCAAGAGCGGAATCTGGTGATGCGCCAAGGTCCATAACACCGAAGGCACCATCAGCAGATCGCCGTCCGGCTGAATGTTGACGGCGAGACGGCCGGTACTTTTACACGCGAGCGCCGCACCAGCCGCGGCCGGAAGGCCATACCCGATGCCGTAGCCTCCCGAGCCGCCCATGAACTGCTCGTACTCGGTGAAATCCCAGAGCCGTTGCGGCCAATAGCTTTCAAATTGCGGCTGGGAAACCAGCGACCACTTCTCGTTGCGGATCCGTGCCCAGATCTCCTGGCACAGCCGCGCGGTGCTGATGGGAGCAGCGTCCCAGCCCACGGCGGCGGCGTTCCGCGCCGTCTCGCGCATCCGCAGGTGCGCCGCCTGCATGGCGTGCTTGCGCGCGTCGAAGCCGCTTGGCTGCCCCACGCGGCGAATCGCTTCGATCAAGGGGGGCACCGTGGCCTGCGCGTCACCGCCGATCGGCAGGTCAGCGGCGAGATAGCGCTGCACGTCGCCATAGCTCGACTTGGAATACATGTAGGCGTCGCTGATGCTGATCACCTTGGCGTCCGGCTTGATCAGCCGTTTCGCCGGGCGCCCGGGCGTATCGGACACCGTGTTCGTGAGGCCCCACAGGTCGCCCACTTCGAGCGCGAGGATGACGTCCGCCTCGTCGATCAGGGTCCTGCGCCGCGCCGTGTGATTCAGGTAATGCGCGGTCGGGAAATTCATCCGGCCGTAGAGATCGATGACCGGTGCGTTCAACGACTCGGCGAGCTGCGTGAGCTGTATCACGCCTTCCTGCGAATGCACGGCACGGTCGACCACGATGACGGGATTCTGCGCGGCCACCAGCCATTTGGCCGCCTGCGCCAGCGCGGCCGCATCCCCAACCGGGGGTGCTACATCGACCAGTTTGGGGATGCGCAGCGGTTGCGCCGTTTCGATCGGGTTCTCCTGCAATTCGCCATCGGTGACGATCAGCACCGGCTCGCGTGGCGCCGTCGTCGCCACCATCCGGGCGCGCATGAAGCTTTCCGCATAGTGCTGCAGCGAGGCGGGCGCATCGTCCCATTTGACGAAGTCGCGCACGATCGAGCCTTCATCGACAGCGGTGTGGATCCAGTCGACGCCCGGCAAGCGCCTCGCCGCATCCGCCGTGTTGCCCGCCATCACGATCACCGGCACGCGGTCGCACCAGGCGTTGTAGATCGCCATCGACGCGTGCTGCAGCCCGACCACGCCATGCACCATGCTGGCCATTGGCTTGCCCGTCATCTTGGCGTAGCCGTGCGCCATCCCTACCGCCGCTTCCTCATGGCAGCAGACGATTATTTCCGGCGCCTTGTTACCGCCATAGTTGACGATCGATTCCTGCAGGCCGCGCAGTGCGGACGAGGTCATCATCGATACATACTCGATGCCCGCGCTGCGCATCACATCGACGATGAAGTCCGAACCGGGATTCCGTACGTGCCCTTTCGGAACTTCATCGGCAGGCGTACTCATGGTTTCAGCGGCAATCGTTCTCGACGACGGTTCCATCGGCGCGGCGGCCGTGGGTTTGCCCTCGCCCGGCGCGCCGCTGACGGTAGCGGCGTTAGCGACGCCCGCTACGCCGGCCGCACCCGCGACCAATGCGCCTTTGAGGAAACCGCGCCGGCCGGTGCCGCCAGTTTGCTTTTTTTTTATCTCCACTGCTTTCACCTTTTGTATCAAAGCGAATCGGATCAGGCCAGCGCCGCGGATAGGCGGCGCCGGGTCTTGAGGTCTAGAACCAGTGGTTGATACCGACGGATACGCCAGTCTGGCTGGCATGGGTGGACGGGTTCAGCACCTTGTTGGTGACCAGACCGCCCTTGAACTTCGTATAGTCGACATCCGCGTACAGATTGGTTCGCTTCGAGAGGTCGTAAGTCACACCGAGAATGGCGACGTCCTTCCTGCCGCTGATCCCCGCCGTACTGTTTTTATTGTCGTAATAGGCAGCGGTGACCTGGACGAACGGATCGACCTGATAACGCAAACCGCCCCACAGGTATTGATTTTTGATCGAACCGCCGGCGGCCGTCGTCGTGTTCTGCATGTTGGTCGCCCAACCTGCAAGCCCGGTCACCGGCCCCAGCGTATAAGCCCCGCCAGCGGTGTATTGGTCGTCACCGTAGTAAGGGCCGGTGCCCGCAATCAGCTGATTGGCCTTGTGCGTGTAACCGAAACCGAATTTCAATGTCGACGTGTGATAGTTGAAACCGACGGCACGGGTCGACCCGCTGTTGACGCTGCCGGCAACGCCGCCTAGCGCATACTCCGCGCGGAAAATCATCGGACCGAAAGCGCCCGTGTAATAGATATCGTTGTCGTCCCGGCCGGTGTACCCGTCCGTCACCGCCGTCGCTTCCGTGATGCTCAGATATTTGAAATCGAACGGTTCAAAGTCCTTGATCACGTAATGCTGCAGCGTGAATTGATGACCCACGTCGATCCGGCCAAATGCGCCTTTCAGGCCGACCGTGGAGCGCCGCTGGAATTCGATGCCGTTGGCGTTGTTGTTGGCCCCCGTGGAAAGCACGAAACCGGCTTCCAGGTTGAAGACCACCTTCAGGCCGCCACCCAGGTCTTCAACGCCTTCCAAACCCCATCGATTCGAGTTGTACACCCCGTTCGACGCCATCGTCAGCGCGGCACCGCCTTCCTTGGTGCCGTTCACCACATTCCGCAAGCCGCCGTCCAGTGAACCGTACAGCGTCACGGCACTTTGCGCATGCGCCACACCTGCGCAAAAACCGAGCGCCGCCAGCACGGACACCTTGCCTATCGGGAACTTGCGGACCGTTGCCGGAAAATCTCCATTAACCTTCTTCTTCACGTCTCCTCCGTTTTACTTCATTTTTTCAATCGGAATCGATTTTTTGTACGGATTACTAATCTTCAAATCGACAACAAAAAAACTGTCAAGCCCGGGTTTGAACTGATTTCCGTAGATCACCTCCTGCACTGCGAACATCGCATCCTTGAATAGGCTTACCCGGCCGAAGCCGGGTAATCCCTGATCGAGTGTTACTTGTCCTTGAAGAACCAGTCCGAATCCTTGTTGATCCACTCCGGACCTACGCGCTGCTCAAGCTGTTCGTCACCCGTGATGAAGTACTCGCTCCTGACCGCACGTTGCGCCATCGCCTCGTTGCGCTCATCCCAGTCGCCCATCGAAACACCGAACCACGGCCACTCGGGGCGCAGCGTCGGCAGACCAAGTTCCTCCCAGATCGCCTTCGCGTTCTCCATGTACTCCCGGGTCGGCAGCGACAGCGGCGGCAGCTTTTCCTTGCGCGTCGCGTTCATCAGAATCACGCCGTCGACGGCGTCGTCGCCACGCTCGGCGCCGGAAGTGCGCGGGCCGTGGCCGGTATCGCGTCCGTGCAGGATCTGCACGTCCTTGATCGCGTTCATCCGGTAGCTCATGGACCAGAAGATCGCGTCGCTGTTTTCCGGATTGATGTCATTGCTTACGGCCACCACCAGCTTGCCGACCGCCGGCTGCAGCGAAGCCGCACCCATCAGCGCACGCCAGATTTCGGTTTCGGTCGCCTTTTCGTTGAAGACGACGATCACGAGCTTGCGCAGATTCGTCAGCGGCTCATGCATCACCACCTTCTCGACGCTTGAAATACGCAGCGTGTTCCTGAGATGGTCGAGGAACAGCGGTTCGAACGCGACCTTCTTGACCAGACTGCTTTCGCTCGGCGTGACCTGGCTGATGATCGACACCAGATGCGCGTTCTTGCGGCGCGTGATGGCCGTCACGTTCATGTACGGGTTGAATTCCTGCAGGTTGACGTGGCCGTGGGATTCGCCAAACGGGCCTTCCGGCTCCAGCGAATCGGTCGGCACGAAACCTTCGATCACGATTTCCGCGTCGGCGGGCACCATCAGATCGACCGTCTTGCACTTCACGACACGCAGCGGTTCGCCCAGGATCGCACCCGCCACGCCGAGTTCGTCGACGTCGATCGGCAGCTTCTGCACCGAGCAGAACGACACGGCGGGATGGCCGCCGATCACCAGCGCCGCCGGCATCGGCTTGCCCATGGCCTTGTACTTGAGCCAATGTTGGTAGATACCCTGGCCCATTTCGATCGACGGATTGCACCCCACGCGGCGCGATCCCTTGATCTGCCCGCGATAGGTGCCCATGTTCTGCACGCCGCTTTCCGGGTCGACCGAAATGTACTGCGAGCAGGTGGTGTACGGCGCGTTGTCGAAGCCGGGCGTAGAGATCGGGATCGGCAAGTGCTCGAGGCCCTGGCCGTCCACGTCCAGTTCATCGCCAATGAACGTGACTTCCTGGCAGGCCGCGTCCTCGACCACCACCGGCGCGATCGGGTTCAGCCGCGCCTTCTGCCACTTCTTGCCGATCTCGTCGACCGCCACCCCCATGCCGATCGAGTAGACCTCGCGATTGATCGACAACGCGCCCACCACCACGGGCAGCTCGTACTTGCGTCCCTTGCTGTCGACCACGTTATGGAACACGAACGCCTTGCGATCGGACTCGGGAATACCGCCGCGCAATTGCCAACGCACCAGCGGGTGCAGTTCCGTGTCCTTGTTGATCTCGCGATGAACGTGTACGACATAGCCTTTTTCGTCCAAGGCCTGAAGGTGCGTCTGGAAAGAAGGATTGGTTTTCATGGTTGCCCGGTTTAAGAATCGACGTATTGCCTGACGAGCCGATCAGCTTCGCCGTCGGCATGGGTGTTCGGCGGCCGTTGCCAGCGCCCGCGCGGTGAGCCACGAGACCCGCGCGTTGAGCGCCGCGGGTGCCGCCTGCCCGGGGTCCGCACGCCGCCAACGGTGCGTTCGCGCGAACCAGGGATTGAGAATCACGATTGCAACAAGGGAATGCGAGGCGCGGGCGCCACAAACGGAACGCCGGTGGGAGTTTTCACAGTCTCCGTCCTATGGATTTCGATGACGCCTGCATCAGCTAGCGTGCTTTTCACCGGAGACTGACGGAGGAAGCAATGCATCGCAAACGGTGTTTTTTCATACGCGCCATGAACGAATTTCATCAGGCACGCCGCGCGAGGGAACGGCGCAGCTTTACCCGACGCCGATGAAATCGGTTCATGCACGGCATGAGCAAATATCGTTTGTAGCCCGAACCGGGACCGTTGCACCCTTGCGCTCACATCCCCGCTAAAAGGAGGGGAAGGTGCTTTTTTCCGGACATGCGATGACAAATGAAAACAGGCCGCGCCGGCTCGTAGTGGGTATCAGTGGCGCATCGGGCGTGGTGTATGGCGTGAGGCTCCTCGAACTGCTGCGCGAGCTGAAGATCGAAAGCCATCTCGTGATGAGCCGGTCGGCACAGGTCACATTGGCCCACGAAACCGATCTGCGCATCGGCGACGTGCAGGCGTTGGCCGACGTGGTGTATCCGAATGCCGATATCGGCGCGGCGATTTCAAGCGGGTCGTTTCGGGTCGATGGGATGATCGTCGCGCCCTGCTCAATGAAGACGCTTTCGGAGATCGCAACCGGGTGCACGGGTTCGCTGCTCTCGCGCGCGGCCGACGTGATGCTCAAGGAACGCAGGCGGCTCGTGCTGATGGTGCGTGAAACGCCGCTCCACCTCGGACACCTGCGCAGCATGACGGCCGTCACGGAGACCGGCGCGATCATTTACCCGCCCGTACCCGCGTTTTACGCGCGGCCCGAAAGTCTTGAAGCGATGATCGACCATACGCTCGGACGCGTGCTGGATCTGTTCGATATCGACGCGCGCACGGTAGCGCGCTGGAACGGGGTGCGCGCCGGCGCGGAGCGCTAGCCTTTCCCTCGCCGTGCGCTCCCGGTCCGCCTGCTGGCCTTCGCGCCGTGCCCACGGTAAGCTTCGGACGAAGTCCTTCCCGATGCCGCGCGCCGTGGCGCCCGGCCAGCATCCTTAAAGTCCCTCCTTCCGAACTCTTACCGCACCTACCGACATGAGCCTCGATCCTTCCGTCGTCACGGCCTTCACCCCCACGGGCACGCTGCGCGCGTCGATCAACCTGGGCAATCCGATCCTCGCCAACAAGGATGCGCAAACCGGTCAACCCTTCGGCGTTTCAGTCGATCTGGCGCGCGAATTCGCCAAGCGACTGGGCGTGGATATCGAATTGGTCGTGTTCGACGCCGCCGGGAAGTCCGTCGAGGCCGTTACCGAAGAGCGCGCCGACATCGGCTTTTTTGCCGTCGATCGGCTTCGGGGTGCCGGCATCACGTTCACCGCGCCTTATGTCCTGATCGAGGGTTTCTATCTGGTGCGAAACGAATCCCAGGTTCGGAATAACGCGGACGTCGATCATGAGATCAATCGCGTAGCCGTCGGCAAAGGGAGCGCCTACGACCTGTTTCTCACACGCGAACTCAAGCACGCGCGGATCGTTCGCGCCCCGACCTCGCCGACGGTGGTTCGGACATTCATGGAGCAGGGACTGGAAATCGCCGCAGGCGTCAAACAGCAACTGGAAGCGGACTGCCTGGTGACGCCGGGCCTTCGCTTGCTGGATGAATGCTTCATGGTGATCCAGCAAGCCATGGGAATGCCGAGGAGCCGTGGCGAGACGGCAGGGAACTACCTGCGCGGCTTCGTGGAGGAAATGAAGGCCTCCGGGTTCGTGGCCGAGTCCCTGACCCGGCACGGCATCCTGGGCGCGTCGGTGGCGCCTGCGGCATGAACGTCGACGCTGGCCGTGCCGGCGGCGATATCTTTTTCTTGTAATGTCCTGAGGTCCGAAGACTGCGGTGGCGTGGAGGACGGCGTCCTGCTTGCAATGCGGGGCGATCTGCTTCTGCCGCCGCAGGGGAGTGGGGTTTGCGGCCCCATCTTCCAGACCTAATCATCTCCATTTGCGTTAGTGATATTGCCGCTCGCGCCTGCTCGAGCGTGACCGCGTGTGAGCGTCAGGCCTGTGTTCACCAATGCAATATGGGAAAACGCTTGCGGAAAGTTGCCGACGAGTCGACGCGAACGGACATCATATTCTTCGGATAGCAAACCGACGTCGTTCCTCAGGCTGAGCAAGCGTTCAAAGAGCGCTCGGGCCTCGTCCCGCCTGCCTTGCAGGAACAGATTGTCGGCGAGCCAGAAGCTGCAGGCGAGAAAGGCGCCCTCGCCTTCGCCGAGTCCGTCGTCGGCGTGCTCCGTACGATAGCGGAAAACAAGGCCGTCGGTCATCAGATGCTGTTCAATCGCGGCCACTGTGCCCTGCATGCGGGGATCGTGCGGCGATATGAAGCCCACGAGCGGCAGCAGCAACAAACTCGCATCGAGTTCGCTGCCGCCATACATCTGCGTAAACGAGTTGAGATCGGTCTTGAAGGCGTGGCGGCAAATGTCGGCGTGAATCCGGTCGCGCAACTGTTCCCACTCGCGTACCGGCGCATCCTGACGAAATTGCGCCGCCGACTTGATGGCGCGGTCCACCGCGACCCACGCCATCACTTTCGAAACCGTATAGTGCTGCGGTTTGCCGCGGCTCTCCCAGATGCCCTGATCGGGTTGCTGCCAAACCTCCGCGAGGTGCTCCACGAGTTCGCCCTCGAGCGTCCAGGCGGCGCCGTCGGGGCCGAGACCGGCTTGACGCGACAGGTACAGCGCATTCATCACTTCACCGAAGACATCGAGCTGCAACTGGCCGACAGCGCCATTGCCGAACCGGACAGGTTTCGCCCCTTGGTAACCATCGAGCCACGGACACTCCCACTCGTTCACATGCCTTGCTCCGTCGATGGTGTAAAGAATCTGCAATTGCGACGGCGCGCCGGCGACCGACCGCACCAGCCAGTCGCGCCAGCGCCGCGCCTCATCGGGATAGCCGCCTCGCAGCAGCGCAAGCAATGTCAGGCTCGCGTCGCGCAGCCAGCAAAAACGGTAATCCCAGTTGCGCGAACCACCCAGATGTTCCGGCAACGAGGCGGTCGGCGCCGCGACAATCCCGCCGCCCGGTTCATAGATCAGCGCCTTGAGGGTGATGAGCGAGCGGTTGAGCGCGTCTTCGTAGGGGCCTTGGGTGTCCGCCTGGGCTGACCATGTTTCCCAGAATGCTGTCGTGATCGACAACTGACGCTGTGCGTCGTTGCATACGGGCGCCGTGTCGCGGGTATCGCTGTAGTTCAGAACGAACGACACGCACTCGCCCGCGGCCACCCCAAAGCGACCCATGACGCTGCCGGCTTCGTCGCGCAACGCTGCGGAAGTGTGCAGCGTCAGCGTGTTCGATCCGCACATGATCGAGAGGCCGGTTCCGTCGTCGAGCCGGCGGATCGCGGGAATCGCGCGCCCATAATCGAAGCGCGCCGCCAACTGCATGTCGAACTCGACGCTTCCGGATTCCCCGAAGACCATGCGAATCAGTTGCGGGCATTCAGCGCGCATTGGCATGAAGTCGACCAGGGTGGCGATGCCGGTGGCCGTGCTGAAACGGGTTTCGAGAATCAGCGTGGAACCGCGATAGCGGCGCGTGACGTCCGTGGGCTCCTGCACGGGCGCGATCTGCCAGCGGCCATTGTCAGCATGGCCCAGCAGCGCGGCAAAGCAGGTGTCCGAATCAAAACGCGGCCAGCACATCCAGTCGATAGAGCCGTTGCGCGCTACCAGTGCTGCGGCGTGACCGTCGCCGAGCAGTGCATAGTCCTCGATGTTCGATGCCATAGATGTGACCCGCTTGATGGTGTGTGAACGGCGGAGCACGGTCGCGCGCGCTGCGGCGCGCCCACCAGGTCCGGCGGCATAAGGAAGACACGCCAGCCTATCTGCGGCGAATCGCCAGCAGCGTCGCGATAAGACCGGTCGCCGCGCCGGCCAGCAACCAGTTGCGATTCTGGTCGAGCCACAACGCGGTACTCGATGCGCTTGCGCGGTCGCTGAACGGTCCGTGGGTCGCGTGCAAGCCGGGCACCGGATGCCAGAGATTCGAAGCCCGATCGCTGGCCACGGTGCGGTCCTGCATTTGCGCGCTATAACCGGCATGCGCAAGGTAACGGTCAAGCAGCCCCGCGATGAATTTGTTGGCCCAGATCGCCTTGATCGTGGACGAACCGACATAGAGTTCGCGGCGCCGGTGAGTCGCGGCCCATACGACCGCACGTGCAGCGACTTCTGGCTGATAGATCGGCGGCACGGGTTGCGGCGGGTGTGGCAGCAGGCACTCCGCCCACTCGAATTGCGGCGTGTTCAGCGCGGGCATCTGGACCATCGTCAGATGGACGCGGCTATGGTCATGCATCAGTTCACTACGCACGGAGTCCGTGAAGCCGCGGATCGCGTGCTTCGCGCCGCAATAGGGCGATTGCAACGGAATCGACCGGTAGGCAAGCGCCGAGCCGACCTGCACGATCGTGCCTCGGTTTCGCGGCCGCATCCGGCGTAACGCGGACATCGTGCCCCAGACGTAACCCAGATAGGTGACCTCTGTCGCGCGCCGATAATCGTCCGGCGAAATGTCATGCAGCGGCGCGAACACCGTCGTCATCGCGTTGTTCACCCAGACGTCTATCGCACCCAACTCCGCCTCCGCGCGCGTCGCGGCCGCCTCGACCGCGGCCGGGTCCGCGACGTCCAGCGCGATCACTATCGCTTGGCCGCCGAGTTCCTCCACCTCGCGGCGCACGTCGTCAAGCGCCGTTTCATCGCGGGCAATAAGGGCGATTTTTGCTCCATGCCGCGCGAATTCGTGGGCGCTCGCGCGGCCCACGCCGGCGCTCGCCCCAGTTATGACGACGGTCATGCCATTTCTGTTCGCTTTCATTTCTGCCTCATCTGTGCGGATAGCTTTTTCGACTGTGACGAATATCGCCCTGAATTCACTTCTTGAGCTTGCCGCGCAACACCGAGACGTCGCGGGTCGTAACCGGCGCTGCCCCGTTACCCCAGGTAGTCCGCACGAAGCTCAGCACACTGGCGATCTCGGTGTCGGTGAACTGGTTCGCGAACGCTGGCATCTTGCGATGGGTCGGCCCGTTCAGCGTCTGCGGACTACTGCCGCCCTGGAGGACGAGCCGGATCAGCGACGAGGTGTCGGACGCCAGCACGGCGGGATTGCCTGCCAGCGCCGGAAATTTTTCCGCTACGCCATGGCCGTCGGCCTGATGACACTTCGCGCAGAACGACATATAGAGCCCGGCGCCAGGACGTTCGACATCGCCCGTCTTCAGCGACACCGCCGTTTCCTGCGCCTTCTGCGAGTTCGGGGTATAAGCACCCGACTTTTGGCGCGCAGGGAGGCTCTTCAGATAGTGCGCGACCGCGTTCAGGTCATCGTCGTCGAAATATTGCGTGCTGTCCTCGACCACTTGCACCATGCTGCCGAACGTCACCACATGCACATCGGCGCCGTGGCCGGACTTGAGGAACGAAGCGATGTCGCGTGGCGACAGGCGCCCAAGTCCCGAACCCGGATCGCCGGTCAGGTTCGGCGCGAACCAGTGATCATTAGTGCCGCCTGTCAGGTACAGCCTCGACGACTCGTCATAGCCGCGCTCCTCAAAACCGGGGCCACGCGGCGTGTGACACGCTCCGCAGTGGCCGAGCGACTGCACGATATAGGCGCCCCGATTCCATTGCACGTCACGCTTGTCGTCCGGGGTGAAGCGCCCGTGCCGGACGAATGCGAAATCCCAGAAGGCCAGGCCCCAGCGCTGGCTGAAAGGGAACGGCAGTTTCGTTTCAGGCGGCCGGTGGCTGACCGGCTGCACGCCATGCATGAAGTACGCGTACAGCGCCCGCATGTCCGCGTCGCTGATCTTCGTAAACGACGCATAGGGCATGGCCGGGTAGAGCCGCTTGCCGCCGGGCGCCACGCCGTCGCGCAGCGCGTGCTCAAAGTCCGCATAGCTGTAGTGGCCTATGCCGGTTTGCGGGTCCGGTGTGATGTTGGTCGAATAGATCGTGCCGAAGGGCGAGCCCATCGCGAGGCCGCCTGCAAATGGCGCGCCCTGCTTCGGCACGGTATGGCAGCCGGCGCAGTCGCCGAGCTTCGCGAGATATTCGCCGCGCGAAATCAGCGCCGGGTCCGTCGGCGCAGCGGCGGTACTGGCATCAGGGGACCCTGCCTGCGCGAAGGTGTGTACAGACATGCCAAGTACGATCACCGTGATCGTTACGGCGAACATGGCGAAAACAGCGCGCCGCGAAATCCGGTTCATGTTGGTCATCGCCACGTGCTGCACGGTGAGACGAGCAGGACGGCCAACCCGGTCGCCACCAGCCCGACGAGAAAGAACAGGCTGAGTATGAGCCCTGACGTTGCCAGAAAACGGGTTCGTCCCGCGCTTGTGTCGGACACGGCCGACGCCGTATCCGGGCGCGCGTCGCGCGTCATGCGCCAGCCTCGCCACGCCACCCAGACACCTGCGATGCCGACCAGCAGCGCGACGATACTCATCACGTTCAGCGCCGACATCAGCCACGACCATTGAGGCGCCGCCAGCGCGGTCCGATGCGGGAAACACGCTTGCGCCGCGAGCGTCTCGCCGATTTCCGTCTGCAAGACCCACGCTGCGGCCGCGCCCAACAGGCCGAACAGCATCATCAGCGACCCGCCGCGCCGTCGATACGGCCCCCTGCGTCCGGACTTGTCGCCGGAGGCCGGCCGCGCTGCCGCCGGGGTCGGCTCCTCGGGCGCTTTCTGATAAATCACTGCGGCTAACATCGTCGCGCTCCTAGAAGAGAAATGGCGTGATATACAGCGTCGTGAAAATAAAGAGCCACACGACATCGACGAAATGCCAGTACAGGCCGCCGATTCTCAGCGCGGCACAACGCTTTTCATCGAAGTAACCCAACGCCGTCCAGATCAACAGGCACGACAGCACGATGAGTCCGACGAGCACGTGAATCACGTGAAAGCCGGTGATCGTGAAGTACAGCGACCCGTACAGATGCGTCGCGATACCGTACGGATGGTCATGCCACTCTTTCATCTGAATGCCGACGAAAACGATCCCCAGCACAATCGCAAACGCCATCGACGCAACCGCCCAGCGGATCCTGCGGCGGCGCACCATGCGCTCGCACAGCCACACGAACACGCTACTCGAGAGCAGCACGCAGGTATTGAGCGCGCCGATGCCGATCTTCGGCAGTCCTTCGGGTGGCCAATGCAGCTCGGTCTGCGAGCCGAGATACAGATACGAAAAAATCAGATAGCCGAAAAGCGACGCTTCGGTGGCGACCGTCGCCATCATGCCCCACCAGCCGCTCGATAACTTGCCCGCGCTGCCGACCGGAAGAACCGGCACGCTATCCGTCAGCTCACTCATGACCGGCTCCCACATCCTGCACGGTCTCCGGCTCCCGCTGTATCAGCAACCGCTCGGGCCAAAGCCAGAGCAGGATCGCCGCGCCGCATGCCGCCACCATGAAGCCCGCGAAGATCCAGGCGTGCAACAGCATGGCGACAAACAGCAATGCACTGAATAAACCGAGCAGGAACGGGGCATAAGAGTCTGTCGGCATCTTGAGGATGATGTCGGGTTTCGCATCGAGCGATGTCGTGCCAAGCGCCTCGCGGCCATGGTCAAGCAGGAACCCTTCATCGAGCTTTGAGCGAGCGCCCTCCCCGATCCGGTCTTCCCACAGCGGATTGCGGCTCGCCACGACGGGCACGACCGCGAAATTGTAGGGCGGGGGCGGCGACGGCACCGACCATTCGAGCGACGCGCCGTCCCAGGGATTGTCGCCGGCCGGCTTACCGCGCCGCAGGCTCACTGCCACGTCGATCAGAAAGATGAGAATGCCAAGGGCGAACACGAACGAGCCGATCGTCGTGATCATGTTGGTCGTATCCCATCCCATGTTCGCCGGGTAGGTATAGATTCGGCGCGGCATGCCCAGCAGACCTGAAATATGCATCGGGAAAAAGCCGACGTTAAAGCCGATAAAGGTGACCCAGAACGAGAGCTTGCCCAGCCGCTCACTGGTCATCCGGCCGGTGAACTTGGGAAACCAGTAATAGATGCCGCCGAGCACGGGAAATACGTTGATGCCGAGCAGCACGTAGTGCAGGTGCGCCACGACAAAATAGGTGTCGGTGAGTTGCCAGTCGAACGGCACCGCGGCTGTCATGACACCGGACACGCCGCCAATCACGAACATCAGCACGAAGCCCGCGAAAAACAGGAACGGTACGCGATATACCGGGCGACCCAGCCAGATCGTTGCAATCCACGCGAAGGTGGCAACCGCGCTCGGGATCGAGATGAGCGTGCTTGCGGCCCCAAAGAACGCCAGTGCGAGCGGCGCAATCCCTGTCGCGAACATGTGATGAATCCAGACCACGAAACCGATCATCATCGTGGCGACGGTGGAGATCGCCACGGGTGTATAGCCCACGAGCGGCCGGCGGCAAAAAGTCGGCAGCGCATCGGACACGATGCCCATCGCCGGCAACACGACGACGTACACCCACGGATGGGCGAAGATCCAGAACATGTGCTGCCATAACATCGGCCGGCCGCCGTTGGCGACATCGAAGAAGTGCGTGCCGACCTGGCGGTCGAGCCACAACATGAGAAACGCAAGACTGACCGAGGGCACCGCCACCAGGTTGGCCGCCGACGCAGTCAGCGTGCCCCACACCAGGATTGGCAGCCGGTCGATCGACATGCCTGGTGCGCGCATGCGCAGCAGCGTGACGACGAAGTTGACGGAGCCAACCGTTGTCGAGACACCGAGCAGCACCATGCCGAGCGCGTAGACGTCGACGTTCGGCCCGGTGCTGTATTCGAGACTCGAGAGCGGCACGTAATTGAACCAGCCGGCGTCGGGTGCCTGACCGAGCGGAAAGCTCGCATAGAGAAAGATGCCCGCGAAAAGGAAGACCCAGAATGAAAGCGCGTTAAGACGTGGAAATGCCATGTCGCGCGCGCCGAGCACGAGTGGCCACAGATAGTTCGAAAATCCCGACAGGACCGGCAGCGCATACAGGAAAATCATCGTGATGCCGTGCATCGTGAAGAGCTGGTTGTACTGCTCCGGCGACATCAGATGTGAGTTCGGCCGCGCAAGCTGTACGCGCATGACGAGCGCCTCGATGCCGCCCGCGATCAGAAAGATGAACGCGGTCACGATGTAGCGCATGCCGATCCGCTTATGGTCCACCGTCGACAGCCAGCCGCGCCAGCCAGGTTCGCTTTCCCATAGGTCGCGCAGACGCTGCTCGCGCTCCGAACCTTGCGGCATGCGGCCGACTTCCGGCCGGCGTGCGAGCCGTAGATCGGGTGGATTGGGTGCGAGGTCGGCCATGTTCTTCCTTGTCTGGTGGCGATGCACTAGTGGAGCGTAGCGAGATAGGCGGAGAGCGCAGCGGCATCCTGCGCGTTCAGCGTAAAGCCAGGCATCAGCGAATCCGGTTTGATCTGTTGTGCGTGCTGGACCCAGTCGAGCAGGTGCTCCGGGGTATTCGTCAACGTGCCCGCTGCAAGCTCCCGGCGCGAGTCCACATGCGTGAGGTCCGGCGCTTGCACACCCGCAGCCTCGCTGCCCCGTACCGTATGGCAGCCGGCGCAGCGATCCATGAAAATCTTCTGTCCGGTTCGCACCTGGCCGTCAGCCGGGGGCGCCGCCTGACGAATCTGCGCGTCGCGCCAGGCATCGAAATCCGCCTGCGGCTGCGCGACGACGTCGAACGCCATGTGTGCATGCTGGGCGCCGCAAAACTGTGTGCATTGACCACGATAGACACCTGGCGCATCCGCCTGGATCCATTGCGTGTTGACCTGCCCCGGAATCGCCTGGGTCTTGCCGGCAAGGCGCGGTACCCAGAACGCGTGAATCACGTCCGCACTTTTGAGTCCGATCTTGACCGGCACACCCACCGGGATGTGAATCTCGTTGGCCGTCACGAAATGATGGGCCGGATCGGAGTCGTCGCCGTAATCGATCTTCCACCACCAGTCGTACGCGGTGACGGTGATACTCAGGCCCGGTGCGGCCGAAGGTTGCGCGACCGCCTGCAAGGTGACGAGCGTGTAGAAGAGCGACACCAGCAATGCCAGCGTCGACACGCCGACGCCGATGTAGAGCCAGCCCATTCCACCTCCCTCCTTGCCCAACGCACGCGGCGCGGCCGCCGGACGACGCCGCACGAGCGCGCCTGCCAGCAGGACAGCAATGATGGCGACAACCGCGACGCACATTGCAGTGAGCCCCCAGCCAAGATGCATCGTGGGGGTCGCCGCGGGTCCGGCGGAATGCAGGAAATATTCGAGCGGCGCGTCGGCGTGCGCCAGCGGCGGCGCGAGAAGCGCCGTCAGAAGTGCAAGCTTGCACCTGCCCGAGATTAGCGCGAAGCGCACGACAGTTCCCCCCGCGCGGCGAGCGCTTCGATACGATCTGCGGTGCGGTAGGCGATCGCCTGAATCGTCAGCGACGGATTGACCCCACCGACGGTCGGAAACACGGAGCCATCGCAGATCCACAGATTGGGGATGTCCCAACTGCGGCAATCGCTATTGACCACACTCGTGCGCGGATCATCGCCCATACGCGCGGTACCGTTCAGATGGCAGGTATCGTTGTCCTGATTCCAGATTTCGCGTGCGCCCGCAGCTTGCAGGTGCTGGCCCATGAAGTCGAGCGCGTGTCTCACGAGGCGCGTGTCGTTGTCGCACAGCGAATACGTGACGCGGGCGACGGGCAAGCCGTACTGGTCTTTTTCGTCAGCGAGCGTGACGCGGTTTCGCTCCTGCGGCAGGGTCTCGCCGACAATCTTGAGCCCCACCTGATGGTTGTATTTCTCCATTTCATGAAGCAGCGCGTCGCCCCATAGGCCGCGACCGTTCTGCGTCGACGCCCAGGCGTTCGGAAGCGCCCCCTGGCTCATGTAGCAGTAGCCGCCGAAGAAATCCTTGCCCGTGTCGGTGTAGTTCCAGTGCTCGGTCATGGCGAGCGAGGGCGGCCCTTTGTACCAGCGGATTTCTTCGTCCATCACGCCCCAGGCCGCCTGGTTGGTTTGCACCATCAGGTTCTTGCCGACCAGTCCCGAACTGTTCGCGAGCCCGTCGGGGAACGCGGCGTTGGCGGACATCAGGAGCAGGCGCGGCGTCTCGATCGCATAGCCCGCGACCACCACATTGCGCGCCCGCTGAAACTGCCACACGCCTTCGCGCAGGTAGTGCACGCCGGTCGCGTGCCCGGCGTCGTCCGTCTCGATGCGGCCGACCATGGCCAGATCGCGGATCTCGGCACCCGCCTGCACGGCCCACGGAACCCAGGTCACCAGCGCGCTCTGCTTCGCATTCGTTGAACAGCCCGTCACGCAAAACCCGCGATAGACGCACTGATGGGATTCGCCTCGCGGCGCCGACACCGTGGCGAGCGGCGTCGGTGTCCAGTCGATGCCCATCGCCTCGGCGCCGCGCGCCAGCACCAGCGCTGCGGCGTTCAGCTCGTGAGCACGATAGGGGTAACGTGGACGCTTGGGTCCCCATGGGTAAGTCACGGGACCCGAGATTTTCAACGCGTCTTCGACCTGCGCGTAGTAGTGCCACATCTCACGCCAATCCAGCGGCCAATCCGCGCCGTAGCCGAGCGTCGTTCGCGCCTTGAACCATTCGGGGCGAAAGCGCAGCGACACCATCGCAAAGTGCACGGTGCTGCCGCCGACCGCCTTGCCGCTGTTATTGCTGCCAAGGCGCAGCGGCGTTTCACCATCGACGATGCGCTCGTCGGTCCAATAGACTTTCTCCTGATGCGTTTCGTCCGAGGCAAATTCTTCGAGCGGCCTCCACCAGGCGCCGGCGTCGAAGGCGACGACCGAGAAGCCCTTTTGCGCGAGCCGGCACGCCAGCGTGCCGCCGCCCGCCCCCGTGCCGACAATGACGAAATCGACGGCCTCGTTCTGCGGATACTCGCGCATCGGCAGCCACCCGCCGACACGGTGCACATCGGGCGCCCGGCCATCCTTGCCGCGAGGCGTATGCAGCGCGTCATCGAACACGTTCGTTCTCCTTGCGGGCCTGGTCTTCATGGCCAGGCGTGGCTTCGACCGCCTCCCAGGGGTCGCGTCTGCCCGCGACCAGCCGCACATAGCCGCGCGGACTCGCGGGACCGCCGAAACCGATCTCGCTCCACGAGGCAGGATGCGAGTAGTACGCGCCGCAAATGTCGTGCAGCACCCGATCCGCGAAGAACAGTTGCGGCGGCATATCGTGCCAGGCAGCATCGGTCAGCTCGCCCTTCTGCATTTTCGTAATCAGTGCGTCCTGCTCGCCGCAGTCGAGCTGATGAAACACGACGTTGTAACGGGCCTGCGATTCGACATCGAGTGCCGCGAGGCCCAACTGCCATGCGGCGCGAGTTGACGGCATCCGCGCATCGCGATAGCCGTCGCCCTGATCGCGCTCGAGGCGTGCATCGACGAGCGCCGCGACCGGCACGGGCGGCCGGTCGGCCGGCTGGGGCACGACGCGTCCGCACAGCGCGTCCAGTGTGCGCCACGCAGCCTCATCGAGAAACGTCGGCTCGCGCCGGGTCGCCAGCCGCGCGTCGACGACACGACGGGTCGTTTCGTCCCACGAGGGCGTATGTCGTTTGCGCAGTACGTCGTAGCCAGGATAACGCGCAGTGCGTGGGATATTCTTTTGATCAGTCATCAGCTTCCCCTTCCCTCAAACCAAGCGCCGCGAGACCCGCCAGCGCGAGCGCCGTGAAGCTTGGCGGCGCCGGAAGCGGTGGCCCGCTAAAGATGTTTTGTGACCAGTTGCGCCAGCCGCCCATATTGCGCGCGACGCCGAACGTATGAAACCCGACGCCCGCAAAGCCGAGCAGCGCGGTACACCGAAGCCACATCCGCGTGAACCAGCGCTCCGGCTGCGGCGGGGCGAGCGCGGCGTGGGCGAGCAGCGCGGCGGCCAGTGGCGGGATCGCAACCGGCGCGTACATGGCGGGGTTGTGAAACGCGCCCCTGAAATGCAGCAGCGCAGCTTCGCCGACCGTGCCGATCAATCCGATACTTGCGAGCAGCGCCAGCGCGCGGCCGGCAGGCATGCCGCCCAGGCGCGGATCGCGCGCAGGCTCGTCGCGCAGCCGCTCGGCAGCCGCGCCGAGTGCGCCAGAAAGCAGCATCGCGATCGGGGCGCCAATCGGCGCGGCGTAAAAGAGGTTGCCCCAGCCAAGTCCGCCGGGTCGTTTCAATATGTTGTACAGATGAAAACCGTTGCCGATAACACCGGTCGCCGCAGCCGTCAGATAGATTGCGTCACGTACACGGTGGGCAGCCGGGGTGCCGTCCATGCCACCATGCACGCCGGCGCCGAGCGACAGAAGCGACACGACAATCGGCGTATACATGGCACGGTTCTCGAACGAGCCGCGATAGTGTTCCATCCCACTGTCGGCCAGCACCGATAGCGCCAGCAGCGCAGAACTGCGGTTGAGCTTCCTGGCTGCGTCCAGATGCGCCGGGAACCCGGCATGGGTCACGCGCGGGCGCCGCGCCTGCCGCCGCGCGCCGCCTGTGCGAGTCACTGCAGCGGTTGCCGCCAGCGCAGCGGCCGCGCCCACGATTCCGAAGCCGATCATTTCCGCCTTTTGCATCGCCACTCCTTTCAATGGGCGCGATAGCGCTGCGCATCCGCATGTTTGAATTCGAGTCCACAACCCGGACGCGACAGGTCGGGGGTGATCACGCCGTCGTGCGGTATCGGTGCGCCGTCGAACAACATGCGCTCGATACGGACGTGGTCATGAAACCATTCCTGATGCCGCAAGCGCGGTACCGCGCACGCAACGTGCAAGTGCAACGCCGGCGCGCAGTGCGCGGACAGCGCGATGTGATGGACGTCCGCCAGATTCGCTGCCTGCATGAAGCCCGTGATGCCGCCGCACCGGCTTGCGTCGGCCTGCAACACGTCCACCGCACCGGCTTCGAGCATGCGGCGGAAATAGTCGGCGGTGTATCCGTATTCGCCCGCTGCAACCTCCATGTCGTGCGGTACCAGAGCACGCAATCGGCGCAGCCCTTCGAGATCGTCGGACGACACCGGCTCCTCGAACCAGCTGACCTGTTGTTCACCCAACACCGTGGCAAGGCCGGCGGCCTGCTTGACGTCAAGGGCGCCGTTCGCGTCGACGAAAAGGCCGCGCTCGCCAATCGCGGCACGCGCCACTTCGACCCGATGCGGATCACGCGCGGGATCCGAGCCGATTTTCATTTTCACCCAGCGACATCCGTCGTCGGCCACCCAGCGCGAGAACTGCTCGCGCAGGTCGTCGTCCGTATAGGTCGTAAAGCCGCCGCTGCCGTAGATCGGCACAGCGTCGCGCAACCGGCCGAGCAGTCGTGCCAGCGGCAAGTCGAGCAGCTTCGCCTTCAAGTCCCACAGCGCGCAGTCGGCCGCGGAGATTGCCATCGCGGCAAGCGCTTCCCGTCCGAGATTACGCACGCTGCGCTGCATCGCAAGCCATGCGCCGGGTATGTCGAACGCGTCGCGGTGTTCGACGGCTTTCGCCAGCATATGCTCGATGAGCGGCACCACGGACGCACTCGCATAGGTGTAGCCGAGGCCGGTCTTGCCGCCCGCGTCGACCTCGACGACCACCAGGGTCGTCGCGTTCCACGCGATGGTGCCGTCCGCCTCGGGCTTGTCGGTCGGAATGGTGTACGCCAGCGCCCGCATCCGTCCGAGCGGCGCGCCGGTTGAGTGAGCGGGCATCGCCTCAGCCCTTCTTCTCGTCGGACTTTTTGTCGGACTTCTCGTCGGACTCGTCGTGAGTCTTGTGGCCGTGCGGAAGCACGGCGCTGAACACCTGCTTCATCGCCCCCATCAGCATGCTGCCTTCCTGAGGGTCGCCCTTGATCAGCGTTTCCGCGAAGGCCTTCGCTTCCTTCAGTGAGATGTGCGGCGGCAACGGCGGCACGTTGGGGTCCGACTTCACTTCCAGCACCACAGGGCGGTCCGCTGCGAGCGCTTCTTCCCACGCCGCGCCGAGGCGCTCGGGATCGTCGACGTAAATGCCTTTCAGTCCGATCAGTTCCGCGAACTTGTGATACGGCACATTGGGAATTTGCTGCGATGCATTGAACTTGGGGTCGCCTTCCATCACGCGCTGTTCCCACGTCACCTGATTCAGATCCTCATTGTTCAGCACCATGCAGATCCAGTGCGGACTCGACCATTGCTTCCAGTACTTCGAAACCGTGATCAGTTCGGCCATGTTGTTCATCTGCATTGCACCGTCGCCGACGAGCGCGATCACCGGCCGGTCCGGATAGGCGAACTTCGCAGCGATTGCATACGGCACCGCCGCGCCCATCGACGCGAGGCCGCCGGATAGCGAACACATCATGCCGCGGCGAATCTTGAGATCACGCGCGTACCAGTTCGCGCACGAACCCGAATCGCTCGTAATGATGGCGCGTTCGGGCAGACGCGGTGAGAGCTCCCACATCACGCGCTGCGGATTCACGTTGGTTTCGGCTTTTTCCATCGCGCGCGCTTCGAGCGTCTTCCACCACTCGCTGACCCCGCCTTCGATCTTCTTGCGCCAGGCGCGGTCGGTTTTTTCCTGCAGCAGCGGCAGGAGCGCTTTCAACGTATCGACGCTGTCGCCGACCAGATTGACCTCCATCGGATAGCGCAGGCTCAGCATGTCCGCTTTCAGGTCGATCTGCACGCCGCGCGCCTGTCCTTCTTTCGGCAGGAATTCCGAATAGGGAAAACCGGAACCGATCATCAGCAACGTGTCGCACTCCGTCATCATGTCCCAGCTCGGCTTGGTGCCGAGCATGCCGATGGAGCCCGTGACCCACGGGAGTTCGTCAGGCAACGCCGCCTTGCCGAGAAGTGCCTTCGCGACGCCGGCGCCGAGCTTGTCCGCGATCGCGATGACTTCGTCGGTGGCGTGCAAGGCGCCCGCGCCGACCAGAATCGCAATCTTTTCGCCCGCGTTCAATAGGTCGGCCGCGCGACGCAGATCGTCATCCTTCGGCACGACCTTGGGTGCCGAGTAGCCAATACCCGAATGAATCGTGCCGTGCTGGCGCGGCGGGTCCTGATAAGCCTCGTCCTGGAGGTCGTTAGGGAGCACGATCGCCGTCACGCGTCGTTCGGACAACGCGACGCGAATCGCGCGGTCGACCAGATGCCGCACCTGAGGCGGCACGCTCGCCTGCTGGACGAACGCACCGGCCACGTCCTTGAACAGCGACGGCAGATCGAGCTCCTGCTGATAATGGCCGCCGAGCGATGCCCGCGCCTGCTGGCCGGCGATGGCAAGCACGGGCATGTGATCCATGCGCGCGTCGTACAGACCGGTGACGAGGTGGGACGCGCCTGGCCCCGAGGTCGCAAGACATACGCCAAGTTCTCCCGTGAACTTGGCGTGCGCCGAGGCCATGAAGGCAGCCATTTCTTCGTGCCGGACCTGAATGAACTCAATCTTTCCCTCGGCGCGGTTCAACGCGCCCAGGATGCCGTTGATTCCGTCGCCGGGGTAGCCGTAGATACGGCGGACGCCCCATTGGTGCAGTCGTTCGACAAGAAAATCGCTGACCGTCTGGCTCATCTCTCTTCTCCTGCTCGGCCCGTGGGCCAACTCGCAAGTGGTTGTCTACTCATATCAGCGTCGCCTGTTCCGATCTGAGCGCTCGGCATCGAAATAATGTCACAACGTGATGTATCGCAAAAACCTTGCCAGCGGGCCACCTTTCTGTGCGCGCGACGTCGCCCCCAATAGCAGCGGACCGCGCAGGCGAATTGCAAGGAGAACGACCCGCGGGCGAACTTGCAAGTGCAGTGTAAAACTGTCGAAAACATGTAAGTTCGACGTCACCGGCGGCGACTCGATCGGGCTGTGCAGGCATGCCACATGCTTGCCCCTGCTTCTGGTACGAAGCCAATTGTTCGACAGATGTCCCGGAGCCAAAGAATGAAAGAGGCGGACTAAGCGGAATCGGCGGCGGATAGCGCTCAGGTCAGCGCAAGCCGCCCACACTGCGCCCATTGAAACTGGGCAATGCGCTGTTCATCGGATTGAAGGTCGTTGCCGGTTTCGGCGGTGCCGAGAGCGCGTCGGTGTTCGTATAGTTGCGCACGACAGGCGGCAAATAGAAGAACTGCCAGCCGCCATAGGTCTTCTGGTTTTCGAAGTCCTCGTAACGCCTTGGGAACCCCGCGCGTTTGATCGGCAGAGCGGTTGAACTGCTATACACGCCGTATACGCGATCGCCCTGTCGCATGAAGACCCAATCGTTCTTGCCGGTAACCGGATCCGGATAGGCACGGCGCAAGTGATGCATTGGGGTCGGAAAACGCGAGTCGTCGAGCAGTTCATCGATCGACGCGGGAAGCGCCCGGCCGGCACGGTAATAGCGCAGAACCGCGAGCCGGTACTGGTCGCCCACAAACAGCAGTTGCCTCTCCTGTTCGCGCTGGCGCTCCAGCGACCAGACATCGAGGGCACCGGCCAAGGCGATCGACATCAGCATCAAGGCAATCAGAAGCGCCAGCAGAACCAGGCCGCTTTCGCGCGCCGTTGCCCGACGCGAGCGCGAGCGCAGCCGGTGTGTGGCAAGCCGCATTGTGCTTGAAGACGAACGCAGCGGCGAACGCACTGGCCAATGCACTGGCCGACGCACGTCGCTCATTGCCCCGCTCCCGCCTGATCTTTCGGCATCCCCTGTGGGCTGCTCGCCGGCGTGATGTCGTACACACCCGTCCTGCTTTCGTCCGGTGACGCCACCACGGCCCATTTATCGTCACCGTTGACGGGATCGACCGGAATCGCGCGCAGATAGTGCTTCGTCACCAGTTCGTCGAGCGTATCGGGGTACTGACCGTTGTCGCCGTAGTACTTGTCGATTGCGTCGCGCATCACCGCGACGTTCTGCTGACGCACCTGCTCCTTGCCGCGTTCTATGCTGTGCATGTAGCGCGGCAAGGCGACCGTCAGCAGCAATCCGATGATCGCCATCACGACCACCAGTTCGATCAATGTGAAGCCGTTAGCTTTGCGTGCGGGAACGGATGTCATGATGCGGCTCACCACTGTTTGTACGGAATGCCGTTGATGCCGACGCGATCCGTTTTCGACGACACATCGAAGACGTCTTTGCCGGCCCGGGCGTTGTCGGCCGGCGCGGCGTCCGCGCCGCCACCCTCGCCCGGATTCGGCGGCTCGCCGAACGCGCGCACGCTCCATGTATCCTCAGGCGCGATATCCGGATCGCCCGTAAAAAATGGATCGCGGGGCACGCGGCGAAGAAACATCAGCAGACTGCCTTTCGGATCTTTCGCGTTCTTCACGCCGGTCACCATCACGTTCAACGAGGGCGGATAGCCCGATGCATCCGCCTCCCGCTCGATCAGACCGGTATCGCTCGCTTCCTTGTAGGCGTCCAGCGCGGTGCGAATCTCACGCAGTGCCGCGCTCAATTGCTGTTCCTTCTGACGCTGCACCATCAGTTCCGAGAAGGGCATGATCGCGAGCGCCAGAATGCCCACCAGCGCCAGCGTGATGACCAGTTCGATCAACGTGAAACCGCGCTGGCCGGCGCGAGGCTGACCACGCGAACACCTTGCGCCGAGCCGGCCATCCATGGCTCAGTACCCGTTCTGAATCGGACGAAGCGGGTTGTCGCTCGGCATATCGCCAGGCGGCATCACGACGTTCGACGGTGGAAACGCGGGCGGCGGCGCCGGTGCCTGAGCGGGTGCCTGAGCAGGTGCCTGCGTGGGAGCCGCCGTTTGAGCCTGAGCCCCCGACGGCGCCGCGTTCGCTTCAGCCGCCGGTGCGGCCTCGGTCCCGCTCTGATCCGCTCCGGGCACCGGCACGGGTCCCGGCGGCGCCGCGGGCACGCTCGGCAGCGTGGAGAACCGGCCGCCGTATGGCGCGGGCGGCGGCGTCGTGCGCGGCGGCGGCGGCAGTTGCCCGAAGGAACTGGTGGACGGCACTGTGCCGGACGTTGCCGCAGCGGCGCGGGAATCGCGGGCGCCTGCAACCATGCCGCCGCCGACATTGCCCGGCGCCTGCACCGCCGGAAGCGGCATCTGAGCCACCTCGGCGCCCACCGGATCGAGCCGCAACTGATCGGCGTGCACGTTGACGTCCGTGCCCGACCACAACTCCTGCGTATCGGCATCGGCAGCAAGTTGCGGACGTACGATGTGCGGCGTGATCTGCAGCACGATCTCCGTCTTCACGTGATCCCCGTTGTGATCCGAGAACAGGCGCCCGAGCACGGGCAACTGGCCGAGGCCCGGCACCTTGTCGGCCGTTGTGCGGTCCTCATCCGATATCAGGCCGCCGAGAATCTGGCTCTCGCCATCGCGCAACCGCAGACTCGTCGACGCGCTGCGCGTGCCGATCTGATAGGCGAGCGACGTGAGACCGGTTTGCGAGTTGCTGCTGGAAATCGTCTTGGTGATGTTGCTGACTTCGAGGTTGAGCTTGATGCCCACGTCGCCGTCACGATAGACCTGCGGTTCCACTTCGAGCTTGATGCCGACATCGAGGTACTGAATCATCTGGGCGTATGACGGCCCGCTCGTGCTCGGTGTGCTCGAACTCGAAATCACCGGCACCTTGTCGCCGATGAGTATCCGCGCCTTTTCCTTGTTGCGCGTGCGAATGCGCGGGCTCGCCAGCAGGTTGGCATCGACATCGCTCAGTTTGAAGTTCGCCGTGGCCGACAGGCCGCTCACGTTCAATGCGTTGAGCGGCAGGTGATGCAACGCGCCCCACGTGTCCGCCGTAGACGGCGTCGCCACCGTGAATGAATTCGGCCATTGGATACCGAGATCGGTCATCCGGTCGTGCGACACTTCCAGAACCTGCACTTCCAGCATCACCTCCGGCTCCGGCAGATCCTGCGCCGCGATCATCTCCTCGGCAACGCGGATGGTATCCGGCGTGCCGCGGATCGTCACGGTATTCATGCGCTCGTCGACGACCACTTCCTTGATTTTCAGCAGGCTCTTCAACAGCGCCTGGACCTGTTTGGCCTCAAGGTTCGACAGCTGGAACGTGCGCACTTTCAGCTCCTGATATTCGAGCTGTTTCGCGGCGGTTGCCGGGTAGATGAAAAGGGTATTCGCGTTGAGCTGCTTCTTGTCGAGCTGGTTCTGCATCAGGATCATGTCCACCGTGTCCTGCAACGACGCATTGGTCACGAAGATCGTCGTCTTCAGATCGGCGCGCACATCTTTGTCGAAGATCACGTTCAGGCCTGACGTGCGCGACAAGGCTTCAAATACCATCCGCACGTTCGCATCGCGGAACTGCAGCGTCACCGGCCTGCGCATGATCGACGAAGTGGCGATGTTCTCTTCTTTCGCCGCGCGTTGCTGCTGGCGTTTCTCGTCGATTTCCTTCGCCATTTCCCGCGCCATCGCATTGGTCGGATTCTGCGTCAGCACACGGTGAATGCGTTCCGACGCCAGTGCGTATGAACCGCGCTGCATCATCCGGTCGGCCTCCTGCAGCGTGGTCAGATCGCGGCGGTCCCGATCGATCGCGGCGCCGACCTTGCGTCCGCGTTCACTGGTCGGATCGATCTGGCTCACGGCGTAGAGTTTCTGGACTGCGGCGTCGAATTGATAACTCTGGCGCAACTGGTCCGCTTCATCGAGCAGGGCGTCGACGCGTTGATTGCGATCGCGCAGATAGTTGATTTGCAATTCGGCGTTGGTCGGGTCGTCCTGGCGGGTCGGCGGATTAAGCATGCATCCGCTGAATGCGAGCACGCTCGCGATGCCCAGCAGCGAGAGCCTGCCCGCAGTCCAATTGAGAGGGGGACGATGGCCGCCAGAGATTCTCCCTGACGACAGGTGTGTCGACGAGCCGCCGTCTCCGTTGCGGCTGCCACCCCGGTTGCATGCGGCTTTCATTTATTTTCCTTCGCTTGCGTGGATAGCACCTGCTTCTCGTTCAGAGGCAGATAGGTCAGCACGACGTCGCTGTCCGAAATCGACTCGATGCGATACTGTCCATCGACAACCTCACCTGGCGCCACGATCAACAAGCGGTCGCCGCTGCTGAGGAACACCTGCGGTTTCGCCGCTTTTGCATCGAGTTGGCCGAGATAGACAAAGGGAAGCGGCGGCGCGGTGGGCGGCGCCACGGGCGCCGGCGCTGCGGGCGGCGCTTCCACGGGCGGCGGTGGCGGCGGCAGCCATGACGATGCGACGAACGGGTTGTTCGTGGATTCCAGCGATAGGGGTGCCCGCAGCGCTATTAGCTTGTCGCGCGGTGTCGGTGCCGGCTTGGCCGGTTTCGCTGATTTACCTGGAAGCAGTGAGTTTGCAGCGGTCGCTACGCTCACTGCGCTGGCCGCGTTCACCACACTCGCTGCGTTCACCGCGCTCGCCGCGTTCACCGCATTCACCGCGTTCACCGCGTTCACCGCGTTCACCGCGTTCACCGCGCTCGCCGCATTCACCGCGTTCACCGCGTTCACCGCGTTCACCGCGCTCGCCGCATTCACCGCGTTCGCCGCACTCGCCGCATTTACCGCACTCGCCGCATTTACCGCACTCGCCGCGTTCGCCGCACCGGCTCCGCTCACCTGACTCGCTACGTTCACCGCACCCGCAACATGCGGCGCGGAAGCCGGCACAGAGCCAACTGCAGGCAACACGCCCTCGCGATGCAAAGCGACCGTCCGCAGCCAGGCGCCGCCGCGATGCGCTCCGTGAATCGCAGCCACAACCGCCGGCGTCCGCAACACGGGTTTCAATTCACGCACACCCAGCCCCACAGCCGCGATCGCGCAGACCCCAAGCAAAGCGCGGCGAACGAGATCGATCTTCATGGCCGCGCTGCCCGGTAGATGAGTTCGAAACGTACGCGCGCTTCGAGCACGTTGCCATCCACGGCGGGACGCTCGACATGGATCTCGCGCAACGCCGCATTCGGTACGCTATTGAGCACCGACGCCAGAAAACGCCGGATTGCGCCGTATTGATCCTTGACGGGCAGCAGCATCTGATAGCGCACGAAATGCGCGCTGGAATCGTTCGTCACGAGATACTCGGCCGAGCCGAGCGTCAGATTGCTGTCGCGGGCCTGGGCGAGGATCGTCGCGATGTCGTCGGCACTCTGCGCGAAGCCAGGAAACAGCTCGGGCAACGTCTTGAGCGAGACCGTCTCGACGGCAACCGACCGTTCGATGGTCGCACGATGCCCCTTGGCGCTCCTTGACAGCGGGGCTGCATCACGCAGTTCGCGCGAGTCCGCAGGCGCCTCCATGCGCGGAATCGCCGCACCGATTACCACCGCCGCGCCCAATAGCAATGCGCCGAGAAGTCCAGGCAGCCCCAGGTTGCGCTGCAGTTCGAAACGCCAGGTGAGCAACCTGTCCTGCAACTGATCGCGGTTCATGACTTTCTCCAGACAGCGGTGATCTGGAAGCGCACGGGCGTGCCGGGGACGTTGGTTTCGATGATGTGATCGTTGAGCACGGCTTCGCGCAGCAGCACGCTCGCCTGCAGATAGCGCAGGTACGCGATCATCGCGTCGAAGTTTTTCGCTTCCGCGGTGATGCGGATCTGGCTTTGCGCGGGACTCTGATCGATGCCGATAAGCGCGACGTCGTGATCCGGGTAGTCCTCGACAATCGACAGCAGGTCTTGCCACGGCACGGTCAGCTCGCGCAACACCGCGAGACTCTGGCTCTCCGCTATCCTCGCTGCCGGTGTCTGCTGCACCGTGGCCGGATGTGATTTTGCAAACAACCGGTGCCGTTGCATTTCCTGTTCGGATTGCACGCGGTCGTTTTCATCGTAGGCATGCCAGAGCCGCTCGGCGCTCACCAACAGCAACAGGCTCGCGACACACAGCAGCGCCATGCCCGCGGGCGCGCCGTATCGGCGGCGACGGCCGAAATCGATCTGAAGGCGGGGCATCATCGCGCGGCCTCCATCAAACGATGCGCGACCGGCATATCCATTGCCGGCTGTGCGAGCTGCGTCGAAGAGAAGCGCCCTTCGAACGGCGCGAGGTCGAAGTCCACACCGTACAGGTAGATCCGGCAGTCTTCGCGCGTACCGGTCGTCCGGCCGGCGAGGCGTTCGAACGCCTGCTCGGCCCTTGCAGCGATTCGTTCGGCGTCGTTTGCGTCGCCAGGAAAGAGGCGCTGCGAGTCATACGCGACCCAGCGGTTCTCTTCCAGCAGTACCGCCTGCATCAACGTGTCCACAACGAATAACAGCATCACCGCACCCGGACCGGCGACCGTGTCCTGGACACGGTTCAGCATTTCCGGAAGGCACAACTTGAGACTGCGAATGTCGACGCCCGCGGCCGTGCCCGCATCGTGGATGCCATCATGCAGCGTGCGCGACATCGCGCTGGCAAAAACGGCACGGCCGTGACACTGCACCGAGAAACGCACCAGCACCGATGCGGCCTCGATCCCATGAAGATCGGCGAAATGAGCGAGCACGACGTCGTCGATTTCCCGCGCGCGCAGCGTACGAAAGTCGCCGCGCAACACCGCGTGGCTCGCCCAGAAATCGTCCAGCACGATGCGAGCGCTGCGCTTGACCCCAAGCTTCTGCCCGATCCGCTCAGGATCCACGGCTAACGCGATGTTCAACGCGTCGAGTACGCCTCTTTCGGTGAAGCATTGTTCGTCGGGAATGGCAATGCTCGCGGGTTCGACAGGCGCCGGAGGTTTGCCGCGCAGACGCATCCAGCGCGGCGTCGTTGCGCCCACAACCAGTTCGCGTGTACCGGCGCCGATGGCGAGCGGACTATTCAACCATGGTGACACGGTTGATCTCCTCGAGAGTTGTTTCGCCCCGCATCACGAGCGAGACCGCGGCCGTGCGCAGCGTTTGCATGCCGTACCGCAGCGCGGCCGCCTTGATGTGCCCGAGCGGTGCGCGTTCCGATAAAAGCTGCCGCAACTCGTCGTTCATGCGCAGCGCTTCGGCGATCGCACGCCGCCCGCGATAGCCGCTGCCGCGGCATGCCGCGCAGCCCGCACCGCGACGAAAACGGTAGCTGCCCGCCGTGTCGGGGTCGATGCCCGAACGGACCAGTGCGTCCGCATCGACCGTGTCGTCCATCACGCAGTCTGTGCAGCACTGACGCAAGAGACGCTGTGCGATCACCCCGTTCAACGCGGACACGAAGCTATACGGATCGACGTCCATATTCGTGAAGCGGCCGATCACGTCGAACACGTTGTTCGCGTGCACCGTCGTGAACACCTGGTGGCCTGTCAACGCGGCCTGCACGGCGATCTGCGCGGTTTCCGGATCGCGGATTTCACCCACCATGATCTTGTCGGGGTCGTGCCGCAGAATCGAGCGCAGCCCGCGTGCGAACGTGAGTCCCTTCGCTTCGTTGACAGGAATCTGCAGGATGTCGCCCAGTTGATATTCAACCGGGTCCTCGATCGTGACGATCTTTTCGAGGCCGTCGTTGATCTCGGTGAGAATGGCGTACAACGTCGTTGTTTTACCGCTGCCCGTCGGCCCCGTCACCAGCAGCATCCCATAGGGCATGGAGGCCACCGAGCGCATGAAACGCGTATCGTCGTGCTGAAACCCTAGCGCCTCCAGCGTCAGGCCGCCCGAGGCTTGCGAGAGTTGATAGCGGTCGAGAATCCGCAGCACCGCGTCTTCGCCGAACTGGTTCGGCATGATCGACACGCGAAAGTCGATCTCGCGGCCCGCATATACCGCCTTGAAGCGGCCATCCTGCGGCACGCGCCGCTCCGCGATGTCGAGTTCGGAAATGACCTTCACGCGCGACAGCACCTGGTCCGCGACATCGCGGCCTTCGGCCCTGCCGACCACGGTCAGCACGCCATCCACCCGGCACTTGATCATCAGTCCATTGGCGCGGCATTCGAGGTGAATGTCGCTCGCCATCATCTTCAACGCGTCGTAGATCGTGGAGTTGAGCAGCCGCACCACGGCGCTGTCGTCGCTGCTGATGCCTTGCAAGGTCAGGGCGAGCGAGGACGGGTCGGCTGTGTGCTGCACCTGATCGTCGAAGGCGAGCGAATCCATCGCGCGCACGTCTTTCTCGCGCACCGCGAGCCACGCGGTGAGATCGCCGACGCTCGCCAGCGCCCAGCTGTACGGCACGGTGGGCCGCGAGCGCATCCTGTGCTCCACCACACCCCGCGTGCGGGCGTCGAGTGGATCCGCGATCGCGAACAGCAGCGCGCCGTTTTGATCCGGCTGACGAAAGCACACGCACAAGCGGGTGGTGGCCTCGACGAACGGCAGCACATCGAAATCCGCTTCGAGCTGGTTGAGCTCCTGCATGCCGATCGATTTCATACGGAACTGCGCGGCGAGCTGCACGACCATCTCGTCGGCGCCCAACGACGCCTCGGCCATCAACTCTTCCAGCGCGCGAATGCCCGAGCCGTGCCGCTCGCCAAGCGCGCGCAGCGCGTCACGCAACGCGACGCTGGGGGTCTCCGGTGCCGCGCTGATCGTGTCCATGCGTTGTCTCCAAGGCCGGTCTACTGAATGCTCGATGCGATTTCGAAGATCGGCATGTACATCAGCACGACGATCCCGCCAATCACCACGCCGATGAAAATCATCATCGCGGGCTCGATCAGCCGCGAAATCAGATCGATCGTGCGCGACACCTGCGCCTCCTGGAAAGCAGCGATTCTGTCGAGAACGGGACCGAGGCCGCCGGTTTTCTCGGCGACGGTCAGCAGGCGGTAGGTAATGGCGCTGGCGAGGCCGGCTTGCTGGAACGCATCGGACATCCGGGCGCCGTTGCGCACCTGAAGCAGGGCGGCGGCGACGGCCGTTTGATCTGCCCGGCCGACCAGCCCGCTGGCGAGATCGAAGGCCCGCACGGCCGGAATGCCGCCGTCGACCAGCATGGCGGTCGTGCGAAAGAACTGCGACTGGCGAAACACGCGGAAGTGCAGGCCGATGCCGGGCAGCGCGAGCAGGCGGTCGGCGATCCAGTTGCGCACCGCAGGGCGGCGCAGCACGATCATCATCGTGACCGCGAGTACGGCGAGGCCGGCGGTGAGTTCCGTCCCGTGTGCATGCACCATGCCGCCCCACGCCATCAACAGTTGCGAGAGCAACGGCAATTCGCGGCCGCTATGCTCAAGCAGCGTGGCAAAGCGCGGCACGACGAAACCCAGCAGGAACAGCACGACGGCCGCACCCACGAGCAGCAGTACGGATGGGTAGATCGCCGCCGAGACCACCCGGCCGCGCAACTCGTGAAGCAAGGCGCTGTTGCGCGAGTAGCGCGTCAGGCTGTTCGCGAGACCGCCTGTCTGCTCGCTGGCTTTCACGCACGCCACGAGCACCGGCGGAAACACGTGGCTTGCGTGTTCGAGCGCCGCGGACAGCGACTGCCCTTCTTCGAGCTGCCGCAGCAGATCGCGATACACCACCGCCGACGCTTCACGGCGTTCGTTGCCGCCGAGCGTCCGCAACGCGTCGACCACCCCGACGCCGGCATCGAGCAGTGCGGCGAGTTCGCGCGCAAAGAGCTCGACGTTGAACCTGGCGCCAGGCATCGCCGACCAGCCAGCCCGGCGCCGACCTCGCGCATCCGCGCGTACCGACACCACGCGCAAGCCTCTTGCACGCGCGAGCGCCGTTGCAGTCGCAGAAGAATCGCAGTCGAGGCGAAGCGTCTGCACTGAGCCGCTGGTATCGAAGACGCGCAGCAGGTACTTCACGTCGAT
Organism: Paraburkholderia sp. IW21; assembly: GCF_041321145.1. Taxonomy (NCBI): domain Bacteria; kingdom Pseudomonadati; phylum Pseudomonadota; class Betaproteobacteria; order Burkholderiales; family Burkholderiaceae; genus Paraburkholderia; species Paraburkholderia sp. IW21. The sequence continues at coordinate 724,059 of NZ_JBGGWA010000001.1, read as the reverse complement.
TCTCCTTGCTGACAGCCGTACTACCAGGACGTGACGTCCGTGTTCTCACCGGTGCCGCCGACCTGGTTGTCCTTGCCGAGCGAGAACAGGTCGTAGTCGCCATGCTCGCCGGGCGAGCGATACTGGTACGGGCGATCCCACGGATCCGGCGGCACTGCTTTCTGCAGATACGGGCCGCTCCAGTGCGATGCGTCCTGGGGTTTGGTCATGAGTGCCTGCAGACCTTCTTCGGTCGTCGGATAGGCGCCCATATCGAGCCGGTATTGATCGAGGGCCTTGCTCAGCGAGTCGACCTGCGCGCGTGCGATCTTGGTGTTCGACTTGCCGATCTGTTCGAAATAGCGCGGCGCGACGAGTCCCGCGAGCAGGCCGATGATCACCATGACCACGAGCAGTTCGAGCAGCGTGAAACCGCCGTTGCGTCGAAGTGCGTGTCGAACACGCGCACGGCATCTCGCGCTTGCGCGCACAGCGGGCCTGATCGGGAACCCATCATCGCTCACGTCGCTCCCCTTCTATCGACTCACCGCCCCGATATCACCGAGGCCGTTTTATGCATTCTTGTTCAGGTCGATACCGGCAAGAAGTAGGGAGACCCGTCCAAAGGGATGGGTAAAGACCCTCCAGTTCCTGCGTCGTTCACAGGAAGCGGGCGAGCTCGCCCGTCTGGTTCGGCAACGTGAGCACGCCCATGTCGAGCGCGACCCGCACGAGCCCCGTGACGTTCGTCACACCGAGCTTGCGCATCAGACTGGCTCGATGTTTTTCGATGGTTTTCGGACTGAGCTGCAGATACTCGCCGACCTGGCGGTTGGTGCGCCCCTGGGCGACCAGCCGCAGCACGGTGCGTTCGCGAAAGGTCAGGGTGTTCCATATCTGCGTCTGGTGCGAAACGCCCGGCAGCAGATCGGGCCATCCAGGGCGGTGGCGGTGGCGGTGGCCGTCGAACGCGGGATTACGTTTGCCCTGCATCACAAGGCGCATTTCGCCCACGAGTTCTTCGAACGACGCGTCCTTGATCACGTAGCCGTCGGCGCCCGCCGCGAGCGCTTCGCGCACGTGCTCGTCGCTGCAGTGAATCGTCAGCGCGATGATGCGAATCGGCGGCGCCTGATGCTTGATCACGGCGATGGCTTCGATGCCGCTCATGCACGGCATCGAAAGATCCATCAAGATCAGATCGGGCCTTAGCGTATCCGCGAGACTGCACGCCTCGAGGCCGTCGGTCGCCTCCCCGGCGATCATGTAATCGGGCAGAGAGGACACCATCGTGCAGAGGCCGCCGCGCAGAAGATGCTGGTCTTCCGCAATCAGAACGCGATACTTTTTCTCCACTTTGTTCGCTCCCGGCCGGAACCCGCGCGACTAGTTCGAGGCAACGACTTCGTGGTAGGCATTCAATAGTTCAGCCGGCGTCGCGAGACCGTCGAGACGCAACCACGGCTTGCCGGGCGCGGCGCGGAAAAACGCCACCGCGGTGTGATTCATCTTGTCGCCGCGATAGACGTTGAAGGCGCGTTGCGCGGCGATGCTGGCCTCGACCGTGCCGGTGTAGTGCTGCCACTCGGGGCCGGCATCGAAACGGGCCGCGTAGGCTTTCAGGCGCGCCGGCGTGTCCTCTTCGGGGTCGATCGAGATCGATACCAGATGGACCTTGTCGCGGTCGGCACCGAGCTTGCCCTGCAGCTCTTCGAAGGTCTGGCTGACCATCGGGCAAATCGTCGTGCAGGTCGTGTAGATGAACGTCAAGATCACCGGGCGGCCGTCGTTCAATTCGTCGGTGAGAGAAACGGTCTTGCCGTCGTCGCGGACCAAGGCTACCTCGGGCAGCGTGTACTCCGCGGTCGTTCGTCTCGTCCCCGGCGTCAGGTCGTGGTGATGCATGTGCATCGCGGCGCCAACGTTTGCACCTTCGGTGGCCGGCGCTTGCATATCCGCCATCATCTCGTGATGTTGCGCCTCTGTCGCGGCACCATCGGCCACGTCTTCGGCAGTTGCGGCCGCTGTGCCGAGGCCGGTCAACCCCGCACCGGTCAGCACGAGGGCGCCGATCATCCATCTGCAGTTCATCTTCATCGCGGTCTCCAGAAAAGAAGAACGGACGATGCGCGCCGCACTGCGCGTGGGCGCGCTCAGCCGTGTCTCTTCAGTCTCATGAGTGCGCCCTCGCACGTCATTGGATGAAGCCCCCCAAAGCGCGGTAGGGTATGCCTACCAGAGTAAACACCCGCCACCCGCGGCGCGGGGTGTGCCCCGCTTGACGTCCGTAGTTGCCCCGTTGGCAGATACACCGGGGCCGCCTACAATCCAATCGAGACTTAAGGTTTCCTTAAGCCAGTCCGCTGGGAGATCCCATGCCTGCAAGTCAGCCCGAAGGACGACTGCTGAAGTTGCGCGACCTTGTCGAGGCGATGCGCAAGCTGGGGACCGCGGCCCGGCTCGACCCCTCGCAAGGCGGCAGCGTCACCGACGCGCGCGGCGCCGCGCTCGCCATCCTGTCTTCCGATGGAATCTTCCTGTCGGCGAACCGCAGTGCCGCGGCGTTGTTCGGCTACGCGAGCAACGAACTGGTCGGCCGCCGGCTGCTGGACATGGCGCCCGAGCACGATCGCGCGTCGCTCGCCGCTCACCTGTCCGCAGATCCTGCTCGCGAGTTTCATTCGTTCACCACCAGGCTGGCCGCGCGCAACGGCCGCCCAACCTTGCTCGTACTGCACCGGCAACTGATCGCGGCGAATCGGACTCCGGACCAGGATCAACGCGCGGATCAGGGCGCGCAATTGACGCTCTTCGAAGAACCCCTTTCGCCCGAACCGCGGCTCGCAGACGGCGCCCATCCATCCGAGGCGGCGGCCCGCAATCGGCTGAAGTATCTGATGATCGGACAGCAACGCGAGCGCCAACGCCTCGCCGCCGATCTGCATGACGGTCTGGGCCAGGCGCTCACGCTGGTCAAGCTGATGGTTGAGGATGCCCGTATGCGTCTACGCCGCGGGCAAGCCGAGGACGCGGCGCAGAAGCTGGACGCCACCGTGCTGCAGATCCGCGAAACCATCGGCGAGATGCGGCAGATATGCGGCGAGCTGCGGCCGCTTGCACTCGAGCGGCTGGGCTTGCCGGCCGCCTTGAGCACACTGTGCCGGCGCTTCGAGCGCAGCGCGGAAGGCCTTGCGGTGAGCTTCCACTGCGAGGTCGACGACCGCGATGTGCCCGAGCATCTGAAAGCCGACATCTTCCGGGTCGCGCAGGAAGCGCTAAACAACATCGTCAAGCACGCGGCGGCCACGGAGATCCGGCTCGCCCTGCGAAGGATCGAGACGGGTTTGCTGCTCACGGTTCAGGATAACGGCACCGGCTACGACACGCGTCCGCTCTCGTCAGAAGACATCGGTTCGACGGGTCTCGGCCTGACCGGCATGCAACATCGTGTCGAGTCGCAAGGCGGCGCGCTCTCGGTTCAATCTTCCGGCACCAGCGGGACACTCGTCTCGGCGAGCTGGACGCTTTGACGGACGCGGCGAGTTACACCTGAGCGCTGCACCTGCGCGTTGCGCCCGTCTTCATCCGGTAGCCGATCCGCTCACGCGAGACACCGGCAGCTCGACGATATCGCCGCTTTCCGCCGGCGGGTCGGGACGCGCCGACGGCAAGCGGACCAGCGTATCGTCCGAACTGCGCTCCGCGCATTTGGTGGCGAGCGACGTCAACAGACCCATGCTGATCGCGACCAGCACGAGCTCCGTCAAATTCTCGATAGCCAGCTTGTGCATCACGCTGGCGCGATATTTCTCGATCGTCTTCGGGCTGAGGTTCAGATACGTGCCGACCTGCCGGTTGGTGCGTCCTTCCGCAATCAGCTTCAGCACGCTGCGCTCGCGCGCCGTAAGAATGTCCCACGCCTTTTTCGGCGCCACCGCCTCACGGCCGGTAATGAACGAGTCGACCATGTAGCCGTACACGTCGGCGCTCAAGTGCTTCTTCCCCTGCATCACCGCACGCATCGCCACGATCAATTCGTCGAACGAAACGTCTTTCAGCACATAGCCGTCGACGCCTGCTCGAAGCGCTTCGCGTACGTACTCTTCGTTCTGGTGGACAGTCAGCGCCACGATGCGCACGAGCGGCGAGCGGCGCTTGATGGCGGCGCTCGCGTCGATGCCGTTCATGCCGCGCATCGAAAGATCCATCAGGATGAGATCAGGGTTGAGCGTCATGGCGAGTTGACAGGCTTCCTTGCCGTCCCTCGCCTCCCCGACTACGTCGTATTCGCCTTGTGCCGAGATCATCGAACACAATCCGGCGCGCAGCAGATCATGGTCGTCGACAACCAGCACGCGATATTTGATATTCACGATCCCCACTCCTCGTTCGGGCATGGCCGGTTGAATAATCAACCGATCGGTGCCGATTGGCTGGCCGATTTTTTCTTTCAAATATTTCTTTCTAATGCTTTATATATTTCTTTCTTTAACCTAACATCATTCTGCGACCATTCCGCCAGATCGCCCGCGCAGCCTTGCTGTGCAAGGTTCGCGCCATGAGGCCAAGGCCCGCCTCCAGATTCATCGTGCGCGGCAAAACGGTAATTCGAATTTACGAATCCAGCGAAAAACGTTTCAAAAATGATAATTTCCGCCGCGAATCCGGCATTGGTAATAATACGCAGCAGGTACGCTTCCCGCGTGCATCGGGATTTCTAGACAGTACTTACTACCGGTACGCATCAGGTCGGAATTATTTTCCTCTTTTGAAGCGGCTACCGAATAGCAGACCAGCCCGGCGGCCAGAACAACGTATTACAGACGTAACGTTTATGCACACAGAGTGAAAGCCCTCCATAAAACGGTTTGAAAAGTAGGAGGGTGCCCCATTGCTCCGGTCCTTTTGCGCGACTCACAATGACAGCGCGGAGGGATATCGAACATGCGCTGGCCCCCTTCTTTCCTGTCGACGAATAGGCTGCGCGCGGCCGCGCTTGCGCTCGGCATGACATCGGCTGGGCTCGCGCATGCGGACATCTTCGGCGCGGTAGACAGCAACGGCGCGATCGTCCTGACCAATGCGCCGGGCAAGACGGGATTGACGGTGATCGTGGCCGGCGATCCGCCGGCTGAGCGAGGTGCGAAACGCACCCATGCGCCGTTCAGCGCCACGATAAACATCGCGCGTTTTGCGGACGTGATCGAAGAAGCGAGCCGCACGTTTCGCGTGTCGCCCGAACTGCTGCGCGCGGTGATCGACGTCGAGTCGCGCTATAACCCGAACGCCGTATCCGACAAAGGTGCACAGGGCCTCATGCAATTGATGCCCGACACGGCGCGGCGCTTTTCCGACGGCAACATGTTCAATCCGCGCGACAACGTGCTGGCGGGCGCGCGCTATCTGCGCTTCCTGCTCGATCTCTTCAAAGACGACATGGAACTCGCGCTGGCCGCTTACAACGCCGGAGAGAATGCAGTGATCCGAGCCGGCTATCGCATTCCGTCGATGCCCGAAACGCGCCAATACGTGCCGCGCGTGCTGGCGCGCTATCGGCGGCTCCTGACCGCCAGCGGCTGACAGCGCAACGGCGCGAGCACGCAGGAAAGCCGCCACAAGTCGCTCGATCGCGAGGCCGTTACGGTACGATCCACGCGCTGTCGGCCACCAGCCGCATGCCCTCGGGCTCCGCAAAGCGGACGATATAACCGCCCTTCGACGCATAGCGCTGACCCGGCGCGAGCGTCAGGCGCGGATAGTAGCCGGTCAGTATCCGGTGTTCGAGCATGTCGTCGATTCGCTCTACCAGGTAGTCTCTGACGAATGCATCGACCATATGACTCAGCGTCTCGGCTAGCAGGCCACACGCGAGATAGGTGTCCGCCTGCACGCGCTCGTCGACGATCGGGATACGGCGAATCGCGAACCAGCCGAACGCATAGTCGACCCGCACACGCCGCCCTTCCGGCAGATCGACCGGATAAGCAATGCGCGTGGCGCCGCGCCAGTTCGCGGGCAGCGGCGTACGGTCCAGACCGCCCATCAGTCCCGACACGAAAACCTGCGTCGACGCCGGCGGCTTGCCGGCGACGGCTGCGATGTCCGGCGGACGCAGCCAGAGCACCAGCGCGTCGGTTCCGCGGGCACTGTGCAGCGCTTCGGCGACGCGATCTCCCGGTGCGAGCGCCCGGCTCGACACGTTGACGCCATGCCCCTTCAGCGCGTTCGCCAGCGCTTGCGCCGCCGCCTCGCCGCTATCGCCCGCGCGATAGATCTGGCGCACCGTTTTCACGGTGCCCTTGCGCTCGCCGTTATCCGCAGCGAGGATTCGTTTCGCGATCAGCTCCGCCTCGAGCAACACGCCCTTCGAGAAATACATCGAGTAAAAATCGTGGTCCGTTTCGACCGGCACGTCGACGTTGGGGAAAAGGCACGGCACCGCCTGCTGCTCGCAGAAATCATGAACCGGCGCCCAGTTCTTGCCGCCGAGCCCCGACAACACCGCGAATACCGGCTGCTGCGCCAGATACTGTTTCAACTGCTCGTGCCAGGTCTCCGGTGCGCCGTGCAGTTCCCACACGTGCAGTTCCCAGCGGCGGTTCACCATGAACATCATCTTGCGCGAGGTGCGCAGCGGCGGCGTTGCGCCGAGCGGCGAAGCGTTCTTGTCGGTGAAGTAGTGCTCCAGAACGTCGAGCATGCCGCGCCGCTTCACCGGGTCGGCATCCGGCGTGATGATGGTCGCGAAGTGCAGCACCGTATCCGTCACGCCCGGCGCACGGCGCTGGTCGAGGCGCTTCAGATAGCCGATCAGCGCCGCCATGTCCGCGTCGTTCAGTGCGAACTGCGGCATCAGGTAGCTGAGCGGCTTGCCCTCGGAGTCGAGGCCTTCGCGAATCGCGCGCGCCACTGTCGCATCGGTGTACGGCTCGCGATTGGCGCGCATGCCGTCGACATACGGGATATCCAGCTCCTCCGGATTCTGGATGCGCGCGTGAAACAGATACTGGCCGCTGATGGGCGGAATCGTGCTGTTGCCTTCGCGCGTGCCGAGGCCGCTGCGCCGGTGGCAATTCATACATGCGGCGGCGGCGCCGCTCATGTGCACGCCGCCGTCGTGGCTCGCTTCGACGGCCTCGCCCGAGCCCGCGATGCCGTGCTGGTAGATCGATTCACCGGCGTCGAGAGGGGGCGCGCTGAACGCTTTCTGCGCACCGGCGAGCAGCGCCGCAGCCAGCAGGCACGCTAGCCACGCGCGCGCCGCCAGCGTGCGCGCGAGAGCGATATGCCGGACGCCGGCCATGGCTAAGGCGTCGGCCGGACCGGCGCACCGGTCGGCGGCGGCGCGTCGGCGCCGATCGTGACCGAAGCGTGCCGCCCCTGCAACATCGGTTTGGCAAAGGTGGAATTGTCGAGCGGCGGATTGAGCGACACCTTGTCGATCACCAGCCGGTCCTTCTTATCCATGCCCACCGCGCCGCTTTCGATCACGAACGGTATGCGCACGCCGTCCACGTCCTTGAAGTCGCGATACATCACCTCGATCGTCGCGGGCCGGCCCGATGGGCCTCGCGCTTCGCGGTCGTACTTCACGTCCAGAAAGTTTTGCGCATCGACCCATACGTGCCGTGTCGCCCCCGAGGGCAAGCGCAGAGACAGACGATACGCATCGCGTCCTTCCACCTTGTCGGTGCCTTCGAGCGCGACGCTGATGCCCTTCGCGGCGTGATCCAGCAACGGACCGTCGATGACCTGCTCGTCGCGCGCGAACTTCACTTCGTCGCTCGTATAAGGCCGCACGTCCGGACCGCCGCTTCCCGACGGCCGGACCTTCCAGCCTTCCCTGCCGTCGAACACATGCACGATCATCTGGTTGAGCGCCGTGATCTCGAAGCGGGTCCGGTCCGGCCGCTTCAGCGCGAGCACGAACGGCAGATTCGGCGCGGGCGCATTCGGGCTGTCCACATGCCCCACCCACAGCATCGACATGACCTTGCGCCAGGCATCCGCGCCGCCGCGCGCCTCGGCATTTTTAGCGACGATCTCGTCCGCGCCCAAGCGGGCGTCCGCCGTCGCCACCGGCGCCTGCGCCAACGCGAGTGCCGCGACGCTGGCCGCGAGCGCCCACTGTGCGATCCGTTTCATGACCTTCTCCCCCTTGTGCCGCAACCGCCAATGGCTATTGAGCCGGCACCTTGGCCATCGCCAGTTGCGGCTTGGCGAACAGCGAATCGTCGACGGCCTGATTCACCGTCACGTGCTGAATTGTCATCTGATGGGTCTGCTTCACGCCGGCGACCACCGTCTCCAGCGTATGCGGCACCACCAGTCCGTTCTCCGCGTGGTAATCGCGGTAGTACACGGCAACGTTATGCATGCGCCCGTCGAGCTTGCGCGGATCGCCCTCCATTTTCAGTTCGAGAAACGTCGTGGCGTCGACCCATACGTGCCGCTGGGTACGATCTTTCATCGTCAGCTTGAGTTTGTAGGCGTGGTGTCCCTCCACCGTGTCCATGCCCTGCACTTCGACCTGGTTGCCCTTGCCGGCGTAGTCGATCAGCGGCCCGTCGAGATCGGCGGTTTCAGCGGCCGATTTTGCTTCCGCGGGCGTATAAGGCTCGGCACCGTCGCGGCCGAGGAACGGCCGCACTTTCCAGCCTTGCGCGCCGTCGTAGACCTGATAGGCCGTCTGATTGTCGAAGCGCAGTTCGAAGCGGTTCTTGTGCGGGCGCTTCATGGTCATGGTGAACGGCAGCTTGACCGGCTTGGTGCCGCCGACGTCGATCTGTCCGGTCATCGTCATCGTATTGACCGCGTGCCACGCCTGCAAACCGCCGCGCGCCGCGACGTTGCGCTCGACGATCTGCGCCGCGCTCAGGTTGGCGGCTGTCGCCGCGACCGGTATCAGGGCTGCTGACAGCACGGCCGCCATCGGGACCGCCATCGAGAGAAACCGCTTCATGATTCACCCCTCCGTTCTTATGTCGCGGATCGCCGCGATGCGATCATTCGACGACCAGCCCATCGATATGAAACGCACCGATCAGGACGTTGACGCGATCCCCGGCCTTGATCAGATTGCCTTTATTGGAAAACACCATCCAGTATTCCTGGCCGACCTCCAGCGGACCGGTCTGCCGGAGCTGGCCGATCGTATCCATCACCGGCACTTCCAGAAGCGCATGGCTCGCCTCGCCGTACAGATAGGGCACGGTGTTCTTGTCGCCGAGCAGTTGCGCGACCGCCGGATCGGTGACGCGATAGCTGAAGCGCAGCAGATTGCCCGATGCGGTGCGCCGCACGCTCAGGTTGTCGACGCCGCGCATCATCTGATACAGATTCTTCGCGTGCTGCGGCACCTTCACCGGCATATACGGCGACCTCCTGAGCGAAGCCGACGCCGACGCCGACGCGGCCGGCCTCTGTGCTGCCGCCGTCGCCGGGTCTTGCTGCGCCGCAGCCGGCTTCAGCATGGCGGCGGCGAGGCAAACGCCCGCTGCAAGCAACCCTGCACGCCGCCCCGGCGACGATGGGAGTTTCATTGAAAGAGTCCCCCCAACGCGCCTTGCAACTGCGGCGGTAATACCCCGCCCTGAGTCGCATTGCCGAAGTCGTTCAGCAACTGGTCGAGCCCGGCAGGACCGAACGGCAACTTGCTTCCGGTCAACAAGCCGAGGAGGCCGGCAAGCCCGCCCGTGCGCGGCAACTCGACCGCACCGATATCGACCGCGCCGAGCTGCGGCCGCCGCGTGCCGAAGAAGTCATGGTTCGGCGCGCCGACCGGCGTGGCCGCATTGACCGCCGGCGAATCCGACTCGATCGCGTAGTTGCCGAGCGGCACGCCGTAGCCCGCGGTGCCCGTCGGAATCGTGGCGTTGAATAGCGACAGCGGCCCGTACGACATATTGATCCAGTTGTTGCCTTCGTCCGGCGTCGCCGAGGGCAGCAGGCTGAAGAGCGGATTCGGCAGCACGGTGTCGGCAATGCCCGGGGGCACCGCAAAGCCGTTTCCGCCGCCTTCCGGAGGCACCCGCGAGCCGTTGCAGTACTGACTCACCACGTCCGGATTCGAGGCGCTGTTATGCGCGTTCGGATAGTCGCCGGCATTGGTCAGGATCGAGTATTGCGGAGCCAGCGTCACGCCCGACTCATGCGTCGAGGGCTTCGTATCGCCGTAGGCGCCGATATCCCAGTACATCGCGTGCGGATCGCAGTACCCGGTCTTCTGGCCCGTCTGGTTCAACGTCGGGTTCAACGCGACCGCGTTCTGCAAGCCCGGGATATTCGGGTTGAGCCCGGACACGGTGATGTAGAACGAGCGGTTTTGCCAGAACACGTCGTTCTTCAGCACCGGGTTCGAGATCGTCGTGCAGTTCGGCAGATTCGCCGGACACTTCACGTTCGGCTTCGTGAACGCACTGATGAAGTTCGACGTATGCCGGGCGACCTCGAGGCCCGACGGCTGGAACGTGGACGTCGTGATCGGGCTGCACGTGGTTTCCGAACCCACGGTCGTGCAATTCGGCGGCCCGACGTTCGCCTGCGCCGCCAGCGCCGTGTTGAACAGCACGCCGGCCGACGAAGTCGAATCGTTCGACATCACGGTGTTATTGATGAAGCTCACCCGCACCGCATCCTGCATCGACACGCCGCCGCCCGCCCAGCCCGCCACGTTGTTCGCCACGATGTTGTTGATCACGCTCACCGCGTACCACGCGTTGCTGTTGTTCGGGCTGCGCTGCACATCCGTGCCGTTGATGTTCTGCAAGCGCAGACCGCCGCCCTTACCGCTTTCAGCGGTGTTGCCGACAATCAGGTTGCCGTCGATCACGAGGCCCGGGCCGACGCCGTCGGACAACTGCGGCGCACAGTCGATATCCACCGTCGAGTTTTCGCAGAAGGTGCCGTCCGGCGGCACGCCCTGGGCGATGATGCCGCCGCCGTAGGTCGGCAACGTCGGGTTGTTGCTCTGGTTGAAGATCACCCAGTTGTGCGAGATGTCTCCGTTGTAGCTGAACCCGAAGTGAGCCATGCCGCCGCCGTCGCCGCTGCTCATGTTGCCGCACACCCAGTTGTAGTTGAAGTGATAGTTGTCGGCGCCCGAGCAGAATGTCACACCGGCCGCGGACGAAGGCGTCGTCGAGTTGATTTCATCGCCGTACGACGCATTCGAGGTCACCGCGTTGTGATGCACATTGACGTGCGTGTTGTATTCGAACGGCAACTGCGTGACGCCGTCCGCGGCGATGGTGCCGTCGGGCACTTCGACCTGGCCGATCGTGATGCCGCCCGTGAGCGTTCCGGCATTGCTCGTCACGCGGTTGTTCGACACCTCCGTATAGTGGTTCCAGCCGTGCAGGAAGATCCCGCCACCGCCTTGCGAACTGTTGGTGAAGGTCAGCCCGTCCACCCGCGACGGATTGCACAGGAAGTTGCTCGAGTACTGATTGCAATCCGCATTGCTGCCGGTAAGCGGCGTGCAGATGCCGTTCGCCGTGCAGTTCGGGTCCTGCTGCAGCACGCCGCCGATCCGCACGTCGCGCACGCCCTTGCCGAGCACCGTGATGCCGGCGCCTTCGTAGGCGCCCATCAGCGTCGGTTCGATCAGCAGCTCGCCGAGATTGCCGTTCAGCGTGTTATCCCAACCCACCGTCGGTTCGAGCGGAATCGCGTCCACCTGCCGCTGCATCGCGGCCGTGCACGAATACGTGCCGGTCGGATCGTACGGATTGCCCGACTTGATGAGCCCACCGTTCAGCGAGACGCCGAACAGGCAGTCGACCTGTCTGCGCCACGGGTCCATCTTGCCGGACGGATGGGTATTCGCGTTGACGGTGACAGAGGTCGCCCCCACGCCTTGCAGACGAACCGGCTTCCACATCAGCAGCATCTCGTTGTAGGTACCGGGTCCGACGACGATCATGTCGCCGGGGGCCGCCTTGTCGATGGCGGTCTGGATGGCGTTGCTCGCGCCGTTCTCGCCGGCCACATACGCAGGCGCCTTCCCGCCGATCGTGACCGTGACGGTATCGATCGACTTTTTGCCGTTGTCAGCCGTGATGGCCAGTTCGCCGCAGCGCGTCGGCGTGGTCACGCCACGTTGCTGGATCGTGCAGCTCGATTGCGCCGCGCTCAGGATCGGCACCGTCACCGTGATCTGGTTGTCGCTCCATGACGTCACCAGCGCATTGACACCGCCGATCGTCACTTTTCCAGTGCCCTTCGCGGGGCCGAAACCATAGTGCCGTGTGATGAACTTCTGGTTGTACGGCGCCTTGGTCGCACCCGGCCCGGTGTAGGCATGGTTGATCACGGTCTGGTCGCCGAGCGACTTGATCGTCAGCGTATGGCCGGCCTGACTCACCCACGGGCCGGCACCGCCGCCGCTCGAATCGCCTGTGACCGCCGAGATGGCCGGGGTGGCGTCGGGATAGGCGCAATCGGGCTGGTTGTAGCCATCCGCGAAGGCCTGGACCGGCACGACCGGCGTATCCATGTATTGCGTCTGCCCCGGCATGAACGGAATCTCGTAACAGAACTGGCTGTACGCAGGGTTGTAGAGCGGATCACGTTTCGTCTTCCCGGGGTGCGCCGGATCGGGCATATCGGGATCGTTCATGCAGGCCACCATCATGGTCGGCGCGTAACCCGTCGGGTTCGGCGGATTCACTTCCCACGTCGAATAGTTCAGGCCGTTGAAGATGCCCCATTGATCCGAATAGACGCGCGACACTTCGTTGCCGGCGAAATCCTTCAGCGAAACCGGCACGTTCGGCACCGCGAACTTTTCGCCGAATTGCGGCGAGTACGGGTCGAACTCCGACGAGAAGTCGTCCAGCATGAAGCCCGTGAAGTGAGCGGCGACGTGGGTGGAACTGAACACCCAGAACTTCGCGAGCGCCGCCGTCTGGTTGGTCAGCGTGACTTCCTTGCGATCGCACAGATGCCGCGACGCGCCCGCGAACGGTGCGACTTCCTGAGAGCCGGGGAACAGGCTGATGTAGTCGGGCACGATACGCAGTGCGCCGACGCATGGCCAGAAAGTTTCGATACTGCCTGTGCCCTTTTCATTGCGCGGCTGCGAGCCGAGATCGGTCGTCGGATTCTGCGCATTGTTCGCGTTGTAGGTCGAATTCACCGCCGCCTGGTCGGGCAGGATGAAGATGTTCCCGAGGCCGCCGAACTGCTGCGTCACCGGCGCGATGAAGTTGTCGCCGATCAGGATGTTCTTGTCTTCCTCCTTCACGAGTTCATATCCCGGCGGCACGATGACTTCCACCACGTACTTGCCCGCGGGCAGCATCTTGGTCCCGTCGCCGGACGGATTCGCCACGCAAATCGCGCAGTTCGTGCCGGTCGGCTTGCCGCTGTCCGGGTTGCGGCCCGTCACGCTCGGGAACTGATACTTCCCATCGTAAGGCGCAGGCTGCAACTGGTTGAATGCGTGCATGCCGTCATAGCACTTGAATTGCGAGTGCGCAGGCAACGCGCGCTGCTGGGAATCAAGCCATTGCTTGCTGTTCTTCAGCGTGAAGAAGAACGGGTCGGTGGTTTCCTGGCCCGGGCAATTCATGTTCGGCACGCCATCCGAACGGAAGCCCTGCGCCCAGTCGTCCCAGCTGCTCGTCTTTGTCGTATCGACGAGGGCAAGGCTCTGTGTGCCGTCAGCGGCGATCTTCTCCTGATAGAGGTTCACCGTGACGTTCGGCACGTTCGGCGTCCAGCTCGTATGAACGAGGAAGGTCGGGTCGTCGAACGGACGGGTGGACGCATAGATCACTTCGCCATAGATGCCGCCGTTTTCCGTTGGGCCGAACGGCGTCTTGCCGAATTCGAGGAAGGAACTCTGACCCGAGAATCCTTGCCAGCCCATCGTGGTCACCCACGGCGGATCGATCCGGCCTGTCGATGGATTCGTGCCGGAGCGGTCATTGCAATCCGCGTCGTTGCAGTACACCGAGCCGGGAAAGCGAAGGTTGGTCGGCAGGTGCGCCGTGGCCGATTCCTTGGTATTGGCGAAGTGGGCCGCGATGGTCGAGGTGCCGCCGCCAGGCGTGCCGTCCGGCGCGCCGCCCGCGTCGTAGACCGCATGGACGCCGGTCTGCTTGAAGCGCGTCGTATCGGCTTCGGCGACGTACCAGTTGAACAGCGGGAACACTTCGTTGAACGACGCGTAGCCGTTCAGGTCGGTGTTATTGAAGTTCGAATAGCTGCCGTCGCGGAAACGGATGTTGGTCGGCACGAGCGCGAGCCCGGGTTCACTGCCCTGCGATACCCCGTCGCCGTTGGTATCGAGGAAAGTCCGCGTGTACAGATTCGTATGCCATTGAAGCACCGAGAGATCGCCGACGTTCTGCGTCTGTCCTCCCTTCAACGCGACGGCCGTCGCCAGTCCGTCCACGATCTGGTCGTTCCACTGGTCGAACACCGTGATTCTGAAGGTGCCGTCGGGCAGGCCGCTCACGCTGAACGAGCCGTCGGCAGCGCATTTGGTGAAGGCGATATCCTCACCGTCCGGATCGCCCACGCTCACGTAGCACTGTGTGAAGCTCAGCGAATCGCGCGAGCCCGCGCCGTACAGATTTTCGTTAGGCGGCCGGCTGTAGTGCAGATTGGTAATCCTGCCCTTGATCCCGTTGTTGCAGGTCACCCCTTTGCAAACACCCGGCAGGCGCGCATTGATGATCTTCGGATTCGCAAAGCCGATCGTCACGTGGAAACCGGCCGGCCCGAACTCCTGGAAGTACGCCGGGCCGCCGACCTTGATGAACGCGTCGTGCGCTTTCTGGCCGTCGAGCGTATTGGTCTGGAGCCACTCTTCACCGCGTCCGATCCGGTCGGCCGCCGGATACGCGGACACACCATAACGGCCGGGCATCAGATTGGCGATGATGGCCTGCCCCACGAGCGGCGACAGCGTCTTGCCGTCGGACTCGAACTTGGGACACGTCGGAATCATGCCGACGAGGCCGTCATGTGTCGTCTTTGAAATCGGGCAGGCGTCGAGACCGGTGGCCGGGTCCTTCAATCCCGCCAGCGAGTTGGACAGCGGCATGTTGAACATGTCATACGTCATCTGCCCGGTCGGGTCGCCCGTGCCGCCGGCGTCGTCGAAGAGTTTGATTTCGAAGCCGCCCAGCCCCGGTTCGCGCGCGGTGCCGAAGGCATCGGTGCCGCCGCTGACGTCCACTTCGCCATTGACCGGGGCGTCGTCTTCAAACACGAACACGGAAATCTTCGCGGTCTGCAGCGGCGTTTGTTGCAGCGCCACGTTGACTGCCGTCTGCGCGGGCGCGATCGGGGCACCGCCCATGGCGTGGCCGCAGGCGCCGCTGCCGGGCGCGAAATCCGCGCCGCCGGGGCCCGACGGGCAATCTTTCGCAATGTCGAATTGCCGTTGCGGGCCGGTGGGATCGCTCTTTTTGACGGGCTTCGGTGTGCCGGAGCCTTGCGAGAAGGTGTTGCCTGCGTCGCCCGGCAAGATCGAGATGTAATAGTGCTTCGTCGGATCGAGCGCGACCTGCGCGGGATCGACCGGGGTCTGTTGCGAAGCGTCGGTGCGGCACGCTCCGTTGCCGACATCGCACACCGCAGGCACATGCGTGCTGGTAGACGGGTCGAACACCGTCTGTCCCGACTCGCATGAGACGGTTCCCATGCAGCCCGACGCGATAACCGGCATGTAGCTGGTATGGAAACTGGTGCCAAGGCTCGGCACCGGCAACGGCGGGCAGGAAGCCGGACGCCCCGCGCCGTTCACCTGGCAGGCGGGGTCGATCTGGAAGGTACGGTCCTCTTCGATGATCCAGCGATAGTCGTTGATCAGCGTGCCGGTCGGCGCGTCCTTCACCGCCACGGCGAGTCCGCTGCCGCCCTTGAACGACACGGTCACGGTCGCGAGCGCGCTCGCCGTATTCTGCGAATTGACCGCCTTGTATTGGAAGGTCACGGTAGCGGTCGAGTTACCCTTCGGCGGCGCGGATGGTACGACGTTGAACGACCCGTCGGCATTCAGCGTGACCGTGCCGCCCGTTGCCGTGCCCGACAGCGTCGCGGTGAGTGGCAGGCCGGAAGCATCCGTGTCGTTGCCAAGCACGCCTGGCGCGCCGACATGCATGAACGAGGCGACATTGCTGCTGTACAGGTCGTCGTTGGCGACCGGTTTGCCGGACAGGCAGTGGTCACCCGCGGTGCAAGCCGCCAGCGTCACCTTGGCCGTCAGCGCGGGGTTGCCGTTCGCCTGATAGACAAAGCTGTCCGAAGTCGTGCCGCTGTTCGGCACATACGTGAAGGTACCGTTCGGATTGAGGGTGAGTACGCCGCCCGTTGGCGGGGTCTTGACCTGCACGCCGTACACGCCCACGTCGTTGGCGATCACGCCACGGCCGGGATCGGCCACGCTCAAGGTATTGCCCGCCACGAGGAAGTACTTGTCGGCGTTAGCCTTCGCGCCGGAATTGCCGGCCGCCGACATCCCCACGGCGCCGCCGTTGACACTGATGTAGCCCTGCATCCCGCCATCGCGCTGATTGTTGGTGGACAGGCTGAGCTCGCGGTCGAACACGGGCAAGGCGAGCGAGCCGGCAGCCGGTGCATTGATCAGCACGTCATAGGTTTTTCCGGCAGCAAGAAACGCCGATGTCTGAACCCGCAGATTGCCGGGCAAAACGTTGCCGTCTTCCGCGACCAGCGAGAAGCCGGACATAGGCGGATTGCCGGTTTGCGCACCCACCACGGACGGAATGTGCATCTTCAGCCCGGCATTGACGAAACGCAGCAGCACGAGCCCGGTGGAGGCCGGCGCGGCGACTGGAAAGGTCGAGCCGGCGGCGTTCGAGCGGTCGAACGCGACACCGTTGATCAGGTAGTAGCGCGGATCGTAGTTCACCGCCGGCGGATAGCAGCTGCCGAAGGTCGACGAAGACGGATTACCGCAGCCACCGGGCTGGCCCGACCATACTTTGGTTTCGCTGAAACCGGACGTCGTGACCGCGGAGGCCACCGCGGCGTTCTGCACCGGATCGATTTCACTCAGCACCAGCGGCACGTCCGCGTCATAACGGATGCCGGGATAGGCGAGCGCGCGCGTGCTGCCGTTGGCCGGCGTTCGGACCACGAGCACCCCGTACAAACCCATCGGCCCCTGAATGGAGGGATGGGTGCCCGATTCGATCAGGTAGGTGCCGGGCTTCAGATTGTTCCAGGTGAGCGAGGTCGTTTGACCATTCGTCACTTCGCTGGCGAACGACTGCACACGCGGCGGCTGGGCGGGAGGGGTAAAGGTCGCGCCGCTCGCGCTGCTGGCGATCGGCCAGGTGGTCGCCGTTTGCGTCGCGTGCACGGGGCTCGGCGTACTCGTCGCCGTCGTGCCGAGGCCACCGCCGAGCTGCCCGACCACGACGAGCGAGGTCGGCACGGAACCCGGCAGACTGTTCTTGAGATTGATCGTCAGCGATCCCGGCGGCACCGTAATCACGACGGGCGACCAGTTCGCGCCCGCGCCGGGATTCGACGCCGCGCACGCGGCGTTCCCCACTGCCGGGGCGGAACAGGTATAGCCCCACATCGGCACGACCTGGCCATCGGGAAGTGCGATCGTTGCGGCTTTCGCCGTCAGGCTGACGCTTTGGGCGAAGCTCATGCCGCTCGCCGTGAGCAGGATCGTGGCCGCTACGCCCGCCTTGATCAGACCGAGGAGCGTCCCTTTGAACTGGGTGGATCTCATCGCGTTTCTCCCCGCCTCTAATTGCCTTCGTTGATCGTGAAAGCTTGTGGATCCACGAGCATCATCATCATCATTCCGCCAGGGAAGATGTTGTTCGTGGTGATCTCGCGTTCATTGTGTGAGTGCCACATGTAGGCAAAGCCCGCTTCGCTGGACGGTGGATTCACGACCGTGCCGCTCGGCGGCGTCGTCCCGGTGAAAGCCGTGGCGCGAACGGTGGCGTCCGGGCCGAGATAGGGACTGCCGCCGTACCATGTGCCGTTGGTGAGCACACGTGCATCCGGCAAGGTCACCGGGCCGCCGCTCCCCACGTTGCCGAATGGATGGGCTTCCAGCGCCTTGTTGTGATCGGCGCACCACTCGTAGTAGTTCGGCGCTTTCGGATCGGCCGTGTAGTAGCCGTTGGCGTCCGGAATGCAGACGCTGCCGTCGCCCGGCTTGTGTCCGTAGACGTCCCAATTCAGGCCGCGGCCGGTCCAGTAGAAGATGCCGTCCAGGGCGAGGCCGGGCGTCGTCGTGGTCGTGAAGAGCAAGGGGCCCGCGAGTTTGGTCGGATCCGTCTTGCTGAGCAGCAGGTTGCCGTCGCGCGCCAGCACTCGCACGTGATTACCGTGTTCGTGGAAAGGGTGCTGCCAGCGCCCCGTGCCGATCACCCGCAACAGCACCAGCTCGCCCGGATGCATGTGCGGATTGCCGTTGTACGGCTGATTCGGATATTGCTGCGCGTAGTTCGGATCCATGTCGTCCGGCATCGAACGTCCATTGATCATGTAATAGGCCGGGTGATAGGGCTCCGTTTCGACGCTCATGCAGCCGGTGGGTTGGGTGCAGGATTTGGCGGCCTCCTGCTCGGCCTGCAGATGGATGCGCGGATCCATTTCGGAAAACTGGAACAGATACTCGCGGTCGTAGCAGGTCGCGCTATGGTTGTAGGCTGCCGCGGCATTGCGGTAATCGGGTTGCCCGTCGGGAAGACTCGCGGATACCGCGCGGCAACCCGTCGGCACGGCGAGCGAACCGGTCGAGGTAGTCGGCAACACGATCAGCGCGCCGAACAGACCCATTTCGATCTGCAGATCGCCCTGCGTGCCGCTGTAGTAACTATGCGTGCCCGGCGTCGCCGCGACGAAGCTGTAGGTCACCGTGTTGCCGTGCGTCGCCTCGCGCGTCAGCACACCCGGCACGCCGGTTTGCGTCGCCGGACAGGTGCCGTCCGGGTTCAGCACCGCCGCGCACACCTGGAAGCCGGGAAACAGGATCGAGGTGTTGCCCGCGGCAGCCGGCAGGTTGTTGGTGAGCGTGATGGTGACGACGTCGCCCTGTTTGACGATCAGCGTCGGCCCCGGAATCTGCATGCTCGGACAGTTCGCGCCCGGGATGCCCGCCGGCGAAAATCCCGCCGGCGCCGTGCGGCAGCCATACCCCCAGGAATAAATGCTCGTGCCATCCGGCTGACTGATACGGTTCGCCTCGGCACTGAAGTCGAACGTCGTGCCGGTGATCCCGGGCGCGGCGGCCTGCGCCTGCAGGCAAAACAGCGCAGCCAGCAGCGTGACGCCGAAGCGCGCGATGCGTGCGATGCGTGCGATGCGTGCCAATCGTGTACTGCGCCCGATACGCGCCACGCATGCCAGCTCCGCACGCATCGCGATCCACCTTGTGTTGATGAAGTTACCCACGGTTGTTCTCCTAGGAGCAGGACTTCGTGGTCGGGTCCACCGAATGGCAGATGTGGACCTCGGTCATCAACCCGCCGAAATTCTCGGCGTCGTTCGACAGGTGATCGAGGTTCGGCGTGTACAGGTAATAGATCGCGCCTGGCGAGTACTTCGTCGTATCGCTCGCGTCGAGAATCACGTCGATCGACTCACCGCCGCCCAGCGTGATCGAGTTCGTGGTGTAGGTCATGTCGTTGCCGGCCAGATCGCGCAATAGCCGGGCGTTCATGCCGATCACGTGCATCGGAATGCCGAGCGAGGCGAGCGTCTGAAACTCGGTGACGTCGAGGTCCGAGATTCTGAGCAGCGCCTTGCCGCCGGCCGGAATGTTGATCAACGCCGGCAAGGGTTGCGAATAGTGCTTTGAGCCGTCCGCCACCGGCGTTTGCATCGGACCCGGCGTGACCGTGTCCGGATAGCTGCGGCCGTTCAACATGAAGTGTTTGTCCTTCATATCGACGAACGGCTCGGGATTGAAGGTCATGCCGATGAAGTGGAAGTTCGGATCGAAGCCATGAATCTGGATCGGATACTCCACGTCGTAGGCGGTCGAACCGTCGCCGTCGTTGTAGGCGTAGAGCGTCGGCGTGCCGCTCTTGTTCTTCATGTGCCTCACGCTGTTCTGCGGCGGCAGCGGCGCCGAGCAGAGAATGTCGGTGCCGCACCGCGTGCGCGGGTCGAGCTGCTGCGCTACCAGCGAGTCGTAGAGCGTGGCCGTGGTGACCCGGTTCTGCCGGGGTCGCACGTAGATCTGTCCGACCATCCCCATTTGCAGATGCTCAGGCGGCGTGATGTGGCAGTGCCAGAAGTAGGTGCCGGCGTCGGGCGAGAGGTAGTAGTAGGTAAAGCTCGCGCCGATGTTGATCGCTACCGAGGCATCCGGCACGCCGTCGAAGAAAGCCGAAGCGTTCGGGTAGCCGTGGAAGTGCACCGTGTGCTGTTCGAACAGGTCGGGGCGCATGATCATCCCGACGTTGGTGAGCGTCAGGAAGAACTCGTCGTCCTCGTCGATGGCCATGGTCGGCGCGGGAATGTTGCCGTTCATCACGCCGATGTCCATGATCGGCCGCGGGTCGACGTGACCGGTCAGCTGGCCGGCCGGCACCGATTCCGGGTCCGGCGCAAGGCCGACTGCGCCGTTGTAGTTCAGATCGACCGTGGCGTCGCCGACGGTGTTGAACACCGAGGCGAACTGGGTGCCGGGCAGGCCGTTCCGAATGTCGGCGAGGCCGGATAACGGACCGAAGGAGAACATGTAGGTCTGCGTGCCGTCGCCCATCGTCGCGTAACCGTCGCCGCCCGAAATCTGCTGGCATTTGATCGCGCCATTGACATAGGTCTTTGCCGTCGAGCCGGGGGCGGTCGCCGACGGGCCGATATAAGCCGGCTCGCCCGCGCCGGACGGCAGCGCGTTCGGATGCAACGTCGTCGTCGGCGGACATTGCACGCGGAACGACTGGGCGAACGACGGCAACGCGAATAGCAGCAACAGCAGCGCTGCAAAGCCGTTCCGACACATGGGAATGCTGAACATATGACCTCCGTCCAGGGGTCAGCCAGCGCGAACCGCGCTGGAGGCCATGCTCTACCGTGGGCACACGACGGGTTCGTGCGACACGGACCCGTAGATGGATTCTGCAGATGCGCGCGGGCGCCTGGGATGGGTCAACTCCCTACACTTGCGGTAGGGGCGAACCCAGCGGGAGGGGGTGGGAGGGTTTGCTACGAGGGGCTTGTCCAGCCGCCACGCGCCGCAAGGGCAAGAAGGGAAATGGGATAGATGACGAGTCCGGGCGCGATCTTCGTGCGCGAGCGCACGTTCGGGACCCGGATGGTGTTGACAATTGACGGCAGGCGAGTGAAGCCGCTCACTCGCCTGCTCTCCAACCCGTGACGATCAGAACGGCACGGACAGCAAAGACCGTTAGAAGCCCAGGCCCGGCAGCACTTGCGTGCCTTCCACCGCCACCGATTGCAGCAGCGACGGGTTCAGATTCAGCGACTTCAAAATGGTCGGCGCCACCTGGGTCGTGCTGACCGTCGTGGCGTTCGTTGCCGCCTGCAGCGTCGGATACGAAACCAGCAGGCCGAGGTGGCTATCGTCCGGCGCATTGCCGCCGTGTTCAGCGTCTTTCACCTTGCTGCCGGTATAGATCACGCCCGGATTCGGCTGCACGACGATGTCCGGCGTGCGGCCTTGCGCTGGATCGCCGAACTTCGCCGCCAGCGCGGCGCCGGTCAGGATGTAGGCCTGCGGACCGTCTGCGCAGATGCCCGTCGAGGTGCACGACAGATTAGCCTGCAGTGTCGCCACGACCTGCGCGGCTTGCGTCTGGTCGCGCAGCCAGATCAACCCGACATCGTCGGTCTGGGCCATGCCCGTACCCACGAGGCCGGTGCCGTCGTTCAGGTTGCCGCTCGTCGTCGCGAACTGGCCGAAGTTGCCTTTCGAGTCGAGATAGTTGTTGGCTTCGAGCAGAGCCGTCAACGAGTCGCCATTCTTGACCAGCTTCGTATGGTCGGAGGGCGATTGACCGTGCTTGGCCGTGACGATGAACACGGTCGACGCGGCCAGGTTCCGCGCTTTCAGTTCGGCTGCCATTTTGCCGATTGCCGTGTCGACATAGGTGATCGCGGCGGCAACCTGCGGACCGGGCGTGAAGTTGGCGTCCGTATAGCCGCCACCCGATGCATTGGTTGCTTTCTGCGCGACGCTCAGCGTCTGGAAGTTGGTGCCGAAGACGGTCGGCACACCCGGCGTGGTCGTGCCGGTGGAGTCTTTGCCGTCGATCTGGTTAATGATCGCCTGCACGTGCAGATTGTCGAACGTTTCGGTATGCGTATAAACGTCGGTGTAGTTGGTCTTCGTCGCCGGGTCGATCGAATTGATTTCGGTGCGCGCCAGATCGTCGACGCCCTTGCCCGACGGTCCATTCACCCAGTCATAGCCCCACGCATGCTTGTCCGCCCAGGCGGTGCGGGCGTTGGCCATTTGCGACTTGACGACTTCGAAGACCGTGTTGGTCTTGATGTAGTTGTGCGGATAGACCGGCGTACAGACCCCGTTCACCTTCGCGTTCGGAATGGCTTGCGGATTGAATGCGCCGCCGCCGTTCATGTGGACGAGCGCGCCGCCGTTCATTGCATCGATACCGGTCGTTTCGTCGAACACCACGTTCCAGCCTTGCGCGCCTTTGCACTGCGTATCGCTCGGAGCGTAGAGCGTGCGGTCATAGGAGACGTCATAGAAGAGGCCGGCGGTTTTCGGCGACCCGCCCGTGAGCAGCGCGGCCAGACCCGGGAACGAATCCGAGAGACCCGGCGTGAAGGCGTTCGAATAGGTCACGCCTGTCTGCGCAAGTGCCGCGATGTTCGGACAGGTTTTATTGGCGATACAGTTGGCGAGATCCTGCTGATGCATGCCGTCGACGCTCACAAGCAGCACATGCTGCGCGCTGGCGATTCCGTTCGACGCGGGCGTTGACGTGCTGGGATTGTCATCATGGCCGCCGCATGCGCTAAGCAATGCGGCGAGGATCAATCCTGAGGGCAACGCGTAGCGGAAGGGACTACTCATCGGTTTGTCTCCAGACAGGTATGGGGGTGAACTGGCGGCCTGCTCGCCGCCGTATAGGCGGCATGAGCAGCGGACCATTCTGGAGACTCAACGAGTCACGAATGTTACCGAAGGATTTCGATTACATTCACTTACATTAAGTTTTATTCTTTTAGAACGTCTTTTGTAAGCAGAGCGCGGCGACTTTCGTACTTCTCGTCCGTCAATGATTCTCGCTCGTCACCAACTGCAGCGGTGTCTCTATCACCCGCGACAACTCGCTCTGCTTTCTCTGTTCGGTGACCGCCTTCAATGCCACATCGATCCCAAACACGGCTTGCCGCTCGGCAAACTGATTCATCGTGGCGAGCACGCGGCCGTCGGCGATCAGCGGCTTGATCGCATCGTTATCGTTGTAGCCGGTGATATAAACGCCGCCGGTTCTGCCCGCATCGCGCACCGCATCCACCGCCCCCATCGCCATGGTGTCGTTGCCGCACATCAACGCACGGATCCGCGGGTAGTCCGCCAACATTCTCGACGCCACGTCTCTTCCTTTCCCATACTCCCAGTCGGCGCTTCGTATCGCGACGATCTTCATGCCGGCCGCGTTCATCGCATCCTTGCAACCCGCCGTGCGTTGCAGCGCGTTGCGTTCCGCGGAAACGCCTTCGATGATCCCGACCTGCTCCCCGGCCTTGAGCCGTCCAGCAAGATAATTCCCCACCTGCATCGCACCCTTGCGGTTGTCCGGGCCGACGAACGGCACGGAAATACCGGCGGCATCCTGCGCGGCATCGTCGAGCGGGTTGTCGATGGTGACCATGATGATTCCCGCCTTGATTCCCCGCGCGACGATCGCTGTCAGCGCCTTCGAGTCAATCGGCGCGACAACGATCGCGTTCATCCGGGCCTTGATCAACTCGTCCACCATCCGGATTTGCCCGGAAGTGTCGGTCTCCGTGGTTGTTCCACGAACCGTCAAACCGAACTGCGACGCGTAGTGCTTCTGATAGTTCTGCGCCGCGCCCGCCAGCGCTACCGTGAACGGATCGGTGAGCGACTTCAACACGAGGGCGATCTTCAGCATGCCGGCCTGCATCACATCGGCACGTGCCGCCCCTGTCAGGCCGGCCGCAGCAAGCGTGCCGGCCATCAGCACACGGCGGCGCATCCTCTGCGTCATGAATTTTCTCCTATTAGCTCGGGCTGACGAAATGGGCACGTTGCGTTCACACCAAAGCCGATCAAATCGCGGGCAACGCTGCCCCGTCGCCATGATCGGAATCCATCAGCGCCGACAAATCGGCAGCAATTTCATCGAACAGCGGCCGGCTGTCGACCTCCTCACTCAAGCAATTCTCTTTCAACTTCACCAGCTTCGCCGCGATGTGCGCCTCGGTATCCAGTCCGTCGCATCGGTCGAGCAACTCCTCGAGCAGACAACCATACGCCCTGACTTCCAGGCGTTGAAGCGAACGGCCGAGTTGCCGATCATCAGTCGCATAGAAAGACGCCGCGCCAAAATCACCCAGCAACGCGCGACCTTGGCCGCCGCGCAGAATATTGTGTGCGTACAGATCGCCATGCATCACGCCTTGCCGATGCAAATGACACGCTGCGGAAGCGATGCCGTATGCAATGCGTACCGCCGAAGCCCACTCGAAGCGCGTGGCGGCGGCATAGATATCGCGCGTACACGATTCGAGGCTCGGTGGCCCGGCGAGGTTGGTGAATTGCGGATCGATCAGTTCCATGACCAGACCGTGGGTGCCCGCTGGATGGTCCTTCACTTTGCCCACCACCGGAATCAGGTTCGGATGATCGCCGGCACGAATGCAAGCCGCCATCTCGCAGTCAGGCAATCCATCGCTGGTCACCGTGCCCTTGAACAACTTGACGGCGACAGGCCGGGACGTGTCGCCATGACGTGCAAGAAGCTCCGCACGATAAATCACACCGGAAGCACCCTCGCCTAACTGCTGTTCGAGTTTCAACTCATCCCATCGAGTGTCGACGATCGGCGTATCGATCAATGCCATCGTCTCCAGCGCTTCGCTGAATGGATTGCCGGCGTAAGCCAGCCACGCAAGCCGGGGCAGACGCAACAACCACGCAGGCAGTCCATCAAGTTGATTCGCCGCGAGACGCAGCAGTTCGAGCCGCGAGCAGGCGGCCAGTTGCTCGGGCAGTGTTCGCAACCGGTTACCGGCAAGCATCAGCTTCTGCAGTTGCGTACAGGCGCCGACTTCCGGAGGGAGTGCTTCGAGCTCGTTGTCGGTGAGGATCAGCCAACGCAGTTGAGGGGGCAGCGATGTGCCCGACACTGTGCGGATGCGGTTTGCCTTGAAGCCGACCATGCTCAGTTGCGAACACTGCCCCAGGACTTCCGGCAATTCAGTGAACGGGTTGTCGGAAGCAAAGATGACACGCAGCTTGCTCAGCCGCGGCAAATCGTCAGGCAGCGACGTGAGTGCATTGCCCGACAGGTCGAGAATTTCCAGGGTGTCGGCCAGATCGAAAATCTCGCGGGGAAATTCGCTCAACCCGCACGTCAGTTTGAGCCGGCGAGTACCCGCCAGTTGTCCGGCCCGCAGTTGTTCAAGAGTGGTTGTCACAGTGGTGGAGAAGCTACCCGGTTGCCGGTGAGCGTTGTGCAGAAGGTATCGATTCTACTGACTCGCGGGTCGGGCGCGGTCGCGCGGTCGTGATTCGCGATGAATTGAACCGCAAGATCCCGAGGGCCCTCGGATAAGATGAGGTTTAACTTGTCAGATATGGGCGCTATTCCATTCCATTACGGGTGCATGCATCGCCCGTCGGGACGCCGTCTCAGCCCCAACCAGCCAGGAGCAACCAGGTGACATACGCATACAAGTTGATGGATTCTCCCGTCGGCGAACTCAAGCTCGTTGCAAACGGCGACCGGCTGGCCGCCATTCTGTGGGAGAACGACAAACCGAACCGGGTGCGTCTGCCGGAGCGGGTGGAAGCCGATGATCGTCCGATCCTGATCGAAACCGAGCGGCAGCTCAATGAATATTTTGCCGGCACGAGAGATCGGTTCGACCTTGCACTCGATTTCCAGGGAACGGACTTCCAGAAGAAAGTTTGGGCGGCGCTATTGACGATCCCGTTCGGCGAAACGCGCAGCTACTCGGACATTGCCACGCAAATCGGCAACGTCAATGCGGTGCGCGCCGTGGGCGCGGCGAACGGCAGAAATCCGATCTCCATCGTGGCGCCGTGTCATCGCGTGATCGGCGCTTCAGGCGAGCTGACCGGTTTTGCCGGAGGATTGACCAACAAGATGTTTCTCCTGTCGCTCGAGGCCGGACAGACTTTGCTGGAATCGGCTTCGGCTTCGGCTTCGGCTTCGGCTTCGGCCGCCGCGCCGGGAGCGGTCGATCTGGAAACGCGGGTGAAACCGGCACGCCCGGCACCCAGTCGCGGCACGCAGACCTCCTTGTTCGGAAACTGAGCCGGATGAAGTCGGCGCGATGACCGCAGCCGGTGGCGTTCAAGACCTCGTGACCGGTCACATCGCCCGCAGATCATATTATTTCAACAATACTTGAAATATAGAAACGATAAGGGTATCGTTTCGCCATGGACTCAAACCTCGTTGTACGCGCCCTTGGCGCGCTCGCCCACGAATCGCGGCTGGCGATCTTCCGTTTGCTGGTCGTGGCCGGGCCGGACGGCATGGCCGCCGGTGAAATCGCGCAACAGCTGGGGCTTTCCCCTTCAAGCCTTTCCTTCCACCTGAAGGACCTGACCCATGCGGAGTTGGTGAAGCCGCGGCAGGACGGCCGCTTCATCATCTACACCGCGAATTTCGACGCGATGACAGGCCTGCTCGTCTTTCTGACCGAAAACTGCTGCGCCGGCACGACCTGCGCTGCGAGCGACCTTCCCGGCTGCTGCGAACAATGAGCACGACCACCATCAGGACTCGCGGCGCACGGCCCGCAATCGGATTCTTCGAGCGTTACCTGACCGTCTGGGTCGCGCTGTGCATCGTAGGCGGCACCCTGCTCGGGCAGGTACTGCCCCAGCTCTTTCAGGCGATCGGTCGCATGGAGGTGGCGCAGGTCAATCTCCCGGTTGGCGTGCTGATCTGGGTGATGATCATTCCCATGCTGGTCAAGATCGATTTTGCCGCGATGACGCAGGTGAAAAGCCAGTGGCGCGGCATCGGCGTGACCGTGTTCGTGAACTGGTTCGTCAAACCGTTTTCGATGGCGTTGCTCGGCTGGATTTTCATTCGGCACGTGTTCGCGCCATGGCTTCCCGCGAATCAGCTCGACAGCTATATCGCCGGTCTCATTCTGCTGGCGGCCGCGCCGTGCACGGCGATGGTGTTCGTCTGGTCGCAACTCTGCAAGGGCGACCCGTATTTCACGCTCTCGCAAGTGGCGCTCAACGACGCCATCATGATCGTCGCGTTCGCGCCGCTCGTCGCCCTCCTGCTGGGTTTGTCGGCGATTACGGTGCCATGGAACACGCTGATCATTTCGGTTGGCCTGTACATCGTCATCCCGGTCGTCCTCGCCCAACTGCTGCGCCGGTGTCTGATGACCAAAGGCGACGCGCATTTCCGGCAGGCGGTCGCCCACCTCGGACCCTATTCGATCAGCGCGTTACTCGCGACCCTCGTGCTGCTGTTCGCCTTTCAGGGGCAGGCGATCGTCAGGGAGCCGCTCGTTATCGCGATGCTCGCGGTGCCGATTCTGATTCAGGTGTTCTTCAATTCCGGCCTCGCGTATCTGCTCAATCGGCGGCTGGGCGTCGCGCATTGCGTCGCAGGTCCGTCGAGTCTGATCGGCGCAAGCAATTTCTTCGAGCTTGCGGTCGCCACGGCGATAAGTCTGTTCGGATTTCACTCGGGCGCCGCGCTTGCCACGGTGGTCGGCGTGCTGATCGAAGTGCCGGTCATGCTGCTGGTGGTCGGCGTCGTCAATCGTTCGCAGCACTGGTATGAAGCAAAACCCGGCGTTAAAGGACAACGTGTATGAACGTCACGATCTATCACAACCCCGATTGCGGCACGTCGCGCAATGCGCTGGCCATGATCCGCAATGCCGGCATCGAGCCCGACATCATCGAGTATCTGAAGAGCCCGCCTGATCGCGCCACGCTGAAGGACCTGATCGAGCGCGCCGGCCTCACCGTGCGCGCCGCGCTGCGCGAAAAAGGCACGCCCTACGCCGAACTCGGCCTCGCGGACGCGTCCTTGAGCGATGACCAATTGCTCGACGCGATGCTGGCGCATCCGATTCTCATCAATCGACCCATCGTCGTCACGCCGCTCGGCGTGCGTCTATGCCGGCCTTCCGAAGTCGTTCTCGATATCCTGCCCGCCGCGCATAAAGCACCTATCCTTTAGATGCCCTTTGGGCATCAACCAGGAGGATGACATGCGCATGCTTCTCAACATACGAATACCGCACGAACCGTTCAACACGCTGGTACGCGATGGCACGATCGGCGAAGTGATGGCGAAAATACTTGAAGATGTGAAACCGGAGGCCGCCTACTTCACCGAGCAGAATGGAACACGCGGCGCGGTGCTGGTGGTCAATCTGAATGACCCCTCGGGAATTCCCGCACTCGCGGAACCGTGGTTTTTGAAATTCAACGCGGACTGCGAACTGCGCGTCGCAATGGTGCCGGAAGACCTCATGAAAGCCGGGCTGGAGAATCTCGGCTCGAAATGGAAATAACGCGCACCCGTGTGCTGAGCCAGATGTTTGCCGCCTGCGACTCATGAAATACGCCGCGGACGGCAACATTCGACCCAACATTCGACCGACAGGCAACGTCGTCGGCCGTCAGGTTGCGCAGGATGAAATCGCCATGCCTGGGTCCAGGTTCGTCACGATCGCCTCGCCGACTGCTCCAGAAGCATAGCGGCCGCCGCGGTGGCCGCGACCTGGCAGCCGAGGACGAGATGCGCCTCAGCCGTATCTTCGATGAAATCGTGACTCACGCCGCCAATGCTCGGCACGAACATCATGCAGGCCGGCATGCAACGGGCGATGACCTGAGCGTCGTGCGCGGCCCCGCTCGGCATGCGCAGCCATTGCCCCGGCGCGAGGGTATCGGCGGCGCTCGCGAGATGCGCTGCGAGCGCCGCGTCCATCGTCACCGGCTCCATGGGTTCGTCGAAGGTTGTTAGCGCCACGCCGACCGGGCCTTGCGCATCGAAGTCCCGCACGAGTTCGGCGAGCCTCTCTTCCATCGCCCGCAGGCGCGCGGCGTTCGCGTCGCGGAATTGCAGATACATGTCGGCCTGGCCCGGCACCACGCTAAGCGAGCCCGGGTCGAGATCGATGCGCCCCACTGTCCAGACGGTATCGGCATCCGCGAGTGGCGCGAACGCGTCGTTCATCCGGGCGATAAAAGCGACCAGGGCCGCGCCGGCGTCGCGCCGGATCGACATCGGCGTCGTGCCGGCATGGTTGCGCTGCCCTGTGAAGCGCACCCGCAACTCGCGGAGCCCGACGATCGTGGTGACCACGCCGATGGATTTCCCGGCGGCTTCCAGCCGGCCGCCTTGCTCGATATGCGGCTCCAGATAAGCGACATGCCGGCCTGGCTCGAAGCAGGCGCGCGGCAGCCCGGCAAGACCCGCGGCTTCCAGCACGTCCTGAAGGCGCTGCCCTTCCCGGTTCGTGGCGCTTCGGATCGACGCGCCGACCGGATCGCCGACGAAGCTGCGGCTGCCGAGCAAGCCGGAAAAGGTCCCCTCTTCGTCGATCCATGACGCCACGTCCACCGCGAGGTGACGCGTCGCGTCGTTTTCCGCCAGCGCGCGAGCGATCTCCAGTCCATAGATGACGCCCATCGCGCCGTCGAGCCAGCCGCCGGTGGGCTGGGTATCCGTATGAGAGCCGATGACGAGCGCGGGCCCGCTGTTGCGCGAGCGGCCGAATACGGTCCCCACACCGTCGATTGCGGCATCGAGCCCCGCCTCCGCCATGCGCCCAACCAGCCAGCGGCGCGACTCAAGGTCCACCGGCGAGAGCGCGAGGCGCACGACGCCCGGACCTGTGGCCCCGAAGCTGCGCAGTCGCTTGAGATCGGTCAGCAACCGGTCCGTATCGATCTTCACCACGGTTTCATCTCCTTGGAGTGTTCACATTTCACACACGCTGCCCGACCCCTTGCGGGCGCGCATTAAACGTACATGCGGCTTTTCGTATCGACAGATTACACGGTCTCACGGCGGACGATTTCGCCATCGTAGCGGCCTAAGCGCTCCCTAAGGTTCTCCCGCTAAGATCGGTGCGCGATTGTCTATAAACTCACGGCATGAATACACTTGAAACGTTCAATCAGGCGCTCTTTCTGATGATCAACGCCACGCCGTCCACACCGGCGTGGCAAATCGACGTGGCGCGCCTGATCGCCGATTACCTCATCTATCTCGTGCCGCTGTCGCTTGTCGCGATGTGGCTCTTCGGCGACGCGCGTCAGCGTGAGGTCGCGGTGCACGCGTGTTGCGTGACCGTGCTGGCCCTCGCGCTCAATCAGATGATCGGTCTGGTTTGGCAACATCCCCGGCCGTTCGTGATCGGGATCGGCCATACGTTTCTGCAGCACGCGCCCGACTCGTCGTTCCCCAGCGATCATGGGACCGTCTTCGCCGGTATCGCGTTGACCTTGTTGCTGAATGGTGCGAGACGGTACGGCGTGGCGATCCTGCTGTCCGGTCTCGCGGTGGCGTGGGCGCGCGTGTTTGTCGGCGTCCACTTTCCGCTCGACATGGTGGGCGCCGTTGCAGTGGCATGCATCGCATTCCTGCTGATCGCGCCGCTGTGGCGGGCGGCGGGCACGCCGGTGACGCGCAGTCTCGTCACCGCGTACCGCAAGCTGCTGGCGTGGCCGATCAAACGTGGCTGGTTGTCCTCGTAGGTCCCGGCGAGCACACTTGTCTAGTCCGGCATGCCTTCGCCACGCGTCTCGGGCAGGAACCACGGCAACACGATGCCGAGCAGATACACCGAGCCGAGCGCCAATGCCGCCTGCGACACACCGCCGAACGATTTGATCATGCTGCCCGCAATGATCGGGAAAACCCATGCGATCAGACGCGCGGCGTTGAACACGACGCTGATCGCGGTCGAACGCACCGAGCTGTTAAAGAGCTCGCACGGGTAGATCGCCATCCACACATAGGCGCAGCCGAGCGTAAAGAAGCCGTTGATCGGCGCGACCAGCATCATCGCTTCGACGTTGTTCACCAGCTTGTAGGTGATGACCGTGGTCACCAGCGAGCCGACAAAGCTCAGCGACAGGAACGCACGCCGGCCAATCGCATCGATGATGAAACCCGCCAACATGTAGGCCACGATCGCGCCGACGGTATAGGTGATCGAGACCTTCGAGCCCCACGACAACGCGTCGGGCAAACCTTGGGCCTTGGCGATCGCCACGGTATAGCTGGGCAACCAGCTGGAGATCGCCCACCAGCCGACCGTCGTGACGACCGACAGCGCCAGCAGAATCAGCGTGCGGCGCAGCGCTTCGCGTTCGGTGAACAATTGCGCGAGCGTGAAGGGGCGCTTGCCGGAATCGGCCGTCGCGCCCGCTGCGGGCTCGGCATTCGTCGCACTCCAGCGTTTTTCGCGCACCGCGCGCTGCCATTTCTCCGACTCGTTGACACCGCGCCGGATATACAGCACGAACAACGCGGGAATCGCGCCGAGCACGAACATGAGCCGCCAGGTTTCGGCGCCGAGCGGCTGCGTCGACGAAAGCGCGTACCACACCAACACCGCCGTCAGCGTGCCCCAGCCGAAGCCCGATTGCAGGAAACCGGCGCCTTTCGCGCGAGCCTGTTCCGGCCAGGTCTCCGACAACAACGCGATGCCTGTGCTCCATTCGCTGCCCATTGCGAGACCGGTCAGAAAGCGCAGCGCGCACAACGTCCAGAAGGTCGACGAGAACGCCGTCAAACCGGAAAACACCGCGTACAGGAATACGGACCACAGCATCATGCGCTTGCGCCCGACGTAGTCCGCGAGAATGCCGCCGACCAGACCGCCCACGCCCCAACCGAGCAACGTGATGCCGATCACGAGACCGGCGTAGATGGTGGGCGACGCGGCCTGTTCCGGCGACAGCACCGAATGCAGCATCGGCCTGAGTACGACCACGAGGGCCAACGCCTCGTAACCGTCGAAAATCCAGCCCAGAAAGCTGGCCCTGAGCACGCGCCAGTGCATCGGCGTCAGGCCGTCGTACCAGCGGGTGCGGGTGCTAACGGCGAGGTGTCCGTGTTCCATGTTTCGTCTCCTTGATGCTTTTATCAGAGTGATTCCGTGTGCCGGTCGCGCGCCGGCTTGCACTTGAGAAAAAGGCTAGCGTTGCCCGAACGCCGCACCGTCGAACACGCGTCCCGCCCCGCGCGGTTCGCAGCGCCAGTATTGCGGCGGCGCCTTGACGGTCGCGCCTAATGCGGCAGCGGCGTGCCAAGGCCAGCGGGGATCCCACAACACGGCACGCGCCAACGCGATCAGATCGGCGTCGCCGTCGCGGATCACCTTGTCGGCTTCGACGGCATCCGTAATGAGGCCGACGCCGATCGTCTTCATCCCGGTCGCTTCGCGCACCGCGCGGGCAAATGGAATCTGATAGTGCGGCCCGACCGGGATTTTCTGCAGCGGAGAAACGCCCCCCGTCGACACGTCGATCCAGTCGCAGCCACGCGCTTTCAGACGACGCGCCAGTTCGATGGTCTGCTCGATGTCCCAGCCGTCCTCTACCCAGTCGGTCGCCGAGACGCGCACGCCGAGCGGCTTGCCGGCGGGCCAGACGGCGCGCACGGCGTCGTAGATGTCGAGCGGAAAACGCATGCGGTTGTCGAGCGTGCCGCCATATTCGTCGGTACGCTGATTGGCGACCGGCGACAGGAACTGATGCAGCAGATAACCGTGTGCGAAGTGCAATTCAATCGCCGCGAGGCCGAGCCGCTCGGCACGCCGCGCGCTGTCGACAAACGCATCGCGGATGCGCGTCATGCCGTCGCGATCGAGTTCGATCGGCGGCACTTCGCCGTCGGACTGGGACCGCGCGGACGGGCCGCAAGCACGCCAGCCACCGTCCTCCAGCGCGATCTGCGAGCCGCCGCGCCACGGCGGTTCGCTCGACGACTTGCGTCCCGCGTGACACAACTGGATGCCGATCGGCATATCGCTGAACTGCCGAACTTCTTCAAGAACGCTCGCGAGGGCCTGTTCGTTAGCATCGGAATAGAGGCCGAGGCAATACGGCGTGATGCGGCCGGCCGCTTCCACCGCGGTTGCTTCGAGCAGCATCAGGCTCGCGCCGCTCAGCGACAGATTGCCGATATGGGTGCGATGCCACGCGCTGGCCGAGCCGTTCACCGCGCTGTACTGGCACATCGGACTAATGACGATGCGGTTCTCCAGCTTGAGCGAGCCGAGTTCGAACGGAGAGAAAAGTGTTGCGCTCATTAATGCGGTTCCTGGTCCCTGTGAAGAGGAATGACGTGTCTTGCGGAAATACACATCGAAGCAAAATTCGCCGCCTCGACTAAAATCGTGAATCACGATGCTTCGTGCACCGTGTACCGCTTGATCCCGCTGCACCTTTGGGTGCTGTAACGCCTCTAGCATGCGGATAGCCGGGCGTTTTGAAAACTTCTCAATGTTCACTGCAGGCATCGTCGATCGCGATGGTTGCAACCCGATAGATAGGGGAAAACCCCATGGTGAGCGCAAAAATGCGTGTTTCAGCAGACCGGCCGTTGCGCTTCGACATGGAATCGCTGCGCATTTTTGTGGCCGTGATCGAGGAAGGCAGCCTTGCGGCAGCGTCGGCGCGCACGCACCTCGTGGCGTCGGCGGTGAGCAAGCGGGTGTCGGATCTCGAAAGCGACGCCGGCACGCCGCTCCTCTATCGCCATAGCCGCGGCGTGCAGGCCACGCCTGCGGGAGACGCGCTTTACCACCATGCCAAGCGCCTGATCGAACATCTGCAGCAGATTTCCGACGAACTGTCCGAATACTCGGAAGGCCTGCGCGGCCATACGCGGATCTACGTCAACTTCACCGCGATGGTTCAGTATCTGCCCGGCGCGTTGCATTCGTTTTTGCGGGCGAATCCGGAAGTGCGGATCGACATGGTCGAGAAGTCGAGCGACGAAGTGGTGCAGGCGATCGCGAGCGGCGTGGCCGATCTCGGCATTTGCTCGGCCACCGAGGACTCGCTCGGCGATCTGCAATGGCATCTGTACAGCACCGACAAACTCGTGCTGCTCGTGCCATCGGATCATCGGCTGGCCGAGCGTAAGAGCGTGAACTTCTCAGAAGCGCTCGACGAAGACATCGTCAGCATGCAGCACGGCACGTCGATTTCGAAGCTGTGCCGGGCGTCGGCCGAGCGCCACGGCAGACGTCTGCGCGTGCGAATCGAGGTGACAAGCTTCGAGGGCGTGCGCAACATGGTCAGCGCGGGTCTGGGCATCGGCGTGTTGCCCGAAGACAGCGTGCGGCCGTATGTCAATTCGGCGCGGTTTTGCGTGGTCGAACTGGACGAACCGTGGTCGCTCAGGCCGCTGGTGATCGTCGCGCGCAATTTCGACACGTTGCCGATGCCCGCGCGCATGCTAGTCGATCATCTCGAGCGGAATCATAGCCCTACGCCGTAAAGGCTAGCGCGCGCGGCGGTGCTTCGAATCTTGCCGCGCCTGCTCAGAAGTTGGCGAAGAAGGCCCGAGCGGCGACCATGCAGAACGACGCGACAAGTTCGCCGTGATAAGCCTGAAGCACGGCGGAGGCGCCCCCGTCGGTCGCGCCGCCGGCCACGGCCTGACTGGCGAGCGTCGACTTCGCGCTCGCGAAACCCTGCTTGATAGGCGCGTACGGATCATTGGGCCCGGAGATCGGCGAGTCCACATCCAGCACGGACGTGAGCCCGGCCGGTACTTTCGCGTTCAGCCAGTAGGCCTGCTCGATGCGTGCATTGAAGAAAAACACCGTGGGATCGGACCCGCCGCCGCACAGCAGAACCGGCGCACGCGGAAGCCAGTTGCGCAAGTCATTGCGCTTGAATGCCTGGCGCAGCGGATGAGTCGGATTCGCCGCGGGCGTCATGGCAACCGTCGTGTTGGGGAAGGCCCCATCGGGATTGGCGGCAGCGTCTTCCAGAAGGCTCAGCCGATAGGCGTTGCGCACGAGATTGGCATTGCCGAACCCGGCGGCAAACAATGGTATCAGCGTGGGCGGGGCGAGCGGCGGCGAAGTCGGCGGCGTCATCGAGGCGAATTGCGGCGCGGGAGGAACGCTGTTGAAGAGTTGCGTCGAGGGCAATTTCCCCTTCGCGAATAGCGTATCGAGAGGCTGCAAGCTTGGCAGAAGTTTCTCGATCCCCGGCGCGTAGGCCGCTTCATAGAAATCACCGGGCTTGCGGTAGATGTTCTCGTAAGCGCGCTGATAGCCTGTCACGATCAAGGTCGTGAACAGGGTCGAGCCCAAATTCACCTCACCTTCGATGAGCGCGTCGGCGGTGGCGGCGAGCGCATACGGACCCGATCCCGGCGCGGACGCCGTTACCTTGACACCCGCCGCCTGGAACGCGCGATGCGTCGCCAGTGCCACGAAGCCGCCTTGCGAATAGCCGGTGACGAAGAGCTTGCCGTTTTCGCGCGTTCTCCTTTCCGGTTTCGCATCGCTCAGTGCAATGCGCGCTGCCCGGAGCGAGTCGATCACATCGGCGGATTGCTGGTCGGCGTTCAGGTAGGGGTGATACGTGAGATCGGAGCCGGCATAGCCCGCGTAGTTTGTCGCCACCACGATATAGCCCTGGGCCGCGTACATGGCGGCAACGCTCATGCCTTCCCCTGCGCCGTCGCCGTTGCCCGGGTCCGTTTGCGTGATATCGGCGATGTTGTAGTTACGGTACGCGGTCGTGCCGTGCGCGTAGAGCATCAGCGGACGCGGGCCGCTACACGCTGCCGAACGGCCGCCCGGAATCATCAATGCGCCGCTCGCGTTGGTGGGCTCGCCCGCACCGCCGACAGTCCGGTAGCGGAAGTAGACGATCTCCACGCTACAAGCCGGTGCGCCGGCAATCTGTTCGAGTTGCTGGCCGGACGCGTTCGACGCAAGCAATTTTGAAAACGCCGCGGCGCTGAGCCGCAACGTGACGCGATGATCGAGGAGCTGGCCGCGGGCGTGGCATCCCTCATCGCAACCGGAGCCGGCTTGCACATAAGCACTGGCGCCCAACGTGAAACATGTCAGCAGCACGAAGGCCGCGTTTCGCATGGCTACAGGCATGTGAAGCTCCGTCTTTGTTGGTCTTGGTTACGGCGATCAGGCTGCCTTCAGAGTGAGAGGAGTATAGGTAAACAGATTGGCGCGCCGCCAGCCCCATCTTTCACGACTTTTTCCATGACTTCCATCTGCCGCGACCCGAGTCCAAGCTTCATCAAGCGCTTACTCGATTCGAGCCTGGAACTCGCGCATGAAATCGACAAAGCGCCGAACTTTTGCGGGAACGTGTGCCGTATCCGGAAACACGACGTAGACCCCCTGTCGCGGCAGCGAATAGTCCGGCACGAGCCGGGTCAAGCGCTGCTCACGCAGATCGTTCGCGACAAGCCAGTCGGGGAGGATCGCGGCGCCGCATCCCGCGAGGACCAGGGCCAGCACGGCAGCGGCGGTATCCGCCTCGAGCACGCCTTTAAAATTCGGTGTTTGCGTTGTCTTGCCGGTTCGCGACTCGGTCCATGTCAGGGGAGCAGTGAACCCGGCATGTCCGACCCAGTCGAGTACCGCGAGCTCACGCGGCGTGACGACTTCCTCTCTTGTCGCCATGTACGCGCGGGCCGCCACCGGCACTGCACAGAACTGCTGGATCGGCACCGCGCGTAGCGTCGAATCGCGCAGGACACCGAGACGAACGGCAAGATCGAACCGCTCGGCAATGAGGTCGGCGTGATGCTGCGATGTCGAATACTCGACCTTCAACTTCGGGTGAATCCTGCTGAATTCGGCAATGGCGGCTACGACGTAGCGCAAGCCGTACTCCGCCGTCGACGTCACGCGCAACGTTCCGGTCAGCGCGTCCTGTCCGGCTCGAGCTTGCTGAACCGCCACGTCGGCCTCGCCGATCAAACGAACACAATCGCTATAAAAGCGCTCCCCCACCTCGGTCATGGCGAGACGACGTGTCGTCCTGACCACGAGCGACACGCCCAGTTCGGCTTCGAGCCGCTTCAGGTCCGCGCTCACCATCGCTTTCGTGATACCGAGCGTCTGCGCCGCACGGGTGAAAGATCCGGCATTGATGATCGCAACAAAGCTGACGAGACGATTGAAATTGACCATGGAGCGCGCTGTGTATTGTCAAATTTTTGTTGACAGTATATCTGCGCAAGGAGCGATTTTCGATTCATGAGAGCGCCCTATAATGGCTCGGCCATTACGGCTTTGCCGTCAACCAACGCTTGAGACCGAGGTCCACATGAGCACTCGCATCATCAATATTGATTCCGTCGAATTGCATCCGCTACCGCCCGAATACGCACCGGCTGGCGATGCCGCGACGCGTTTCGAGCCACGCATCGGCATGCTGGGGCGTCGCCTGGGTGCGCTTAAACTGGGCTATAACGTCATCGCGTTGGCACCCGGAAAGCGTGCGTTCCCATTCCACAATCACCGTGTGAATGAAGAAATGTTTTTCGTGTTGAGCGGACAAGGCGAAGTGCGGATCGGTGACACGCGTCATCCGATACGCGCGGGCGATGTGATCGCCTGCCCGGCCGGCGACACAAGGACAGCACACCAGATCGTGAATTCAGGCGATCAGGAACTGCGCTACCTGGCAATCAGCACCCAGCAATCACCGGAGATTTGCGAGTACCCGGACTCCAGCAAATATTCGACGATGATCGATGGCCCGGATGGCTTCAGAGCTATCGGCCTTAGCGGCAAAAGCGCGGGCTATTGGGACGGCGAATAAACGCCACCCGCTTCGCAACCGCTCGCCATACGTGGCCCACGCAATACAGATCCGCACTTACGTCGCTAGCGTGGTTTGCTCCGCGCACTCTTCCTGGCGCTCGCGGCGCGCGGCGCATCTTTACCTTCCGGCGCGCCGCCGTTCATCTGCTCCATCCACGACAAGGCGTCGACGTAAGACAGAAACTGCTGGAGATATCCGGGCGAAAGCTCGCGCATCAGCGAGAGCGACCGATGCACGAGGCTACTTGAGTTGAGCGGACCGGCATTCCCAGGCACTTGCTTCAGCGACTGCCGCAACTGTCGCTCGGTACTGAGCCTGGACCAGATTTCCCTGAAGTAATCGAGCACCTCCAGCTCTGGATAGGAGGACGGCCGCGCCACAGCCGGGGGCATGGTGTGACCCGTTGCGGGCACCTCTGCCTCCACCGGCGCACGGCGCGCGATGTCATCGATCAGTCCGGCAAGCGCTCCGCGAGCGGGCTCGCCTTGCGATGCCCCGCTGCCGGCACCGACACCAGCACCGGCAACCTTGCAGGCAGCACGATCGAGGTCGTCGGCATAGACCTCAAGCAGTTTGGACAACCGGTCGTCCAGGATACGTCGCGCCTCGCCGCTGTGGCCGGCGGCCCGTCGATCCAATGCCTCGATAAAACGAAAGCGGACGGGATCGAGACGATCGGCGCCGCGCTCGCGCCAGGCGTCGAGCGTCGCCCGGGCTCCGCTTGCCCCATCACCTGTCACACCACCGCCGCCGCTAATCACGGGGCTTCGCCGTTGCGGTCGAGGGCCTCGGGACTGGCGCTATTTCCACGCGCCGGTTTTTGGCTCGTCCCCCGTCGTCGGCATTCGAGCTCACGGGCTGCTGGGAGCCGAACGCGGCGGCGAATACCGAGGAGGAGGAAACGCCTTCAGCAATCAACGTGCGGGTCACCGTCAACGCGCGCTGGGCCGACAGCTCCCAGTTGTCGGCAAAGCGACGGTTGCCGCCTTGCACTTGCCGGTCATCGGTAAAGCCGCTCACCATCAGGATCTCGTCATTGGCCTTGAGGTAAGCGGTCAGCGGCCCGGCCAGGCTCTTCAATACGGCCCGGCCTTCGGGCTGCAATTGATCGGAGTTCAGCGCGAACAACACGCTGCCGTTGATGCCGATGCGGCCGTTGACCAGCGTCACCCGGCCCGCCGCCAGCGGCCCGGCCAGCGCCTGCTCCAGCGTCTTGCGACGCTGCGTTTCCATCTGACGCTGCTTGACCTCCTCGTCCAGTTTGCTCGAGAGCTCCAGCTGCACGCCGATGACGCCCACCAGGATCAGCACGAACGCACCCAGCAGCACCGACATCAGGTCGCCGAAGACCGGCCATATCGGCGCGGTCGTCTCCACGCCGCCGTCGATTTCCTCGCTCATGCCGCTTCAACTCCAGCGGACGCCCGCTGCCCGGCGACCCGTTGCAGGTCTTCGACGATCTGCTTCTGCGACCTCATGCTCAGGTCGATGACTTCCCTCGCCTGCGCCACGTAATAGGCAAGCTGTTCGTCGCTGCGCGCGAGGGATTTGTCGAGCGCGGCTTCGATGCGTTGCAGATGGGTTACCAGCTTGTCGTTCGACTCGCCGAACAATTGGACGGAGACACCGAATGCCTCACCCAGGCTCGCCACCTCGACAGCGCTGCCCGTGACCTGCGCGGCAACGGCGCCTAGCTTGCCGGTTTCGGCCGCGACCTTATCGGTGAACTGGGTGCCGACACGATCCAGCAAGTCCGCCGAGGTGGCGACCAGCGCGTCGACGGCTGACCGCTGCTCGGTGGAGGCATGGTTCACGGCATCGAGCAGGGTTTCCAACGTTTCCAGCAGGCGGCTGCGCTCCTCCAGCATGGCGGTGTCGCGGACCATGCTGTCGGAAAGCTTCTGACGCAATTCGGCGACGACTTCGGCTGCGGCCTTAGGGGCTTCCGAGGCGGCCTGCACGAGCCGGGCGATCTCGGTGATCGTGTCGCTGGCGTGCGCCTGTGTCTGGGCCGAGACATCGCGCGCGGTCTGCGCCAGCGTGTCGCAAATCTCCTGCTGCCAGCTCGCGGTGCGCGCACCCGTCTGCTCCCACTCCTTGCTCAACGTAGCGGCCATTGAACCGAGCGTCTCGGTCCAGGCCGCCAGCCGTTGCTGATCCCGCGCGGCCAATTCCGCCTGCAAGTCCGCATGCGACTGACCAACGGTGCGTAGCAGCGACGCCGAGTGCTGCTCGAAGGTCGCCGCGGCCGCGGCCAGAGCTTGCTGGTTGTGGTCCGCCAGTTTCTCGCTGACACTTTCTTGCCGCGACAACGCCTGTTTCCAGGCTTCCGACACGCTGCCCGCCGTGGCGTCCAGGCGCGTCGCGACGCCTTCCAGCAGGCCGGCCGAGCGTTGTTCGAAGGCCTCGCTGAATCGATCCAACGAGGTGCGCAAGTCCTGGGTCAGCGCCTCGCTCGATCGCTGGTGCCCCGCCAGTGCTTTATTCCAGATTTCCGCGACGGTCGTAGTCGTCGCCTCGAATCCGCTCGACAGCCCATCCAACTGCCGCTGCACGGCGTGCGTGACCGTGTCGTGCAACGAGGCCGTCTCACGCGCGAGACCCGCCATGGTGGCCGCCATGACCGGTTGCAGCGCCGCGCTGGCGGCGCGGGTGCTCTCGGCGATGCTCGCCTTCAACGACTGTTCCACCGAGGAAGCGAGGCGGCTGAAGGCAGCCTCGGCCTTGTCGTGGAAAGCTTTCTGGCTGGCGATCTGCCGCTCGTTCGAGGCCAGGCTCTGCTGCTCGATGGCCGCCATCATCGTCTGCAGCCGATCGACCAGCGTGGGCATCACCTCGGCCTGCCGCTGCAGCAGCTTGAAGGTTTCCTCGCGCCGATGGGTCTGCGAGTAGATGCGCAAGGTCGTCGCGATCTTCACGTCGAGCATCTGCGCCGCCTGAATGCGCTCGCGCCGGCACAACGCGGAAAGCAGCCCCAGCATGGCGGATGTGGCCACGCCCGCGATCGACGTGCCGAACGCAAATCCCAGCCCTTTGACCGGGGCCGCCAACGACGCGCGGATCGCCTGCAAGTCCGTCGCGCTTTCCAGCGCCATTCCGGTGCCCCTCAGGGTCGCCACCATGCCGAGGAGCGTGCCCAGCATGCCCAGCAACACGAGCAAGCCGACGAGATACGGCGTCAGCGCCGGGCCGGCGAGGGCCACGCGCTGCCCTTCGACGCGCAGTCGCACCGGATTGCGCAGGCTGGGATGCAATTGACCCAGCCAGGCACCCAGGCTGGGCGGTGTGCCGGACAGGCCCGCGACGGCGCGCGTCATGGTGGAAGTGGCTTCGTTGTAGCGTTGCAACTCCAGTGCGCCCGCCAGGTAGCAGGCGCCAATCAACATCGTGACCGCCAGCGCCAGCGGGTTCGAGGTGACGTAGCCGGCGCCGATCCAGCACACCGCGGCCAGACCGGCCAAAAACACAACAAGATTCAGATATCTGGACATAGCGTCCCAGTTAGCGGGTGCGAAGGGCGGCGAGCAACCCTTCGACCGGTTGTAAACGAACATCCAGTTCGGCGAGCAACACGCTCTGCATATCCCTGCGGAACACGTCCAGCCAGGCGCCGGGCGTGACCGGCGCGGCGTCACCGGAGGCTTGGGCGTCGGCCAGCGTGTCCTGCTCGGTCTGGCGCAAACGCGCGAAGTGCCCTGCGAGCAAGCCGGGCACGGCGGCCAGCAGACTTCGCTCGCGCTCGCTGAGCGCGCGCTCCATCACGGCATCCACCACCGCGAGCCGGGTCATGGCGGGCGTCATGGCGGCCAGCATGCCCCGCAGGCGGCCGCGCAGGTTGCCGATGGCCGTCTCCATCGCCTGCTGCTGCGAGAGATAGCGCTGACGAAAAACCGCGTAATCGATTGCCGCCTCTGCGGGGGCTCTCTGCGGAGGCGCTTGCGCAGGCCCGCGCCGCCTCGCGGCGGCGAACACGCTATCGCCGGCGATGGCATTCGCCAACGCGGTGCGGACGCGGGCGCATTCGCTCTCTTCAGCGTGGCCGTTGGCACGCGGGGCGGCGGCTACCGCAGGCGGATTCCCGTTCAGCGCCGTGGACAGCGCGATCGCGTCGGTCCAGCCGAGCCATTGGCTCAGCCGGTCCGAGAGCGATTGGCTGGATTCGGCAACGTCGACGTCCGTCAGGCGAGCCAGTAAGCGAATGAGCGCCGGGCCGCTGACGGCCGTGCGCTGGGGGGCTTGCACCATACCACCAGAGCCAAAAAGTCAGCAGTTTACACGCTGACGCCGCTGGCGTAGTACGCGGACCCCCGCGGGCGGGTTCCGGTGCGCTGGAAATACGTTTTTTACTGCGTCGGCCTACTCCTGGGCCAATAGCCCTCTCTGCCGTAAAACACGTGCGGGGCTGTTTCGTCATCCCGATCAACCGGAGTCGCAATGTGGCTGCCGGAAAGCCCCAGCAGTCCAATCACAATCAAGCGGTACGTCAGCGTACAAACTGGCGGCGGCAATAGCGAGCGATTGACGAAGCCGTTGCGGCGGGGAATGCTCGCCCGGTGACCGCGGGCATAGGTCGCATGAGAAGGCGCAAAAAATCGCGCCCATTGTT
Source organism: Paraburkholderia sp. IW21 (assembly GCF_041321145.1). NCBI lineage: Bacteria > Pseudomonadati > Pseudomonadota > Betaproteobacteria > Burkholderiales > Burkholderiaceae > Paraburkholderia > Paraburkholderia sp. IW21. The sequence goes on along the minus strand of NZ_JBGGWA010000001.1, from coordinate 681,475 downwards.
GATGCGATCCGTTGCCCGCGCTTGATGGACTAGTGCCGCACGATAACCGGCTGCTGAGTGTCCGCTTCCACACCCGGCTCGTCTGCGGCGGCCACCCGTTTGCACGGAGCAGTCTGCTCGGTGTCCGGGGTTTCTTGCGCTGCCTGTGCTGCTTGTGCTGCTTCTTCAAGAAGGCGCACCGCCCGGCTCGCGGTGATGCGGCCCTGAGCGATTCCTTTAGCGTCGAGCGCGATCACCTGGTACAGCTCGCGGTCGCATGCAAGTTCCTGTTGATACCCCTCGCCCGTGGTGACCAGCAATTCCAGCAAGGTTTGTTGATTCCGCCTTTCATCGATCGTGACGGCAGGATTCCTACATATCGATGCCGCAAGTTTGACTAGCGTATCCAGGTTGCTCAACTGCCGGTTGCAGAGATCAAAGGCAGACAGTGCGAGCTTTTCGTACTGGAGCGCATCGACAGGTGGGCGTGAATCAGGTTGAGATTTTTTAGCGGTTTTACTCATGGTGCGATTTCCCAAAGACGTCCTTTGATCGCCCGACACTCGCTTGCAAGGTGGGTGAGCGGGCACGTAACGGGGTTAGCAGACCGGCGTTTTGGCATTCCGGCGAGCCTTGCGGCTCCCCCACTACGGCCCGCCCATTGAAATAGACGTGCAGTAACAAACGCACCACCCGCCGAGGCGGGTGTGCGGCCAAAACGACAGGCTGCTAAACCTGACCGCTGGATGTTTCCCAACGGCTCGATGATTATAAATCAGCGCTAGCCGTTTTCGGTCAACCGTTCAGGCTAAAAGTTAGATTGCGGACCGAACCCCACTCAATCCGCGCCGACCAAACAAAAGGCCCTTCCGGGCCTTGTTCGATCATTCCAGCCCTTCATGTTTCAGGGCAAGCTGCACGGCTGGCCGCGTGCGCATGCGCTGGGCGAAATCCGCCAGCGGATTAGGCACTTCGAGCCCGACCTTGTTCGCCCAGAGCAGCATGGTGAACAGATAGGCATCGGCCACGCTCGCCTCGTCGCCGAACAGGTAGTCGCCCTTCATCATGCTGCCGATCAGTTGAAAACGCTGACCGATCTTCTCACGCGCTGCAGCGGCTTCTGCATCAGACGTCGGTTTAAAGACCCGGCCGAATTGCTTGTGGATTTCAGTCGAGATGAATGCAAGCATTTCGAGCAGCCGCACCTCACCCGACTCCCCCTTCGGCGCGAGCGATGGCTTGCGTTGCGCGATCCATGAAAGGATCGCGATGTTTTCCGTGAGTATCTGACCGTCGTCCATCTCGAGCGTCGGAACATAACCCTTCGGATTGATTTCCTCAAACTTCTGTCCGGCCTCGGTAAGCTTGGTCTTCAGGTCGACACGAACCCGGTCGAAGGACATACCGGCTTCGTGCATGGCGATATGGTCGGCGAGGCTGCAGGCGCCGGGCGAATAATAAAGCTTCATGATATGCGTCTCCTTGACGTCAAGTGGGTGAGGCGTTCTCTGGCAGCAGCAAGGGATATGCCGTGGCCGCGACGCCATTCGGCGACGGGTTCGCGAGTAGCACCGCGATTCAAACTGTAAGAAGGCAGGCAGGAAAATTGCTGCAACGAGTTGAATTCAACCGACCTTCAAACTGGGAAACCCCATGCGCGTGCATGCTTTTATCATCGGCTTACTGGTACTCCCGCTTGCTGCGTGCGCGCTCGGCCCACAAGCATCGACCGATACGGGCTTCGGCCCGAGTCCGGCATTACCGGTTCCACAGTCGTCTCTGGTGCCAACCGTCAATATCGCGCCCGTTAAACAACGTGCGGCCGACACGATGCCCACTGCACCAACAGGATTCACTGTCACCGCATTCGCGCGAGGACTGGCGCATCCGCGCTGGCTGTACACGCTGCCGAATGGCGACGTGCTGGTCGCGGAAAGCGACGCGCCCAAGGAGCATGACAAAGGAAGCGGCGTGTTCGGGTGGGTCAGGCGCCAGGTGATGAAGCTTGCCGGGGCCGGCGTGCCCAGTCCGGATCGAATCGTATTGTTACGCGACACGAACGGCAGTGGCGTTGCAGCGACACAAACGGTGTTTCTGAAAGACCTTCACTCCCCATTCGGCATGGCGCTAATCGGGGACCAACTTTATGTTGCCGACACGGACGCGCTGCTCCGCTTCCCTTATCGAACAGGCGAAACCACGCTCAGTTCCCCGGGCGTGAAGGTCGCGGACCTGCCGGCCGGACCGATCAATCATCACTGGACCAAAAACATTCTCGCCGATCGCGAGGGCAAACATCTCTACGTGACGGTGGGATCGAACAGCAACGCCGGCGAGAACGGGATAGCCGCGGAAGACGGCCGTGCCCGGATTCTCGAGTTCGACGTCGCGACGGGAAATCTGCGCCCCTTCGCCACCGGCTTGCGCAATGCAAACGGTCTCTCATGGCAACCGGAGAGCGGAGCGTTGTGGACGACCGTCAACGAGCGTGACGACCTGGGCAACAACCTTGTGCCGGATTACATGACAGCCGTACGTGACGGAGCGTTTTACGGCTTTCCCTATAGCTACTATGGCCAGCACATCGACACTCGCGTCAAGCCGCAGCGGCCGGACCTGGTTGCGCAAGCAATCGCCCCCGATTACGCACTGGGTAATCACACGGCGTCGCTCGGACTGGTCTTTTACACGGCGCGCCTATTTCCCAAACACTATTGGGGCGGCGCATTCGTCGGTCAGCATGGCTCGTGGAATCGCAAGCCGTATAGCGGCTACAAGGTCGTGTTCGTGCCATTTGCGAACGGGCAACCCGTCGCTGCGCCGGAAGATTTCCTGACCGGCTTTCTCACAGCCGATGGACATGCGCAAGGTAGACCGGTTGGCGTCGCGATCGACCGGAAGGGCGCATTGCTGGTGGCCGACGACGTTGGCAATGCCGTTTGGCGTGTGGCGCCTGCCGACACGGCCGGCCAGTAACGAACGCCGGCGCGGGTTGCTCGCATGGCCGCTCTCCGCCGGTCGCGACTCGCTACAGGCAAGCCGGTATGGAGCGCTAGAAGCGCTCGATCAAGCCGAGCTGCGCGCCGCGCACCGGTGCTCCCGGATAGGCTGCGGGCAGACCGGTCACGTTGACGCCGCGTAACGTAAAAGCGGCGTTGCCGCGATTGGAAAGATAAGCGGTATCGAAGTAAAGCAGCACCTTGGGCGACACATCGTATTCGAACGCGGCGCTAAACTGATTCGCACTCCCTCCCGGGGAGGAACGCCGTAAAACGCGCGCATAGCCGATGGACGCCCGAGCCCGCGTCGACAAGCTGTATTGTGCCGACGCCGAGCCGCCGGCACCGTGATACGCCGGCGAGCCGCCATCGCCGTTGAAAAAAGCAAGCCATCCGCGTAGTTTTCCGAAGTCGTACGAGACGCCGCCCAGATTGGCGCGCAGCGCGCCGGCACCGTGGGTTTGCTGCCGCGCATACCGCACATTCAGGGCGTCGAGTTGATATTCGAAGGTGGCGTAATAACCGTCGATACCGTTGCCGTCATTCAACGACGGATCGCGCATCGCGACCATGGCTGTGGCGCTGAATCCCGCTATCACAGGCGACAGGTAGGTGAACGCGTTGTTGGCGTAGGGCGTGATCTTCGACAGATTATTCAGTCCGGACCCGATGGTGCCCGCGCCGAAGGCGTCAAGGCCGCCTTTGAATGGAATATACAGCGGCGAGTATTGGCGGCCGACCCGCACTTCGCCCCACCCGTTCTGCACGCCGACCCACGCCTGTCGGTTGAAAAGCGTACCGGGCGTTTCCAGCGCGCCATTTGCACTATTGAAACCGCTTTCGAGCGCAAAGACCAGCCGGACGTCGCCACCGAGCGACTCGCTGCCACGCAGCCCGATACGCGAACCGCGGTACGCACCGGAATCCAGGCGTGCCGCCCATCCCGAACCGGGGTTCGTAACTTCGAGACTTGTATCGAGTAAGCCGTAAAGCGTAACCGAGCCCTGCGCCACGGCAGACTGTGGAAGCAGCAAGAATAGCCCGGTGCTGATCAGGCATAGATGCGCGACTTTGCGGTGGCGTGACGAAACGCTATAGATCATCGACTGCGATTTCCGGAGCAAGAGCGCAATTGCGCCGATCGGGTTCAGGTGCGAGGAATAGCGTGCCGGACAAGCTTAGCACTTGTAGGCCTTGAGCCGAATCCAAGCTTTGCGGACTCTCGCGCGCGACCCTGAACACCCCGTTGCGGCGCCTTTCGCAAGCCGTCGAGACTCGTCGGTTCGACGTCAGTGTGCCCACCCGCTCCGGCATCGAGCCGATCGCGGCCGTTCACGGGAACGACCCGGTGGACCTTTTTAAAGCACGCTCCTATGCAGGCTAAAACTTTCTTGCGGGCGTGCTTTACCCGTGCGGCTCAACGTCGGGTCCAGACGATTCCGCCATGCGCGTGAGACCAGGCGACAGGGTCTTCGAGATACGTTTCAAGTTCGTTCAGTGAGCGTTCGCCGACGAGCCCATCCCTTCTTGCAGCGACCAGAACGTCTTGCCAGGTAGCCAACGAATGGATGGCCACGCCCCATCGTTCGAGTACTTCCGCAGTCGGGAACACGCCGTAGTCGAAAATAACGAAGATGTGTTTCATCGTTGCGCCGACTTCGTTGAGTGCGCGGCAGAACTCACGCTTCGATTCTCCCGCGGCCATCAGGTCGTCGACCAGCAACACACGATCGCCGGCTTCGACCACCCCTTCGATTTGCGTCGACGGGCCGAGCCCTTTGGCTTTCTTTCGCACGTACTGCAGCGGCAACTGCAAGGTATCCGCGATCCAGGCGGCCAATGCTATGCCACTGGACTCCGCGCCGACAATCGCGTCGATGCCTTCCAGACAATTGCGCTCACGCAGAAGCCGCAGGCTTTCGCTCACCAGGTCGTGCCGAAGCTTGGGAAAGGAGATCAGGCGCCGGCAATGCGTCGAGAATACGTTGGCGATAGGCTCGCCCCGCTGCCACGGTCGTGACAGGGGGCTTGAGATTCGGCATCACCATCGCCCGGCCGAACTGGCGCACCGAATACGGCAGCACCGTACGAAGCATTGCATCGTCGCGCAGATGCAGATGCATGCCGTCCGGGCGGCGAACGGTAATTGACTGGACCATGACTGTTCCTTGGCCGATGCGGACTCGTTAGAGATGCTCGATGGTGTCGGCAAGTACACGCACGCCAAGCATGAAATCGTCGATGTCCATCGCTTCGTGCGGATTGTGGGAGCCGTTCTCGTTACGAATGAACAACATGCCGCTGGGAATGCCGGCATTTGCACACAGCGACGCATCGTGGCCCGCGCCGCTGGGTACGCTTTCATAGGGCGCCGCCATGCGCTTGCAGGACTGCGCGAGCTCGGCGCAAATCTTCTTGTCCATCGAAACAAACGGATTGAGGTTGATCGTGGAAATGTACAGAGGCGTTGTCAGCCGCCCCGCACGAATGGAACCATACGGCGTGGCCACGCCGAGGTACGCGTTGCGGGAAAAGAAACTATCGGTTGCGAAGCGGCCGGACGTGCCGTTCTGAGGCTGGAAATAGCTCTCGATCACGAAGAATGTGGAATAGCCGCCGCCCAGATCCTCTTTACCGCGAAGTCCCCAATAAGACGTGGACAGTGCGCCGCCTTAAGTCACCACGGCCGCATGAGCGCCAGGGTTTTTACGGAGCCGACAAACGCGTCGACCAGGCCGTACAGCTGCACCGAGGATTGCGCGAACGCCGGCGCGCTTAGCACGGCAGTGCCGAGAAGACAAAGACTCGGCAGAAGTTTGAATTTTGCACCAGACATGAAAAAGCCTCTTGTTCGTTTTCTGCTGACAGCCGCGTGGTCTTCCGGTCTGCGTCGTCCTTGTTGCGAACACACACCGGGCATCTGTGGCGCGCCCGTAGGCCAACGTAACCGGGCGCATGTCCAGCGGCTCTCGCCTTCCGCGCACATGTCCGGAGCGCCACGTGAAATCGGGAAAATTTCCATTTCGCGGTCCGAGGGCCACGTGTTCAGCGAAACGCCCGCGTCTCGATACCGTGGCGAACAATCTTGTCGTACAGCGTCTGGCGCGGCACGCCGAGCAGTTCGGTCGCGCGGACGATCCTAAAGAAAACACGCGGGTGGCCGTTAAGACGTTCTGATACAAACCCGAACCGCTGAAGGCGGCAAACGGGTGATGAAGCAACCTTCCGGTAGGACTTCCGGACCCTTAAGCACTCGTTGAACGGGTGCGCGAGAGCGTCCCTGACACCGACACGCAACGTCACGGCAGAGTAAAGCATGAGACCAGAAACCATTGGGCCGGCAAGCTCGTCCAACGTCGAGATCAGCTTCGATGACCCGGCGCTCCTATCGGCTCCATCACCCGTCGTACGGCTGATGCCCAAACAACTGGCGATCGAAGTTGCGCTGCGTGTCGGTGCCGCAGCGGCGCTTTCCGCGTTTCTCGCTGCCGCGATCGTCCAGCTTGCAAAGAACCCTTCGCGAATTACGTTGTTACTTTTCGCATTTACCTCCGTCCTGGACATGGGGTTGGTTGTGTTCACCCGCGTTGCCCGCGAGCGGGACTGGACTCCCCTCAGCATGGCGTTCGCTATTGTCGGGACTTTCTACTACCTCGCCTTTCGCATGGAGCCGGGCACCCATCTCATTCCCGAAGCAGTCGCCGCCGGATTGCAAATCACCGGCATCGTTATCCAAATCTGGGCAAAGCTCACGCTGCGGCGCTCATTCGGGCTTCTGCCCGCGAATCGAGGCGTTGTTGTGAGCGGGCCTTACCGCATCCTGCGCCATCCGATCTACCTGAGTTATTTCATCAGGGATGTCGGCTTCCTGCTGCCGAACTTCGGAATTCAGAATGTCATCGTGCTCGCCATGCATTTCAGCGTGCAGATTTGTAGAATCGTTCGTGAGGAGCGCGTGCTTTCGAAGGACAGCCGCTACCGCGAATACATGAGCCGCGTGCGGTATCGGTTGGTCGTCGGGGTGTTCTGACGGCGGCCGAGGCGGGCGCTATCCACCCAGCCAGAAGGGGGCCCATCACGCGCGAATACTGACGCAATCAAGCCAGCGAGACGTGCGCGACATCATCCAGACTGGCACAACCCAGTTGCGCTAGCCCGTTGTCAACCTCGCCGCGCAGAATCTCCAAGGCACGCAACGCCCCCGTTTCGCCGGCAGCCGCCACGCCATACAGGGTCGCTCGCGCGAGCAGTCCACCTTGAGCCCCCAGACGGCGAGCCTTGAGTACGTCCATACCGCGCCTGATGCCGGAATCGAGCAGGATTTCAGCTTTGCCCGCTACAGCCTCGCTGACCGTGGCCAATGCTGACAGGCTGGATGCAGCACCGTCCAGTTGGCGACCGCCGTGGTTGCTAACCACGATGGAATCCGCGCCGCATCGCACGGCCTGGCGAGCGTCATCCCCTGCCATGATGCCCTTTACGATCAGCGTGCCATCCCATCGCTCGCGCAACCACTCCAGATCCTTCCAGTTCAACGCCGTGTCCATCTGCTGTTCAATCCATTCAGCCGCCTTCAGTGCATTCGCCCTTTTTCCGATAAAGCTGTCCAGATTTTCGAATCGCGGCAAACCTGGTAGATAAACGTTTTTAAGCCAGTGCCAATGGCTGGCCGTATTGAGCACATTGCGCCAGTCGGGCCGTTTGAACCCACGGTAGTTGCGCGCTTCCCAATTTCTATTTCCATAGACCACCGCGTCCGTAGTCAGCACGACCGTGGAGAATCCTGCACTACGTGCCCGCTGTAGTAATTCGAGCGTGCAGTGGCGGTCGCGAAATAGATAAAGTTGCAGCCAACGGCTGGAGTCCGGCCATTCACGCGTGGCCGTAGCAATCCGCTCGATGCTCGCATTGGCCAGCGTGGCGAGACAGAACGGCACGCCCAGGCGAGCGGCCGCCCTTGCCAAGGCCAGGTCGGCATCGTGCCACAGCATGCCATTGAAGCCGGTCGGCCCGATAGCCATCGGAACCGACGAATGACTGCCCCCAAGCACAGTCGTCATGGCGCGTTTCGATACGTCGCGCAAGGTACGGGGTATCCACTCAATCGCGTCGAAAGCATCACGATTGCGGCGTGAGGTAAGCTCGTCTTCGGCGCCGCTCTCGAGGTATTCCAACGCGAAGTGCGGAAGGCGCCGGTGCGCCATTGCCCGGAGATCAGCGATAGCGACAGCACGGGCGGGATCGCGGCCATTGTAGAGTTTGCGTTTCATTCCGTCCTGGGACTGATCCTGGTTCGAACGAGTTTGTACTGGCAGCCCGTCTAGCGGGCGTGGGCAAATATAAGGTGGCAACCCAGTCACAGCAATCGACTTGTCATCATGAATCGCATGACAAAACGTAATGGGTTGGACTATTGACGCGACCCGAGGCCCAACCTTGAAGCGATGGGTGGCTATCGGCCTATCATAGTTAATCGCCCTCTATCCAGCCTGCTCAGGCGGAAGAGCCGAGCGCCGATCCACGATCGGCCCTGATATCAGTCCCTATGCTTTTCCTCTTCGCAGCCGCGTCGTTTGCGATGGCGATGCTGGCGCATTCACTTCCAGCGAACTTCTATCCGGTCGTTCCATGGCAGTCCTTCTGAGGCGATTCGTCCGGGAAGCAGGCATTCGACGGCTTCTGCGATTCCGAGCAGCGCATCATCCTGTCCGCGAAGTCCCATCAGCGTGATTCCAACGGGTAGCGCATCACGACCGTCGACAGGAAGCGTCACGGCACAACGATCGAGTACGTTTGCGACGCGTGTATTTCGCATTAGAAGCATGTTGTAGCGGTTGTAGCCGTCGTCATCGGCAACATTTCGAATGAACGGTGGCAGTATTGGGCACGTCGGCATCAGCAGGGCGTCCCAGCGGCTTGTCTCCTGAACAGTGCTTTCGACAAGGGAAGCGCGCAGCGAGAGCCTGTCGAGCATATCGGCTGCTAAAAGCACACCGCCTTGCTCGATTCGCGAGAACGCGCGGGATGAAATCAGCGACCGCGCAAGCAACCCGCGAGACCGTAGCCATGCATATATCTCGGCCATCGAGAAGCCACCGCCTTGATAGACATCGGGAATGCGGTCGAGCGCAGGCAAGTCGATGTCCTGCAGCACGGCACCGTGTTCCGACAAAACACTAAGTGTCCGTTCAAAGGCGGCCGCCACGGTGGGTTCGAGGTCATTCAGCACATAGTTTTGGGGCACCGCGAACCGAAGACCTTTGATCGAGCGCGGCACCGGGTTTAGAACCCCCGTTGCGGGATTATGTGCAAGCACTTCGTAGACCATGCGGCAACATCGAACGGAATGTGCGATCACGCCTACCGAGTCGAGATGCCGCGAGAGCGGAACGACGCCCTCACGCGAAATCTGCGACGCCGTTGGCTTGAAGCCGGCAAGCCCGCATAGCGCGGCAGGAATTTGCACCGATCCGCCAGTATCGGTGCCCAGTGCAGCGAAGGCTGCACCGACAGCGACTGACACCGCCGCACCACATGAGGAACCGCCGGGCACGCGCTCAGGATCGAGCGGGTTAGGAAGATGACTCGTTGCCTCGATGAGGCCGACGGACGACATCGCGAGTTCCGACATCGCCGTTTTGCCCAGGATGATAGCGCCTGCCGCGCGCAAGCGCTTCACCACATCGGCATCGGTCGCTGCAGGAGACGCCGTCTCTGCGAGGGCGGGCGAGCCCGCCGCAGTGGGCTCGCCCGCCACATCCATGTTGTCCTTGATCGTGATGGGTATTCCGGCGAGCGCCGTCGGCCTTTCGACGCCACGCGCGCGGCGTGTGTCGGCGGTAGCCGCGTGCGCAATTGCCGCTTCCGCATAGATGCGGGTGAACGCTGCGTCGTGCATGCTGGCGGCATTCAGCGCCGCTTCGATGCGCGCACTGCAACCGTTCCTGTCTTGTGCGGGGCACATTGCATCATCCTCGATCGGCGAACGAGCGGTTCGTGTCATGCCACGCTCTGATTACGCAACGACGGAGTTGAGGGCACGCGTCTCATTGACTGCTCCTGTAGCGAAACATCACGTCAAGACTGTCCATACGCGGGCCAGGTGTCGCGGTGAACAGTTCCGTGACGGTGGATAAAAGGCATGGACGGATGCTGCAAATGCCATGCGGTCACGCGTTGATATGCTGCGGCGATGGTCAGCAGTCTTTCTTCATCAAAGCGCCGCCCGATCAATTGCGCACCGATTGGCAGGCCGCTTGACGAAAAGCCGATACAGAACGACAGCGCCGGGTGACCGGTGACATTGAAAGGCACACGCATCTGGTTGGCCGACCGGTTGACGGCCTCTTCGTCTGCAAGCAAAGCGGCCGTATGCGCGGAGACTCCCGCAACCAATACATCCGACGTTTCCAGCATTCGATCGATCTGCTCCGTGAGAACATGTTGCTGCCTTTTCGCTTCCGCGTATTCCTGCGCCGGCACCGAAGCCCCTTTTAGAAGCGCGTCGCGGCAGCGAGCGCCGTAGCGCTCAGGTGCCTGCGCAAGAAAGTCGCGATGGACCGTGTACGCCTCGACGCGCAGAAGCGTCGAGCCACACTGTCGAAACGACTCGAGATCGCCAGCCTCGACTTCCTCCAGCACGGCGCCGAGTCGAGCGATCTCGTTCGCGGCTGAAGCGATCGCGGAACGTGTCTCTTCGCTCGCGACGATATCGCGGCTATGGAAATGTGCGAGCAGGCCGACCCGTAGACCGCGTAACGGCACGCTTTCCCCCGCGCGCGCGAGCACTGACCGCTTTGCGCCATGCTTTAGAGCGCTGAGGACAAGTGCACAGTCTTCAGCGCTGCGCGTCATCAAGCCGACATGGTCCAGCGATGGCGCCAGCGGAAATACGCCTTCCCGACTGAGCAGATCGTAAGTCGGTTTAAGACCAACCACGCCGCACATCGCGGCGGGATTCCGGATGGAGCCCGCTGTGTCGGTGCCGATCGTCAGCGGCACCTGACATGCGGCCAGTGCGACGCCGCAGCCGCTCGACGAGCCGCCGGGCGTGCGTTCGATGTCCCACGGGTTGCGCGCAGGTGGCCACGGCAACCTGTCCGACGGCGAACCAATGCCGAACTCCTCCAAGGTCAATTTCCCGATCAGGATGGCACCCGCGGCGCGCAGTCGACGCGTCACGTCAGCGTCCCGCTTCGCAACGTGATGGCGCAAGACGGCGGACTGCGCAGAGGTCGTCTTGCCCTCGACGTCGATCAGATCCTTGACCGCAAACGGCAACCCGTGAAGCGGCCCGGCAACTTCGCCGCGCGCCATGCGCTTGTCCGCTTCACGAGCGGCGGCGAGCACGTCGTCACGGTAGACCTCGAGAAAGGCGTGCAGCGTGTTGTTTTCCGCGTCGATCGCATCCAGTGAAGCCGACACGTACTCGAGCGCGGACAATTCCTTTCTGGCGATCAGTTGTTGCGCTTCCGTGGCACTCAGGAAGCGAAGCGTGTTATCGGTCATGGGATGTGAGTTACACGATTGAGCGGAATGATTGCGAAACCTGTTCAGATGCCCCCTCGCGGGTCATTTTCACTTTCGCAACGGTCTAAAGAAAGTACGGATGTCCTCTGCGAGTTGCTCAGGCGCCTCCATCGCGGCGAAATGCCCACCGCGCGGCAGGGTCGTCCAGTGCGTCAGATTGAACGCGCGTTCTACCCAACTGCGCGGCGGCAATGGCAATTCGCGTGGCAGACGCACGATGCCGCACGGAGGCAGTATGCGCTGGCCAGGCTGCAGATGAAACGGCGCGGCGCGTGATTCGTTGTAGAAGCGAAGCGACGAGTGAACCGTATTGGTGAGCCAGTAAACCATGACATTGGTCAGCAACTCGTCTTTGCTCAGCACCTCATCGGGCCTCGCGTCACAATCACTCCAGCTCTGGAATTTTTCGAGCAGCCACGCGGCAAGACCCGTGGGCGAATCGGTCAGCCCATACGCGAGCGTTTGCGGTTTTGTGCTCTGGATCGCGATATAGGCGCCTTCGGCATCGCGCCACTTCGCAACACGATCCAGATACGCAGTCTCTTCTTCGGTCAACGGCGGCGTGCCGGAACTGAGGTCGGGACGAAAGCCGGTGGAAACGTAGTTCAGGTGAATGCCGATCAGGCGCTCCGGATGGCGCAAACCCAGCGCGGAACTGATCCACGAGCCCCAGTCACCGCCCTGAGCGCAGAAACGTTCGTAACCGAGCGCTGCCATCAGCTCTGCCCAGAGGTCGGCGACCGCGAACACGTTGGTTCCGCGCCGCAGCGGCCGTTCAGAAAAACCATAGCCGGGAATGGACGGAACGACAACCGAAAACGCATCTGCCGGGTCACCGCCATGCGCTCCGGGATCGGTCAGCAGCGGAAGTATCTTCAGCATCTCCACGAAGCTGCCAGGCCATCCGTGCGTCATGATCAACGGCAGCGGCGCCGGCCCCTGCCCCGGCTGATGGATGAAATGAATGGCTGGCCCATCACCGCGGTACTGGTAGTGAGGCAGTGCGTTCAGCCGTTTTTCCTGCGCTCGCCAGTCGTATGTCTCACGCCAGTAACGATGCAGTTCCTGCATGAACTGAAGATCGGTACCGAAGCTCCAGCCCGCGTCGTCCAACTCATCGGGCCAGCGAACCTGATCGAGTTTCGTCATCAAGGAGGCCAGTTCCGCGTCGTCTACGTGTATCTGGAATCGATTAATCATGGCTAGTGTGACCTTAGATCCGACAGGAAAGCTTTCGCCCTGGCGTGCTGAGGGGCGCTGAAAAACTCAGCGGGAGAGTTTTCTTCGAGGATGACGCCCTTATCCATGAACCACACACGGTCGCTCACCTCACGTGCGAAACCCATTTCGTGCGTCACGCAGACCATGGTCATCCCGTCACGGGCCAGTGACCGCATGACGTTCAAAACTTCGCCCACCATTTCAGGATCGAGCGCGCTCGTCGGCTCGTCAAAGAGCATGACGGGCGGGTTCATCGCGAGCGCCCGGGCAATCGCAACGCGTTGCTGCTGACCGCCGGACAATTGATGCGGATAGGCGGAGGCCTTATTTGTAAGGCCCACGCGAGCGAGCAGCGCCATCGCCTGCTCTTTCACGTCGGCGGTTCGCTTCTTCGAGACCCTGACTGGCGCGAGGCACACGTTTTCAAGCGCGGACAGATGCGGAAACAGATTGAACGACTGAAACACAAAGCCGATGCCGCTGCGGAAATCGTTGATACGCAGTCCGGGCGCATGAATGTCCTGATCGTTTACGTGGATGGTGCCTGACTGGATTTCCTCCAGCCGGTTAATCGTCCGAATCAACGTGGATTTTCCCGAGCCAGAAGGACCGCAAACGACCACCACCTCCCCATTGCTGACTTCCGCGGTCACGTCAGCGAGTGCCTGGTACTCCCCATACCACTTGTTAACCTTCGAGAATCGAATCACTTTCAATGCTCCTTTGCGGCACCGCCTTCGGCGAACGCTTGCGCGTGACATTGCGCTCCAGATAATTTGCGGACTTCGTGAGCACGAAGCAGACCACGAAATAGACGACGACCAGAATCAGAAACACCGGGAACGGGCTTGTCAGCAGGCTGTTGTTGACCTGGTTCGCTTCGAATGTCAGTTCCTGTACGCTGATCACGTAGCCAATCGATGTTTCCTTGATGAGCGACACGAACTGGCTGATGATGCTGGGAACCATGTTGTACAGAGCCTGCGGCAGGACGACCCAGAAGTGCGTTTTCCAGTACCCCAGCCCTAGCGCACGCGAAGCTTCGACTTGCCCTTTCGGAAGCGCTTCGACTCCCGCACGAATCACTTCCGACAGATAGGCCGACTCATAAACAACCAGCGTACAGATCAACGCCGTAAAGGCCGTGACGCTGTGCCCCACCAGAATGGGAACAAGGAAGTATCCCCAGAAGACGAACATCACCAGCGGAATGCCGCGCACGACATACACCAGCACGGTCGAAGCCACGTAGAAGAGCCTGATCGGCGACATTCTGCACAGCGCGATCGCAACGCTCAGCGGGAAAGAAAACCCGAGCCCCATGACGGAGAGAATGAGCGTGAGCGCCAGTCCTCCAAGCGGTCCATTGGGAAATTGCCCGACGAGAAGAAGCAAGCCATATTCGTGAACGATTCCGGACATGTTTTATCTCGCCTTCATCTGGATGCGTTTGCCGATCAGGGCGCCCAATCCCATCAAGCCGAGCGACGCAGCAAGATAGAACGCCGTTGCGACCGCGTAGGCCTCAAAGGTCCTGAACGTCTCGTTCTCGATCTGACGAACCACATAAGTCATCTCCGCCGCGCCAATCGCCATCGCAAGACTCGTGTCCTTGAACATCATCACCGTGTGATTGATAAAGGCAGGAAGCGCGCTTCTGACGGCCTGCGGAAATGTCACAAAACGCAGCGTCGCGAAGAAGCCCAGACCCAGCGATCTTGATGCCTCGTACTGACCGTGATGAACCGAACGCAGGCCGCTGCGAATGTCTTCCGAAAAGAACGCCGACATACACAGGCCGATGGCAATCGATGCATAGATCAACTCGCCATCGTGCGCGTTAACCCAGGATTGGGCGGCATCGGGCAGAAGCGTCGGCACCCCGAAATACCAAAGAAGAATCTGCGCAAGCAAGGGAACGTTCTGGTGGTAAGAAACAAAGGCGGCAACGCCCTTGGTCACCACGGAAATTCCCGCAGCGCGCAAGACGGCCAGGACCGTTCCCAGTCCGATGGCAAGCAGCCAGCTCGCGGCTGTCAGCTTCAAGGTTTTGATCGCTGCGCACAGCAGCAGATGTGCGAAAGGCCCAGCGAACACTGCGCCGAAATCGAGGTGATCGAACACGCTTTACTCCTTCCGTCGGCAGTCGCCGCTTGATGGATCAGCCCGGAATAGGTGCGTCAACGAAGTCCCGTTTCATCTTGTAGGACGACGCGGCACCGAGCCACTTGTCGAAGATTTGTTGCGACTGTCCCGACGACTCCATTTTTTCGAGCGCATGGTTGACGGCTTCCACCAGTTTTGGCTCGTCCTTTTTCATTCCCAGCCCCCAGTACTCGCGCGCAACCGGTGGTGACAGGATGGCAATCTTGTTCGCGTTGGGGCCAAGCCGTTCGATGAAGCGATGCATGATGCTTTCCGACATCACATAGCCGTCGACCTTCTTCTGGGCCAGCGCCATGAAGGCAGAAGGCGCATCGTCGTAACTCACGAGCTGCGCCGTCGGAAGCACATGCTGCACCGTGGGAATATCACTCGATCCCTTGACGGTGCTGATCCGTTTTCCAGCCAGATCATTGACCGTGTGGTTTGCGCTTCCGGCCGACGTCGCTATCACTTCGTTGCTGACGAAGTAAATGTTTGAGAAAGCGATTTGCTGCGCACGCTGAGGGTTGAACGTAAGCGTGGCAGTGAGAATGTCCACTCGCCCTTGCGTCAACTCCGGAATGCGCGCTTCGAGAGACAGCGCTTTCAGCTCCGGTTTGACGCCTAGCTGTTTCGCCACGCCTTTGCAGAAATCGACGTCATATCCGACGATTTCGCGCGTGTCGGGGTTCTGAAAACCAAACGGGGGGTTGTTGCTGACGATGCCGCACATCAGCGTGCCGCGCGTCTTGATGTCGGCGAGCTGGTCGGCCTGCGCGACGCCCGGCCCGATCAGCGACACAACGAATACAGCCGCGCCTATGCAAGCAATGAGACGATTCATCTGACTATCTCCAAGGTTTTATAAATACGGTCGGCGCAGCGCTTCAAGCGGTTTTCGGGGAAGGCTGGCTACCGGAAACGCATTGTTCCATGCAAAAAAAATGTCAGAAACCGATATTTTTATATGTGTCGAGATCGCTTTTTTGCATGTATGTTGGCGGTCGCAAGCATGCGCGTGCGGACTGCACGAACCGACCGTTCATCTGCGTGCCGCGTCTTGAGCACGCGCTGCACACTCGAATAAAAGCGATGGAAATTCATTCAAAAAAATCGCTTTTCGTCAGACTGTCGAGCGCTTATCGTCCGCTGCATATTCGTGAGAGTGGCTTACGAATAACCGACCTCAAGGGATAAGCAATGGAGAACGCCGACGGCCAACTCTTCGACGATGCACTGCTGCGCGTCGTCAAGGAGAAGTTTCACCATGTTGATTCAGACTTCACCGGCCGCAAACGGCTCTACTTCGACAATGCCGGCGGTTCGTTCCGTTTGAAGAAAGCGATCGAGCGATTCGCGGAGGTCGACTCGACGCCAGATAACCCCGAGCGAGTGCATGAAATTGCGTGCGAATTGCAGGAGATCGAACAGCGTGGAGTCGAAGACGCCCGGCTGATTTTCAATGCGTCGGAAGGAACGGTTTACGCGTCGCTGACCGCTTCGGGTGCCATCTTTCAGATGGTCGGGACAATAGCGGGCGCCGTCCCCGGGAACAACCTCGTCACGACTGTGCTGGAACATCCGTGTTCATTCGATGCGATGAGTCTCTATGCCGGAAAACTGGGCAAGGAACTACGTGTGGCGAAGAGCAACCCGGTGACAGGCGGAGTCGACGTCGCAGACATCATCCGCCTGATCGATGCAGACACTTGTCTGCTAAGCGTCATCTACGCTTCCAATATCACTGGCGCCAAGCTTGATCTCGAACGGATCGTGCGGGAAGCACGCGCCATCAAGCCGGATCTGTACATCGTCGTCGATGCGGTACAGCACGCTCCGCATGGCGTGATCGACTTGCAGAAGACACCCGTCGACGGCATCAGCTTCGCACCGTATAAATTCTTTGGATGCAGGGGTTCGGGGATTTCGTGGCTTTCGCCTCGCGCGGCCACGCTTCCCCATCACAAGCTCGCGGCAAAACCCGCGGACTTCTGGGACCTGGGTAGCGCGGCCCCCGCGCAATTCGCGGTCGTCAGTGAGATTGTCGATTACGTATGCTGGATCGGCGACCAGTTCGAATCGTCGTCCGATCGCCGAACGCGATATGTCGCAGGCATGCGGGCGATCGGACTTCATGAGCGCGCGCTGCTGTCGAGACTACTCAATGGAACCGGAACGCTGCGTGGACTTCGCAGGCTTGCGCGCGTGAGTGTACTGGTCGATCATGAGGACCTTACCCGACGCGATCTGATTCTCGCAGTGGCATTCGACGACATTGCCGAAGTAGACGCGGTAAGAGAATATGAACGGCGCGGCGTCATCGTCTACGAACGCGTTTCGACCAGCCTGTATTCCAGACGGATGCTCGAATCATTCGGGCTGAAGGGTGCCATCCGTATCTCGCCGTTGCACTGCAACTCGCCGGACGATATCGACACTTTCCTTCGCGTCACGGCGGATATCGCAGAAAGCGCCGCTTTAAGGACCGGTGCGACGCAAGTTTGACAGCGCGAACCAAGCGGAAAGTTATGTTACCGTGAGCGATAGCATCTTCTGAACGCATACATTGGACCGGTATGTTCACTTTCAAGCAAATGGAAGCGCTGTACTGGATCGTTCAGCTAGGCTCGTTCGAGGCCGCTGCCGGCAAACTGAATTCGAGCCAGTCGGCGATTTCGAAGCGCATCCACGAACTCGAGTCGACGTTTGATTTCGCGGTGTTCGACAGAACGTCGCGTACCGCGCGGATTACCGAAAAGGGAAACGAGCTGTTCGAGTATGCGAAGGAGTTGCTGGGGAGACGCGACGAGATCGTCGAGCGCGTGAGTGCGAACGAGGTCCTCGTGCGGCGCATCCGTATCGGTGTCACCGAACTGACCGCGCTAACCTGGTTGCCACGCCTGATATCGGCTATCCGCGACGCGTATCCTAAGGTGATCGTCGAGGCGGAAGTGGATCTGAGCGTCACGCTAAGGGAACGCCTCGCGGCCGATACCGTTGATCTGATCATCGTGCCCGAGGCGTTTTCCAACGAGCGGTTTGTCAGCGTACCGGTCGGAAAGGCCGAGCACGCATGGATGTACTCGCCGTCGCGGTATGCGGGAAAGAACACTATTCCGCTTGCAGAGATTGCTCAATTTCCGCTGCTTCTACAAGGCAATCTGTCGGGAGCGGGACTTACCTATGCGCGGTTTCTCTCCGAGAATCATGTGAGCCTCACCAAAGTACTGACTGTCAATAATCTTGTCGCTCAGGTCGGCTTAACGGTCGCGGGAATGGGAGTAAGTCACTTGCCGAAATCCTGCCTGAACTACATGATTTCGGCGGGCGCGCTGAAAATTATCAGAACCCGGCCCGCTCTTCCCCCGATCCAGTACGTTGCGCTTCATCGAGGGGAACACATCTATTCACTGTGCAATCAGGTCGCGCAACTGGCTGAGGAACACTGCGACTTCAGTGTCAATATTCTGGACCCACGAGCGACTCCATCTGCCAGCTGATTTTCGACGCCGCTGCGCGATCGACGATCGAGCCGCGTTGCGATGCGCGCGTCGATCTGACCCGGCGTTACGAGCCATTGCGCGCCCACTCGGGATGCAACCGACGCGCACCCCATCTAAAGTTTTCCGGCAAAGCTGCCGTAATACGATTGCCACATCAAATCGTGGGAGATGAGCACATCGATCAACCGACGCGCGCTGCGACGTTCGCGGCATCCAATATCAAACACGCTGCTTCTTACTGCGTCTGAAACGAGTGGTCCCTAAACACGATGTCGTTGTGCCATCTTCGACTCCAGATCGAACATGGTAAGCACGGTACCAAAACGCGTATTCCCCCTATTGCGTTGTTCGAGGAGAAAGGCATGAACATCGACAAGTTTAAGCATCAGCACATTGAGATCATGGAAGCCGTGGCCGAGTTGCGCAACCTGGTCAAGTCCGGTGTCGCAGAACACGCCGAGCAGATCGCGAGGAAAATCATCTCGATGAGCGGCATCATCAAGCTTCATTTATCGGTCGAAGATACAGTGCTGTATCCGGCGCTTCGAAAATCCAGAGACCCTCTGCATCTGGCATTGGGAAACAGGTACCAGTCCGAAATGGACGGTCTGGCCGCCGCTTATATGAAGTTCGCCGGGAAATGGTTGTCAGCCAGGCAAATCGCGGATGACGCCGACGGTTTCAAATACGATGCGAACGTCGTGTTCAAGGCGCTCCATGAGCGCATCCAGAAAGAAAATGCCGAACTGTACCCTGCGTTGGAACAGATATGAACGACTGGCGAAGTGCCTGATCCGTCATCGGTCCTGCGCGCACCGGCAGATAACATCAGACGCAAGCATGCGAGCAGGGGGGTGCGCACTCCCCCATGCCTGCTTTCTGATGTTGCAGCGCAGCGAACGGCCAGCATCAAGGTGGCAATCCAGGTCCAGGCCGAATCCAAAGTCCACGTCCTGTTGCTTGGGCGTCCGGGCGAACGTGTCGCCGCAACGGCGGATTCACCCTACAGTCTGCCTATGGCGAAAGTCGTTTTTGTTCTACGCTATATGTGCGACCCGCAGCGCGTCCCGATGTCTGTCCCGCATCACGGCTATTTGGGCGAGCCTCTGAATCTGCTGCGCACGCAGATGCGTCCTCCAGCGCGATACGGTGCAACCGGCTGGAGGGTGATCTCGAGTCAGACCGCTCGACACTGAATACCCAGCCGGCCCCGGGAGATGTCGCTCCGGCCGCGGCACTGGTACCCTGGTGCACCCACCCCATGGAGACTGATGATGTCAATTCGACTAGGAGAAGACGCTCCCGATTTCACTGCCGAAACCACCGAAGGAACGATCCGTTTTCACGAATGGATCGGCGACCATTGGGCGATCCTGTTTTCGCACCCAAAGGATTTCACGCCCGTTTGCACCACGGAACTCGGATACATGGCGGGCCTCAAGCCCGAATTCGATAAGCGCAACACGAAAATTATCGGACTCAGTATCGATCCCGTCAGTGACCACAAGGAATGGGTCAAGGATATCGCCCAGACGCAGGGCCACGAGGTCGACTATCCGTTGATCGGCGACCCGGACCTGACGGTCGCGAAGCTCTACGACATGATTCATCCCGAGGCGAGCGGCGGCGGCCCGCGCACCGCGGTGGACAACGCGACCGTACGCTCGGTGTTTCTCATCGGGCCGGACAAGAAGGTCAAAGCCATGCTCGTCTATCCGATGAGTGCAGGCCGCAATTTCGACGAAGTAATGCGGCTGCTCGATGCGCTGCAACTCAACGCGAAGCACTCGGTGGCGACCCCGGTGAACTGGAAGCCGGGTGAAGACGTGATCATTCCAACATCCGTTTCCAACGATGCCGCGATGCAAAAATATCCGCAGGGTTTCAAAACCGTGAAGCCTTACCTGCGGTACGTTGCGCAACCGAAGTAAAGCGCTCATTGATAGGAGCTGCGAGCGCCGGACAGTGGAAGTCCGGCGCCGGTGCGAGTCCGGGTGCATTCATGCGCCCGGCCCTCTGAACAGGCTGCGCCCAATTCGCCTGACTGCAGGACAGTTCGGCGACGCCCCATGGGCCGCCATCCCTAAGTGCTCGCAAAAGCGGGCCGCGGAGCGAATCGTGTTGATCTTCCGGCAGCTATTCGATCAGCAATCGTCAACCTACACGTATCTTCTCGCCGATAGCACAACACGAGAGGCTGTGCTGGTCGATCCGGTTTTCGAACAGGTGCGCCGGGATGCTGCCCTGATCGAAGAGCTTGAACTGCACTTGCTTTACACCATCGACACCCACGTCCACGCCGATCACGTGACCGGCGCATGGATGCTGAATCGCCGCACAGGCAGCCGGATTGCGATATCGGCTGCGAGCGGCGCCGAAGGCGCGGACCGCTATCTGAGCCATGGCGACAGGGTCGAGTTCGGCGCGAGGTACCTGGTGATACGCGCGACACCGGGTCATACCGATGGATGCATCACACTCGTACTCGACAACGAGACCATGGCGTTTACCGGCGATTGTCTGTTGATCAGGGGTACTGGCCGCACGGATTTCCAGGGCGGTGACGCGCACGCAATGTTTCGCGCGGTCCATAACCACATTTTTACGCTGCCCGCCGCGTGCCTGCTTTACCCGGCCCACGACTATCGCGGTTTGACGGTCACCAGTGTGGGCGAGGAGCGGCGCTTCAATCCCCGCCTTGGCGGTGAACTGTGTGAAGACGATTTCGCCGGATACATGACGAACCTGCACCTGCCGCATCCCAAGCAGATCGACGTCGCGGTGCCTGCGAACCTGAAATGCGGCCTGGCGGCGAGCTACCCCGCGCAAATGACGGAGCCCGATTGGGCGCCCCTGACATGCAGCTTTGCGGGTATCTGGGAAATCAATGCCCAGTGGCTCGAGGAAAACCTGCGTGCGGTCGAGATCGTCGACGTGCGCGAGCCCGGCGAGTTCGACGGACCGCTGGGGCGCATCCCCTCGGCCACGCTCATTTCATTGGGCGACCTGGCCGGGCGCGCCGCTGAACTCCCGAAGGAACGCCCGATCGTGACTGTCTGCCGGGCTGGCGGACGGTCGGCACAAGCCACGATCGTGCTGCGGCAGGCCGGATTCGAACGGGTTGCCAACCTTGCCGGCGGTATGCTTCGCTGGCGCGCAGAAGGCCGCGTCGTCGAAAACGGCAGCATGTAACGGTATCTTCGACTGACGTGGCGCGGTGCTTACCGCTGCGTGTCATACAGCCGATCAGGAACGAACAGCGCGGTTACGCCGCTTAAAAAGAAAACGCCACCGACCACAAGAAAGCCGATGCCGATTGAGAACTGGGTGGCGAGGTACCCGATGATGATAGGTGCCGCGCCCGAGAAGAAACGGCCGAAGTTGTAGGAGCCGCCCACGGCTGTGCCGCGGATGGCGGTCGTAAAGCTCTCGGACATAAAGGTGCCGATCACACCCAGCGGCACGCCGTACAGGAAGCCGAAGACGAGCATGAGATAGACAATGTTCTCGCGCGTATGCAAGAAGATGATCACGGGCAGAAAGAGTGCCGCGCCCACGCAGCCGAAGACATACACACCCCGCCGGCTCCAGCGATCGCCCACCCACCCGGCAATGATCTTTCCGATGAAGGCGACAACGAACGTGCCGATCATGTACCCCGCCATCGCGCTGAATTTGATATGCAGTTCCTTTTCCAGGTAAGTCGGCATCCAGTTGTTCAGGCCGTAAAACCCGGAAAGCGCGAAAACGGAAGCCAGGGTCCACAGAATGAACATCGTTCGTGATTGCCGATTACTGAAGATCACGTAGTAACGATTGTCTGGACGCCCACGTTCGCTCGTGCGGGCGGCGGCGGCGCGGCTTGCTTGCCAGCTTGCCGGTTCGGACACGGCAAATTTTATCGCCAGCGCCAGCAGCACAGGCAGCGCCGACACGTAGTAGAGCGTGCGCCAGCCGTAGTGCGGCAAAATCCAGTTGCTCAGTGCGATGACGACGATGTAGCCCGCCGAAATGCCGGTTTGCAAGGTTCCAAGAATCAACGACCGTCGTTCCGTCGGCACGTATTCGGCAACGAGTGTGGTGACGAGTACCATACAGCCGATGCCCAACGAACTGATAAACCGCACGACCGCGAATTCCAGAAAGTTGTGAGTGAACCCGAGCAGCCCCGCACCGATCGAAAAAAGCGCCAGCGCCCAGGCCACGACCCGCACGCGGCCCACGCGATCGCTCGCCCAGCCGCCCAGAATCCCGCCCATGGCCATGCCAACCAGCGTCAAACCGCCCAACGCGCCCGATTGGACATTGGTCAGTCCAAACTCGTTCTTGATTCGTGTGAGCGTCAAGCCGTACATCATCACATCTGCGCCATCCGCCACCAGCGCAAGGTAGCCGAGAATAAAGACCAGCACCCAGCGGCTCTGGACTTCGGAGGTCGTGGTCAAAGTTGACGTTCTTGTGGAAGCCATAGTCGTAGTGATGTCAGAGATGCGTAAAGCCGTCGGAGGATGTCGGATACCGCTTGAGCAGAGCGGGCGCAAGAAAACAGCCGATCAACAGGCCCATTTCCTCATGTCTGCGCGTGTACCAACCTTCTATATGAGTCAGGTTCATCGTGCCAACGCATACGCCGTCATACACGATCGGGATGTTCAGGATCGATCCCAGGCCCATGCCGGTCATCACTGCGTGATCGGCAAACGCCTCACGGATGCCTTGTGGCGTTTCTGCCCGGAACGGCTTGAAGTCCTGCAATATCTGTTCGGCCCATGCTGTGCCACGCTTCTGCTTACGTCCACCAAGCGGATAGACGTCGGGCATGTTGGTATAAACGCGTTCAACCTCGTGACGTTGTGCGTCGTAGGACATGATCGTGAACAACGTGAGCCCTATCGTGCTTGCCGCTACCGCATGCACTTCCCGGAAAATCTCCGCAGGCTGATCCTTCACCCGCATGGCCATGGCGAGACGTTCAAGGTCTGACAATTCCAGCGTTTGCTGATCTGGCGGCGTAGGCTCGATCCGGTTGCCTTGCATGGTCTATGTGAAAAAGTTGAGAAACGACGGATCAGCCGTGCATTTCGGTGGAATTGAGTGGGCCACGAACGTCCAGCGCCTGGCGGGCGCCGTCCACCTCGATGTCTTCGAGCGAGCGGTTGCGGGTTTCGATTCCCAGGAAGAAGACCATGCACGCCCCGATCAGCAGGACAGTCGTGGTCATTGCGAACACGCCCAGGAAACCGAGCGTGGGATAGACGAGGCCGACCAGGATGGGGGCGCTCACCGAGCCAATTCGGCCAAACGACGAAGACGATCCGGTACCGGTTGCACGCACCGCGGTGGGAAAGACCTCGGGGGTGTACGCATAGACTCCCGCGAACGCGCCATTCATGAAAAACGACAAGGCCATGCCGGCGACCATGATCTGGATGCCGGTGTGAGAAAACGCGAGCGTGATCGCCGCAATCCCGCCCAGCAGCATGTAGGACGCCACCACGCCCTTTCGACCGATCCGTTCATTGAGCCATGCCGCCGAGAAATAGCCCGGAATCTGCGCCCCATAGATCGCGATGGAATAGCCGAAGCTTTTCGTCATGGTGAGTCCCTCCTTGAGGAGCAGACTCGGAATCCATGAGAAGAACGAGTAATACGCAAACGCGACCGAAAACCACATCAGCCAGCTCACCGCGGTCGTGCGCGCGAGTCGCGGCGACCACAGCGTCAGCACGTTTTGCAATGCGCTTGCGTTTTTTGCGCCTGCGGGCGCCGATAGTGGAATCTCGCCGACGGAGGTAGTCGGCGCCAGATGGATTCCCCGCGCGGAAAACCATGACTCGATTTCACTCACGATACGGTTCGCTTCGGCAGTTCGACCCCGGCTTTCCAGCCAGCGCGGCGACTCGGGGAGCGTCCTGCGCCACCAGAGCAGCATGACGACCGGCAACGAAGTCACCACGGCCAGATATCGCCAGCCATCGGCAAAGTTGCGCACCACGGTGAAGCCGAGAATCGACGAACCCAGATAGCCGAACGACATGAAGCCGACCAGCGCGCCGCAGAAGATGCCCCGGTAACGCCGGGGCACGAACTCGGCCAGAAAGGGGGCGATCACCACAGTCTCCGCGCCTGAGCCAAAGCCCGCGACAATGCGCAACGCGAAAAACGTGTGCCAGTCAGTGGCGGTGGCGCTTGCGAGCGACGCGGCGCAGTAGATTGCAAGCGCCGTCATCATGATGCGACGGCGGCCGATGACATCGGCAAGCACACCCGAGAGGAAGGCCCCGAAGAAGTATCCGATATAGGTACTGCTCGCGACGAGGCCACTCTCGGCACTCGTCAGATGCCAAAGCTTGCTCACAACCGGCAGCAGGAACGCAAGTGACGATGAATCGAGTCCATCGAACAGATACCCCAGCCCACCGATGAGCAGAAGTTTGCGATGAAAGCCCGACAGGGGCAATCTCTCAAGACGGGCAGCGACAGCGGACACGGCGTTTTCTCCCCGAAGGAAACGGATGCGATCTTTAGGACGCGAAACTTATCGCCCGACAGCGTAGGCCTGCATCTGGCGCGGTGTTGCCGCGCCACGCATCAGTCCATTTCTGATCCCCACTGCGCAGACGCGGCCCAACGACCAGGGTTCAGCCACGGTCAGGTCGTGGCCACGCGCACGTAATTCGGCAAGCGTCTGTTCCGGAAAGCGGGACTCGGCGGACATCTTGCCGAGCTGCATCGCGCGTGGGTAAAACGAGCCGGGAAAGTGAGCCGTCTGGAACGACGGTGCTTCCGCGGCAGCCTGGAAGTTCATGCCGGCGTGCACGTGTCTGAGAAACAGCTGCATCGACCACTGATCCTGCTGGTCGCCGCCTGGCGTGCCGAAGGCCGCGTAGGGTTTGCCTTCGCGGGTGACGAGCGTTGGCGACAGCGTCGTGCGGGGGCGGCGTCCCGGGCCGAGCGACGACGGCAGGCCCTCCTCCATCCAGAACATCTGCGCGCGCGTGGTCACGTTGAACCCGAGACCGGGTACGACGGGCGACGCCTGCAGCCAGCCGCCCGATGGCGTCGCCGACACCATATTGCCCCAGCGATCCACGACGTCGAGATGAACCGTATCGCCGCGCAGCTCAGGCAGAGGGGCAAATGTCGGCTCGCCCTGGCCGAAGCCGCCGGACTGTTGCTTTCCCGCATTGGCCATGATTAGTTCGGCGCGCCGCTCGCTGTCGTCCAGCATGCCGGGCCGGAATTCGAACGACGCGCGGCCGGGATCGATCAGTCGACGGCGTTCGTTGTTATAGGCGTCGCTCAGCAGGACATCCATGGGCACCTGCGCGAACGTGGGGTCGCCGTAAAACACCTCGCGATCGGCGAATGCGAGCTTCGAGCATTCGATTATCGTGTGGACGAAATCCGGCCCCATCGGGTCCATGGCCGCAAGATCGAAGCCTTTGAGCAGCGCGAGCTGCTGCAGGAACATCGGCCCCTGCCCCCATGGACCCGTCTTGTGAACGCGGAAGCCTTCATAGTCGTAAGAGACAGGGTCTTCGTAGGACGGCTCCCAGCGCGCAAGATCGTCCGCATTGAGCAGGCCACGGTTACGCTGACCGGAGGTGTCGAGAACCGGCGTCGAGCGAAAATACTGGTCGATGGCGTCGGCCACGAATCCTCGATAAAAGGCTTCGCGGGCGCGTTCGCACTGCTCGGCACGGTCACTGCGTGTATTCGCTTCTTGCAGGATGCGTTTGTACGAGTGCGCAATCGCCGGATTCGCAAACAGCTGGTTCGGCATCGGCGCGTCGCCATTGCGCAGCCATTGCTCAGCCGAAGTGGGCCATTCAGTCTGGAAGAAATCCTTGATTGCCAGGATTGACGACGTCATTCGCGGGAGTACCGGATAGCCGTTTTCCGCATAGCCGATCGCGTAGCTCAACACGTCCTCGAGCGGCAGTTGGCCATAGTCGCGCAGCATGACCATCCAGGCGCCGAACGCGCCAGGCACCACGGCGGGCAACAAGCCTGTACCCGGAACGACTTCCAGCCCTAGCTCGCGCATGCGCGCGATCGTCATGGCCGCCGGCGTTACGCCCTGACCGCACAGCACGCGCACACGGTCTTCACGCGCGCTGTAGAACACGACCGGCAGTTCGCCGCCCGGACCATTCAGATGCGGTTCAACGATCTGCAGAACAAAACCGGCTGCAGCTGCCGCATCGAATGCATTCCCGCCTTTCTCCAGAACGGCCATCGCTGACGCGCTGGCCAGCCAGTGCGTCGACGCCACCATGCCGAATGTGCCGATCAGTTCCGGGCGGGTTGTAAACGACATGCACGACTCCTTGAGTAACGGCTGTAACGGCTGGCAACCAGCAACTGAACCAACGGACAAAGGTACAAACAACGCAACGTAACAGGGTACGGATAACGGCGACAGGCTTCACCCGGTGTTAACCCGACATTTTCCGAATGATACTGGATCAAAAATCCATCGACGATGATGTGACAGCTCGAATGATTCTGGTATGTTTGATACCAATGTTCATTGGTTCGAAAGGAAAATGGAAAAAAGAACGCTAGACAGACTGCGGGAATATATTGCCGACCATCAACTGAGGGACGGCGACGCGCTACCGCCCGAAAGAAAGCTCGCCGACGACCTGGGCGTCAGTCGAAGGGAACTGCGCTCGGCGCTCGCCTCACTGGAGGCGTCCGGCCAGGTATGGCGGGGGGTCGGCCGCGGCACGTATCTGGGTGCGCGACCGCTGAAGTTTGCCCCGACCCTGCGTGGACTTCGTGCTGGCGCCAGTCCGGCCGACATTGCAGAAATGCGCCTGCTATTCGAACCGGCACTCGCAGAGCTTGCTGCAACCAAAGCAAGCCGGGACGACTTGCTCGAACTCGAAAAATGCGCTCGGAAGAACGCTGCGGCCAAAAATGATGAAGAGTGGCAGCAATGGGATCATCGATTTCATTTGCTGATCGGACAAGCCACGCGTAATCCGGCGCTCATCGCGCTGATGGAAGTGATCAATGGCATGCGGGTCAAACCGGACGTGCGTGAGAAGACCTCTGCCCAGGAGACGCGGCAATACTTCGCCCAGCAGCATCAGGCTATCGTCAGCGCAATGAAAGCCCGCGATGGCGAATCAGCGGCCCGGTCCATGCGCGAGCATCTGCTGAGCGTTCAATGGCGCACGTCTGCAGGGCGAGACGATGCCGTTGATCGTAGCGTGTGATGTTTACGACAGGTTCCTTGTCCGGTTCCTACGTCTTCAACGTGTGTTCAGGACAACGCATCGAGCAGTCCATACCACGCCACGCCTGCACTGATATAGAACCGCTGCAAGGCGTGGAACGGCACCGGCTCGATCGAGGTCGGCGGAAGCGGTAAGCCGCGTGTCGTGCCGCCGATCAAAGCAGCCAGATGCTTTCCTAAAGTCGTCGCCATGGCAATGCCGCGTCCGTTGTAGCCGAGCGCGATCGTCATGCCTTCTGCCGGCAAATGCACGTGCGGCAAAAAATTTCGCGTAATGGCGATGCGGCCCGCCCAACGGTATTCGTACTCGACGTCCTTCAATTGTGGAAACATCAACTGGGCGGCCCGCTCGAGGTGCGCCCAATCCGCGGCGCTGCGCGGCTCGCGAAAGGGTCCGCGGCCGCCCATCAGCAGACGCCCACGCGCATCCTTGCGGAAATACAGCAGCAGGCGCCGCGAATCGGAAGCCACTTCGCCGCCGGGCAGAATCGTTGCGCCGACGTCGCCGGGCAGCGGCTTGGTCGCGACGATGAAGCTGTTCGCCGCGATCACCGATTGGGCGAGGCGCGGCCATAAGCCATCGGTATAGCCGTTGGTTGCCAGCAGAACCTGTTTCGAGTCGATGAGCGAACCGTGCGCCGTGCGAATCCGCCACCCTTGCGGGCCGCGCTCGACGCTGGCGGCACGAGTTCCGCTGTGAATCGCCACGCCCGCGGTTCGCGCCGCGCGCGCGAGGCCGCGTGCGTAACTCAACGGATGCACGCTGCCCGCGCGCCGGTCGACCCAGCCCCCAACGAATGCGTCCGTGCCGAGCCGCTTCGATATCTGTGCACGATCGAGCAGTTCGACCGGCGCACCGCGCAAATCCCACTGCCGCGCCCGGGCGTGAAGCGTGTCGAGCAATTTACTCGAATGGGTCGGCTGAATCCAGCCGGCGCGCGTCGCATGGCACTGAATGCCGTGGCGCTCGATCAGATCGAAAACGGCATCCGCCGCACCGCCCGCCATTCGTACGATTGCCTCGCCATCGCATGGACCATAGCGCCGGATGAGTTCGTCGGGATCATATTTCAGACCGGGAATCACCTGACCGCCATTGCGCCCGGATGCTCCCCAACCGGGCTCATTGGCGTCGATCACGCAAACCCTTAGGCCCTGTTCCGCCAAATGCAAAGCCGTCGACAAACCTGTGTAACCTGCGCCGACGATCGCGACGTCCACCGTCACCGAGCCGTCGAGCGGCGGCGTATCCATGGCGGGTTCCGCCGTGGCCGCCCAGAGTGACGGAGGCAATGGTTTTGCAACTTCAACCAGGCTCATGATGGTATTGAAATCCGGGGGGCTTCGGTAAGCGTCGGCATCTTGCCGAGAAACTCGCGTGTGCGAGGATTGCGCGGACGTTCGAACAGATCGGCCGCGGTCCCTTCCTCGTGGATCGCGCCGTCATGAAGAAAGCACACCCGGTCGGCCACTTCGCGCGCAAAACTCATTTCATGTGTCACGACGATCATTGTCATGCCGTCGTCGGCAAGCTGGCGCATGACGCCGAGCACTTCGCCGACCAGTTCCGGGTCGAGTGCCGAGGTGGGCTCGTCGAAGAGGATCGCTTTCGGTTCCATCGCCAGTGCGCGTGCAATCGCCACCCGCTGCTGCTGTCCGCCCGACAGCTCGGCCGGGTACGCGTCCATTCGATGCGCGAGGCCGACTTTGTCGAGCAGACGCCGCGCCCGCTCACGTGCCTGCGCACGCACTTCCTTCTTGACGAACAGAGGCCCCTCGAACACGTTTTCCAGCGCGGTTCGATGCGGAAACAGATTGAAACGCTGGAACACCATGCCGACCTGCGCGCGCAATTCGTGGATATGCTTCGACTTCGCGTCGACGGGGCTGCCTTCGACGGTGATCGTGCCGGCGTCATGCCGTTCCAGTCCGTTGATGCATCGAAGCAGCGTCGATTTGCCCGATCCCGACGGACCGATCAGACACACGACCTGGCCGCGTTCGACGTTCAGACTGACGCCCTTCAGCACGTGCTGATCGTGAAAGCGCTTGTGAATCGAGTCGACCTTGATCATCGTTTTCCCTTCAAGCCGAGGCGGCGTTCGAGCCGCCGCAAGCCATAGACGAGCGGCAGGCTGAGTCCGAGGTAAAGCAGCGCGACCAGCGTGAATACCGTCATGTTCTGAAACGTCGACGACGCAATGAGTTGTCCCGCGCGCGTCATTTCGGCAACCGTGATCGTCGAGGCAAGCGAAGAGTCCTTGAGCATCATCACAAGCGTATTGCCGTACGGCGGCAGCGCGATCCGGAATGCCTGCGGCAAGACCACACGCCGCATGATCATCACGCCGCGCATGCCAATGGACTGCGCCGCTTCGATCTGCCCGTGATCGACCGCCTGAATGCCCGCGCGAAAGTTCTCTGCCTGATACACCGAGTACGCGACGCCCAGACCGATAAAACCCGCCTGAAACGCCGACAACTGCACACCGAGATCGGGCAGCACAAAATAGATGTAGAACAGCTGAACGATGATGGGCAGCCCGCGGATCACATTGATAAAAGTCGCGGCGGCGTGCGAGACGACGCGGTTGTCGGACACGCGCATCAGCGCGAGCACGAGACCGAGCACCGTGCTCAGAATGAACGAGCAGAAGGTGATCTCGATCGTGACAACCGCGCCTTTCAGCAGGATGGGCAGAAACTCGATGGCGCTCTGGAAGAACATGGCGGGCAGTCCTTATTCCGAAACCGACGTCATTCCACCTGCCACTTCTTGACGATCTCAGCCAACGTCCCGTCGGTCTTGATCTTTTTAATGCCGGCATTCAACTGCTCGAGCGTGGCCGTGTCGCCTTTACGCACGACGAAACACACCTGGCCTTTCACCGACGGTTGATATCCGCTGACAAGGCGCAATTGCGGATTCGGGTTGTGCTGAAGCTGATACGCCAGAATCGGATGGTCGCCGAAGCCCGCCTTGATGCGGCCGAGCGCGACGTCGCGCATGATGTCGGCGACTGAATCGTAGGTACGCACTTCCTTGAAGATGCCTTTCTTGTTCAACGCGTCGACAAACGCGGTGCCGACCTGCGCGCCGACCACCTCGCCCTTGAGGTCGTCCATCGACGTGTAATGGCCTTTATCGTCGGCGCGCACGATCAGGCCTTCGCCATAGGAGTACACGGTGTCGGAGAAATCGACGATCTTCTCGCGCGCCGCCGTCTTCAGCATGGCCGCCGAGATGATGTCGATCTTCTTCGTGGTCAGCGACGGAATCAGTGAGGAAAACGTGGTCTGCTCAATGTTCACGTCGAAACCCGCAGCCTTGCCCGTCGCGGTAATCGCATCGACCAGAAGACCCTGGATTGAATTGCTTTTCACATCGAGAAAGGTAAACGGCACACCGGTGGCCGTCGCGCCGACCTGGTACGTGGTGGCGGCCACCGATAAGGCCGGCGCACCGGCAAGCAGCAATCCTGTTGCAACGACACCGGCGAAGCGTTTGGCGAACTGGAACATGAGTCTCTCCACGAGTTGGCGACGGCCGATCGGAATATCGGTAACCGTCAGTTTTGCCATGATATTCGAGTCAAAAATATCGAACAACGAAATTTGTGTATCGATATTCGATATGTTAGAGTTGCTGACAAGCTAAAGCAATTAGGTGATTCCATGACACGCAAGACGCTCAGCGCACAGCCGGAAGGGCCGCCGGAGCTGGAGGAAACGCCGGACGCGTTGTTTAACCAGTCGTTGGAGAAAGGGATCGCGGTGCTGCGTGCGTTCAGCGCACAGCGCAGGTCGATGACGCTGCCGGAAGTCGCGGAAGCCACATCCATCACCAAAAGCTCCGCGCAGCGCATGATCTACACGCTGGAGAAGCTCGGCTATGTGAGAAAGCATCCGCGTACGAGGCGCTATCAACTGGCACCGCGTGTCATGCAGATCGGTTTCAACTACCTCGCCGCCGACACGCTGATCGACGTCGCCAACCCGTTTCTGTCCGAACTCACCAATGTCACCGGCGAGTCGACCAATCTGACCGAGCCCGATGGCGTCGACATGGTCTATGTGGCACGGTTCGTCTGCACGAAGTTCGTGCCGATTCACATGCCGATCGGCAGCCGCATTCCGATGTATTGCACGGCTTCCGGACGGGCGTATCTGGCAGCGCTTCCGGAAAACGAGTCACGCGCGCTGCTGCTGGCGAGCGATCGCGTCGCGCATACGCAGTACACCGTCACGGATCTCGACGAGATCGAGACCTGTCTCGCGCTTGGGCGGCGCAATGGCTACACGTCGAACCGCGAGGAACTGTTTATCGGCGATATGACGATCGCGGCGCCCGTGCTCGACGGAGAGCGCCGACCGGTCGGCGCGGTGCACGTCGTCGCGCCGACGAGCCGGTGGACGCCGGCGGAAGCGGAGACACGGTTGGCACCTGCAGTGATCGATTGCGCACGCGGGATCAGCAACTCAATCCGGAACCTTGCCTGAGGGCAAGCAACTTTTGATTGGCTTTCCTACGCGCACGCCATGATGGTGAATACGTCTTCATCACGGGCAATGCCGTGGAACATCGCGCCGTTACCCAGCGTCATCGCCGCACAGAATCACTTGTGCGCCGAGCGCCTCGGACTCATCAAAGCAGCGTGAGCGAAGGCGTGGCGCTTCCGATATTTTCGACTACGCGGTGTGATCCGTCTCCGGCCGCTATCTTTTGTACCCGTCGTTCAGCGTCACGAGAAATGCGGCGACGTCGGCGATGTCCTGCTCCGTCCAGACCGGACGCTCACCTTGTTTGCGCGTGAGCGGTTCGTCGAGTGTATCCACGTTGACACGCATGGCGACCGGCAAGTCGTCGAATTTATCGACCTTGCCGTGGCGATCGGTCGGATACCACTTCGCGGGGCTGGTGTCGCGCTGCACGTAGAAGCGCAGCGCTTCCTTCAGTGTGTGGAAGCGGCCATTGTGGAAGAACACCTGGCGCGTCGCCGTATTGCGCAACGAGGGCGTCTTGAACAGCCCGCAATTGCGTTTGTCGGCTGACTGATCGGTACGCACGGGCCCGCATAGGCCCATATCGAAGTACTTGGGATCCGCGTTCACATGCAACGCCGGATTGCGCGGTACACCGAGCGCCTGGAAGTTGAAGTCGGTGAAAAGCGGATGCGAGCCGTCGGCGCCCAGCTGGTCGATGTGGCAGGACGCGCAGTTGCCCGCAGCCGGATCGTCGAATAGCTTCTTGCCGCGCAGTTCGCGTGCCGTCAGTTGGACCTTCCCGTCGAGGTAGTCATCGAACTTGCTCGTGTACGGGTGAAAGCTCGGATCTTCAAGTTCGAAGCGCTCGATCGCGTACATCGCCTGCGTGAAGGCCTTGGTGCGATCGGTGAAAATGTTCTGGCCGAACACTTCCTTAAAGCGCGCCGCGTAAGGCGCGTGCTCCAGTTTCGCAAGCACCGCCGCCGGGTCCTGGTTAGCCATCTCGTTCGGATTGAACAACGGGAAACTCGCCTGATCGTGCAGATGGTCAAAGCGCCCATCCCAACCGAAACCGCCAACCGGCGCGTCGTCCGTTTCACTCAAGCGCTCAGACATGCTGGCCGCTTGCGCGTGGCTCCACATCGGCGTGCGGTTCAGCACGTAGCGCAGGCTCGGTACGGCGCGCGTGCCTTGCGAACGCATGTCCCGGCCGCCCAGTTGCGCGGCCAGCCCATTGGGCGGCCCATACGCGTGCGACGGGCTATGACAGCTCGCGCACGACATCTTGCCCGAGGCCGACAACGACGCATCGAAGAACATCAGCTTGCCGAGCGCCGCGGCATCGCTGTAGACGGGCTTGGCGTCGGCCGGCGCCGCCGCTGCCGCTTTCTCGAACGGCAGCAGTGCGGTACTGAGCAGCGCGGCGAGCGCCGCCCATCGCGTGACGGAGCGCGCGGCAAATTGCTTTGCGAAAAACGGCATCGCGTCGCTTTACAGGTTAGTGAAGATGTCGTTGCCGAATCCGACCAGACCGGCCTGCCCCGCATAACCCAAATGGTCCAGCTGGAAGATGTCCTCGATGCTCTTGAGCATCGAGTAGTGGTTGTACGGCACCGTCGACACCGTGCCCGGCTTGATGAACTTCGAGATCATCACCGCACCGGTCTGGTCGCCGCCGAAACTTTGCTTGGTCAGATTGATCGTCATACCCTTGTACGACAGCGACGAGGTCTGCGGGAACGCCGGCAGATTCGGGCCCGGTTGCTGGCTGCAGCAGGTTGCGCCAGCGAAGGTCAGCTCCGTTTTCCCTGCCGAAGGCTGAGTCACCGTCGCGTAACTGCTTTCG
Source organism: Paraburkholderia sp. IW21 (assembly GCF_041321145.1). Lineage (NCBI taxonomy): Bacteria > Pseudomonadati > Pseudomonadota > Betaproteobacteria > Burkholderiales > Burkholderiaceae > Paraburkholderia > Paraburkholderia sp. IW21. The sequence goes on along the minus strand of NZ_JBGGWA010000001.1, from coordinate 647,518 downwards.
TCGAAGTTGATGATCAGCAGACCGTCCTGCTGAAATGCCGGTGAACCCGTGATGATCGGCACCCACTTCTGCAGAAACGTGTTCGCGCTCGTCAGGCCGCCCGGCTGGCCGTTCACGCACGGTGCGTCGTGACCGTCGTCGCACAGGTTCGGCGTGATCAGGTTGAAGTTCGCGGTAGTCGAGATCGATTGCAGATCGGTCGTGAGCTTGTTCAGGTTCACGACGTTCTGGCCGCAGTCCGACGAATCGATGATCGAGTGGAAGTACATGAACGGGTTGTGACGCGTCGCGTATTGATCGCCAAGCGGCACCGCTGCGCTCGGCGCTTCGGCCGCCTGGGTCAGGTCGGTCGTGTTGAGCGTCGGGTGGCCGCACGTGGCAGATTCGCGCGTCGGGTCGTTGCCCATGTCGCCTTCATAGCCCTTCCACGTCAAACCAGCGGCCTTCAGCTGGTCCGGCAGCGTCTTGATGCTGGCCGGATACACACAGCCCGAACCAATCGCCTGGCCGTCCGCCGTCACGCCTGTTAGCTTGACGTCCTGGTAGATCGGGCAATCGTTATCCGTTTCCGGCGTCGGCGCCTGACCGCTGATCATCGAGATGTAGTTATCGAGACTCACATGCCCCGTGCCGTAGTACTGCTGCACCATCGCGCCCTGCGAAACCAGCGTCTGCGACAGGTAAGGCGCCTTGCTGTTCGCGCCGAAGGTGGTCGCGTAGTTTTCATTTTCGAGCGTGATAACGAAAACATGCCTGATCTGTTGCTGGCCGGCCGTATGCGTCGTCGCCCCGCAAGCCGCGACAATGATTCCAGCGACGACAGCAGAAATGGCAGCGAAAAGTGCGCGCATCCAGGTGCGTTTTGACATTCTTTTCCCTTTTAATTGTGTTTTCCTGATCTGATCGGATCGAAATATCCATTCCTTATTTTGGATACCGAATCAAATCATATTGAATCGATGGACATGTAATTGCCGTGCGAACGGTTTGCATTAAGCCAGCGTATTCCGCAGCCGGGGACCGCTGTTTTTAGTGCAAGGCGAGGCTATCACGGCAGGTTCAACCTCACGTAGTCCGTCTCGACTAGGGGGAAACGACGACCAATAGCGCACCACGCCCCGATTCCGGCGCGCGGCGTTGACGCACCGTCCGATGCGGGACGGCTTGGCGTGGAATCGGAGGGGCGTAAGTTTCACCCAAGGGGAAACCCGTATAATCGATAACAAGAGGTCAGACAACCATAAGACACAATAGTCGTCAGGACCCGAAGGCCCGCACCCTGCCATGCGGCGCCTACCTTGAAACGCTCTTTCCTTCAGATCCGTGAATCCGACTGCGACTGCCCTGCCTTTCCGAAATGCCCTCCTGGCGATGCTCGGCATCGGCCTCGTCAACATGCTGGTCGCACTCGACCAGACCGTCGTCAGCACCGCGCTGCCTTCGATCGTCGCCGAGCTGCAAGGCTTCGAGTACTACGCGTGGATCGCCAGCGCTTACCTGCTGGCGTCGGTGGTGACTGTCCCCGTGTTCGGCCGTCTCGGCGACTATTTCGGCCGCAAGCGTTTCGTGATCGCCGCAGTCATCACGTTCACGGTGGCGTCGGTGCTCTGCGGCGTCGCGAACGACATGCTGTTTCTCGTGATCGCGCGCGGCTTGCAAGGGGTCGGCGGCGGGATGATGGTCGGCACGGCGTTCGCCTCGATACCGGACCTCTTTCCCGATCCGCGGGCACGGGTTCGCTGGCAGGTGGTGATGGCGGCCGCGTACGGCATCGGCACCGCGGCGGGGCCGTCGCTGGGCGGCTGGATGAGCGAGCATTGGGGCTGGCGCTCCACCTTTCTGATCAACCTGCCGGTCGGCGCCGCGGCACTCTATTTCATCTGGGCGCATCTGCCCAACTTCCGGCGCCCGCACGAGGGCGAGGTCAAGATCGACTGGCTCGGCGCGGCGCTGGTCGCCGCCGTATTGGGCGGCCTGCAAGCCTTCATCGAAGCGGTGCCGAAAGAGGGTCTGACAGCCGGCAACCTGGCGCTGGCGGCGTTCGTGATCGTGGGCGCCGGCGCGTTGCTGGTGTGCGAGAAACGCGCCACGCATCCGATCATTCCGCTCGACCTGTTCAAGGATGCGCAACTCGTCACGCTGTTCACGCTAGGCCTGCTGTCGGGCTTCGTGATGTTCTCGTTGATCTTCTTTGCGCCGCTTCTGTTGCAAGGCGGCTTCGGGCTGTCGCCGCAACAAGCCGGTCTGCTCGCTACGCCGATTGCCGCCTGCATCGCGCTCGGCAGCCTGCTGAATACGCGCATCGTCATTCACATGAAGAAGCCGACGCGGATCCTGTCGATCGGTTTCGCGCTGCTGCTGTTCGCGTCGATCGCGTTGGCGTTCGCCAATCCGCAGACGCCGCACGTGTGGATCGAATTGCCGATGGCAGCCGTCGGTATCGGTTTGGGGTTCATCCTGAACAATCTGAATGTGTTCGGCCAGGAGATTGCCGGGCGCGAACGGTTTGGCATCACGACGGCGCTGCTGCAGTCCACGCGGATGGTAGGCGGGATGTTGGGCACCAGCATTGTCGGGACTGTGGTATCGCACCACTATCGCGACGTGGTTACGCGCACGATGAGCGTGCTCGGCGAGCCGGCTGCGTCGCAATGGCGGCCGCGCTTCGTCGATCTGCGCATCCTGATCGACGAAGCGGCGCGCCTGAAGCTGATTGCGGATATGAAGCCGTCAGGGCTCGATACGCTCGCGCTGATCGACACAGCGCGCGATGCGCTGGTGCAGTCGATTCATATCGGCGTGTGGCTGACGGCGGTGGCGGCGCTTGCCGCGGCGTTGCTCGTGCAGCGCATCTCGCACGTCGTGTTTCGCCGCGGTTGAACGCGTAGGAGAATCAGCGCACCAGACAAGGACGCTTGTTGTCGAACGTCCAGTTCGGAATCAGGTACTGCATGGCCACGCCGTCGTCGCGCGCACCGAGGCCGTGCTGCTGATAAAGCGCGTGCGCCTTCTCGATCTCATCCATATCCAACTCGACACCGAGGCCCGCCGCCTGGGGCACCTTGACCTTGCCGCCGACAATCTGGAGCGGTTCACGCGTCAGACGCTGACCGTCCTGCCAGATCCAGTGCGTATCGATCGCCGTGATCTTGCCGGGCGCCGCAGCCGCGACATGCGTGAACATCGCGAGCGAAATATCGAAGTGATTGTTCGAGTGCGAACCCCAAGTGAGGCCCCAGTCGTTGCACATCTGCGCCACGCGCACCGAACCCTGCATGGTCCAGAAGTGCGGATCGGCCAACGGAATATCCACGGATTGCAATTGAATCGCGTGACCCATCTGGCGCCAGTCGGTGGCGATCATGTTGGTCGCCGTCGGCAAGCCGGTCGCGCGGCGGAATTCGGCCATCACCTCACGGCCCGAGTAGCCGTTTTCCGCGCCGCACGGGTCCTCTGCGTAGGCCAGCACGTCATGCTTGTCGCGGCACAGGCGAACCGCTTCGGCAAGCGACCATGCGCCGTTCGGGTCTAGCGTGACGCGGGCGTTGGGGAAGCGTTCGGCGAGTGCCGTAACCGCTTCGATTTCCGCGTCGCCGGGCAGCACGCCGCCCTTGAGCTTGAAATCGTTGAATCCGTAGCGCGCCTGCGCGGCCTCGGCGAGCCGCACCACCGCCTCGGGCGTCATCGCTTCTTCCGTGCGAACGCGTTCCCAGTCGTCGCGCCCTTCCGCGCCGCCGGCGTACGGCAGGTCGGTCTTCTTGCGGTCGCCGATATAGAACAGGTAACCGAGCATTTCCACTTCGTCGCGTTGCTGGCCTTCGCCAAGCAGTGCCGCAACCGGCACGCCCAGATGCTGACCGAGCAGGTCGAGCAACGCGGCTTCGAGTGCAGTCACCGCGTGAATGGTGGTGCGCAGGTCGAAAGTCTGCAGGCCACGGCCACCGGCGTCGCGGTCGGCGAACAGCGTGCGCGCTTTGTTCAGGATAGCTTGCAAATTACCGATCGACTGGCCGACGACCAGCGGACGCGCATCGTCGATGGTCTTGCGGATGCTCTCGCCGCCGGGCACTTCGCCGACGCCGGTATGACCCGCGCTGTCGCGCAGGATGACGATGTTGCGCGTGAAGAACGGGCCGTGCGCGCCGCTCAGGTTCATCAACATGCTGTCACGACCGGCGACGGGCACGACGCGCAATTCGGTGACGATCGGAGTAGCGTTCGGTTGAGGTGTATTCGTGGACATGAGATTGGGACCCGGTGAATCAGTGAGCCGACTGCCGGAGATCATCGCGTTGGGTGATCTCGTTCGACACCGGCACCAGACATAAATTGGCAAGTGGGTGAGTCATGGTGAAGGGTTTCCGCAGTCAGTGCGCTTTGCTATGAAGCGACGCCGGCAACGCGTCGCGGTCCACGCGACGATGGCGGGACAGAAAGCCGGCCGCTGCCGCGATCAACGAAGCCACGCCCAGGGCGTACAGTCCACCGGTAATCGAACCGGTGTGTTGCTGCAGATAGCCGAACGCGGCCGGCGCGAAGAAGCCGCCGAGGTTGCCCACCGAATTGATCAACGCAATCACGGCGGCAGCCACGCGTGCATCGAGATAGCCCTGTGGGATGGGCCAGAACAGCGACGATGCTGCCTTGAAGCCGATCGCCGAGAAGCAGATAGCGACGAACGACAGCACCGGATTTCCCGAAGTCGAAGCGAACAGCCCACACGCCGCGATGACGAGCGCCACGGCCAGCCACGCTTGCTGGAAACGCCATTTCGCCGACAACACCGCAAAGCAGTACATCGCAACCATGGCGATGAGCCAGGGAATCGTGTTGAGCATGCCGACTTCGAAGTCCGAGAGGCCGCCCATCTTGCGGATGATCGTCGGCAGCCAGAACGTGGCCGCGTAAATGGTCAGTTGGATCGCGAAATAGAGGAAGCAGAACAGCAGAATCTGCGGGTCCTTGAGCAGCTTGATCGCCGGCAGATGCGCGCCGCCGCGCGCTTCGCGCTCGGTCTGCTCAGCCGCAATCGACGTTTCGAGGACAGTCTGCTCCTCGGCGGTCAGCCACGACGCATCGCGAATACGCGACTTCAGCAGCATCCAGCTGAGGCCGCACAGCACGATCGAAAAGCCGCCTTCGATCAGAAACATCCATTGCCAGCCGTGCAGGCCGAATCCGCGAATGGACAGCAGGCTGCCGGTGATCGGCCCCGACAGAACCGAGGCGAGCGCGGAGCCGGAGAGAAAGATTGCCACGGCCTTGCCGCGCTCTTTTTGCGGCAGCCATTGGGTGAAGTAAAACACCACGCCCGGAAAGAAACCGGCCTCCGCGACACCGAGCAGGAATCGCAGCACGTAAAACGAGGTGTCGTTCCAGACGAACGCCATGGCGGCCGCGACCAGCCCCCACGTGCCCATGATGCGGGTCAGCCATGCGCGCGCGCCGTACTTCTGCATCAACACATTCGACGGCACTTCGAACAGCGCGTAGCCGATGAAGAACAAACCGCTCCCCAAACCGTAAGCGGCCGCGCCGATGCCGAGGTCCGTCTGCATGTGGGCATTGGCGAAACCGATGTTCACACGGTCGATGTAGTTCGCCACGAACATGATCAGGAATAGCGGCAGCACGTGCCGCTTGACCTTCGAGATGGCGGATTCGAGCGGGTCGATCGCCATGGTGAGAGCAGATGTCAAGGTTGTCTCCAGTGTCGGCCTTGGGTAGCCTGATCGAACGCAACGCGGGGCATTCGCGCAGGCGGGGATCTCAGTCCGAAAACGCGTGATACGTTGTCTGATGACAGTCTACCGCGATCAAATGGCAAATTCCAACGCAGTGTTTACCCTGCCTCAAAGCCGTTGTTTATAGGGATTAAATAGCCGGCGCGCTATCCTCGCGCCTAAATCAGAAAATCGCACTAAGACGTCCGACAACATAAAAACCCGTACACGGATTGCGTCAGCGTTGGCCGATCGACACGTCATCGCGGCAGGCGTCGAGCGTGGGCGATTCAAGTCGTTCTTTGTCGCACTGACGCTATGATGGCTATGTCGAGGCGTCAGATGACGTCACTCGCACACGCAACGTGTGTATTTTTCCCGCTGATTAGTCAATAAGCCACAGAAATGAGCAGCCTAACTGAGAAGGTGGTGGCCACCCTTTCCGATGAAATCCGCCGGGGGGCGCTGAGGCCAGGAGACCGGATCCCCACCGAGGTCGCAATGATGAAGCAGCTCTCGGTGAGCCGCTCCGTGGTTCGCGAGGCGATTTCGCGCCTGCAGGCGGCGAAGGTGGTCGAGACGCGCCACGGCATCGGCACCTTCGTATTGGCGCCGGCCCCGGAAAAGTCCATGCAACTGCCCGCCGCCGACCTGTCCAGCATGCTGGACGTGATGGCCATTATCGAGTTCCGTATCGACGTCGAGGCAGCGTCGGCGGCTCTCGCCGCGGCGCGACGGACCGAGCAGAATCTTAAACAGATTCGTGCGGCGCTGGAGCGTTTCGAATCCGAACTCGAGCGGGGTAGTACGGACACGCTGGCGCACGACATCGAGTTTCATCTGCAGATCGCGCGAGCAAGCGGCAATCGCTACTTCTTCGACGTGCTGAGTCAACTGGGTCGCGCGGTGAGCCCGCGCACGCGGCTCGGCTCCGCCGAGATAGCGGAGCTCGACCATATCGAGCACCTGCGCAACGTGCTCAGCGAGCATCAGTTGATTTATCGGGCAATCGAACGCCAGGATGCGGACGATGCACGCGCCGCGATGCGCATGCATCTGAGTAATAGTCGCGAGAGACTTCGGCGCGCGCACGAGTTGAGCAGAACAAGCAGCTAGCCGGTCGGGCTGAACGCACGGTGCGAAGCGCTCGCCTCGCACCGTGCAACGGCGATTTTCATTTGCGCCTAATAAATTCCCATCGCCCCTTCAATACTGCGCACCATTGAAACCAGCCGCGGCCCGATGTCGCCTTCCAGCTGATTCTCCTTCAGCAGATAAGAAGGCACGCCGCAGTTGAACACCAGAATTTCGCCATCGGCCGAAGGTTTCATCGGCACGGCAACGGCATGCACTTCGCGTCGCAAGTCGCCGTACGAGACGCAAAATCCGCGCTCGTAGTAGTAATCGATGCCGCTCATCACGCGCTCGCGAAACGTATTCCATTCGTTCGGCGCCTTCACTGCAATCTCATTGCAAAGCGCCTCGCGCCGTTCGGCCGGCAGCGCGGCAAGCAGCGCGCGGCCCATCGCGGTTCGCACGATCGGGTAACTCAGGCCGATATCCGCGGGCAACCCCAAAGGCGTACTGCTGCGACTGCTTTCCAGATACACGACATTGAGCCGGTCGCGCATGCCGAGCGAGACCGAACCGCGAATCTGATCCGCCAGTTCCTTCATCGAAGGCCGCGCAATCTGCCGCACGCTCAAGCTCGCGAGCAACGGATAGCTCAGCGACAGCACGGCCGAACCGAGCTGAAATTTGTTATTCATACGATTGACGCGCAGATAGCCGAGTCGCGTGAGCGTGTAAGTGAAACGCGAGATGGTGGCCTTGGTCATGCCGGTGCGCGCGGCAAGTTCGGCGTTGCCGAGTTGCGACTCGCGCGGCGTGAAGCAATGCAGGATGTCGAGCCCGCGCGCCAAAGTCGTGGCGAACTGCCGGTCGCCGTCGAATTCGTCCGGCACGTAGCGCGCCTTCGAATCCAGATAGTCGCTTGCCAGCGCCGCCGGCTCGGAAAGCGTGTTGTTGGCTGCCATGATCGTCTCCTTTCCGGAAGTCTCATTCTGCGCCCGCTGTTCAGCATATCCAAACTCTGTTCAGCAGAGTCGAACAAACCACGCCGCTCGCCTGCAAATCTTCGATAGTGAAGTCACAAATCGACTTACATGACGGAGACAAGCATGATCAGGAACCCCTCGCATTTCGACGCGATGCTCGCGGACGTCGCGCGCTTCGTTCGAGAAGAAGCCATGCCGCGCGAAAACGAGATCGAGACGGCGGATACCGTGCCGGCCGACCTCGTTGAACGCATGCGCGGACTCGGCTATTTCGGCTGGAGCATTCCGCGCGACTTTGGGGGCGCCGGGTTGTCGACGGAGGAACTCGTGCGCGGCGCGTTCGAGCTTTCGCAAGCGTCGGTGGCGTTCCGCGCGCGAGTCGGCACCAACACCGGCATCGGTTCGGAGGCGCTCGTCGCCGACGGCACCGACGAGCAAAAACAGCGCTATCTGCCACGACTTGCCTCGGGCGAACTGACCGGCGCTTTCGCGCTGACCGAAGCCGAGGCCGGCTCGGACGCCACCGCGTTGCGCACCACCGCGCGGCGCGACGGCGATCACTACATCCTCGACGGCAGCAAGTGCTTCATCACCAACGCGCCGATCGCGGACCTGTTCACGGTGATGGCCCGCACCGATCCTGCTACACCCGGCGCCGGTGGCATCTCTGCTTTTCTGGTCGAGCGCGGCATGCCAGGTCTCTCCACCAGCACGCCTTACGACAAGATGGGCCAGGCGGGTTCACCGGTCGGCGACGTGGTCTTCAAAGCGTGTCGCGTGCCCGCGGCCAATCTGATCGGCGGCGTCGAAGGTCAAGGCTTCCGTACCGCGATGAAGGTGCTGAACAAGCAGCGCATTCATCTTGCCGCGCTGTGCACGGGCCCGGCGATGCGGATGCTTGAGGAAGCCGTTGCGTACACATCGAAACGCGAGCAGTTCGGCAAGCCCGTGGCGGAGTTTCAGCTTGTGCAAGCGCTGATCGCCGAATGCCAAACCGAAATCTTCGCCGCGCGCTCGATGATTCTCGAAACCGCACGCAAACGCGACGCGGGCGAGGACGTCGCGCTGGAAGCGTCGATGTGCAAAATGTTCGCCTCGGAAATGTGCGGACGCGTCGCGGACCGCGCGGTCCAGATGCTGGGCGGACGCGGCTATCTCGCGGGCAATGCGGTCGAACGTTTCTACCGCGATGTGCGCGCGTTTCGCATCTACGAAGGCACCACGCAGATTCATCAGTTGAACATCGCGAAGATCACGCTGCGGCGCGCCGCTGAACGGGATCAGGCGAACCGGAAGGACAGCGTTCAAGCCAACGCTGCGCGTACAGCATGAGCGCCGCCATGAACACCACCACGAACGCAGCCATGCAGTCTGCAAACACGCTCGACATCGAACGGCTCGTCAATCCGCGCTCGATTGCGATCATCGGCGCCTCGAACGATCCGAAGTCGATCAGCGGCCAGCCGATGCGCTTTCTCATGCAGCACGGCTATCAGGGTGCGCTGTATCCGGTGAATCCGAAATATGCGGAGATTGCCGGCGTTTCATGCCACGCCGGCATCGCCGCCCTGCCGGCCACGCCCGATCTCGCGTTGATTCTCGTCGCGGCGCGGCGCGTGCCCGACATGCTGCGTCAATGCGGCGAAAAAGGCATCGGCTTCGCCATTGTCTACAGCTCCGGATTTGCTGAAGCAGGCGAAGCCGGCGCCGCGTTGCAGCGCGAATGCGCGGAGGTCGCCCAGGCTTTCGGCATCCGCGTGATCGGCCCGAACTGCCAGGGTTTCGTCAGCACGGGTGCGGGCATCTACGCCGGATTCGGCGCACCGTTCGGCGTCGATTACCGGCGCGGCGGACTCTCGCTGATTTCACAGAGCGGCGGCTTCGGCTGCGCGCTGCTGCTGATGGCCGACGAACTCGGCATCGGTTTGCGGCATTTCATCACCACCGGCAATGAGGCCGACGTCAGCTTGCTCGATCTCGTCGATGCCTGTATCGCGGATCCGCAAACATCGCTGATCGCCGCGTATATCGAAGGCTTGAAGGATGCACGGCGGCTCGTCGATGTCGCTAACCGCGCACTCGATGCAGGCAAACCGCTGCTCGCATGGAAGGTCGGCAACACCGCCGACGGCGCCAAGGCGGCCGCGTCGCACACGGCGAACCTGGGCGGTGCATCCGCGCTATATCGCACAGCCTTCCGTCAGACCGGCGTAGTCGAAGTCACCGATGTCGCGGACCTCGGCGACTACGCTAAAGCATTCGAAGCCAAACGCTTGCCGCGCGGCAATCGAATTGCGGTTGTCACGCTCTCGGGGGGCGCCGGCATCCTGATCACCGACGCCTGCGCTGAACGAGGCATGTCCGTGCCTGCGTTGTCGGCAGCCACGCTCGAGCGACTCAAGCCGATCGTGCCCGCGTTCGCCTCGCTGAACAATCCGATCGATCTGACCGCGGGCATCCTCGCCGAGCCGAAGATTTTTGCCGACGCATTGCAGATCATCGCCGACGATCCGAACATCGACGCCATCGCGATCATGGCGGCCGCCGCGAGCGGAGAAGTCGCACGCGCGATGGCCGAGGCGATCGTGCGCGTCTACGACATGATCGATAAACCGATGATGCTCGCCTGGAATGCGCGCCGCGACATGGCCCACGACGCCTACGAGATGATCGAAACGCACGGCGTGCCGCTGTATGCGACACCAGTGCGTTGCGGACGCGCGTTCGCGGTGTTGTCGGACTATGCACAGGCGCGGCGGGTGCGTGCGGCGGCGCTGGGTGCCAAACCGGAGGCACGTGCTCAATACGACGTTGAACCAGCTCGCGCGCTGCTGGCCACAAGTAACGGCGAGCTGACCGAACATGCCTCGCAGTCCCTGTTGCGCGACTACGGTATCGACACGCCGAAGAGCAGACTCGCGCATAACCGCGATGAAGCATGCGCCATCGCACGCTCGATCGGCTTTCCGCTCGTCATCAAGGTGCAGTCGCCCGACATACCGCACAAGACGGAAGCCGGTGCCGTGCGGGTCGGTATCCGCGATGAGGCAATGCTCGCCGATGCCTTCGAGGAAATTGTCGCGAACGCGCGCCGCCATGTGCCTCACGCGCAAATCGAAGGCGTGCTGGTGCAGGAAGAGATCCGCGATGCGATCGAGATGATCGTCGGCATAGAGAACGACGCCTCGTTCGGACCGGCGGTGATGTGCGGTCTCGGCGGGATCTATGCGGAAGTGCTGAAGGACGTGGCGTTCCGGCTCGCGCCGGTCACGCACGCCGACGCCCACGCGATGATCCGCGAACTGCGCGCCTTCGCGATGCTCGACGGTGCGCGCGGCAAACCGGCCGCCGATATCGAGGCGCTCGTCGAGACGATCGTCGCGCTGTCCGCCATGGCGCTCGACCAGCAATCGAGCCTGAAAGAACTGGATATCAATCCGCTTTTCGTGCTGCCCGCCGGCAAGGGTGTGCGGGCCGGCGACGCCTTGGCGCGCTGCATCCCGCGCGCCGCCGTGGCCGACGACATGCACGAAAGCGGGCATTGCGCACCGGCTGTCGTGGACGGATAGTGAAGCGGTGCCAGGCCGCTTTGAGATCGGGCGTCGCTGACGGGTTCGGAAACACCGCGCAATACGCGCAGTGATACGCACAACACCCCGCGTGGCAACACGCACGGCGACGCTCACCGCAGTTGGCATTCTTCGCGAGACCACCATGCACGTCTATTCGCATTCAGGCACGACCACCACGGGCGACTTCACGCCCGTCGAAATCGAACGCACTTACCGCAAGATCTTTTTCCGGCTGATTCCGTTGCTGTTCCTCTGCTACGTGATCAGCTATGTCGACCGCGTCAACATCAGCTTCGCCAAGCTGCAGTTCATGCACGATCTCGGCTTCTCGGAGTCGACTTATGGCTTGGGCGCGGGTCTTTTCTTTATCGGCTACGTACTCTTCGAAGTCCCGAGCAATCTGTGGATGCAGCGTATTGGCGCTCGCCGCACCTTGTTGCGCATCATGTTCGCGTGGGGGCTGGTGTCGAGCTTGATGATGTTCGTGCGCACGCCGACGCAGTTCTACGCAATGCGATTCCTGCTCGGCGTGACCGAGGCGGGCTTCTTTCCCGGCATCATCTTCTATCTGAGCTGCTGGTTTCCGGGCGCGCGGCGCGCACGCGTGACCGCGTTCCTGATGATGGCGACCGCGGTGGCGGGGATCGTGGGCGGCCCAATGTCCGGGTTCATCATGACGCGGCTCGCGGGCGTGGGCGGCTTGCCCGGGTGGCAGTGGCTGTTTCTTCTCGAAGGCGTGCCGGCCGTGACGCTCGGCGTCGTCGCGTTCCTCACGCTCGGCGACACACCGGAAGAGGTGATCTGGCTCGACGACCGCGAAAAGGCACTGGTGTCACGCGAACTCGCTGCCGACGAAAAGACGAAACAAACCGGTCATCTCGACGGCTTGCGCGGCGCGCTGGCCAACCCGCGTGTGTACCTGGCGGCCCTCGTCTATTTCGCGGTGATGATGCCGTTCAACGCGATCGGCTTCTGGGCGCCGACCATCATCCGCGACATGGGCGTCGCCAACGTGCTGGATGTGGGGCTGTTGTCCGCGCTCGTCTTCATTGCGGCTGCGCTCGGCACCTATGTGGTCGGCGCCAGTTCCGACCGGACCATGGAGCGGCGCTGGCACGTCGCGGCAAGCGCCTGCGTGACCGCGCTGGCGTTCGCGCTGCTGCCGGCGGCCGGTCATAACGTCGCGCTCGGCGTCGGCTTGCTGGCGCTGGCGGCGGCCGCGTCGTATGGCTCGTTCGTCGTGTTCTGGACGATCCCGCAAACTTTTCTGCCGCGCTCGTCGGCGGCAGGCGGCATCGCGATGATCACGAGTCTCGGCGGGACCGGCGGCTTCGTGAGTCCGGCGTTCGTCGGCTGGATCAAGACCCAGACCGGCAGCGTGCAATACGGGCTGATCGGGTTGGCGGTGGTGTTGCTGGCGGGGGTCGTGTTGATGCTGGTGGTGTTTCCGGCGCAGAGGAGAAGCGTTTCGAATGCCGCGGCGGATGGCAATGCGAATGCGCCGGCGCAACGCGGACTGGGGCAGACGCCTCATTGAGACGCGTGCGGCGGGGTCGGCAGATCTGCGTCGGATTCCTGCCTGACCGGAGCGGCACAGCGCGGCGCTTTACGTTACCTCAAAGCCGTGCTGCCCACTATCTGGTCAATCCCCCGAAATTTCACAATGTGATATGCTCCACTGTCTCGTAAAAAATCGTGGTGCGTGGCACAAATTCGCCATTTCGCAATGTCGCCCCGCGTTGCACATCGTAAAATTAACATCATAAGTATTTATTTTTAAACGATATTTTTTGGTCGAACGAACCATCTAACACCGCCTTGCGCCACTACGTGCTGACGTAGACTCTTTTACATGAGTCGGCGCTTCAGGCGGTGCAGCGAAATACACGGGACGAAAGCGCAGTTGCAGTGTGTCCCCGCTCCATGCATGAAGCCGCCACGGCACAGCGGTTTTTAAATGGCAATTGGGAGACTAAAAATGAAAGGCTTTCGCTTTGGCTCGACCCAGGGAGCGTTTTACATCATGCCGGGACAGGATGGCTGGGAAGCAACCTACGGCAACGAAACGCTCGGTGAGTTTGCCAGCCCACAACAAGCGGCTGACGACCTCGCGCGCGGCTTGACCTGCCCGCATCTGTCCGAAGTCGACACATCGACGCTCGAAATTCCAGAAAAACTCAGCGATTGGGAAATCGTTCACGTGTGAGGAGCGGCATGACTGCTATCCACGTGCGAGTAGAAACGACGATGGCGCTCCTCTGGAGCGCCATCGTCATACTTGCTGCTTACTTCGGCACGTACTTCCGTGCGGACTTCAGTACCTGCATGAGTGCCGCATGAGTGCCTTACGCAACCGCGTCCACGATCTTGTTCAGCGTGGCGCTCGGGCGCATGGCCTTGCTCGTCAGGTCGACATTCGGGCGATAGTAACCGCCGATGTCCACCGGCTTGCCTTGCGCAGCCGCCAACTCTTCGATGATCTTCGCTTCGTTGTCGGCCATCGCCTTCGCCACGCCGGCGAACTGCGCCTGCAGCGCCGCGTCTTCGGTCTGAGCAGCCAGTGCCTCAGCCCAATACATGGCCAGATAGAAGTGGCTGCCGCGATTGTCGATACCGCCAATCTTGCGCGCCGGCGATTTGTCGTTGTCGAGGAACTTGCCGGTTGCCTGATCCAGCGTCCTGGCCAGAACCTGCGCCTTCGGATTGTGATACTCAGTGCTCAGGTGTTCGAGCGATGCCGCCAACGCCAGGAATTCGCCGAGCGAATCCCAACGCAGGAAGCCTTCTTCGACCAGTTGCTGAACGTGCTTCGGCGCCGACCCGCCGGCGCCGGTTTCGAACATGCCGCCACCTGCCATCAGCGGGACGATCGACAACATCTTCGCGCTGGTGCCCAGTTCCATGATCGGGAACAGGTCGGTCAGGTAGTCGCGCAGCACGTTGCCGGTGACCGAGATCGTGTCCTTGCCGGCGCGAATGCGCTCGATCGAGAACTTCGTCGCTTCAACCGGCGTCATGACGCGGATATCCAGACCGCTGGTGTCGTGGTCCTTCAGGTAGTGCTCGACCTTCTTGATGATCTGGGCGTCATGCGCGCGAGCCGCGTCCAGCCAGAAAATGGCCGGCGTGCCGGTGGCGCGTGCGCGATTCACCGCGAGCTTGACCCAATCCTGGACCGGCGCGTCCTTGGTCTGGCACATGCGCCAGATGTCGCCGGCTTCAACCGCTTGCTCGATCAGCACCGTGCCGGCTGCGTCGGTCACGCGAATCACGCCGTTCGCCGGGATCTGGAACGTCTTGTCGTGTGAACCGTATTCTTCAGCGGCTTGCGCCATCAGGCCGACGTTCGGCACCGTGCCCATTGTGACCGGGTCGAATGCGCCGTTCTTCTTGCAGTCTTCGATCACGGCCTGGTAGACGTCGGCGTAGCAACGGTCCGGAATCACGGCCTTGGCGTCGTGCAGTGCGCCGTCCGCGCCCCACATCTTGCCCGACTCGCGAATCATGGCCGGCATGGAGGCGTCGACGATCACGTCGCTCGGCACGTGCAGGCTGGTGATGCCCTTGTCCGAATTGACCATGGCCAGTTGCGGGCGCTGTTCGTACTGGGCCTTCATGTCGGCTTCGATCGCTTCGCGCGTGTCGGCCGGCAGATCTTTCAGGCGCGCGTACAGATCGCCAATACCGTTGTTCGGGTTGAAGCCGGCTTGCGCCAGGGCGTCAGCGTGCTTGGTCAGCACGTCTTTGTAGAACACCGACACCACATGACCGAAGATGATCGGATCCGACACCTTCATCATGGTGGCTTTCAGGTGCACCGAGAACAGCACGCCCTTGCTCTTCGCGTCGGCGATTTCCGCTTCGATGAAGCTGCGCAGTGCGTTCTTGCTCAGCACCGAAGCGTCGATGATCTCGCCCGCCTGCACTGCCGTCTTTTCTTTCAGGACCTTCTTCGAACCGTCCGCTGCCGTCAGTTCGATCTTCACAGTGCCGGCTGCTGCGATCAGCGCCGATTTTTCGCTGCCGTAGAAATCGCCGCCGCTCATATGCGCCACGTGCGACTTCGAGTCCGCGCTCCACGCGCCCATCTTGTGCGGGTGCTTGCGAGCGTAGTTCTTGACCGACAACGGCGCGCGGCGATCCGAATTGCCTTCGCGCAGCACCGGGTTCACCGCGCTGCCCTTGATCTTGTCGTAGCGCGCCTTGACGTCTTTTTCAGCGTCGGTCTTTGCTTCGTCCGGATAGGGCGGCAGCTTGTAGCCCAGATCGCGCAGTTCAGTGATCGCAGCCTTCAGTTGCGGCACCGAAGCGCTGATGTTCGGCAGCTTGATGATGTTCGCTTCCGGACGCGTGGTGAGTCCACCCAGTTCCGCCAGATCGTCGGAACCCTTCTGTTCCGCGGTCAGGTAGTCCGGAAATGCAGCAATGATCCGGCCAGCAAGCGAGATATCGCGCGTTTCAACGATCACGTCGGACGAGCGCGTGAACGCCTTGACGATTGGCAGCAGCGAGTAAGTCGCCAAAGCCGGCGCTTCGTCAGTCAGGGTGTAGATGATCTTCGGCGGTGTGGACATGTTTGATGCTTTGCTAGATGAAGTGTTAGACAGAGCGTTCGTGGCGCTGAGCCCGCGAGTTGCGACGAAGCGGCAAAAATGCAGCGCGACCCACGGCACTACTTTTTACGGCCCGACCGTGAGTATATGCGCGATTTCCAGTACTCGCTGCGAAACAAACATATCCGCGGCCTGCCATGAACAGGGCCAAGCCACGCCAGATAAGGCTTTCAGCCGATTATCCAATGCCTTGAGACAGATGTCTTATAGATGACTTAAGATACTAAATAGATTGTTAATGAGAATTATACGCATTAACATGCGTACGATTTTCCTGTTTTGCCCCTCCCGTCGACAACCACTCGCGCTACTTACACCTCAAACCGCACAACACGCCCAGCCATCATCGCAAGCCCTTCATGCAACGCCGGGAACAGGCTGCGGTTGAAGTTGTTCCAGCGCAATTCCAGAATGGTGTCGTCCTTATCGATCTCGGTGTTCATCACATCGTGGATCACTTCACCCGAATCGATCCCGTTGTCGACGTAGTGAAACGAAGCGCCGGTCAGATAAAGCGGCTCTACTGCGACGGTCTCCATCGTTTTCCAGTCCACGACCTTCTTGCCACGCGCGCCGTAGAGCGCATCGAGCGTCGCATACGCACCGCGACGCTCATAAGGCGATCCCGCACGCGTCACGCCCGGATGGATATTCACGATCTTGCGATAGAACGGCGCCGCCGGCCGCACCAATTCATCGAGGATGATCAACAGCCCATCCAGCACGACGATATCCGCCTCAAGCTCGACAAGCGTATCGAGCAAATGCTTTTCGAAGCGGCGCTTGCCAGCTACGCGCCCTGCCGCGCCGAGCGGCTCGCGGCGATACGTCGACGGAATTGCAAGCAACAGATCATTGACAGGCTTGCCTTGTACGCGCAATTTCGGCGGATAGAACCAGCGCTTTCCCGGCTCGTATGAGAACCCATACTCCTTCAGCTTCTCGCGATCTAAAGCGGAGCCCGCATCGTCGTCGTAGATCACTTTCTCCAACGAGTACTGCTCGCCCAGCTCAGTGTCGTTGAGCGCTTCCACGAGCGATTCCAGCACCGACTTCATGTAACGCGTGCCGCGCTTGTACGCGATATCCTGCCCGGCCTTGTCGGCGGCTGCGTTTCTCAAAGACCAGATATAAATGAGTTTTTTCTTCGGCATAGTCGGCTCGAATGCGTATCGATAGTTGCGACCAAAATCAAAGCAACGGGCGCTCGGACGGCAAACGCGAAGCCCCTCGGTCCGCCGCGAACGCCCTCTTCCTTACCAGTCGTACTTCGCCGTAGCGATCACCGTGCGCGGATTCCCATAGAAGCAGGTGTTCTGCGACTGGCAACCGCTCACGAAACGGCGGTTAAAAATGTTCTGGCCATTAATTGCGAAGCGCCAATTACGCATCTCGTAGTGAATCGCCGCGTCGTACACGGTATAGCTCGGCACATACAGCGAGTTGTCGGGGGCGCCGGCCGTACCGCTTTGATAGCGGATACCCGCACCGACCCCCAGGCCGGCCAGCGGCCCGACGTGCCACGTCCAGTCGCCCCACAGCGAAGCCATCTGGCGTGGCCGTGGAATATCCACGGGCCATTTGCCCAGGCTGATATCGGCCGCCTTGACGTTTTTCACGTCCTGGTACACGTACGCGGCGATCACCGAGAAATTGCGCGTGACGTTGCCCACCGCGCTCAACTCGATGCCGCGCGAGCGCACCTCGCCGGTCTGCACCGACGTGCCACCGGTCGGGTCGAGCGCGAGATCCGGCGTGACGACATTGGTCTGGTTGATCTGATAAACCGCCGCGTTCAGCATTAGATTCTTGCCGGCCGGTTGCCAGCGCAACCCCGCTTCGATCTGCTTGCCCTTGGTCGGCTCGGCAATGCCGCCGCCCGCGATCTTCACGCCGACCAGCGGATTGAACGAGGTCGAATAACTGATATACGGCGAAAGCCCATAATCGCCGAGATAGACGAGCCCGACGCGCCCCGAGAACGCCTGATCGTTCTGCGTGAGCCGCGTGCCGCCGGCGAGATCGTCCTGCGTGGTGTCGCTCCAGTCCTCGCGGCCGCCGAGCGTCAGCACCCAGCGCTGCCACTTGATCTGGTCCTGCGCATACACGCCGAACGCATTGAGCGTCGACTTCGTATCGGTGCGAGGGAACGCATTCGGGCCGCCGAAAATGGCGTTGGTGATCGGCGTATACACCGGGTTGTACATGTTCAGACTGGGCCCGGTCGCCATCGATTCGCTATCGGTCGTCGACTGCCGGTTGTATTCGAAGCCGAGCAGCACCGTATGGTCGAGCGGACCGGTGCGGAATCTGGCCAGCGCCTGGTTGTCGACGTCGAAGCGGCTGTAATTCAGCTGATACAGCCCCACGTAGCGCAGCAACGACGCCTGAGTCGGGTCGGCAGGATCGAGGCCGCCGCCGAATACCTGCCCCTGATCGAGCGACAAGTGCATCAAGCGTGTGTTCTGCCGGAAAGTCCAGACGGGATCGAACTTGTATTCGAACTGATAGCCCACCGACCATTGCTTCTTGCGATAGTGCGAAAACGCCGGATCGCCCGTATAAAGGTCCGGCGAAATCTTGCCGTTCGGATTCGGCAGAATCGTGCCCTGCGCCGGTAGAAAGTTATTGGATGCGTCGCCCCAATCCTGCAGATAGCTCGCTTCCACAGTCAGCGAAGTCTTCGCATTCGGCTGCCACTTCACCGAAGGCGCGATCGCCACGCGCTGCTCGGGATTCGGCCCGGTCTGCGAATTGCCGTCACGCCCCACGCCGACGAAACGATAAGACAGCGTGCCGTCCTTATCGATCTTGTCACCCATGTCGAAAGCGAGTTGTTTGCGCGCATAGTCGCCCAATTGCATGTCGACTTCGCGCGTGCGCTCGCCGTTCGCGAGTTTGCTCTGCACGTCGATGATCGCACCAGGATCGCCCTGCCCGTACAGCACGGACGTCGGACCGCGCAGCACGGTGATGCTGTCGACCATGTAGGGATCGACACGCCAGCTCGAAAGATTGAGCGTATTGGGCACCTGCAAACCGTCGACGAATACGGTCGGCGTGAAGCCGCGCAGCACCGAATACCAGTCGGAGCGGACATCCGAGCCATACGTCGAAAAGCCCGGAATGTAGCGCAAGGCCTCGTTGAGGGTGGTCGCGCCGGTTTGCTCGATCTGCTGCGCCGTGACGACGTTGATCGTCTGCGGAATTTCCTTCAGCGCAGTGTCGGTCTTGGTGCCGGTGCTGCTGCGACGAGCCACGAGGCCGACCGTTGCCTCGCTTTCAGCCGATCCCTTGACGCTGATCGAAGGCAGCGTATTGGCTGGCGTTGCGTCCTGTAGGGGTGTGCTGGTCTGCTGCTGTGCGTCGCCGGCCGACTGCACAGCCGGTTGTGTCGCCTGCTGCGCCTGTGCGTGACTGGCTGCCGCTGCGCAAAACGCCACGCTTGCCGCGGCCGCGATCGCACGCCGACGCGTGTCTATTGCCCACTCCATCTCTCGATGCTCCAGGTTGTTATGCGGCCACGCGGCCGCGTTTCATCAAAGCGCGAAGGCCATGCGGCCCTTGCTCATCCCGATTTGTTCTGTTTGCTTTGTCCGGCTGGCCGCCCGGTCTTCCGATGTGTGGCGCCCGAGCGAAGCGGCGATTTCGTCGGAGCGCAGCGCGAGAACCGACAACAGCGTGTCGGAAAGCCCATGACTGTCTTCGCAGCAGCCTTGCAGATAAATGCGCGGTTTAAAGCTCGCCGACGCGGCGAGCCGGTAATCGCGTTCGACGTTGCCCTGCACGAGCGCATCCCCCAGATGCGGCGCGAGACCTTCCAGCAATTCGAAATGCGTGTCGCGGCGATACCCCGTGGCCAGCACGAGCGCATCGAATTGTTCGGCACGAGCGTGGCCGCTCAGGCGGTCACGCAGCGTGAGTTCGATCTGACCGTTCGCCGTGCGCGCCGCCGTCTCGATGTCCGTGTTCGCCAGCAGACGATGGCGCGGTTCCGCCGAGACCTTCTGCAGATAGAGCATTTCGTAGATCTGCTCGATCAACGGCCGGTCGACCACCGCGTAGTTTGTGTCGCGAAAGCGCTCGATCAGCGAGCGGCGACCGTCTCTGGGTTGCGCGTAGACAATATCGGTGAAGGCCGGGCTGAAGATCTCGTTGACGAACGGGCTGTCGTCGGCGGGCTTGAGCGCACTCGAACGGATCAAGAGACTCGCGTCGACGTGCGGATAGCGGCGCGTCAGATCGATGAACACTTCGGCGGCACTCTGCCCCGCGCCGATCACCGCCACGCGTTTGCGCGCATGGGCGGCGTCACCGACCACGCGCTCGATCGAAGTCAGATACGTCGACGAATGCACGATGTTGTGCGAACCCAGCGCGGCAAAAGCCGCCGGCACCTGAGGGCCGCCGCCGATGCCGACCGACAGCGCGCGCGTCACACGCTGCCATTCGCGGCCTTCGCCGTCGCGTGAAAACACGCGCAGCGCTTCGATTTCGTTCGCGTTACCGGCGGCCTTGACCGCTTCGATACCGATCACCGTCTGGCCGTAATGCACGCGTTCATCGAACGACGCAGCCACCCAGTTGAGGTAATCGTGAAACTCAAGGCGCGTCGGATAGAAACTCTTCAGGTTCACGAAATCCGCCAGACGTCCCTGCTCGAACAGATAGTTGATAAACGTGAAGCGGCTTGTCGGATCGCGCAGCGTAACGAGATCCTTGAGGAAAGAGATCTGCATCCGGCAATCGTCGAGCAGCATGCCGCGATGCCAGCCGAACGCCGGCTGACGCTCGATAAAGCAATGCGCGAGGTCCGACACGCCGGCCTCTTCGGCAAGGCGCACGGCAAGCGCCAGATTCGACGGCCCGAAGCCGACGCCGATCAAATCAAATACGGTGTCTCTGTGCATGTCGCAGATCCTTATCGGTGTGAGCCGGCCCGCCGGATGCGCTGACCGGAGAAAACTGTGAGTTGAGAGGCAGGCGCTTTAACCCGCATCCCGCACTTCGGCAACGGTCGATGCACGCGCAACGATCCGCGCGCCCAGCCCGGCGAAAGTCGGCGCGGCGAATACATCGGCAATCGACAACACCTGGCCGGCTGCTTGCACCGCGTCGACAAAGCGCACAATGTCGAACGAGCTCGCGCCGGCTTCGAACAGATCGTCGTGATGGGCCGGCGTGTTGCCTTCGAAGAGATCGCTCCAGACGCGTTCGAGCGCGTGGGCGTGATGCGTTGCTTCATCGTGAAGCTCGGCGCGGGTGTTCATATCGGCAGCAACACTCGGCGTTGCAAGTGCAAAGCGCGCTGACGATTCGCCGAACTGCTCTTGCGGCGCATCGACAAACTGCTGTACTACGAGCAGATAGTCAGTAGCCAACGCTTCAACAAACCGGCCGTCCACCAGTTCGTCCGCATACGAGAACGCGCCCGTCACGCGTCCATCGGGATGCTCGACCACGTCGAGTTCCAGCTCGAACACGACGCGATGCCGCACGTCGTTGAAATCGTCTAGCGTGAGACCGGCCCAGTCGCGCTCCGCGGCACCGGCCGGGCGCAGGTAGTTGAACATCACCGAGAACAGCGGATTGCCGGGGTCCGTGCGCGGCGCGCGCAATGCCGCGACCACGTCGGCGAATGGCGTATCCGCGTGCGAGTAGGCGGCGAGCGCCGCGTCGCGAACTTCGGCAAGCAGCGTGGCGGGCGTGGCGGTTTTCGCCAGGCGCGTGCGTACGACCACGGCGTTGATGAAGAGACCGAGCGCGCGTTGCGCAACCTCGCCCGTCAATTCGCGGGTCGATGCGAGGACGCCGACCGGTTGATCGGTCACGCCCGTTGCACGGTAAAACGCGACGTTCAGCGCGGCGTGCAGCAGCATCGGCAGGGTTGCGTGGACTTCGAGCGCCATCAAGCGGGCGCGCCGCACCAGGGCCGGGTCGAGTTCGAATGCGAGGCGGCCCGCGCTCCAGCACGGCGCTACGGATCGGCCCGACGGCGGCGAAGGCAATACGTGCGCGGGCGCGTCAGCGAGCACGTCACGCCAGAAGGACAGGCGTGCGCGCGATGCGACGACCGGCAGCACCAGCGCGTGATGCAAAGGCGACGACGAGGCACCTGGCGCGGGCGCTGCACCGCGCACGATCGCCACATAGATCGTGCGGACTTCTTCAAGCCACAGATCGATCGACTGTCCATCCGACACGATGTGATGCACGACCAGCGACAACACATGATCGTGCTCGCCAAGCCGCAGCAGCCGCACGCGCCAAAGCGGCACGTCGTCGAGCAGGCCGAATGGCGTGAGCGCGTCTTCGTCCGTGAGTGCGACGGCGGCAGCCTCGCTTGCGATTTCCCCATTCTCAAGCGACGACAGGTCGATCACCGGCAGATCGAAAGACGCCGGCGCCGCAATCCGTTGGCCCGGCCATTGCCCTTTGCGTTCGACGAGGCGCGTGCGCAACGCAGGATGCCGCGCGGCGGCCTCGCCGAACGCTTCGCGCAATACATCGACATCGAGCGGCCCGCGCAGACGCAGTGCGACAGGAATGTTGTAGGCCGCGCTGTCCGGTTGCGCGCGCCACAAGAACCACAGGCTCAATTGCGCTGCGGACAGCGGCATCACGCCCTGCGCATCGGCAAGCACGCGCGGACTCACGGCACCGCTCGCGGACCCGGACTCAAGACGCCCATCGGCAACCGCCTCGCTTCGCGCCGCCGCCATGACCCGCCGCGCGTATTGAGCGAGCGTCGGTGCTTCAAAGAGCGTGCGTACCGGCACATCGCGCGCGAGGCGCTCGGCCACGCGGGTCGCCACGCGAACCGCTGCGAGCGAATGTCCGCCGAGTTCGAAGAAATGATCGCCGCGCCCGACGCGCTCCACCCCCAACACTTCGCGGAAGATCGTGGCAAGCGCCGTTTCAAGGCCCGCGGCGGGCGCCTGATACGCACGCGCGACACGCTGCGGCTGCGGCAAGGCCGCGCGGTCCACCTTGCTGTTGGCATTGCGCGGCAACGCATCGAGCACGACGATGTGAGCGGGCACCATGTAATCGGGCAGCGTGTGGCGTAGATGCGCGTCGAGTTCGGCGGCGTCCGCACGCGTATTGCGTTCACGCGCTTCGGCGCTCAACTCAACGTATGCAACCAGCGCCGCGTGCGCCCCGTTGCCATGCACGACCGCCACGGCTTCGCGCACATCATCATGCGCGGCGAGTTGCGCCTCGATCTCGCCCAACTCGATACGCAAGCCGCGCAGCTTCACCTGATGATCGACACGGCCGATAAAGTCGAACACGCCGTCCGCGCGTCGCTTGACGAGGTCACCCGTGCGATAGAGCCGCGCCCCCGGCACACCGAACGGATCGGGCACGAAGCGTTCGGCGGTAAGCGCGGGGCGGTCGAGATAGCCGCGCGCGACGCCCACGCCCTCGCCGCCCAGATACAACTCGCCGATCACGCCGACTGGCAGCGGATTCAGTCGCGCATCGAGCACATGCGCGGAGCGCGCGCCGACCAGCGTGCCGATCGGCAGATACGCGCTGTCAGCGAGCGTGGCGGCATCGTCGGCGGGATGGAACATCCACAGCATCGGCGTGATGACGGTCTCGGTCGGTCCATAGCCGTTGACGATGCGCGCGTTCGGGAACGCCCGGCGCATCAACGCAAAGGCTTCGCGCGAGGTGGCTTCACCGCCCACCGTCAGCGATCGCAAGCCAGGCGGCGCGCCGTGCGCCAACGCCCACTCGGCAAGCTGGGTCGCACAGCCGGGCGGCACGTAGGTCATCGTCACGCCTTCGCGGACCATCATCCGGCAGGTTTGCGCGGGCGGCCATAGCGTGTCGGCGGTAATGGCCACCGCGGCGCCGGACATGTACTGCGAGAACCAGCCCTCGTGCGCGCCGTCGAAATTGACCGACTGGAACAGAAGAAAGACATCGTTTTCGCCTGCGCCGTAGCGCTCGGCAATCGCCGCGCAGTGCAGCGCGAACGAGCCGTGATCGACCACGACGCCCTTCGGTTTTCCGGTCGAACCCGAGGTGTAGATGACATAGGCCGCCTGATGAGGCGAAACCGCGGGAAGCGCGACCGGCGCTGTCGATAGCGCATCGTGCCGGGACTCCTCGTCGATCAGCCACAGGTGCAAGCGATCCGACACCGGCAGCGCGGCCAGGCTGGCGCGTTCTGTGATGACATGGGTGATCCGCGCGTCGTCGAGAATCTGTGCGAGGCGCTCGCGCGGATGACTCGGGTCGAGCGGCACGAATGCGCCACCTGATTTCAGCGCGGCAATCAGGCCCACCAGCAAATCGACCGAGCGGCTCAGCGCCACGCCGACGCGCATCTCCGCGCTCACGCCCGCTGCGACGAGCCGCTGCGCGAGCCGAGTCGCGCGCGCGTCGACTTCGCCGCAAGTCAGCGAGCGTTCGAGGTCCGCGACGCCGCGCGCATCGGGCCGCGCCTGGGCGTGGTCGGCCACGCGTTGATGAACCGGCTTGAAAGCTTCATCGTGATTGGCCGCCGTGCTGTTCCACGCATCCAGTTGGGCACGCTCGAACGCGGGCAGCCATTGCAGATCGCCGACCGCGATTTCAGGCGCCACGATCGCATTCGACAGCAGTTCAATGAAGCGCCCGGCCAGCCGCTCGACCGCTTCGGCCTCGAAGAGATCGAGCGCGTAGATGAAGCAGGCGTCGATCGAACCGTCGTCGCGCTCCTCGAAGCTCAGCGTCAGATCGAATTTGGCGAACGGCGCCCCCGACGGCAACTCGGTGACACGAACCTCGGCAAGCAAAGGCAAGCGACGACGCGCACCATATGCCGCCATCACCTGAAACAGCGGATGGTGGCTCGCGCTGCGCACCACGCCGAGCGCTTCGACCACCTGGTCGAACGGCACGTCCTGATGCGATTGGGCGTCGATGAGCGTTTGCTGTGTCGCGCCGACCAGCACGGCGAACGACTGCGTTGCGGGAACGGGCGTGGCGAGCGTGAGTGTGTTCACGAAGAAGCCCACCAGGCCGGCCACTTCACCGCGCTCGCGATTCGCAGCGGGCACGCCGATCTGAATCTGCGTCTCGCCCGAGCAGCGCGCGAGCAAGGCGTTGAGTGCCGCAAGCAGCACGGCGAAGGGCGTTGCACGCTGGGCATTGGCGAGCGCCTTGACCTGCCGGGCGAGCGATGCATCCAACACGAACCGGTGCCGCGCACCACGCGCGCTTCGCTGGGCCGGACGCGGCGCGGCCCCCGGCAGCATCAGCACGTCGCGGCTCGCATCCAGCCGGGTACGCCAGAATTCCAACTGCCGCTCGCGCTCACCCGCATCGAGCCAGCGGCGTTGCCACAGTGCGTAATCCGCGTACTGGATCGGCAGTGGCGCAAGCGACACCGTCTCGCGCTTCGCATAGGCGCGATAGAACGACGCCAGTTCCGCCAGCATCACGTCCGCGGACCAGCCGTCCGACACGATGTGATGTGTCGTCAGCGCGAGCCAGTGAGTCGTCGCATCGAGACGTATGAGATGCGCGCGGATCAGCGGGCCGAGCGACAGATCGAAGGCCTGCGCTTCGTCGCTTTGCGCAATGGCGGCCGCGCGAGCCTCACGCTCGTGCGCGGGCACCGTGCTCAGGTCGCTTGCATGCCACGGGCAGCGTGACGGCGCATGCACGGTCTGCAACACGCCGTCCGCGCTCTCCGCGAAGGTCGTACGCAACGCTTCGTGACGCGCGATCAATGCGTCGCAGGAAAGACGCAGCGCATTCGCATCGAGCGCACCGTCGAGCCGCAAACGTTCGGTGATGTGATACGCCGCCGGTTCGTCGATCATGCGTGCATGCAACCACAGACGTGTTTGCGCAAACGAAGCCGGCACGCTCGCGGTGCGCTCGGCGCGCGGTGGAATCGGCAGCACGCGAAAATCGATGCCGGCTGCGTCGAGCTTCGTGATGAAGGCCTTGCGCTGCGCGGCCGGCAAAAGCGCGAAGCGTGCCGCGAGGGAAAGCAGATCCGGTTTGGCTATCGTCATGCTGGGTAGTCTCAATGCTTGTCGGCTTGTCGGCGGCGGGGCTTACTGCAGTTCCAGTTCGTCGAGGAGCGCGTCGATCGCGCTCGCGGTGTCCTGTCCGGCATGGGCGTCGCGCTCGGCCAGCGCCCGATCGATCGCGGCGGCACAGCGTTGCAGCGTGCGTTCGTCGAACAGCGTGCGCAGTGGCAGGATCAGCGTCCAATGCAGATTCGCCTGAGCGTTGGCCTGCGTTGCGAGCAGCGAGTGACCGCCAAGGGCGAAGAAGTCATCGTCGCGGCCCACTGTTTCCAGATGCAGAACGCGTTGCCAGATCGCGGCGAGTTCGCGTTCGGTATCGGTTTGCAAGGAGGCGGCGGCGTTCTCATCGGCAGGGCCGCGAGAGGGCGCCGGTAGCGCATGGCGATCACACTTGCCGTTCGGCGTCACCGGCAACGCCTCCATCTCGATCAGTTGCGCCGGCACCATGTACGACGGCAACTGCGCACGCAGACCGTCGAGCAGCGCGATCGTGTCGATTGCGCCGTCGGCGCCTCGTGCGACATAGCCGATCAGTTGCTCGTCACGCACGATCACCACGGCGTCGTGCACACCTTGCGTCGCGCGCAGCAGCGCTTCGATCTCGCCGGGCTCGATGCGCTGGCCGCGCAGCTTCACTTGCGTATCGACACGGCCGAGGTAATCGAGCGCACCGTCCACGCGACGACGGGCGAGGTCGCCGGTTCGATAAAGACGTGCGCCTTCAACGAAGGGATCGGGGAGGAAGCGCTCCGCGGTCAGCGCCGCACGGCCGAGATAGCCGCGCGCGAGTCCCACGCCGCCCAGATACAGTTCACCGATCGCCCCTTGCGGCAGCGGCTGCATCGCAGCATCGAGTACATGCAGTTGCAGATTCGCAATCGGATGACCGATCGGCACGGATACCGCGTTCGCATCGCGCGCATCGCAGGTCCAGTGCGAGACGTCGATCGCCGCTTCGGTCGGGCCGTACAGGTTATAGAGCTGCGCGTTGGGCAAATGCTGCGCGACGCGTGCCACCCGTTCCGGTGCGAGCGCTTCGCCGCTTGCCACGATCCGCCGGATGCTCGTGCAGCGAGCCGCGGCTTTGAAATCCTCCAGGTGAGCCACGAAGGCGGCGAGCATCGACGGTACGAAATGCAGCGTTGTGACGCGATGCGTTTCGACGGCCGCGACCAGACGTACCGGATCGCGATGATCGCCCGGTGCCGCGATCGCGAGTTTCGCGCCGACAGAAAGCGGCCAAAGGAATTCCCATACCGATACGTCGAAGCCGAATGGCGTCTTGTGCAACACGACGTCTTCAGCACTCAGCCGATAGGCGTCCTGCATCCACGCGATCCGATTCGCGAGCGCGCGATGCGTATTGCCCGCGCCCTTCGGTTTGCCGGTCGATCCGGATGTGTAGATCAGATAGGCGAGTTGTTCGGGCGCGACTTCCACTGGCGTAACGAGCGTGGCATTGGTATCGAGAAGTTCGTCGACGGTCAGGATTTCCACGTCGATGCTTGCCACGGCCACGACAACACGTTCGCGCAGATGCGGCTGCGTCAGCACGACAGCGGGCTTCGCGTCGTTGAGCAGATAGGCGATGCGCTCGGCCGGATAGTCGGGATCGATGGGCAGATAGGCCGCGCCCGCTTTCAGCACGCCGATCAGCGCTACCACCATGTCGAACGAACGCTCGACGCACAATGCAACCGCCGTGTCCGCCTGAACGCCCGCGTCCACGAGCGCGGCAGCGACCCGATTGGCGTCCGCATCGAGCACACCGTAGGTCATCTGTTGCGTGTGTCCTTGCGGGTCGGTGAATTCGAGCGCGATTGCGTCGGGTGATGCCAACGCGGCTTGTTCGAACTGGTGGTGCAGCGGCTGCTGCCGGGCTTGCGACCAGGATTGCGCGGTCGCATTGGCCTGCGTCAGCATGGCGAGATCGTCGGCGGTCGCAATCGAGATCGTGCCGAGCGGTGCGTGCGGATCGGCGATCAAGCCCGCTAGGCACGCGGCAAACGCGCGATGCAATGCGGCCACGCGCGCTTCGTCGAGTTGTGCGGTGTCGTAGCCGTAGTCGATCGTGAGCGTCGCGCCGGCTTCGATCACCAGGGTGAGTGCGAAGTCCGTCGCTTCGATATTGCGCAATTCCCGCAGCTTGAGAGCGCGTTCGTCGCGCCCTTGCCATGCTTCATCGACCGGATAGTTTTCGAACACGACGAGCGTGTCGAACAGCGCGCCGCCGCCTTGCCCCGCCCATTGCTGGATTTCGTAGAGGGGCGTATGCGCGTGTTCCGCCGCGGCGGCGTTGTCGCGCTGCAATTCGTGGAGCCATGCCGATGCCAGGCGTTGCGGCAACGGCGCGGTGATGACCGGCAGCGTGTTGATGAAGAGACCGAGCACGGTATCGGCATCGGGTAACGCGTCGGGACGGCCTGCCACGGTCGCGCCGAAGGCGACGGCTGTTTGGTGTGTCATCCGTTGCAGTGCAAGCGCCCAGGCGCCCTGCACCATCGTGTTGACCGTGACTTTCAGACGGCGCGCCGCTTCCGTGAGACGTGCCGTTGTGGCGGCGTCGAGCGCTTCGCGACGCGTGAGATGTTGCGCGACGCGTGAACTAGCCGCCTCACGATCGCGTTCGCGGCTGGCAACCAGCGTGGGCTCGTCGATCAGCGCAAGACGTTTAAGCCAGAAGCCTCGCTCCGATTCCACGTCGCGTGCCGCGAGCCACGCGATGAAATCGCAGTAGCGCGTTTTAGCGGCTGAGGCGAACGGTTGCGGACGCGGCGGCTCGATGTAGTCGCGCAGCACGTCGGCGAAGAAACGTGCCGTACTCCAGCCGTCGAGCAGCAGATGATGACGGGTCCAGACGAGACGCCACGCTTCATCCGCGATGCGGATCAGCGCGACGCGCATCAACGGCGGCGACGTCAGATCGAACCCGCGCGCCCGGTCGGCGCTGAGCCACGTTACAAATGCGCCGGGCGCGTCCTCGCCTTGCTCGCGCCAATCGAATATTTCGACCGGCATGCGCGCCTGGCGATGCACGATCTGCATCGGCGTGGCTTCATTCGGGGTGAAGCCGGTGCGCAGAATGTCGTGGCGCGGCACGGCGGCCTCGAACGCCGCACGCAGACGCTCGACGTCCGGCTCGATCAGCGTGGCGACCAGTTGATTCACATAAGTCGATTGCTCCGGCGCGAACAGCGAGTGGAACAGAATGCCGTGCTGCATCGGCGAAAGCGGATAGATATCGTCGACGGTACGAAGATCGAACGGCAAGCGCTCCAATGCGGCTTGCGTCAGACCGCCCGCACGCGCGAGCGGATAGTCGCCCGGCGTCGCTCCGCCACCGCGTTGTGCGAGACGCGCCGCGCATGCGGCGATCAACGCGGTGAGCGCGGTCTCGAAACGCTGCGCGAGCGCTTCAATGCTCGCGCGCTCGAACTGCGTCGCGCCGTACACCCAATGGACTTTAAGCGTGCGTGCCGCGTCGCCATCGATATAGGCGTGAATCGCCAACGCGTTGCCGAGCGGGCCCGCGAGATCGCGCTCGCAGCCCGCGCCGCCGAAATGCGGCACCAGCGCAGCCTCGCGCGGCGCATCGAACTGGCCGAGGTAGTTGAAGGTGACATGCGGCCGCGGCACGGCGGCGAGTGCCGCGCGTGTCGCCGCATCGCCATAGTGGCGCAACACGCCGAAGCCGAGCCCTTTGTTCGGCACCGCGCGCGAGGTGTCCTTGACGGCGCCGAGCGTTGCCACGGGCGTGCTTTCGACAGCGAACGCCACCGGATAGTGACTCGTCAGCCAGCCCGGCGTACGGTTCGCGTCGGCGTCGTCGAACAACGCCTCGCGGCCGTGGCCCTCAAGCTCGATCCGGCAAACCGGCATGTCGAGCGACTGCGCCAACGCGGCGATCAACAGTTCGATCATCTGCGTGCGGTAGGCTGCGTTCGCCTCCGTCAATGCGGCGCGCGTCAGATCGGAGCCGATTGTCTGAATGACAGTTTGCGCGTCGGCGTTAGTCGCCTTGGCGTGGGGATAGTCAAGCGGAAAATCATCGCACGGTGCGGCGAGCGCGGCCCAATACGGCACTTCGGCGGCAAATGGCGAGTGGGTCGCATCGAGCGCCGCGCGAGCGAGCCGCGCCGCCCACGCCTGCGCGCTCGTGCCCGTCGACGCAAACCGTACAGTGCGGCGCTCGCGCGCCGCGCGATAGCCGGCGTCGAGATCGTCCAGCAGCACGCGCCACGACACACCATCGACGATGAGATGATGAATCGCGAGATAAAGCTTCGTCGTCCCGTCGGGCAACATCGCGGCGAGCGCGCAGACGAGCGGGCCGTGCGTCAGATCGAATGTACTTTGCAGCGCGTCGAACTGCGCAAGTGCGTCGCGTTCGTCGCATACGGACGCGACCGCGAGCGGGAGTGCCTCGAACGCGCGCGCGGCGACCGTGAGCCGCCATTCTCCGCGGGGACCGCTCGGCGCGAAACGGTGGCGGAAAATCTCGTGATGCGTCAGCAGTTTTTCGAATGCGTGGACGAATGCATCGTAGTCGAACGGTGCCTGAGCATCGAGTTCGATCGATTGATTCCAGTGACCGCGCTGCGGGATATCCAGCGCGAAGAATCGCAGTTGTGCGGGCGTGAGGGTCGTGGCGGGTTCGGCCTTCGACAGCGAGGCTTGCGATTTCGTGACCGCCGATGCAGCCGGCGCGCCGGTATCCACCGTTGTCGCAACGCACGCGAGTTGGGCCAACGTTGGCGCGTCGAACAGTTGCTTTGGCGTGAAGCGCACACCGCGCTTGCGTGAGCGTGCGATCACCTGCAACACCAGAATCGAATCGCCACCCAGTTCGAAGAAGTTGTCGCCGCGGCCTACGCGCCCGGCTTTGAGCACGTCCTTCCAGACGGCGGCGAGCGCTTCCTCGATCGCCCCTTGCGGCGCGTCGCCTTCGGCCTCGGATAGCGCCGGCGCGACGGCAAGCGCACGCAAGGCGGCGCGATCGACTTTGCCGTTCGCGGTCACAGGCAAGGCAGCCACGACCCGCAACACCGCCGGCACCATGTAGTCCGGCAGACTCGCGGCCAATGCAGCGCGCAACGCCAGCTCGTCGAGATGTGCACCGTTAGACGAGGCCACGAACGACGCCAACCGCAAACGCCCCTCATGCTCCACGGCAAGCGTTTCCGCCTGCGCGACGCCTTCGAGCGCGCGCAGTGCGGCACTCACCTCGCCGGGTTCGACGCGATAGCCGCGAATCTTCACCTGATCGTCGAGCCGTCCAAGAAAATCCAGCCGGCGATCGGCGCGCAGCCGCACACGGTCGCCCGTCCGGTAGAGACGCTCGCCTGGCGCAAACGGATGCGGCACGAAGCGCTCGGCGGTCGCCGCGGCACGGTTCAGGTAACCACGCGCAAGGCCCGGACCACCGAGATACAGTTCGCCAATTCCACCGGGCGGCACGCTCGCGCCGTGGCTGTCGAGCACGCAAGCGTAGGCGTTCGGCAACGGCAGGCCAAGCGGCACGGATTGCGAGGATTGCGTGGATTGCGTGAGTTGCGTGGATTGCACGGCGCGGCCCGCTTGCTCGGCATGCCCGTTTGATAAGCGCAATGCAGCTTTTCCCGGCGCGCACGTGTCGCAAGTCAATGCGCCGACCGTCGCTTCGGTTGGGCCATAGTGGTTGATGACGCGGCACGCCGGTTTAAGCGCCGCGATCCGCTCGACCAGCGACCACGGCAGCGTTTCGCCACCCGTTACCAATGCATGCGCGGGCAGCACGTCCGCTGGTTGCTGCGCGTCGAGCAGCGCATGCAGATGGCTCGGCACGATCTTCAAGATGCCGACATCCCGCGTGCGCATCTCGCGAGCGAAACGATCGGGATCGAACGCGCATTGCGCCGGCAGCAGATGCAGCGTGCGGCCCGAGCAGAGTGCGCCGAATAGTGTCGTATGACCCAGGTCGGCGGCGACGGTCGAAACCATCGCCATGGAAGCGCCAGCGGCGAAGGCGAGTTCGTCCAACATCCCTTCGACGTAATCTGCCAGCGCGCGATGTGAAATCACGACGCCCTTGGGTGTGCCGGTCGATCCGGACGTGAAGATCAGATAAGCGGCCTGGCCGGGTAGCGGTGTGGGACGCGACGCGTTGGCGTTGGCGATCGCCTCCGCGCCGGTGTTCAAGTTCGCGCTAGCGGCATCATTCATCCCGCCAGGCGATGAACCTTGCGTGAGCGAGTCGAAATCGAGCGTCTTTGCAGCGCCTCCCGCCTGCGCGGTCTGCGGCTGCCCTGCGGTCAGCATCCATTGCGCGCCGCAGGCTTCGACAGCAGCAGCCAGCCGTTCATGAGGCGCCGCAGGATCGAGCGGCACCACGTAGGCACCCGATTTCATCACGCCGATCAGCGCAACCGCGAAGCGCACCGAACGCTCGATGCATACAGCAACCGGTTGCTCCCCTCTCACGCCCCTTTTCTGCAAAGCAAGCGCAATGCGATCCGATGCGTCGTCGAGTTCGGCGAAGGTGATCTGCGTATCAGCGTCCACGAGCGCGACGCGATGAGGTGTTTCGCTAGCGTGACGCGCGAACAGCGCAAGTACGTTATCGGCTTTAAGCTGAAGCGTTCGCCCCTGTCGCGCCGTGCGATATTCCGCCCCATCCGCGCAATCGAGTTCGGCAATCGCGCTTTGCGGATCACGCACCGCGTCGGCTACCAGCGTAGCGTAACTATTGAGCCAGCCCTGCGCAGTCGCCTCATCGATGCCGTCGAGCGCATAGGCGACGACCAGTTCGATGCCGCGCGGGTCGTCGGTGAAATCGAGCGCGAGATCGAAGCGCGCGGCGAGATCGAGTCCCGGCGACATCCGCACTGAAGCACCCGGCAATTCAGCCGTCAGTTCCAGATCGAACTGCTGGGCGAACTTGACCTTGAGCCATTCTTCGCCGCGCCGCACCGGCGGCTTGACGGCGTCGAGCACCTGATCGAACGGCACGTCCTGATGCGCGAAAGCATCGAACGCCGCGCGGCGCACGCTGTCGAGCAACGCCGCGAACGATAGGCCCGGCGCGACGCGCGCGCGCAACGCAAGTGTGTTGAGGAACAGACCGACCAGCGGCGCGGTTTGCGCCCGTTGCCGATGCGCGATCGGCGCGGCCACCACGATGTCGGTGGCGCCGGTCAGCCGATAGAGCCACGCGTCGAAGGCAGCCAGCAACACCGTGAAGGGAGACGCCTGCGCGCGTCGCGCGGCTTCGCGCACCGCTGCGGAGAGTGCTTCCGGCAGCCGCAATGCCAGGCGGCCGCCGCGATAGTCGCGTTGCGGCGAGCGTGGCCGGTCGAGCGGTAATGCAAGCGGCGTGGGCGCAGCGCGCAACGCGTCGCGCCAATACTTAAGCTGCCGCTCGCCTTCGCCTGCGGCGAGCCAGTCGCGCTGCCATTGCGCATAGTCGGCGTATTGGACCGCGAGCGCGGGCAATTGCGGCGCGCGCCCCGTAGCGAACGACGTATAGGCCGCTTGCAATTCGTCGAAAGCACAGCGCGAGCTCCAACCGTCACTGATCGCGTGATGCGTGGTCAACAGGAAGCGCTGCGTGTGGTCGGTCAGTGTGACGAGGGTAGCGCGCACTAACGGGCCATTCGACAGATCGAATGCCGCACCGACGTGGTCCGTGGCCAATGCTGCCAACCGCGGCGCGCGCTCGGCCTCCCTGCTAGTGCGCAGATCGATTTCGGCGATCCGCATAGGCAATGCAGTATGGATGCGTTGCATCACGATGCCATCGTCGGTTTCGACGAGCGTGGTGCGCCAGGCCTGTTGACGCTCGATCAAAGAATCGAGCGCGCGTTGCAGCGTGCCGAGGTCGAGCGCGCCCTGCACGTCCCACTGCACGGCGACGTGATAGGCCGAGCCGGCATCCTGCGTTTGCGCCATCACCCAGAAACGCTGCTGGGCAAAAGAAGCGGCACGATCGACAAACGCCGCTTTCGATGGCCGCAGTACGGTGATCTGCCGATGTTCGTTCAACGCCGTTTCAGGCTCGCTGCTATCGATCAACGCCGCGAGCGTCTCAAGCGGTGGATCGTCGAACAACGTATCGAGCCGCAGATTCACGCGCCAATCGAGGCGAATCGCCGCCTGCAATTGCATCGCCGCGAGCGAGTCGCCACCGCGCGCCAAGAACCGGTCGGTGCGACCGATCGGCGCCGGATCGTTCAGAAGCGTTTGCCAGATACCGGCAAGGCGCGCCTCGGTTGACGTTTGAGGCGCGACATAGCTCGCACCGCGCTCAACGGGCAGCGCCGCCACCGCGTCGCGCAATGCCGTGCGATCGAGCTTGCCGTTCAGCGTATAAGGCAGACGTGCAAAGCGCGCGAAGCGATGCGGCAACCACGCTTGCGGCAAATGCGCGGCGAGATGCGCCTGCAATGCCGCGTCGCTGAGTGCTTTTTCGTCGCGGACGTCTTCGCTGCGGACTCCTTTGCCTTGGGCGCCTTCGCCTCGGACTTCGTCGCCGTGCGCTTCTTCGCAGCGTGTCGTTTTGCCCACTGCTTCCTTCAGCACGACACAGGCGATCAATTGCGTCCTTCCGCCTGTCGCCTCGGCCAGCACGCCCGCATCGGCGATCGCCGGATGTGTCAGCAGGCACGCCGCGATCTCCGCCGGCTCCACGCGAACGCCGCGCACTTGCACCTGATCGTCGATGCGGCCGAGATAATCGAACGAGCCGTCCGCGCGTTCGCGTGCGAGATCGCCCGTGCGGTAAATCCGCTCGCCCGGTTCGCCGCTTGCGTCGGGCAAAAAACGTTCGGCCGTGAGTGCCGCGCGGCCATGATAGCCACGCGCGAGACACACGCCGCCGAGCAGCAATTCCCCGGCCTCGCCGCAGTGCGCCGCGCCTTCGATACGCGCCACGCGGCGCCCGATCGGCCAGCCGATCGGCAGCGATGCGTAGCCGTTGCCATCCCCCAGCGCGGGCGTCGTGTCCGGATCGACGGGCCAAAGCATCGGCGAAATCACTGCCTCGGTCGGGCCATAGCCGTTGACGAGCCGGATCGATGGGAACACACGGCGAATCTCGTCGAAGCTGTCTTGCGACATCGCCTCTCCCCCGAACAGCAGCACGCGCAGCGAAGGCGGCACGCCCAGGCGTTCGCAAACGTTCGCGAATTCGCGCAGATAAGCGGGCGGCAGCGTGGTGTTGGTCACGCCTTCGCGCAGCATGAATGCATGGGTCGCTTCCGGCGGAAACGGCGGCGGATCGCTGATCACCACGCTGCCCCCCACCGCGAGCGGCACGAGCCAGGCTTCAATCGAGACATCGAAATTCACGGAAGCGAAATGCAGCACGCGATCGGTGCCGTCGATCGGCAAGGATTCGGCGAGCGCATCGCCGTGCGCGGCGAGCGGGCCGTGTTCGACCGCCACCGCCTTCGGCGTGCCGGTCGAACCCGATGTATAGATCAGGTAAGCCGCCGCGCGCGGGTGCACCGGCTCGTCATCGCCATCGAAGCGCGGCGCTGCAGCGTCTGCCAAAGCCGCATTCGCGACGTAGAAGCATTGCGCGAAACGCGCGCGCATCGCCGCATCGGCGGAACCGTCGACAATGCCGTGCGCGAGTCCCGCATCCTTCGCGACCCAGTCGAGGCGTGCCGAGGGATGGCGCGGATCGAGCGCGACGAACACGCCGCCCGCCTTCAGTACGGCGAGCAATGCGACAAACAGGTCACACGAACGCGCGACACACACGCCGACGCGCACTTCCGTCGTGACGCCCGCCGCCCTCAGTTGCACCGCAAGCCGCGCTGCGCGGCTATCCAGTTCACCGCGCGTCAGCCGCACGGTATGCGGCGTGAACGACGCAAGCGCGGGCGCATCGGGTTCGATACGCGCCAAAGCGCGGATTCGGTGGTGCAACGCAATCGGGAAGCTCGTCATGGGCGTGAAATCCGTTAGAACTGGCCGTGTCGGCCAAGTCGCGAGCCGCGATGGGCCGCTTCATTGGTGTGACGATCCGCAAGCGCAATTCTTTACCGCCTGCGTCAATTTATTCGGACTGCATCTTTTTTATTCAATGACGCTGGCAAGCGGAGACAAACGGCGATAGAGGGTAAAGGTTTGCAGCGGCCATTCGTCTATCAGGCGAGGGGCACGTCTTTGCGCCCCGCCGATTTGCCGCACTCCCGCGGCAGTTCACCGATCCATTGCGACCCACTGCGACCCATTGCCGATGACCGCTGCCGACGAGCGCTACGATGCGCCACCCTCGCCTTCTCCTTCCACCGCCGCCAAAGCGCCCGGCAAACCGGCCATGCGCCTGATCGTCGCGCTGCTCAAGCGTTCACGCGGCGCCTTCGCGATCGCGCTCGCCGCCTGCGTGCTGAACGGCATCGCGAGCGTGCTGCTTGTCGCGACCTTAAGCCGCGCGCTGTCGCAACCGGGCGCCGCCGACATGTCGCTCGCGTTGCGTTTTGCGCTATGCGCGGTGATCGCGCTCGTCACGCGCGTCATCACCGGCGTACTGTTCGCGCGGCTGTCGCAGGACACGATGGCGCAGTTGCGCGAGCACGTCGCGCGCCGCGTCGCCGAGGCCGAGCTGCGCGACGTCGAACGGATCGGCGCGGCGCCCGTGCAGTCGGTGCTGACCGACGATGCAACCAATGTGTCGATGCTGTTTTTCGCGTTGCCCAATCTCGTGATGCACGGCTCGATCGTGTTCGGCTGCCTCGGCTACCTGGCGTGGCTGTCCTGGCCGGTCTGCCTGTTTGCGGTTGCGGCGATTCTGGTCGGCTCACTCGGCTATCACGCGGGCGACAAGCGGGCGATCGCCTCGCTCGAAGCCGCCGGCCGCTCGCAGGACAAACTGTTCGGGTATCTCGGCGCGCTGTTTACGGGCGCAAAGGAACTGAAGCTGCATCAGGCACGCTCGCGTCAATTCGTGGACGGCCAACTCGGCTCCGCGATCGACGAGGTGCGCGATCATCGGCGCCAGGCGTTCAGCGCCTATGCGGTCGGGGTCGGCTGGATCGTGTTCCTGTTCTACGTGTTTCTGGGCGTCGCAGCGTTCTGGCCGGCGCTTGGCGTGCACGCCGATGCGCCGTCGGCATCGGGCTACGTGGTGGTGTTCCTGTTCATGCTGCTGCCGTTGGACGGCCTGCTCAACAA
This sequence comes from Paraburkholderia sp. IW21, assembly GCF_041321145.1. NCBI lineage: Bacteria > Pseudomonadati > Pseudomonadota > Betaproteobacteria > Burkholderiales > Burkholderiaceae > Paraburkholderia > Paraburkholderia sp. IW21. The sequence continues at coordinate 610,356 of NZ_JBGGWA010000001.1, read as the reverse complement.
CGTGCCGACGCTGAACGCGGCGCGCGTCTCGCTCGACCGCATCGAAAAGGTCATGGGCGAATTCGGCGCACTGCGCACCGCGCCGCCGCTGGATGAAAACGTATCGCACGCGCCGTACCGGACGCTTACGCTGCGCAATGTCACGCACTCGTACTTCCATGAACGCGACGAGCGGATGTTCCGGGTGGGCCCGGTCAATCTGACTTTCAGACCAGGGGAACTGGTGTTCATCGTGGGTGGCAACGGCAGCGGCAAGACGACGCTCGCGAAAGTGCTCACCGGCCTGTATGAGCCGGAAGACGGCACGATCGAACTGGACGGCAAACCGGTCGGCTTCGCCGAACGCGCCGCGTACCGCCAGTGCTTCACGGCGGTGTTCAACGACTTCCATCTGTTCGACGCGCTGCTCGGCATCGTCGATCCGAACGACGCGTCGCGTGCGCAGGCCGATGCCCGTGCCAATGCGCTGGTTGCAAAGCTGGCGCTCGACCACAAGGTGCAGGTGGTGAACGGCGCGTTCTCGACGCGCGCGCTTTCCACAGGCCAGCGCAAGCGGCTGGCGCTGGTCGTCGCGTATCTGGAAGACCGGCCGTTCTACCTGTTCGACGAATGGGCCGCGGATCAGGACCCGCAGTTCAAGGCGGTGTTCTATGAGCAACTGCTGCCGGAATTGCGCTCGCGCGGCAAGACGGTGCTGGTGATCAGTCACGACGATCGTTACTTCCCTCTCGCGGATCGCGTGTTGAAGCTGGATAACGGCAGTATCGTCAGCGAGACTTATGGCGCGGCGCAGGCCGTGCAGGACGCCGAGGTTGCTGACGGCACAGTGGGATGAGATGAGTGGGCCGGCGCCGGCAGAGAGAGCAATGTGTCCGTCATCGTGTCGGCCAGCCGCAGCGCGGACATCGGCCCGCCGAAACCCCAGATATTCCGTTCGACGAGACCGACGCGCCCCGCGCGGCGCGCCGGGACGAAGCGCCAGATCGGCGAATCGAGTTGGGTGGCGAGCGGCACATCGCGCTCGGTCGCGCTGACGAACAGCACCGTCAGATTCGGCTTTTTCAACAAGTCCTCCGACGTCACATAGGCCGTGCCTTCACGCGTCGGTTCCGCCGGCCACAATGTGAGGCCAAGCGCGCGTGCCACGCCCGCTGCCGTACTGTTGCCGGTAAACGCCCAGTAACGGTCGGGCAACCCCAACTCCTGCAACCACGCGACCTGCTCGCCTTGCCGGCCCGCTTGTGCGAGGCGTCGCGCATTGCGTGCAAGACCTGCATCGACCGTGGCCTCGATCGCGCGCGCCGCGTCCTCTCGCCCCGTCAGGCAGCCGATGGTGCGCAGAATCTTGCGGCTCCAATCGAGTTGCGTCACGCGCGCGCCGTCCTCGGTGAAGTTGGGGCCGTATTTGAACAGGACGGTGGGTGCGATCCGTTCGAGCGCCGCAAAAATCGGCGCGTGACGAAGGCCGACACCAAGGATCAGGTCCGGCCTGGCCGCCGCGATCGCTTCGAGACTCGGTTCCTGGCGCATGCCGACGTCCGGCACCGAGACAAGGCGCGCGTTGTCGTAACCAATCCACCCCGGGTAGTACTCGGGATCGGCCATGCCGACCGGGGTGATGCCAAGCGCGGCCAAATCTTCGGCAAACATGAATTCGAGCACGACGATGCGCTTCGGTCGCACGGGCAGCGAGGGGCTCGCTTGCGAGACGCTTGGGTTGCCGGCGCGTGACGTGCAGGTTCCGGCCACCTGTGTCGTGACGCGGCGCGCCTTGGCTGCGCTACCTTGCGCGAACGCATTGGTGTTGGCAAGGAGCGCCACCGCAATCGCGACCACAGTGGCCGCGCAACGCCGCTTCAACCGTTGCGCTTTCCTGGCGCGGCGCGTCAATGCGAAGCGTCCTGCAATGCGATTTCCGCGTCGCTCATCGTCAATAACAGGGGGCAGCGTCCACACAGTTGCGTCTCTCCAGGAATTTCATAACGTACGCAGCACACCCGCCGTGCGCTAAACGGATTCGGCAAGCTCGTGGCGAGCGGCGTGGCTTGACGCACCGGCATGCGCAGAGGGTTGGCCTCGCCATCGGCGGCGAGCGGGCCGAAGAGCCAGGCGGCGTCTTCGGTCAAGTTGAATTGCGGCGCGCATTGTTCGAAGAGGTAATCGAGCAGATTGCCCGCATTACTCCACAACACGCGCGGAGCGATTTGCGTCATCGCACAGAGCGTTTCGATCACCGAGTTCAGATGGTCGACGAGCGGCGCATAGCGACTCGCGGAACCGGTTGCGACCGGCTGCAACGCGTCGTGAGCGAAATAGAGCGCGACAGGCAGCCCGCCTCGCAGCACGATATGGGTCCTTTGCGGTGACATGTCGAGCGCACGGCGCATCAACGCCGCTGCCACAAAACCAGCAGTGGCCGCGAAGCCGAAGTAGTACTTGCTCCATTGCGACAGCAGCGCCCGCGCATGCGTTTCACGCTCGCCGCCGTATAGCGTGACCATTGCATCGAGCAAGCCGGTGCGATGGTTGGCTAATTCCGCTACGGGTATGATGGTCGGCTTATTTGCATCGTCCTCCGCCAGCGCGGGTTCGCCGCTCGCGTCAGGCTTGCCGAGCCACACATGCTCCAGATAATGCGCGATCGATTCCGGCGCGTACCCAGCGAAGCATTGCGCGTGCGCGTCGTGACCCGTTGCAGCGGCCAACGCATGACCCCGCTGCCCCCTCACCGTTTGCCTCGCTTCTCGCGCCGAGCCTCCACGATCAGCAGCGCAAGCAGATAAGGCGCACCGATCAGCGCAGTCAGCACGCCCGCAGGGATTTCGCGCGGCGCAAGCAGTGTGCGCGCCGCGATATCGGCGGCCACCAACACCAGCGCACCGCACGCGGCGGCGAGCCATAAGCGTGTTCGATGGGCACGCGCCCCCAGCATCGATGCGAGATGCGGCGCCATCAAACCGATAAAGCCCACTGGCCCGACGGCGGCCACCGCGGCACACGCGGCCAGCATCGCCACGGTCAGCACCAGCGGACGCAACACACCGATCGGCAAGCCGAGCGCGGCGGCCTGATCGTCGCCCAATGCGAGCAGGTCGAGCGGCCGCGCCAGCAGCACAAACACAGGCACGGCCAGCACGCACCACGGCAGCAGCGTCTTCACTTCGCCCCAACTGCGCCCGTACGTGCCGCCGGCCAGCCACACCACGAAACGCGCGGGCTGCACGCTTTGCTGCGTGATGAGCCATTGGGACAGTGTCGTCCACAGCGTACCGATCACGATGCCCGTCAGCGCCACCGCGAGTGGCGCATAGCGATGCCGTCGATTGAGCCATAGCGTGAGCGCGAGCGTCACACCACCGCCCGCGAGCGAGGCAATAGCCAGCATCGAATGCCCGGCGAGCGGCCACGCGACGAGCGCCGCCAGGGTAGCGAGGCCCGCGCCTTGCGTGACACCGAGCACTTCCGGCCCGGCTAGCGGATTGCGCACGATGCTCTGCATCAGTACCCCGCTCGCGGCGAGCAACGCGCCCGCCAGCAACGCACAGATGAGGCGCGGCAGGCGCAGGTCGAGCAGCATGCGCGCGAGTTCGTCGCGCTGATCGAACGCTGCCAGCCAGCGATGCACACCGATCGTGGCCGGGCCGAACGAAGCGCCCGCACACACGATCAGGATGCCGAACATCAGCAGGAGTGTCGCCGTCAGCGGCCACGGCCACGCATCGAGCATTCGCACGAAGCGCGTCCCGGCGCGCGCGGTGGGACGATCCTGGCCGATGTGCAACGCGCCCGACCACGCCGCGCCGCTGCGGATCATCGCCAGCATCAGCGGCGTCCCGACAAAAGCGATCGCCACACCGGTCGAAAGCGTCGCGTCGAGATCGAGCGCCTGCACCGCGCTATCGGTGACGAGCACCAACGCGCCGCCCACCAACGCGGAAAGCGGCACGAGCGCGGCCAGCCGCGAGGCCTTCGCGCCGCGTGCCTCGCGCAACAGATTCGGCGCGATCAAACCGACGTACGACAGCGGTCCCGCTATGCTGACAGCGATGCTCGCGAAACCGACCGCCACCATCATCGCCGCAAGCCGCGTCGCGTCCACGCGCACGCCGGCCGCCGCGGCAGCATCGTCGCCGAGTGCGAGCGGGTCGAGCGGGCGGATCACGAACGGCAACGCGATGAGCGGCAACACGAGCCAACTGGCAGCGATTTTCAAACCCGTCGCGCCCGGTTGATAAAGACTGCCGCTCGCCCACAGCGACACGCCGACGATGCTTTGCTCGAAGAACGCGAGAATCAGTGTGGTGAGCGCGGAAAACAGCAGCATGCAGACGCTGCCGGCGAGCACCAGCCGCAACGGCGTCGCGCGCCAGCCGCCTGCTGCCGCGGCCACGCACGCGGCGGCCGCGAGACCGCAGACGAACAGCAGTGGCACCGACGCCACGCCCGCCAGCGAGGGCACCAGCATCGCGGCGAGCAGGCCGAGTTGCGCCCCGCCGGTGATGCCGAGCAGATCGGGCGAAGCCAGGGGATTGCGCGTCAATGACTGGAACAACGTCCCAGCCACCGCGAGGCAGCCGCCAGCGATCAACGCCGCCAGGACGCGCGGCACGCTCAGGTCGAACAGCAGAATGCCGGCGAGTTGCGCGGCATCGCTGCCCGCGGGCGCGGCAAGCCATGTGCGAAAGCCGGGCGCGAGGCGCATCGCGGATACCAAGACGATCAACGCGACGAGCGCGGCGCCGATCGTCCGTGCGCGACTTTTTACGGGCGCGCACCCGCTATCGATTGCGGGTTCGTGACGGCGCAGGCGTTTGCGCGCGGCGAGCGTCGTCATGCAACGAGGTCCTTGCTTGTCGATGCGGCGTTGCTCAATGTCGCGTCGTCGAGTTCGACGCCCGCTATTTCCGCAACATCGCCCTCGTAGGCCGGCACGCACATCGGCGCACCTGTCCGCGGATGCGCGAGCTTGAGCATCGGCACGCTGAAGGTGTCGTTCAGATGACGCGGATCGAGCATTGCCTCGGGCGAACCCTGCGCGACAATGCGGCCGGCGCGCATCAGCACGATTTCGTCGCTGTACGCGGCGGCCTGATTCAGGTCGTGCAGCACCCAGACAATCGTCAGACCGCGCTCGCGATTCAACCGACGCAGCTCACGCAGAATGTCCAGCTGATGGTGGATGTCGAGATAGGTGGTCGGTTCGTCGAGCAATACGATCGGCGCCTGCTGCGCGAGCGCCATCGCGATCCACGCGCGCTGGCGCTCGCCGCCTGAGAGCGCGGCGACGTCGCGCGCGGCATCGTCGGCGAGACCGCTGGTGACGAGCGCTTCATCGATCGCCGCGTGATCGGCGCGCGAAAGTCCGCGCAGCCAGCCGCCATGCGCGTAGCGGCCATACGCGACCAACTCGCGCACGGTGAGGCCGGATGGAATCTGGTTGAATTGCGCGAGCATGGTCAGCGTGCGTGCGAGTGCTCGGCGCCGGAATGAAGCGAGTGGCTTGCCGTCGACTTCAACGCTGCCGGAGAGCGCCGCTTGCAAACCGGCGAGCGTGCGCAGCAGGGTGCTCTTTCCGCAACCGTTCGGCCCGCACAATGCAGTGACGCGACCGGCCGCGATCGTCAGGTTCAGGCCGTGGAGCACGACATGATCGCGGTAGCCGACCGTCAGCGAATGCGCCGCGAGTGCCGCGCCCTGCGTTTTCGTCATGGCACGGCCGTCCGTTCGTCGCCATTGTTTTGGTTTTGGCCGTGGCCAGCGCCTGCGCGGTAGCTCTGCGCCATCGCCACGACAACCTTGCGCGGTCCTTCGAATGGATCGCGCGCGCGGGCGGTCAGCATGTTGTCGAGCATCAGCACGTCACCCGTCAGCCACGGAAACACGATGCGCTGCTGGTCGAGCACGCCGCGGATTTCCGCCAACGCATCTGCCTCAAGCGGCTCGCCGTCGCCGTAATAGACATTGCGCGGCACGTTTTCAAGCCCGACCGAATCGAGCAACGCTTCCTGCATGTCTTCGTCGAGCGACGAGAGGTGGAACAGATTCGCCTGATTGAACCAGACCTGCTCGCCGGTGCGTGGATGGCGCGCCACGGCCTGGCAGCGCTCGCGTGTACGCAACAGCAGTTCGCCGTCCTCGCTATCCCGCCATTCGCAGTCGATGCCGCGAGCGCGGCAAATCCGCTCGACCATACGTGGGTCGTTCGAACCGAAGGCTTGCTCCCACGGCAGATCGAGCCCTTGCCCAAAGTTGCGCACGTACAGCAGTTCGCGCTTCGCAAAGCGCGCGACGAGCGCCGGGTCGAGCGCACGATAGATCGCACGGCTGTCGGCGATCGGCGTCGCGCCGCCCGAGCGCGCGGCGAGCGCGCAGTGGAACCAGATGCGCAACGGCCACTCGCGCGTGTACGACTGCTCGTTATGCAGCGGAATCGAACGATGCGGCGGATATTCCGTCGACGTGTAGACGGCGCCTTCCACCTGGCTTCGCGGCGTCGACGCGAATTCATAGCCGATCAGCGGATGCCCGAATGAACCGGCGAAACGTTGAAACGCATCGATCGAGGCGACGCGAAAGCCGGTGAATAGCACGGCGCCGGCCCGTTCGAGCGTGTCGTCAGCGATCGCATGCAGCAACGTCACCGCTTCTTCCAGTGAAATCTCCGCGCCCGCTCGCGGCGAGACGACAGTTGGCAGCCCCGGCTCGATCGATACATCGGCGAGCGTGGGCAGCGGCATCGAAAGCATGGTCATGCGAATTCCTCTTGCAGAAGCGACATGGCGTGGACTTGTCGGGGCCTGTCCGATTACGATGCGCTCGCCTTCGAGGCGGCCTCGTCCATGTGACGGCGCAAGCTGGCCGGACGCATATCGGTCCACACGCTCTCGATATGAGCGAGGCATGCGGCCTTCGGACCGCTCACCCCCACTTCGCGCCAGCCGGCGGGCACGGCGCGGAATGTCGGCCAGATCGAGTACTGCGCTTCGTCGTTGACGACGACCGTATAGACGAGGTCGTCCGCTTCGCCTGCTACGGCGTTGGAGGTTTGCTGCGCTTGCGTCATGATGAATAGCCCGGTCGATGAATGGTCAGGATGCCGCAGGAATTTTCCTTTCGTTTATCCCGCATCAGCGGCTGCGGTATGTCGTACCCACAGCGCTTCTACTCAATTGACGTTTGATGCGCGCGCTTTTTTACCGCCGGCGTGCGCGTCCGTTGCAGAACGCGGGACCGGCCACGCCGCGATTGCAGGCATCGAGACAATCGGCGCAATGTTTCTCGGCGTCGCGCACCATGAAATGCACCAGCGTTTGCGAGACGTCGAGCGCGCGTGCGGCACTTTGCAGCGTTTCCTCACGCAAGCGCACCATCTCGAACGCCGCGCGGCTGCGCGGCGGCAACTGTTCGAGCGCGTTGCAGACCTGCCGCAGCGTGTCGCGCACAAGCAGCGCCGCTTCGGGCGACGGTTCCGGCGAAGGCACGTGCAAACCGTCGTCTTCGTCGGCGTGATAGGTGTTTTCGAGGCTCTGGCGGCGGAAGGCGTCGATCGACGCGTTGCGCACCATGCGGGTCACATAGGCGACAGGTTGCCGCACGGCATCCTGATCCGGGAAGTCGATCAGCTTGATGAACACGTCGTGCACCACGTCTTCCGCGAGACCCGCGCAACCCACGAAGCCGCGCGCCAGATTGACGAGCATGGGCCGGTTGGCGATCAGCACGTCGAGCAGCGCCCCCTTCTCCCAATCGACGGAGCGGGCGTGGCGGCGCGTCAGCTGCGGATCTGGAGCGCTGAGAACAGACATCGGTATCGCTGTTGAACGGCCCCGCCGGATGAGCACCTCAGCCATGGATTCGCTCCGTATTCTCAAGGGAAGAGCGCCAATTTAACGTAAACGCGAATCATTCTCAATAAAGAATCGAAATAATCTTATTAACCCAATAGATTTGCGTGATGAATCAAGGGCTCATGCGGTACGACAAACACCTCGGTACGCGCTGGTCAGTGGCCGCCATCCACTTCGTGTGGACGTGAAACCAGGTTAGTTATCCGTATCTTCCTCAAAGCTGGCGATCGCAGCACGCAGCGGCGTTATAGTGGAAATCCCTACGTCGCTCCAGCGCTCTCGCGGCGAAGTCGAGGTCAGAATCTCGCGAAGTGGTATCGCCCCGCCTGCGACGCCGCCAACGCCGTGCTCATCAAATACAATGCAGCGTTAAGCGAACATCGCGGCAGTCGAACTGCTGCGCGCGCCGTATAGGCAAGACCGCAAGGCGTTGCCGCCCATCCTCCATCGGGCTTCGTCTGCAATACGGGCGACGTGTTCGATGCATTGAAGAACGGTGCTGTCGCGGTCTCCACCCGCGACAGCGAAGGTGGAATCTGAATTCTGAACGTTGAAGTCCCCATCTTGTTGGAGTAATCGATGGCTAATGCTTACCTGCAGGTGATCGCGCATTATTTCGCCAAACCCGGCAACGGCGACGCGATTGTGAAACCCCTCACGGAACTCGCCGCGGCGAGCCGCGCGGAGCCCAAGAATAGGTACTACGAGTTCTTCCGCTCGCCGCTCGATGCAGACCACTTCGTGATTCTGGAACAATACAGCGACGCCGAGGGCCTCGCCGAGCATCGCGATACCGAGCATTTTCAACGCCTTGGCTTCGGGACGATCATTCCGCTGCTCGACCGGCGCGAAGTCACAAGCCATATGGTGCCAGGAGACGCAGCATGATGAACGCATTCCGGTTTCAAACCGTGCCGACGATGGTGGTCGAGTTCGGCGCGGCCCGCCGCCTCGGCGCTCTGCTGCGCGCGCAGTTTCCGACGCTTACGCGTCTATGCGTCGTCACGGACGGCTTTCTTCACCAGAGCGGGCTGCTGAATCCGGCGCTCGCCGATCTCGCGGCGCACGGCTGGAATGCCACCGTGATCGACGACGTGATCGCCGATCCGCCCGAGCACATCGTGCTCGAGGCGACGTCGCGGGCGCGCGAAGCCGGCGCGGAGATCGTGCTGGGGCTCGGCGGCGGATCGTCGATGGATGTAGCGAAGCTGATCGCCGTGCTGGCGCCGCAAGAGCAGCAAGCGCTCGGCGACATGTACGGCGTGAACAAAGTCACCGTCTCGCGCTTGCCGCTCGTGCAAATGCCGACCACTGCTGGCACCGGCTCCGAGGTCACGGCCGTGTCGATCGTGACGGTGGGTGAAGCGAAGAAAATGGGCGTGGTCGCGCCGCAGCTGATCGCCGATCTGGCGATTCTCGACGCGGAACTCACGCTCGGCCTGCCCACTGCCGCCACCGCGGCGACCGGCGTCGACGCCATGGTCCATGCGATCGAGGCGTACACGTCCGCGCATTTGAAGAACCCTGTCTCCGACATGCTCGCGGTGAAGGCGCTGGAACTGCTGTCGCGCAATCTGTTGCCCGCCTGCGAGAACGGCCAGAACCGCGAGGCGCGTGAAGCGATGTTGCTCGGCGCGACGTTCGCCGGCCAGGCGTTTGCCAATTCGCCGGTGGCCGCCGTGCATGCGCTCGCGTATCCGATCGGTGGCATTTATCACGTGCCGCACGGCCTTTCGAACGCGCTCGTGCTGCCGCACGTGTTGCGATTCAACGCTGAGGCAGCGGCTCATCTATACGCGGAACTCGCGGACGTGATCGTGCCGGGTGCAACGGGCAGCGCCGAAAGCAAGACGCTGGCGCTGATCGAACGGCTCGAACAGATGATTGCCGCAACCAGGATTCCGGCGCGGCTGCGTGATGTCGGCATCGAACGTGGCGGGCTCGAGCGGATGGCGAGCGACGCGATGTTGCAAACGCGGCTTCTGGTGAATAACCCCCGGCCCGTTACCGAAGCCGATGCGTTGGCGATTTATACCGCCGCGTTTTAATCAGCGTTCTGCGTGCGTGACGGGGCGTCGCTGGCCGACAGCTCGGCGTGATGTAGCGGTCTCAGTCAGGCCTTGCCGCTCATCCGATCCATCACCGTCAGGAGATCGGCAAGCGACTGCTTACATTCCGCTGCGTTCGGCGTGTCGGCGCGCAACGCGCTCAGCGCGCGGTCGATCGCCTTGTCGACGGTGTGCCAGTCCGCTGCGGCGCGTGGCTTCAGCGAAGGCTCGGCGTCGTCCCATGCGAGTTCCAGATCTTTGATCCGTGCCTTGCCGCCGGCGAGGTTGCCTTTGTCGACGAGTGCCGCGGTGTCGGCGGCAATCTTGCGGAACGGCGAGAGATCGCCGAGCTTCGACGCCTTGGCGGGTTCTGCCGCCTCGGCCGACGAAATACCGATCCTGCCTGCTTCGACATGCCCGAAGCTGATTGCGGAGATGGCGATGAAGGAAGCGATGACCGCTTTGCTGAGAGTACGTTGATTCATGATTATGCTCGTTCCGTTTGATCCGATATTCGATTGAAAAGGGGACTACGTATAGGCTTTTTCGAGCGATGCGCGCTCAAGGTTCACGTACTGCGGTGGCCCGCACGGACCGGTGCTCGATCGCGCTCGCAAAGATGACCAGCACGACGATCGCACTCAGGAACAGCACGCTCGTGTTGATCGTCCCGAGGCCGACGCCACCGTATGCACGCGACTGCGAAAGCAGATCGCCGAACGAAGCACCCAGCGGCCGCGTCAGAATGTAGGCAAGCCAGAAAGTCAGCACCGGATTCCCGCCGGCGTAGTAAATGGCGCTCACCGATGCGATCAGTCCGCCGAAGGCCACGACGCCGACCATGAAGCCGAGTCCCAACGCTTCCGTCGCGAGATCGCCGGCTGCCGTGCCCAACGCGAACGTGAACAACACGGCAGCCCAGTAGAAAAGCTCCCGGCGCGTGGTATGGATGGTGTGAATCGACAGCGTCCGCTCACTGCGATACCAGAGCGCGAACACCACCGCCAGCGAGATGGCAAACGCGATCGTGCTGGCATAAAGACTGATGCCGAGCTGGTCCGTCAGCGCATCGGTGATCTGCGTGCCGACCACACTGACCAGAACCACGGTCAGCCAGTAAATCCACGGCACGTATTTGCGCATGCGAAGCTGCACGGCCAATGCGGCGAGGAGCAGCACCAGCATCATCCCGCCGGTGAGCGCGGTGCCGAGTCCGACGTGCACAGCCAGATAGTCCGCACCGGTCTCGCCCACAGTGGTCGCCAGAATCTTGATCGCCCAGAAGACAAGGGTTGCCTCGGGCACTTTGTTGCGCATGTCGGCAACGCGAAAATTCGAGGGTTCTAGCAAGCGGGTTCTCCGGTTAATAAGCATTTAATTCGGCGAGGCGAGCGGGCGCGCTCGCGCTCACTCAGTGCGCCGAATATGCAACGGGGAACCTTATGAAAACCTTACGGACAATGCCGACTATGGCGACGACAGGGTTATCGCCCTTCGGCAAAGGCCTCGCGCGGCTCTTCTTCGCGCAGGATATAGCCGAGCCCGCGCAAGGTCATGATCTTCGCGCTGGAGCTGGCGAGATGCTTGCGTAAGCGGTGAATGTAGATGTCGATCGCATCGGCGCTGGGTTCGTCGTCAAGCGTGAAAACTTTGTCCATCAGCGTCGACTTCGAGACCGTCTTGCCCTGCTTCAGCATCAGGGTTTCGAGAATAGCGTGTTCGCGCCGGCGCAACGGCAAGGGCTCGTTTTGCAGCACGAATTCGCGCGAGTCGAACAGATAGCGCAGATTGCCGCAGTCGATCGACTGGCCCTTGTCGCCCGCCGCCTGGCGGCGGATCAGCGCCTTGATGCGCGCCACCAGCTCGCGTGCTTCGAAGGGTTTGACGACGTAGTCGTCGGCGCCGGCCGAGAAGCAGGCCACTTTGTCGTCGGTCGAGCCGTTGGCGGTGAGCATCAGCACCGGCACGTTGTCGCGTTTGCGGCGCAGACGCGCCAGCACATCCTTGCCGCCGATGCCGGGCAGCCGCAGATCGAGCAGCACTGCGTCGTAGCACTGCAAGTCGAGCAGCGTCTCCGCCCGCTCGCCGTCCTGGGCCCAGTCGATCGCGAAGTTTTCGACCTGCATCAAGTTCATCACCCAGCGCGCCAGATCGGCGTCGTCTTCAACGAGCAGCAGTTTCATATGTCTCCCCTTACGCGGCAGCGCGTCAAACCGCTGCCGACCATAGCCGCATTTCGACGGTGGCGACCAGGCCGACACCGCCCTCTCCCGATTCCAGCGTGACCGTGCCGCCCTGCCGGTGAGCGATTTCCCGCACGATCGGCAGGCCGAGGCCGGTTCCGTCGGCGTGGTTCGACGCACGATAGAAGCGCTCGAATACGCGCGCCCTCGCATCGGCTTCGATACCTGGGCCATTGTCGATCACACGCACGATCGCCATGCCTTTGTCGTGCTGCGTCTCCACCGTCACGCGGCCGCCGGCTTGCGTATACCGCAGGGCGTTGTCGACCAGATTGGTCACGAGCGCCGCGGTCAACGCCTCGTCGCCGGCTACGTAAAGACCGTCTTCCAGTTCCGCGCCGAGATCGATTTCACGGGACTGCGCAAACGCAATCAGTTCCTCCAGCACGCCCGCGATCAACGCGCTCAGATCGACCCGTTCGCGTGCATTGAACGGCGCGGCCGACTCGGCCTGCGCGAGCAGCAACAGCTTGTTGGTCAAGGTGGTCAGCTTGCGGCTGCTTTTATGCATGCCGGCCAGTGCTTCGGTGAGCGGCACGTCACGATTCTCGCGCTGCCGCGCGAACTGGATCTGTGCGACCAGCAGCGCGAGCGGCGTGCGCAACTGATGCGCGGCGTCGGAAATGAATTGCCGTTGGGTCGCAGCCTGCTGGCCCATACGCGCGATGCACTGGTTGATCGCTTCAACGATCGGCCTCAGTTCGACATGCAGTCGCGCCACGCGTATCGGTTCCAGCTGCGATGGGTTGCGATCGGCAACGTCGTCTTTCACCTTCATCAACGGCCGCAGCTCGAAGGTCAGCCCGAGGTAGACGAAAACCATCGCGAGCACCAGCGTGAGCACCTCGCCGAATAGTTGCGGCCGCAACAGGCGCCACACCATGGCGTCGCGCGAACCCTCCGTCTTCGCGACCGCTACGATGACTTCCTCGGTGCGGCCCGAGTCGTAGAGTTGCCGCACGTAAGTGGCCGCACGCACGGCGCGGCCGTCGTCGAGATGGGTGGAGTAGACCGTGGGGTCGTCGCCCGCGCGAGGCGGCAGCGGCAACTCGGGACTGCCCGCCAGCAGACGGTGGCCGCTCGCCTCGACCCGATAGAACACGCTGTCCTGTTCCGGCGACTCGAACAGTTCCAGCGCGGCCGGCGGAATCTGGATGGAGACGTTGCCGTTATCCCAGTCGATGTCCTCGCCGATGATGCGTATCGACGATAACAGCGCGTTGTCCTGAACCAGGTCGGCCGTGGTCTGCGCGTTGCGGTACGAAATCATGCCGGAAATGGAGACGAACACCGCCAGTGGCAGCAACAGCCACCACAGCAAGCGTCCGCGCAAGCTGCCTGAAAACACGATGCGTCGATCCTCTGCTGGGGAGCCGGCCCACCTCGTCTCAGGTGCGGGCCGCCTCCATTTCAGGCTTCACATTAAAAGCCAACCTTGTCTGGCGCTGCGCGTGGAAACGACACCGTCACGTGCACACCTTTGCCACCCTCGCCTGGCTTGAGCGCGATCTCTCCGTGGTGCGCGTCCGCAATTTCACGCACGATGGCGAGGCCGAGTCCGGTTCCTTCCGTATCCGTCGACGCCCTGAAGAACGGTTCGAACACGCGGCCCCGCGACTCGGCCGGAATGCCGGGGCCGTCGTCCCGCACCGACACGGTGACCGTATCGGCGTCCGCGCTGACGGCGACCGTGGCGTGGCCGCCACTGCCGGTATAGCGGATCGCGTTCTCCGCGAGGTTGGCGATCAGCGCCTGAAGCAGGCCACGATGTCCCGCCACCGGCGCGGGACCGTTCAGTTCCGCACCCAGATCGATGTCCCTCGCCTGCGCGAGCAGCGCCAGATCCTCCACGACCTCCATGGCCACCGGCACCAGATCAACCGTCTCATTGGCCAGTTGCGTGTTGTCGGCGGCTTCGGCTTGCGCGAGCAACAGCAGCTTGTTGGTCAAACCCACCATCGAACGATTGCTGCGGTGCATCGCGGCAAGCGCTTCGTCGAGCGCGGGATTCAGGCCGTCCTGCTGGCGCGCGAACTGCAACTGCGTGCCGAGCAGCGTGAGCGGCGTGCGCAACTGGTGGGCGGCGTCGGCGATAAACCGCCGTTGCGCGGCCACCTGCACGCCGAGCCGCGCGATACATTGATTGATCGCCTCGACAATGGGCCGCAACTCAGTATGCAGGCGCTCGACACGGATCGGTTCGAGTTGCATCGGGTCGCGGTCGGCGACGTCTTCCTTCACTTTCATCAGCGGCCGCAACTCGAAGGTCAGACCGATGCACACCAGCGCCACCGCCAGCACGATCATTTCGATCTGCCGCACGAGTTGCGGTTGCCACAATTGCTCCGCCATCGCGTCGCGCGAGCGCACCGTCTTGCCGACCGTCACGCGTACGCGGCGCGTCGCGCCATTGTCGTACATCAGACGCACGAGGCCGACCGCGCGCACTCGCTGGCCGTGCAGATCGGCGTCGTAGTGGTCCGGCGTGTCGGGCGCCTGCGCCGCGCGCTGCGGGAAATCCGGCGAGCCCGCCAGCAGGGGGCCGCCGTCGACGCTCACGCTGTAGAACACCTGATCGCGATACGGCGACACGAACACCTCAAGCGCGGCAGGCGGGACGTCCACGCGCAGAAAGCCGTCCACCCATTCCACCTCGCCCGCGATCATGCGCGCCGACGAGACGAGCTCGTTGTCCTGCACGAGATCGGCGGTGCGGCGCGCGTTGTCGTACTCGGCTTTGCCGGTCACGAACACGTATAACGCGAGCGGCACCAGCAGCCACCACAGCAGGCGCATGCGCAGGCTATTGGTCATCTTCTTTCTTGCGCAGCAGATAGCCGAGACCACGCAGCGTGACGATCGCCGCCGAACTGCCGTCGAGCTTCTTGCGCAGCCGCGAGATGTAGATTTCGACCGCGTCCTCGCTCGGCTCATCCGCGAGCGTAAAGATCGCGTCGACGAGTGCCGGCTTCGTCACCGTCTTTCCCAACCGCAGAATCAGCGTTTCGAGTACCGAGCGCTCGCGCGGCGTGACGTTCAGCGGCGCGCCCTTCAGCGTGAACTGGCGCGTGTCGATGTCGAACGCGAGATCGCCGCACACCACCTCGCTGGCTTTCGAGGGGGACTGCCGGCGGATCGCCACCTTGATCCGCGCAATCAGCTCGCGCACTTCGAACGGCTTGACCAGATAGTCGTCGGCGCCGGCGCCTAGCAGTTCGACCTTTTCGTCGATCGAGCCGCTCGCGGTCAGGATCAGCACCGGCGTGGCGTCGCCGCGCTGGCGCAGCCGGCGCAGCACGTTCTTGCCCGAGAGCTTCGGCAGGTTCAGGTCGAGCAGGATCACGTCGTAGTGACTGGTGCGCAGCAGACGGTCGGCGGCGTCGCCGTCCTGCACGGTGTCGAGCGCGAACGCCTCCTGCTCCAGCATCTTCGCGAGCCAGTGCGCCAGCGTGGGGTTGTCTTCGATGAGCAGCAGCTTCATGGCGGGAACGGCAAACGTCAGGCCGTCGATTGTGCCGTAAAACAAGGGCTTTGCGCGAGTCATGAGCGGCTTGCGCCGCACGTTCTCGCGTTTGCGGGGAAGTTGCGGCGAGGTTGCGGCGAGGTTGCGGGTTAACACCCATGATTTACCGATAGCCCCGAAAGCTGGCAGAAGGTTTCCGATTTCTATAATCCACCCCATTCATCCAGAAAGCGCCGCATCCGCATAAAGCGGCGACCAAACCTAAGGAGACTGCTTCATGCGTACCTTGCGCCAGATTGCCGCCGTTTCAGGTGTTGCGTTCACCCTTGCCGCCGCTTCGGCCGCCGCTCACGCCGAGAAGCTCACGATCATGGTCGGCGGCGCCACCAAGATCATCTATCTGCCGGCCAAGCTGACCGAACAGCTCGGTTACTTCAAGGACGAAGGCCTCGACGTCGAAATCCTCTCGCAACCGGCCGGTGTGGATGCTGAAAACGAACTGCTCGCGGGCGCGGTGCAAGGCGTGGTGGGCTTCTACGACCACACCATCGATCTGCAGAGCAAGGGCAAGGAAGTCCAGGCGCTGGTGATTTTCGGCCAGGTGCCGGGTGAAGTCGAAATGGTCTCCACCAAGGCATCCGAAACGCTCAAGAGCATGGCGGACGTGAAGGGCAAGACGCTCGGCGTAACCGGCCTCGGTTCCTCGACCAGCTTCCTCACGCAATACCTTGCGCAACGCGCCGGTGTGCCGTCGACGCAATACACGCTGCTGCCGGTCGGCGCGGACAACAGCTTTATCGCGGCCGTCAAGCAGAACCGCATCGACGCGGGCATGACAACCGAGCCGACCGTCTCGCAGTTGCTGAAGACCGGCGACGCCAAGGTGCTGGTCGACATGCGCACGCTGGAAGGCACACGCGCCGCGCTCGGAGGCACCTATCCGGCTTCGAGCTTCTACGTGCAGCGTGCGTGGGTCGAATCGCACAAGGACGAAGCCGCAAAACTCTCGCACGCGTTCGCGAAGACGCTGAACTTCATCGCGACGCATAACGCGGAAGAGATCGCGGCAAAAATGCCGAAGGACTACTACGGCAATAACAAGGATCTGTACGTCGGCGCGCTGAAAGCGTCGCTGCCGATGTTCACGAAGGACGGCAAGATGCCCGCCGACGGCCCGGACACGGTCCTGAAGGTGCTGTCGGCGTTCAATCCTTCGGTGAAGGGTAAGCATATCGATCTCGCCAAGACCTACACCAACGACTACCTGTCGTCGGCTGCCGTCAAGACGGCGGCGAAGTAACGCACTTTTCAATATCACGAGAACTTCGAGGCACCAGCCGATGAATCAACCTATGTCACGCGATACGCCAGCCATCGAGATGCGCAACGTATCGTGCCGTTTCATCTCTCCGGACGGCAAGGCGACGATCGCATTGCGCGACTTCAGCATGTCGGTGGCGCGCGGCGAATTCGTCGCCGTGGTCGGCCCGACGGGCTGCGGCAAGTCGACCACGCTCAGCATGATTACCGGTTTGCTGAAGCCCACCACCGGCGAAGTACGTGTGATGGGCGCACCGGTGGACGGCATCGATCCGCGTATCGGCTTCGTATTTCAGGCGGACGCCGTGTTTCCGTGGCGCTCGGTGATCGACAACGTCGCGGCCGGCCCGCTGTATCGCGGCCGCTCGAAATCCGCCGCGTATGACGAGGCCAACGAATGGCTGCGCCGCGTCGGCCTCGACAAGTTCTGCAAGCACTATCCGCATCAACTGTCGGGCGGTATGAGGAAGCGCGTGGCGCTGGCGCAGACCTTCATCAATAAGCCGGAAATCCTGCTGATGGACGAGCCCTTCTCGGCGCTCGACATGCAAACCCGCACGCTGATGCAGGACGAATTGCTGCAACTGTGGGGAGGCGCGGGCTCGGTGGTGTTCGTCACGCACGATCTGGAAGAAGCGATTGCGCTCGCGGATCGCGTGTTCGTGCTGACCGCGCGCCCGGCAACGCTAAAGAAAGTGTACGAAATCGATCTGCCGCGTCCGCGCGTCACGTCGGAGGTTCGCTACGACCCGCGTTTTATCGAAATCTCGCGCGACATCTGGCACGACCTGCGCGAAGAAGTGCAGATTGGTTAATCAAGGAACGGCAAATATGTCTACTACCCCTGAACAGACGATGCCTGCGGGCATCGATCCCGCGTCGCTCGCACAGGTCGAACGCGTCGCGCAGAAACGCATCCGGCAACGTCATGCGCTGGTGATCACGCTGCGGATCGTCGTGCTGGTGGTTGTACTCGGCGGGTGGGAATTGTCCGCGCGCCTGAAGTGGATCGACCCGTTCTTCTTCTCGATGCCGAGCGCGATCTTCGATCAGATCATCGACTGGTTCGTGAACGGTACGTCGCAAGGCCCGCTGCTGACGCAGGTGTGGGTCACGCTGGAAGAAACCACGCTCGGCTTCCTTATCGGTTCGGTCGGGGGCATATTTTGCGGCATCCTGCTCGGCCGCAACAAGCTGCTTTCCGATGTGTTCAGTCTCTACATCAAGATCGCCAACTCGATTCCGCGCGTCGTGCTCGGCTCGGTATTCGTGATCGCGCTGGGTCTGGGGATGGCTTCGAAGGTGGCGCTGGCAGTCGTGATGGTGTTCTTCGTCGTGTTCGCCAATGCTTTCCAGGGCGTGCGTGAAGCTGACCGCTACATGATCGCGAATGCGCAGATTCTGGGTGCGTCGCGCCGTCAGGTGACGACCTCGGTGGTGATTCCGTCGGCGCTGAGCTGGATTCTTGCCAGCTTGCACGTGAGCTTCGGCTTTGCGTTGGTCGGCGCGGTGGTCGGCGAGTTTCTCGGTTCGAAGCAGGGTATCGGCTTGCTGATCTCGACTGCACAAGGCGCGTTCAATGCAAGCGGGGTGTTCGCGGCAATGATTGTGTTGGCTGTGGTCGCACTGGCTGCGGACTATCTGTTGACCGCGGTGGAACAGCGATTGTTGAAGTGGCGGCCGGCGGCGGTTTGAGTTGACTGTCAGGTTGTATGGAGAGGAAAGGCGCCAGTGGCGCCTTTTTTTGCGTCTCGGTTTTCGTCTCGTGGACGATACATTTCGTTGGTCGAAGCACAACGCGCTTTCGCCGCGGCGCGTTTTGCGCTACGTTTGCAACGCAGCCAATCATACGTTCGAACTGAAACGGTAGTGCGCACACAGAATCCATCCCATCCCCTGCTGGAGCGATGACCATGAGTGACGTCCACGACGGCGAAGCGGCAGCAAGCGCGGCAAACACAGCGAATGCGGCGAACGAGCCGAAAGACCCGATCGAACATGTGGTTCTGCTGCTGATGGAAAACCATTCCTTCGATCAGATGCTGGGGTGTCTGGACGAAGTGCATGCCGGACTGAACGGTGCACGCAACGCAGCGTCAAAATCGAACGACGACGGCAAAGGCCATACGTTTGTGCCCCAGGCCACGCGCGAGCGGCAAATGCAGCTCGACCCGAATCACGGGCACCAGGCCGTGCTGACCCAGATCGCGGGAGACAATAGCGGCTTCGTTCGATCTTTCGCGAACGACTACCCGAAAAGCAGCATCGCCGCGCGGCGGGACATCATGGGCTATTACCCGCGCGGCTTTCTTCCGGCCTTGCACACACTGGGCGCGCAATTCACCGTGTGCGACGCGTGGTTTTCGTCATTGCCAGGCCCGACCTGGCCGAACCGGTATTTCGCGTTGACGGGTACCTCGATGGGTCAGGTCGAGATGCCTGGGGGACTCGATGCCCTGAATCCAAAGTGGTACACCGAGCAAAGCCAGGACACGATTTTCGACCGTCTGAATGCTGCAAAGAAAACGTGGAAGATCTATTTCTATGATTTTCCCGCGTCACTGCTGTTGAAAAACCAGCGTCGCGCCGAGAATCTCGCCAATTACCATCGGTTCGACACGTTCTTCACCGATGCAGCCGGTCCCGCCCACGCGTTTCCGCAGTTCGTGCTCATCGAGCCGAAATACTTCGGCGAAGCACAGAACGACGATCATCCGCCGCACAACATCATGAAGGCGGAGAAACTGATTGCCGACACCTACAATGCGCTGCGCTCCAATCAGGCGTTGTGGGAGCACACGCTGTTAGTCATCCTGTACGACGAACATGGTGGTTTCTTCGACCATGTCCCGCCGCCGTCGAATGCAGTGGCGCCCGACGAACACACGGACACGTTCGGTTTCACCCAACTTGGCGTGCGCGTTCCCGCCATTCTTGTGTCCCCCTGGTGCGATGCCGGCGTCTGCCATACGCAATTCGATCATTGCAGTCTACTGAAATACCTCTGCGACAAGTGGAAACTTGCACCGCTTGGACATCGCACCCAGGCGGCGGCAAGCGTCGGACCGGCGATCCGCACCACGGGAATGGCCCGGACCGATACACCGCCTTTTATCCGCGTGACAAATCAGTCGTTGATTGCGGAACACGTTGAACTCGAGAAGAAGTCGTCGAATAGCAATCAGCACGGACTCCATCATTTCGCGGACTACTTGCACGCAGAGCTGGATCGATTGGCCGGGGACCTGGTTGAATCGGCTTCGCAACTCGCCCGGACCGAGACCGCGTGGGTCCGGTTAAAAAGTGCAGTCGGCTCGGCAATGATGCGACTCGGGCAATGGCTCAGCAAAGACTTCTATCAAGCCCGAGATGATCGTGAA
This sequence comes from Paraburkholderia sp. IW21, assembly GCF_041321145.1. Taxonomy (NCBI): domain Bacteria; kingdom Pseudomonadati; phylum Pseudomonadota; class Betaproteobacteria; order Burkholderiales; family Burkholderiaceae; genus Paraburkholderia; species Paraburkholderia sp. IW21. Next base: position 590,055 of record NZ_JBGGWA010000001.1, on the reverse strand, counting down.
GCGCGCACCGGCCAGGCGTTCACGCGGCTGTCGCAGTCCGCGAAAGCCCCGGCGAGTACGCCGCAAGACAGCAGCGCGACGCCGCCATCCAGGCCGTAGCAAGCCAACCGAGCACCCAAGCGCACCACGAAGTTCCTTTGCTTTTTATCAAATCTCGCAACAAACCTTACCTGAAGTGACGATTACTTCCGCCAGGTCGCAAAACTACAATGTAATCACTGACTACGAACAACAACGCTCGTAGCACGATAAAGACCGAACTGGAGGTAGTTCATCATGAAATCGCTCATTCAAGCTGTTGTTATCGCCGCTGTCCTGGCCGCTCCCGTCGCCTCGTTTGCGCAGTCCAACCAGCCCGTGACTCGCGCACAAGTGCGTGCAGAGTTGATTCAACTCGAAAACGCCGGCTACCAGCCGGGCCATGCCGACCCGCACTATCCCGCTGACATTCAAGCTGCACAAGCTCGCGTCGACGCACAAAACGGCACCGCACAGCCCGCGGAAAACGGTTACGGCGGTGTGGTAAGCGGCTCGTCGCAGACAGGCCATCCGCTTCAGGCGAACGGTCCGAAGTCGATTTACTTCGGCCACTAAGCTGTTCAGCGGAGCGAACCGCAGGCGTTACGCCATGTGCGCTGATCGGCCGCTGAGCGCGCCGCACAAGCGCGCGCCCTGACTCAAACGAACTGGCCCGCGACCGGGTATCCCCGATCGCGGGCCAGTTCTGTATTCGGTACCTCCGTCATCGGCTCCCGATGACTTGGCCTGGACCTTCACGGTCTGGGCGCTTTTTCTGTTGTGTATTAGCGTATCTGACTGGAACCTTGGCGCTACCGGGCTGAGCGCGTCATTCGCGCGCGACCAGGTTGCCCACTTGACCACGGCCAGTGACGAGACAGCTCGACAGGAAATTTTCGCCCTGGCTGCTGGCGCCGGCATCACCGAAGCCTTTTTGCAATGCGCCCGACTTGACCAGCTCCGCGCCCTGGTGGCACGTTATGGTGCCCTCTTCTCCTGCTTGCGCGCGCATTAGCGCCCTATCCGCCATCAGATAGCCAAGCAACAGCGCCACGGCAATATTGAACGCTCGTCTCACAGTTCGCCTCCTCTTTTGAAGAGACTAACGCGAACGGTCGATGCATGGATGCTAGGGGTTTCCCGATTGGTCGCTATTCAATGACGCAGATTAAATCAAGTGGCATTGCCACCTTAATCAGCTATGCGGTGTGGCTGGATCGGGTTTCGCACGTAGCAAGCGGAACTGCCGGATGCCACGTTGCACACGCTTCGTGTTCTGCTCGAACAGCAGGTAAACCGCGAACGCGTACACATAACAGACGACGAGCATGGTCACGAACACCAGCGCACCCCGGCCGTCGAACTGGATGCGCTGCCCGAACATGACCGCTGCCACGAACAGAATGAACGAGAAGTGCGTCAGATACAGCGAATAGGAGAATCCGGAAAAGAGAACCGCGAGACGCGAAATAGGCGCCGGACGCAGGCGAACGTTTTCCCAGAGTATGCAGCGCAGGAACACAAAGCACGGCACGCCGACGATCCAGTCACTGTTCCATAGGAACATGCGCGACAACACCAGCGCGGCAAGAAAAACCGCTCCGCTTGCGAGCGTAAACCACGGCAAGCCGGTTCGAGTGCTGCGCGCCGGGAAGCGTTTTTCAAGCACGACAAGTACGACGCCGAGCAACCATAATCCGAATCCGCTCAGGAGCGAAGGGAACGCGACCATCGTGCCTAGCGCGAGCACTCCCGCAGCGATAGCGCTCAATCCGCGACGCTGACGCATCAGTACATAACACGCGGGAAACCACATGTAGTACCAGAACTCGTTGGCGAGACTCCAGAGCGGCCCGTTGGACCCATATGTGCCGCACGTGAGCGTCTGCAGGAACGCGAGATTGCACAGCAACGTCGCCTGACCGAGATGCGAGGCGACATTGATTTGCTGATCGAAGGTGCCCTCGGTCCCAAGATAAAAAGGGCCGCCCACCAGCGCAATGCCCATACGATCCCAGAACAGCGTCAATAGCAAGGCCGGCACCAGCACGATCCAAAGCCGCGACATGCGCTCGCTCAGATAGCGCTGCCAGTTCCATGTTCCCGCCTCGACCTGCCGCAGCACAGAGCCGCCGACGAAATAGCCGCTCAGCAGGAAGAATACGATCACCGCGGTGTGGCCGTAGTTGCTGATGAAATAGAACGCCTTGCCTGCCAGGCCGATACCGGCACTCGAACGGTAGTCGACGAACATAAGGTTACGCAGATGACTGATGCACACGGCGCCTGCCGCCAGTGCGCGGATCAGATCCAGCGTGTCGCAATGTTGTTTGCCGGTGGGTGCCATGGAAGTCTGGAATCGGACAAGGAGGTTGTCCGCCAAACTACGGCCCACTGCGTATTTATTCAGTACGGTTGCCCACACTGCACGCGCACCGCTTTGGAGGCGGAGGCAAGGAAGGTCCGAATGCACTATCGGCGTGGCGCGTGTTGCGCGCCTTCTTCCATTCCTCTCTATTGGCGCGGATAACTAACTATTTATACAGGGGAACGCACGCTCAGAGCCGAGCTTCAATCTGCTTGATCCGCTGTTCGACCGATGTCCGTACCAGCCCATTCGACGGCACCAGCAGCAGCGACGACGCGATGATCTGATACACCTTATTGCGCCGGACTTTGGAGACCTTCGCCGGGTCGAGCCAGGCTTTGTTATCCACCAGCAACAGCAGCGTCTCCAGGCCGATGAGGATCGGCCACAAACACGCGAGGCGCAAGCGTACGGAAAACGCCGGAATCGCCAGCGTGTATTCCAGAGCCTCGCGGAAATGATCCAGCGTCTTGCGCACGAGTTCGACCATCAGCGGCCGAGCGCGAACGGCGTTGGCCGGCAGCAGGAGGTCGTGCGCGCTCAGGCCGTATTGATCCAACATCGTTTGCGGCAGGTAACAGCGGCCGATCCGCAAATCCTTGCCGCAATCGCGCAGCACGTTGGTCATCTGGAGCGCTTTGCCGAAACGCACACCCCGGCGCGCCATCGTCCCGGGCCGCTCCTTCAGCGTGCCGGGCATATGCGCGTAGGTCATCGTGGTCCAGAATTCGCCGACGCAGCCGGCCACCAGGTAGGTATAACGGTCGAGTTCGTGGTATTCGCGCAGCGCGGCGATCTGGCCGGAACGTTCGTCGGGGAACGTGCGAAGGTCGAATTCCATCCCCTCGGTCAGCGTCGAGACGATCTCGCGTACCGCTTTGCGGTCCGACTCGCCGAGTTGCGACAGCACCTCGAGCGCGGGGCCAAGCGATTCGAGCAAGACTTTTTCGTCCGACTGGACCTGCTGACCCGCCACCTCGGCGGCCATGCGCTGGAACAGCGCGCCATCGTCCGGGGCGCCGTTGACCTGGTCGCGCAGCGAGAGCAGCAACGCGAGGCGTTGCCCGGGCGAAATCAGCGAAGTGTCCGCAATCGTATCGGCCGCACGCGCCAGCAGATACGCGAGGCCGATCGGGTCGCGCATGCCGACGGGCAGCACGCGCAGCGTGAGATAGAAGGAGCGTGAAACGCCTTTCAGGAGCGGGCCAAGAAGAAAGGCCCGGGTCGGATTCGGCATGGATGGGATCAGGTCAGTATTGGGCAAGAATCAGGCGCTGCCGAATTGTATACGGCGAGACGCCTTTGCCGTACGGCGAGGGCGTGCCCATCCTGTAAGCCGCTCCCTCGCCCGCCGCACGCCCACCTTGCGCTGCCGCCCATATGCTGTTCGCCAAGCGGGAGAGAGCCAGGTAGAATCCCCTGCATCCAATGCCGACGCACGTCGTCACCGCCCGCGAGCAGGAACACGAATTGCTAGCATGGTTAGTTTGAGCGATAGACGATCCGCTTGGGTCCCCTTGCGAGCCGTCGCTCCTCCGCACTTTGAATGACATATCGACAATGACTATCCACGAATCTCAGACGTCTTTCCGGTCCAACGTGGAAACAGGTGTTCCCGGTCTCGACGAGATCCTGGGCGGAGGTCTGGTCAGCGGCGGCGTATATCTGCTGGAAGGCATGGCGGGGGCGGGTAAAACGATTCTGTCGAGCCAGATCGGTTTTCATCGCGTGAGTCAGGGCGAAAAGGTGCTGTACATGACCCTGATCGCCGAGTCGCACGACAAGCTGCTGGCTCATCTCAAAGGCCTGAGTTTCTTCGACGAAACCGCCGTCGCGCAGCAGATGCTGTTCGTGTCCGGCTATCACGAGTTGATGCAGGACGGTCTCGACGGCTTCCTCAAACTGATCGCGTCGAGCATTTACGACTATCGGCCAAGCCTGATGATCGTCGACGGCTTTCGCAGCGCACGCGAATTCAGCGAAACCGAACTGTCGTTGTCGAAGTTCATCCACGAGTTGAACGCGCTGGTCGCGGCAATGAATTGCACCACCTTGTTGCTCGCACCGCTTTCCGGCAACGAACCGCACCCCGAGCACACGCTGGTCGACGGTCTGATCGAGTTGAACCGCTATAACGACGGCATGCGCCGCGCGCGCGAAATCGAAGTGCACAAGATGCGGGCGCGCAATCACCTAATGGGCAAGCATTTCTTCCGGATCGCCGAAAGCGGGCTGTTGATGTTCCCGCGTCTGGAAGCGCAGTGCGCCGGGCAAGCCGGCCCGGTCGATCTGAAAGCGCGGCTCGGCTTCGGCCTCCCGCATCTCGACAGTCTGCTCGGCGACGGTTTCGCTCAGGGCTCCACGACCACGCTGACCGGGCCGTCGGGTGTCGGCAAAACCTTGCTCTGTCTGCAGTTTCTCGCAGCCGGCGTGGCACGCGGCGAACGCTGCATGTATCTGGGCTTTTACGAAGGGCCACAGCGGCTGATCGGCAAAGCCGAGGCCGTCTCGATCGCGCTGACCGACGCGTACAACGACGGCCGCCTCGTCATTCAATGGCAGCCCGCCATCGAACTTGCTGTCGACGAACTCGCGGCTGTCGCGCTGGCCACGGTCAGGAAGATCGGGGCGACGCGCATCGTCATCGACGGCGTGGAGGGTTTTCGCGACTCGGCCTTGCGGACCGAACGCTTCGGCCTATTCCTGAATGCCCTGCTTCATCAGCTCCGGGAAGCCTGCGTCACCACGATGCTGACGGAAGAACTGCCGCTTTACGCCGACCCCGGCCACGCAAAGAGCGTGCGGGTCTCCGCATTAACAGAAAACCTCGTGCTGCTGCGTTACGCCGAAACCGAGTCGGGTCTGCGGCGCATGATTTCCGTGGTCAAGCAGCGCGAAAGCGCGCACGACACGTCGCTGCGCGAACTTGTGATTTCCTCGCAGGGCCTCGATGTGATCGAGAGCCCGGTGAGCTCTGCCGGCGCGCATTCAACGCAAGGCCTGTCGGCCACGCTGACGCCGCGACGAGATACGTAGCCGCCCATGAAAACCATCCTGGTCGTGGACGACGAGTTCGACATCCTCACGGTCTGGCGACTGTTGCTGGAGCGGCACGGCTATACCGTGCTGACGGCGTCCAACGGGGCCGCCGCGCTTGAACAGATACGCAAGACCCGGCCCGACATCATCGTGTCGGACTGCATGATGCCGGTCATGTCGGGGCTGCAACTGTGCGCGGCATTGTTCGCCGACCCCGATCTGCGCGCCATTCCGATCATTCTGTGCAGTGCGGCCGCGGACATCCCCGTGCAGCCGAATCCCACCATCGAATACGCGCGCAAGCCGCTGTCGTTCGACACCCTTCTGGCGATGTTGCAGCGGATAGCGGTTTGACGAAACGCGACCGCCTGCCTGCTGCGCGCGCGGTGCAATCGAATAGCGCGCCGAGATTGCGTTCAAGGAACGCCTGATCGATACGCGAGTCGAGGGGCTCGTCACGCTTGCTGAAAATCGACGAACTCTTCAGTCTCAGCCGTGCGAAAACGCAGGGCGCTGGAGGAAATTCCACGCTATACCCTCGAAGACCTGTTGAGCCAGTGTCGTGGCGCACTCATGCGTCTGTTGAAATGGGACTTCAACCGCCATCGAAAAGCACACCTCAATGCAACCATTTCGTCAAAGCGGAAAATTGCGACCTTTTTTCAAAACAGAATAAAAAAACATCAGAAGTGCGAAGATTTGTCAAATTAGGCTTTGTCTCATGTTTGTCTCATAGACGTTCTCTCGTCGCGGCAGGTAACCTCGCCAGGTCGAATCGCATGGGCCTGCACATTTCCATGTGTGCGCGCACCGTGCCACCTAAAAAAAGACGGGGACTTCACTGCCACCATGCGAACCATCCACGATGTTCTGCAGCATCCGGGTGCCAGGCTCACCCAACACCTTGGGCTCTCTGTCGCTACGCTAGACCGGGTTCTCGATGTTCTTGACTTCAGAATAGAAGAGGAACTCAACGAAGCCTACGTGGTGGACGTCACGGTCACGTCAGCGGACCTGGCGATTGACGGCGCCGCGTGCGTAGGCCGTCGGGCAACCTTCACGATCGATGAACGCGCCGCGATTCCGTCGTTGCCGGCTCTGGTCGATCCCGTGGTCGAACCAGCGCGTACCGTCAACGGCATCGTGACGCAATGGGAGCGAATCAAGACTAGCCGCGACGAGGCCACCTACAGGCTGCGCCTTGAACCGCGCGTCGCGCTGTACAGGGAGGTCTACGACTCCGGCATATTCAAGGACAAAACGCTCAAGGAGATGATCTCCGAGTCGATCATCGACCGTAAGCTGATCGATTCGTTCGACGTCGAGTTCCAACTGGAAGGCGCCGAGGAACGTTTCGAGCAGGCAGTCATGTACGAGGAGACTGTCTGGAATTTCATGGAACGTCACTGCCGTCGCGCCGGCATCTTCTGGTACTTCAAGCAGGGCCGCAAGGGCGACGGACCGCAACGCGACACGATTGTGTTCGGCAACAATCCGCGCGCTTATGTGCGCGCGCTGGAGGTGCCCCTGATGCCGGTGTCTGGCCTCTCGGGCAACTGGCATGAGGCAGTGCTGTCGATCAGCCCGATCCGCAAGCTGGTGCCGGCCGTGGTTGAGTTATGGGAGCACAACTACCGGACACCCGCGAATGAACTGAAGGCGGAATCGTACGTCGCGCGTGAAGACCGCTCCGTGTACGGGAGCGTCAACCGCAGCATCGAGCACTATCACACGCCGGAGATCGGACAGATGCTCGCCGACGCGCGCCGTGACGAACTGATCGCGCGGCAGACCACGTTCAAGGGCACAAGCAATGTAATCGGCATGATGCCCGGCATGGTGGTGCGCCTGACGAACCACACAATGCCCGAGGCCAGATACGGCGTCGTAGTCACGAAGCTCATCACGACCGGCAGCCGCACCCAGCCTGTCATCAACGAGTTCGAGGCGATGCCGTCGCACCTGACGTATCGCCCCGAGTACATTCCCGAGAAGCACTGGCGCTGGCTCACCGGACCGCTGATCGCAACCGTCGTCGGCGACGACCAGCCCTACGCGGCGCTGGACGAGCACGGCCGCTACGAGGTGCTGCCGCATTTCCAGAATCGCACCGGCAAGCGCGGCACGAACACGATGCCGCTGCGCCTCCTGCGTCCCAGCGCGTCGTATCTGGGTGGTTTCCATTCGCCGTTGCTGAAGGAAACGGAGGTTCGAATTGATGGAACGTACGGGGACGTCGACCGGTTTTTCATTAGCGGTGCGCTGCATGACTATGCAAACCCAGACGTTGTGCATGGGCTGAAGGGTTGGAACAGCCGGGCGGTATGGCGCTCGCCACTCAACGGCGCGAAGATCCGCTTCGAGGACCTGAAGGGCCGCGAAGGGGCCAAGTTCGCGACCGTCTACATGGAGACGTCCGTCAGCCTCGGCTATCTGGTGGACAGCCAGAAGCAGTATCGCGGTGACGGCTTCGAGATCAACACGCAGGGCTGGGGCACGATGCATGCGCCCAAGGGACTGTTCCTTTCAGCCGATGCGCTTTCCAGTCCCAACGCGCCACACCTGGAAATGCAGGCTGCGCTCAGGGAACTGCAGTCGGCTTTGAGCCGTGTTACCGCGCTGGTTGACGCGACTACACAGGCGAAGGCAACGCCGGCCGACAAGGCCACGCAGTCGAGTCTGATGGATGCGTTGGACCAGCTCAGGAGCGCAGGGCTGATCGCCAGCGCACCGGGTGGGATCGCACTGGTGACGCCGCGCTCCGTGCAACAGGCCGCGGGCGAAAACGTGATGCTCACGGCCGGCAGGCACGTGGACGTAAGCGCCGTGAAGCGCTTCACGCTGGCCGCGGGCGAGCTGATCTCCCTTTGCGCTCACAAGCTCGGGCTGAAGATTTTTGCGGCCAGGGGCAAGGTCGAGATTCAGGCGCAGAGCGATGCACTGGACCTGTTCGCGGACCAGCAGCTACGCGTGGCAAGCGCCAGCCAGGACGTGCTGGTAAGCGCGAAAACGAAGGCGGTCATGGCCTGCGGCGGCGCCGCGCTCACGATCGAGGACGGGAGTGTTGTGTTCCATTGTCCGGGTGAGTTTCGGATCAAGGCTGCGGCGTTCACGTTCGAGGGACAGGAAAGTTTTGAAAACCCGCTGCCCGGGTTGCCGCAAAGCGAATTGACGATGACGAACCTCTACAACCTGTCGCGCTAGCACGATGATCATCAGCCCTCCTTTTCTGCCCGTTGCCGGCATGACGTCGACCGACCCCGCGCTAACCGACCCGATGATGAGCGCGGTGGACAATTTCGAACTGGCTCATGGTGTCTATCCGATCGCGCTCGACCGGCGTTGGCACACTGGCGTACATCTTTACCCCGCTATGCGAAACGAGAAAGTTCGAGCGATTGCGGATGGCGAAGTAGTGGCATATCGCGTGTGCCAGCACGCCATTAATGGCGGAACACCGATGGATAGCAACCCAGGCTTCGTCCTGCTCAAACATACCACTGAGACGGGAGAAGGCCGAACGCTCACGTTCTATTCGCTGTACATGCATCTGCTGGAGTTGAGCGCATATAACAGTCTTGGCGTGAGCGGGAACGAGCTGCCAGAGTTTCTGCGCATGCCTTCGCCTGGTGAAAGCCTGAATCCGCCTCTGGCGCCGCCGGCGCAAACGGGCGGTGGAAAAAAAGTATACCGGAAAGACGTACTCGGACTCCCGGGGCGTTGCCATGGGCAGCGGCATATCCATTTCGAAATCTTTATGCTGCCCAATGATTTCGATCATTACTTCGCCGCGACGCAACTCGGGAACACGCAACTCCATACGCCCAGGGGGGCGGACTACTGGGGGCATAGCTACTACATTATTCCGGCTGGTCAAACGTTCGTGCCGCAGCCGCCGGGAACGGTCGATGGCAAATTGCACGGAATCGCGTTCGACCCGCTGCCAGGTGGCCAGAACGCCCAACCGTTGCATATCGAATCGCATTTTCACAAGGGCAATAAGTACACGAGCGTGTGGAGTGTCGCGGCAGACGGTTCGCGAACCCCGCTCGTCAAGGACAAGGCGGAGCCTGAGTACGAATACAAGCTGTACGAGCGGGCAATGAAGCTTTATCCGGGGTGTCCGAGCGATGGATATGAACTGCTGCGTTTCGGCCGGATCCTGTCAGGTTCGCCCACACTTCCGGCTGGGGCGGCAAGAACGACGTGGGTGCGGGCAGCGTTCGCAACGGGTCAGGAGGGCTATATCGATCTCAACAACGACGCGATTGTGAAGCTGTCGGACGCGGATTTTCCGTTCCTTGCGAACTGGCAAAAGGTGGATGAAGGTAATGGTCCGTTTGCAGATGACGGGCTGTGTGACATCGATCGATTGAAGGCAATGCTAGGAACTGCGAAAGAACATCAGACGCAGCAGGAGCAAGGCGAGCTTGAAGAGTACAAAAAGGAAGAAACGCTTGTTCGGTACGTCAGGAGTACGGCCGGTGTGCGTGACCTGCTCAAAGGGTTTGTCTGTCGGGCGCCGAGCGAGTGGGACGGTACGAATAACGATGCGCGATACGGAAAGCTGCTTAGTCAAGAGGGCGAGTTCTATTACGGTGATAGTGCTGGGTATGGGAAGTTTATTGCGCTGTTGAAGCAGTTTCAGTTCTGGGATGTAGCGCACCTGCCGGCAGGTACGAAGTTCTGGTTCTTTCACCCGCTTCAGTTCATTCGGTGTTTTAGAAAAAATGGGTGGTTGAGCGCCAAGGAATTGGCTCAATGTTTGCCACGGTCATCGGAGTCTGTAAGCCTTCCGTGGAGCGATGCATACCAGAGATCACGAATACATCATCAATTCGTTAGTCGAGTTAACCTAAAATATCTGGGTAGCAATCCCATTCGCCTACTGCATTTTCTCGCGCAGACATATATCGAGACCGGCGGACTCAGAACGATGAGGGAAGATTCGCTCGGGGATGGTCATTCTTATGGTCCATTCTACGGACGGGGATATCTTCAGTTGACGTGGCCCGTGAACTATGAGGCATATAATAAATACAGACTTATTCCAAACAATAGCGCCTCGTCATTTGCGGACACCAGAATAACATCCTCCTCAATGCACATTTGGGCCGATGGAGGTATTGCAAAGCGGTGGGCGCCGCAGTACGACCCGGAAATAATTGCTACGGATCTCGCTCATTCGGCGGAATCATCCGGGATGTATTGGTTATCCAAACACTTCAGGCGGACCACGAACATAAATCGCGCTGCCGATCTCGGCGCTTCACCCACCATAGTCGGGTTTATCAGTTGGCTTATCAATGGCGGAGGCAATGGCTATAGGGATCGACAACAATTTTCGACGCTACTTGGTCGCATGCTATTGGATACGGTTGGACATTTGCCTCAGGAAGTATTGCGATACCCGCCGCTAGCACCTGCTTCTAATCCCGTGCTGTGTCGAACCTTCCCACCGACGATTGTTCCGTTCTCTCTAAGTGTCGTGATCAACTATGTACCTCAAATTCCCTAACCTTCTGTTCATACTTAACGTGATTCCGGCATTCGCAAGCGACGTCCCCAAGCTGCCTCAAGCTTGGTTGGGAACACATTATGGAGTGTGTTACCGCTCGATCGCGAACGCTATGTCGGAAGCTTACGGACCAAACTACGACCTCGATGACAATATCGGACACAGTTATGTGAGATTTGGTGCCAACGAGATGATCGTTTCCGTCGATCGTACATCTGGAACGAACGCATCTCGACTTATTTTTGAAAAACGCAGAAATGGTAATTGGTGTGTGATCCTTGCATCACCGCCGACCGCCAGTCTGGTTCCGTCGACGCAAAAAACGGCATCATCACGGCCGCTGCAGTGGACATCGCTTACACAAGCTGCTGCGGGGTATTCGGAGACGAAGGTCGTTTACCTATGGGATGAGCATAAATCAATTTATTTTCCAATTAATTGCTTTCACATTAACAAAAAATCAGTCAAAAAAATCGACTGCGAAAATGCATATTCCGAATAAAATGCGGCCATTCCCAATTATTGATTGGTCAACTATATTGCACAACCTGCAAGTCTGTCGTTGCCAACACCTGTCGGACGTAAATCTGCGAGCGCGCCTGTATGTATCTCTCGTCCCCATTGCGGCAAATCCGATGAGTTTATTGGCTGTTGTTGCAAAAATCGGCAGTGAAAAAATATTGTCGATTTGCCATGATTTTATCGAGCAGGGATACCCACATCAAAGATGCTACACGAAGCCTCTTCGAACATGCATCCAGTGATTTCGCTCGATGGTCGCTATGTTTCACCGTACTTGTATAGTTGCGGGTCTAATGGATACGTAGACGTTTTTGAAATTTTATTAAAAAAGAAAACTTTAATTAATCATGCATCGCGCGAAAAATTATTTAATTTTCAGTGATGTTTACGAATTTCACTATCTGTATCGATGATTTTATGGAAAACGGCCGTAAAAAGTGATGCCGTCGCCGTGGACACAAGGATCGGGTCTAGGCAGAAAATCCGAGTGGCAGGTTGCGCATTCCCGCTGGATCGAATCTAAATATGCAGATTAAGTCACTTATTTTTTTGGCGTCTTCGCTTATGGCGTTCAGTTTCGCAGCGATGCACTACCACCGGTGCGCGTGCGGGCGCCCCAAGTTGTCAGGACGCCGAGCGGATTTGTCCGCGTTGACTTCAGTGAAACGGAATAGGCGACCAGGCTTCAATATCTATCAACTCGGATTAATTAGAAAATGACCGCTCGCTTGCGCACCATAGCCTGTCTCACCATGACCATTCTAGGCCTTGGATTTACATCGAAAAGCTTCCCAACCGAGTCCAAAGCCGCCGATGTTCGCATATTTGATTCCAAAAAATTAGATGCGGAAAAATTTGATGAAATTGAAAATCGCTTGAAGAAAGTTCCTGGCTTCAAAAATTACATGCAACGAATATATCGGATTGTCGAGCGGGGATCAGGGACAAATCAGAAAATCTTGATTGCTGCTCGATCCGGCCCGGGAGGAAGAACCGTGGGTTGCAGTTTTTATGAACAAGACACTGATGGAAATTTCGTTTTTCTGATTGGTCAACCATATTGCAAATTTACGAATGAACCGGAGAGTTACGTCAAAGAAGAGATCAGAATAGTTCGATTTGACATTTCGGACAGACAGTATTTTGGAGGTCCGTTATTTAACAGCAGTTATAGTTTTGTCTTCAATTCAGAAAAAAATACTTTCTGCCATTCGGATAGCGAGTCAGAAATTTTTAAATGTCCCGCAGAACTGAACAAATTTCACTCTGAATTTTACAACCCAAGTAACCCTCGTCTGCTTCAGCGCAACGAAATAGGTGCCCGTCGTCTTGAGGAGGTTGAAGGCGAGTTAAGAGAATTTCCAAACTTCGATGTTGATCACCATCGAATATTAAGTATTGTTGAGTGGGGAGTTGGATCAATGAGAGGCACTGTAATTGTCGCTAGCGAAGGCGTAGGAAAATCATCAGGTTGCTCAATTTATGAAAAGGTTGGGGCTGGGAAGTTTGAATTTATAACCGGAGGACCGTTCTGCCATTTTATTAAAAATCCGGTAGGCCACATGACGAAAGACTCCGGACGTGTGAAGTTTGACGCTTCGATCCGGCAATGGTACGACGGCCCGCCAACTCCGATTACGTTCGAACTCATCTTTGATACAACCCGAAATATTTTCTGCGAGCCGACGAGTCAGTCTGAAGCATTCAAATGCCGCATGGATACGGTGCCATCGAGGTGAAGGATGATGAACATAGAAAACAGGGAATGCCGAAGCAACCTCAGGTGCTTCATGAATCGACTCTTCCTCGGCAAGGGCGTTGCCCTCATAATTTATTCATCGACTGTCATCGCATGCCATTTTTGCAACCTGCACCAATATTTTCGCAAGCGATCTGATCACGCCCGCACGCTGGCTGACATGAATTTCGATGCAGCATATACAAACTGCGAGTTATTCAAATTCGACAACGAAAATAATGACTTGCTTTCGTCAGAAAATAATGCCGCCTGGCGCCGCCGCACCGCGGGTATTTTTGCGAAATGCCTCCGCCTTTTTGCCATTTTTCCTCTGCTGCTTTCGTGTGGAATCGCATTTTCAGAACCCATCTTTAATGACGAAATTTTTTATAAAGGAGTGCCCGACTCAGAAATTCTCATAAGAAAATCGGGATCTGAGCGCCGTTGCGTAGTAGACACAAATTCCGTTGATATCAAGCTGAGCTCTGACGGGCAATCAGTAATTTTGTCGGGAACCTCGTTTGTTCAAGTTGAAGATTTGATGCAGTGCGATCCGGAAAAAGTTGTTCACACAAAACTTGCGGCTTCTCATATCGGATTTCTGTCGGACGTAAATCTGCGAGCGGGCCTGTATGTATCTCTCGTCCCCATTGCGGTAAATCCGATGAGTTTCTTGGCTGTTGTTGCAAAAATCGGCAGTGGAAAAAATATTGTCGATTTGCCAGGATTTTATCGAGCAGGGATACCCACATCAAGGATGTTACACGAAGCCTCTTCGAACATGCATCCAGTGATTTCGCTCGATGGTCGCTATGTTTCACTGTACTTGTATAGTTGCGGGTCTAATGGATACGTAGACGTTTTTGAAATTTTATTAAAAAAGAAAACTCGAATTGATCATGCATCGTGCGAAAGATTATTTAATTTTCAGTGATGTTTACGAATTTCACTATCTGTATCGATGATTTTATGGAAAACGGCCGTAAAAAACGACGCCGTCGCCGTGGACAGAGTCTGTCGAGTTTGTCGACGCCCCGACACCGGCTGATGCCAATGCTGCATCTCGCATAACAACTGCACCGCACACGTATACGACATATTTTGAACGAAACTAAATGGAAACGTACAGCCTGCGGATAGTCCACGCTTCTGCGTGCGCGGCTTGATCCATCTGACTTAGCGTAACGGCTAACACGCCTATTCATTTTATGCCAAGGACTTTACGACCGATCCCAATCCGAACCTCAAGCAACCTGCACGTTCAGGCCTGTTTCAGCTTAGTTGGCAGTGCAGGCGGTTTGCCCGCCCGTCAGCATTTTTTCCGTTATGCCTATTTTATTCTCGGCGATAGTCCGAGCATGCCAACAGAAGCGGGACTGGTGCGCCAAACGGAGAATACCCAATGATTCACCGTATTATCGTGGCAACTGGACTACTCTTATACTCGATAGCCTACGCGCAATCGGCAACTGATGCTGCCCCCCTCCATAGCATCGGAACCAATCGTACCGACCTAAAAGTGGAGGAACAATGTGGCATGTCGTTGAATACTCCAGCGTTGAAAAGTGTCTCTGATCAAACGATTGGGTTTGGCTGCACCAATTCATATAAAAACGGTAGCCAGGCCGTCATGGAGATGGATTTTCAATACGATCCGAATTTCAATTCCCGTGGTGGCGATAACATTACTTTCGTGGTCGAAGACATCGGTATCGACAGAAAAATGGCTTCTGGGGGTGACGCCGTGTTCCGCGTGAAATCCGGCGAGGCCGTGCCGACTCTGACGCCATACTCAGCATACAAAGAGTCGAATTGTGGCGTACCGGTAACCAAAACTGACGTATCACCCATTCAAGGCAGCAACTGGCATGGCTGGATCGCTGAGGAGACGTTCGCGAAAGCGCGCGGCCGCTGCAAACCGACGAAGGAATACACGTCACGCTACCGCTGCGTTCATGTCATGGTCGGCAACGACAGAATGACGGCCCAGTTAGACGGTGTGTGTCTCCTACGAAAGCGTGAACTTAGCCTGGAAAATGGCTTCAGCTATGACCTCTTTATGGACATGCTCTGGACACTTCGCTTTAATGAAGGATAAGGTCCAGGCGTGCCCAGGCGACGAAGCGCTCTGCGCGCTGCACGGAAAAAAGCGACGATTGCCGAGGGCAACGCGTCGTTTCCAGTTCGGAACGGCAAGCCAGTCGCAATGCACCACCACCGTTGCGCGTGTGGCTGCCGAATACTGTCGTCGCTGGAGAACGTGAGTATCGCCTGACGATGCCGGTCGATCTGTCGCGAGGGTGCGTCGCCTCGTGCTTACTCGACGAACAGGCCGCGGCTCGTGCCGTGGCTAATCGGCTAAGTGCTGTGCTGTGCTGCGGGATTGGTGTCGCAGTGGCGCTGATCATGGGGCCGGTGGAGTACGCCCGCGAGCGGTGCATGGTTCTTGTTCTGCGTGGCGGGCCTGCCCAACGCCCTGCTCCTTCTCACGCTCGGCATTGCGCGCGCCGAATGCAAAGCATTGTGGTTCTGGACGCATTTCTAAAACATGCACTGGCGTAACTGGCTCAATGACCGCGTGAGCGATGCGCAGCATCCCATACCATCGCTGGAACGCTGGAACGCTGGAATTCTATCGGCGATCGTCCTACGCCATCGACACGCGTCAAGTGAAGGGCGTTGTGGTGCTCTGCTGGAAGAGGGGCTCACGTTGATACCGCAATAGAATGGAAAACCATCAGAAGTGCGAATATTTATCAATTTAGGAATTGTCTCATGCTTGTCTCATAGACGTTCGCTAGTCGCGGCGGGTAACCTTACCAGGTCGAATCGCAAGGGCCTGCACATTTCCACGTGCGTGCGCACCGTGCCACCTAAAAAACCGGAGACCTCACTGCCGCCATGCCAACCATGGACAATGTTCCGCAGCATCCGGAGGCCAGGCTCCCCCAACACCCTGATCTCTCGATCGCTACGCTCGCCTCGCCACCGGATGCGCTTGAATTCCATCTTCAGGATGCGCTCGACGATACCCGCGTGGCCGAGGTCACCGTTACGTCGAAAGTGAACGGCAGCATAGTGGTCCATTGTCCGAGCGAATTCCGGATCAAGGCTGCGTCGATCACGTTCGAAGGCCCTGACGGTCTGAATCCACCCCTGCTGGCGCTGCCTGAAAGCGCTCGGAAAATAACGGACCTGTACCCGTCCTCGCGCTAAGTTATGGTGATCAGCCCTCCATTCCTGCCTGCCGCCGGCATCACGTCCACCGACCCCACGGAACCCGATCCGATGATGGCGGCCGTTGAGCAGTTTGAACTGCTCCATCACGGCACCTACCCGATTGCGTTTGACCGCCGTTCGCATTGCGGCATTCACCTGGCCCCGTCTGAACAGACGGAGCCCGTACGGGCGATCGCCGACGGCGTGGCATATGCACAGGCACTAGCGGTGCTGGCAGAAGTCAAATTTCCAGATGCGTCAGGGGCTCTCTCATTGGGGTTTCCTGAAGGACGCAGTCCACGGAGGGATTGAGCATGCGTGACAGATTGCGTGCAATTTTGATTGGGATAATTTTCGCAATCGTCCCACTCAACTCGTACGCGACAGACAGTACTTTTTCAGCTATTGAGCCGTCGAGACTCGTAGTCGACATGGGAGAACAATGTGTTATCAGCGTCAAGGACTATTTAAAAGGTCATCTGGCTAGTGGAATGCCATTGAATGCATCTTACTGGACGGACAAACCGCCGGTTCGAACGCTGATGTCGAAGTTTGGTGTTAGTTTCGTTTGTGCCAGTTTGATCGACAATTCCAAAGAGGTGATCGCACGCCAGCATGGTGCTGTCTACGACGAAGATAAAAAAGAGTGGGTTCCTTATTTTGAGAGTGATAGCGATGCAAGGCTTCTGGACACATTCACCAAGGTGCATAACCTGAAAGCGGTCAACGGGGACGGATTCTATTTGATCCAGGACGATCGGGATGGCGATCCCGCGCGGCGCCAACGCTACCTGTCATTCTGCATTTTTCACGAAACCACGGCGGTGTGTGGCGAAGAACCCGTTATGTACCTCAGCGATCCTAACGGAAATATGCTCCCGTACGTTCTTGACATCCTTCGCAGCGTCGAATTTGTTGGAACCTCGGGATCCAAACCCGTGCCGCCAGGTGCCCCTGTCAATCAGTGACGCGATACTACTCAACGATCTGTAGAAGAAGAGAATTGATGCCATCCCCGATTCGTCAAGGTGACAAACTGGAAAACGGCGGTGAGGTGACGACCGCCTCATCAGAAATGATGTTCATGGATAAGCTCCTCGCGTGCCTGGGTGACGAAGCGCTCTGTGCACTGCATGGAAAGACGACTATTGCCGAAGGCAACGCGTCGTTTCCCGGCAAGGGCGGTAAGCCGATCGCGATGCACTACCACCGTTGCGCGTGCGGCTGCCGATTGCTGTCGTCACTGCAGAACGTTAACATCGCCTGACGATGCCGGTCGATCTGTCGCCCGCGGGACCGCCGCGTGCCTACCCGACGAACAGGCCGCGTCTTGTCCCATGGCTTATCGGGTGGATCCTGTGCAACGGAATTGGCTCAGCGGTGGCGTTGCTGCTGTGGCCGGCACGCACATCCGCGAGCGGGCCATGGTTCTGGTTTTGCGTGCTGGGTATCCCCAATGGCCTGTTTTTTATCACGCTGGGCATTGCGCGCGCAGGATACGAAGCATTGTGGTTCCGGGCGCATTACTGGAACATGCACCGGAGCAAATGGCTCAACAGCCGCGTGCGCTATGCGCAGCAACCGCTGCAGGTGCTGGGCGTGGGCTATTGCCTGCCGCTTGACGGCACGAGTCTCACCGGCGCAATCGCGGCAGCGAAGCCCCTGCCGAAAATGCAGGCGCCGCGCAACGGTCCAGGGACGATCCTGCACAACCGTTTTGCCGATAACGATCCGCAACTCGATAGCCCGGCAATAGAAGCAGAAACGCTACAACACGAAGCCGTACACGATGAGAGCGGAACCCATGTATCAACGCAGACCCTGGTTTCCTCGACGGTCCATCTGATCCGTCGGGCACTTGAGCCGCTGACCGTCAGTCTGAACGCGCTATCGCAGTACGAGCCGATTTACTGGCCGAAGGTCCATGTGCTGGCCTCGCCCGCCGAAGCGGAGAAATGTGAACAGCAGGTCCGCGATGCGCTGCGCATGGTGGGCTTGCCTGCTCTTCAATGTCAGGCGGTACCGGCTACAGACAGCCTGCTGGTGGCCGACGCATGGCTCGATGCGAGTGAGAAACACCCGCTGCTTGTCGTCGCCGCGGAGTGGCATGATGCGCCGATTGCCGGCAGCACCGAAGGCGGCATCGCCGTCCTGCTCGCCCCCGGTGTGTTCGTCTTACCCGAGCCGGTCAAGGTCATCGCGACCCTGCACCGCCCCGTCGCAGGCGAACTGGATACGCTCACCGATGTACTCGCGAACGCCGTGTTATGGGGCAACGCCGATGCTCCAACCGTCAATCCCGCCTGGATCAGCGGCCTGGACGCCTCGCACGAAACAGACCTACTAGCCGCACTCGGCAAAGCTTCGCTCGCTGGCGTCACAAAGCTGGAAACGCAGCGACGCCCTGACAGTCTGATCGGTCGCTCGGGCGCAGCAGGCGGCTGGCTATCAATCGCCGCGGCAGTCGAATCGGCGGCGAGTGGCCCGCACCTGATCCTTCACACCCCTCAGCACACGCAAACCGCGCAGGCCGCGATCCTTTACGTCAGCCCCGCAACGGTCCACTTCGCCGCATGACGAATCCGACGAATAACCTCAAGACACTCGCATTGCGCGACGAGCCCACCGACGCATCGGGGAACCTCGCCATATGGGGGCTAATCGTGGCCGCCGTCGTGCTGGCCGGGCTCGCGCTTGGGCTGGTCTGGTTCAAGGGCGAGCTGCTCAATTTCACGACGCTCGATGCCAGGAAGACCGCATCGCTAGGGATTCTTGCAGCACTCCTTGCGGTCGTGATCCTGCATCTGGCCGCGCTGGGATTCGGCGCGTACAGCATGGCGGCCCGGTTGTTTCGCCAGGAGACCGGCGATCAGCCGAAAGCCGACGAGGCGATTGCGGCGCTGAAACGCGACGTGCGCCTGCAATACCTGTCTGAGGAACTGCGCACCGTTCACGGCTGGTTCTGGCGCTACCGGATGCCCTGGCTTCTGGTGAGCGGCGCCGACACATTGATCGAAACGACCGCGCCCGGCCTCAAACAGGCCGGCGTAATGCATATCGCCGATGCCATCCTCGTGCATGCGGCACCCGACGGTATCGATGCCGCACTGTGGCGCAGACAGGTCCGGCAGCTACGGCACAGGCGTCCGGTCGACGGCGTGGTTCAGATCACGCAAACAGGTGGGGACATCCGGCCCGACGCCGAACTGCCACGCTCGCTCGCCGGAATCGCGACGGATCTTGGGTGGGCCGCGCCCATCACGTTCCTGCATGCTGTGCCGGCGAACGGTAACCAGCCCGAGAAATTCCAGGCCATTGGCACGCTGATCTCGGGCTCGCCCAACCGCGCAGATAAGAGTTCGGCCCACGAACTGAAAGATCAACTCACCATGCTCGAACAGCAGACGGGAACGATGGGCGTGCAGCTGTGCGGGGAGTCAACGCGCATTCGTTACCTTGCGCAGGTATCGAAGTACATCGGTGACCAGCAGGAGCGCATTGTCACGGGACTGGAGAATCTGATCGCCTCGAAATGGCTCCGCGCCCCGTTCGCGGGCGTGATGTTCGCGCCGGTGTTCGAGGCGAGCCGCCCGGGTGCAACACCGGTCGTCACGCCCGCCGTGGCTGCCTCGATCCAGGTCGCTTCGACCGGCATGACCGGCGTCACCAGCATGACGCTGCGAGTACAACCGGCCTCGCTGCTGCCCACCTGGCAAGAAATCGTGCGCGACGTGCGTCGCCTGAACGGCAAACGCGTCGGCTTTTACTGGCCCAATGCGCTGGCCGCACTTGTCATGGCACTGGCGATCGGCTGGTGCGTGGCAATGACGATCTCGGCTATCGGCAACCGGCATCTGATCCACGACGCACAGGCGGCGTCCGACGCGGCGCTTGCAGCCGCACCCGGCACACCGGCAGCACTGCGGGCCCAGCTCGCGCTGCAACAACAGATCGAAATGCTCGAGTATCGCCAGCAGCACGGCGCACCGTGGTACCTGCACGCGGGCCTGAACCGCAACAACGACATCCTCGGTGCGCTCTGGCAGCCATACCGCACAGTTGCCACCCGTAACCTGCAACGCCCGGTCGTACAAGCGCTCGAAGCATTCCTAACAAATGTCGCTGAGGTGCGCGCCGACACGCTGCAGAGCCACGATACGCAGCGGCATGGCTATAACACGCTGAAGGCGTACCTGATGCTGGCCGACCCACGCCGCACCGACCCTGCGTTCCTGAAAAACCAGATCGTGAGCGCATGGCCTGCACCCGCCGCCATGTCGGCCGGAGCGTGGCTCGATACCTCCCAGCGTCTCGCCAGCTTTTACTCAGAGCACCTGGAGGCGCACCCGGAATGGCGCATCGAGGCATCGTCCCCGATCGTGACCACCGCGCGCAATTCGCTCGCGAACCAGATCGGTCTCGAGAACGCTGACGACACGGTTTATCAGAACATCCTCGACGATGCGAAGGGCAAGTACGCGGACGCATCGCTCGGCACGCTGCTGAGCGGCGCGGACGCACGCGGGCTCTTCGCGACTACGCAGAGCGTGCCAGGCATCTACACCCGCGCGGCGTGGGACGGCATGATCGCCGAAACGATCAACAAGGCCGCGGGCGAGCGACATGGGGGCGGTGACTGGGTACTGTCAAATGATGGGCCGGCGCAATCCGTGAACGCCGCTGTCGTGCAGGGAGCGGTCACGACCGTAGAGGCCCTTGACGAGAAACGCGCCAGCGAAGATCTGAAACAGCGGCTCACGGCGCGGTATTTCGCAGAATACACCGCCGCATGGCAGGGCATGCTCAACAGCATCCAGTGGCAGCGTGCGGCGAACCTGAACGGTGCGATCGACCAGCTTACCCGTCTCGCGGACGCACAGACCTCGCCGCTCATTGCGCTGATGAAATCCATCCAATACCAGGCGCAGGCTGGCCGCCCATCCCAGGCGCTAGCTGATACGCTGGTGCGCAAGGCCCAAAGCCTGATCCCCCAAAGGGACGTCCTGCGTGGCGTCGGCAGCGATGACAAAGCCCAGGCACCAGTCCTCAATCCGCTCGACAAGCCGTTCGGGCCGCTGCTCGCGCTGATGGGCGACATTGATGCAACCGGAACGGGCGGCACGCGTGCTGCTGCCCCTACGGCGCTTGGCGGCATGAGCCTCGGGCACTACCTGACAGTGGCGACCGCGATGCGGCTGAAGCTGCAGCAGATCGCCGCGAGTCCTGACGCGCAGGCAATGGCCCGCTCGCTCGCACAGGCCGTGTTCCAGGGCAAGCTGTCGGAACTCGCGCAGGCACGCGACGACGCCGCGCTCACCGCAGCGAGCCTCGGCACCGCGTGGGCCGGCTTCGGCGATGCGCTGTTTGCCCGGCCGCTGGACACCTCGTGGGAAACCATCCTGCAACCAGCCGCGGCCAGCCTGAACGAAGCGTGGCGTGCAAGCGTTGCCACGCCGTTCACCGCGGCCATGAATGGCCGCTATCCGTTCTTCGACACCAATGCCGACGCATCCTTCGCCGAGCTTGGACGGTACGTGCGCCCGGACACCGGACTGATCGACCGATTCATCACCACGCAACTGGCGGGCGTGCTCAAGCAGCAGGGCGACCAGTGGGTGCCCAACGAGCTGGCTCCGCAGGCGCTGCAATTCGATCCGAAATTCCTCGCGTCGATCCGGCAACTCTCGATGCTCGGCGCACAGTTGTATGCGCAGGGCGACGCCGGTTATCGCTTCGAAATCATGGCGCTGCCGTCGGTTAGCGTGACCCGCACGGAACTCACCGTCGACGGCACGCCGCTTGTCTACTTCAACCAGCAGGAATCGTGGACGACGCTCACATGGCCCGGCAACGGCCTGAACGGGCGGGCGGCCCTGATGTGGCAGATGGTCAACGCCGGCTTGCGCCAGGCGTTCGACGCAACGGGCGACTGGGCCTTCCTGCGACTGCTGTCGAGAGCCGATATCAAGCCGCTCGACAGCACACGATACGAACTGACGTGGAACCAGCCGGATGCCGCGCCGCTGCGCTACGTGCTGCGCACGCAGGTTGGCGCCGGGCCACTCGATCTGCTGAAGCTGCGCGGCGTCAGGATGCCTGAGCGAATTTTTATTGTTGGCAAGGCAGGATCGGTGCCGGCGCTTCCACCCTTGCCGCCAGAGATGATGCAATGAGTGACCAGGACAAACCGCATCTGAAATATTACGAAGCTGAGATGCGCTATCTTCACGAAGCGAGCAAGGCGTTCTCGGCAGAACATCCTGATACGGCGCGCAGATTGGGCCTGACCGGTCTAGGTGCGCGCGAGGATAGCGTAGAACGGCTTTACCAGGGCTTCGCATTCCTGATGGGACGGCTGCGCATGAAGCTCGATGACGCACTGCCGGAGATCACCAACCCACTGATCGACAACGTGTGGCCACACGCCGGGCGCACGATCCCTTCGCTGGCGATCCTTGAATGCGTGCCGCGCCTGGATGCCGCACGCGCACCCGATACGCTGATTGCGGGCCTGCAGGTACGCTCCAGTCCGGTCGGGCCGGAGGGTACCGTCTGTATCTACCGCACCACACAGTCAGTGCGCCTGCTGCCGCTGCGCGTGCATGAGGCTGGCCCGGCGGTGCGCGCGGACGGCCGCACGGTAATTCGTATCGCGTTCGAATTGCAGCACGTCGACCGGCGCTCACTCGATGACCTGTCGCGTATCCGCCTGTATCTGCACGGCGACCGGCCCACCGCTTCGGCGCTCTATGCGGCGTTCACGCGCCAGGTGGACGCGATCGGGGTACGCATGCCGCAGACTCACGAGGGCCGCGTGCAGCCGCAGCCGCGCATGACGATCGAGGCGGTCGGCTTTGGGCCCGGATCCAGGCTGTGGCCAGCCGAAAACGGGCGGCCCAACCGGGAACTGGATCGCGAGCAGACGATGCTCGAATACTTCACGTTCCCCGAGAAATACCATTTCGTAGACCTGTGCGGCTTCGATGCGAAGAGCGTGCCTGACGGTGAGACGCGTCTCGAATTCGAGATCACGCTGAATGGGCGACTCGCCAGCGACGTCACGTTCGACGCGGACCACATCCGGCTCTTCTGCACACCGGTGATCAACCTGTTCGAGATCGACGCGCAGCCGCTGCAACCGAACGCGCATGATCGCGACTACCCGGTGCTCCCTCCGGCCGCCGATGGCAAGCATATCGAGCCATACCAGGTGCTATCGGTTGTCGCCGCCGACCTGGAAAGCGCGGAGCAGCACGCCTACGAGCCCTTCAGGACGTTCCGGCACCATGGCGGGATGCTGCGCCACGAAGCGGCCGAGCGGTATTTCCATACGTCAATGGACTATGGCGTGGCGGGCGGACGCCAGATGTGGATCACGCTGGGTGGCCACGTGTGGGACAGAGGCAGGGAAACAGTCGGGAGAGCAGCCGGGGAGGAATTCGGCACGGTGCCCGACAAGCATGTAGCGGTGCGCGTGCTGGCGAACAATGGCATGTTGCCGCGCATGGCGCTTCGCGAGTCGGCGATCACGACGCCCGTCTTAAGCGCAGGTGGTATCGGCAGCGTGCGCAACCTGACGCAGCCGACGACACCGTTCTACCCGCCGCGAGACAGACAGTACCAGTGGCAGGTCATCTCGCACTTCTCCGGCCGGGAGTTCGACGTGCTGAACACGGACGTGCTGCGTGGCGTGCTTGCGCTGTACGACTGGACCGGGCAGGACGACAACGCCAGTCGCATCGAGGCGATTCGCGAGGTGTGGATTGAACCGGGGCGGGTCATCAGGAAAGGTTACGTGTTGCGGGAGTTCGGCATTCACGTGGAAATCGATCCCGCAGGTTTCGCCGGCCCGGGCGACGTGGTGCTATTTGGCGATGTGTTGAGCCACTTTATCGGGCGCTACGCCTGCTATCAGTATTCGGTGCGGCTCGTTCTGCGCTCGAACGGCAATGAAACCGTTTATCCCTCTACCGAATTCACAGGATCAGTCATGTGATGGAAATGAAACAGGTGAGGTTTCGACGGACGAAGCAGTCAGCAGCCTGCCTTGCACTGACGTAGCAATTTTATTTTTTCTCATCACTTCAACCTTCAGACCGACGCCGCCACCAGCGCCCCGACGTGTGCGATTGCCGCATTGCGGCGCGCCGCGCGGCCGCTCGTCCCGGTGAAGTAGACCACCACGAGCGCCGGCCCACATGTGAAGCCGCAACGATCGGTTTTTCGTCCGCGGCTGACAAACGATGATAAGTTAGTCGACTCACGAGAAAATCTTATTTCTTCCCCATGAGACCGTACCTCCCGCTAAACGCGCTGCGCGCCTTCGAATCGTCCGCGCGGCATTTGAGCTTCACGCGCGCCGCGCTTGAATTGAACGTCACCCAGGCGGCCGTCAGCCAGCAGGTCAGAACGCTGGAGGAGCGCCTGGGGACCGCCCTTTTCAAACGTCTGCCGCGCGGACTCGTCATGACCGACGAAGGCCTCGCGCTACGCCCCGTCCTGACCGATGCGTTCGATCGTATCGAGGCCGTGCTCAAGCAGTTCGACGGCGGCCACTTTCACGAGGTCCTGACGGTCGGCGTGGTGGGGACCTTTGCGGTGGGATGGCTGATGCCGCGCCTCAAGTCGTTTCGCGACGCGCATCCGTTTGTCGAACTACGGCTGCTGACGAACAACAATCTCGTCGATCTCGCCACCGAAGGCCTCGACTTCGCGATTCGATTCGGCGACGGCACCTGGCCCGGCTCGCTCGCCACCCGGTTGCTCGACGCGCCGCTCGCGATTCTATGTGCGCCTGAAATCGCCGAGCGTCTGTCCGAGCCCACCGATCTCGCCAACGAAACCTTGCTGCGTTCATATCGCGTCGACGACTGGATGAGCTGGTTCGCGGCCGCCGGCATTCCGCCACGGCCGATTCGCGGGCCGGTGTTCGATTCGTCCCGGCTGATGGTGGAAGCGGCCATGCAGGGTGCGGGCATTGCGCTGGCGCCGGCGCTGATGTTCGATCACGAGATCAACACTGGCCGACTGGTGCGCCCGTTCGAGGTGAAAGTTCATGCCGGCAGCTACTGGCTGACGGCGTTGAAGGGCAAGCCGATGACATCGGCGATGCTGCTGTTCAGTCAGTGGATCGTCAAGGAAGCGGCCTCGCACGCGTAAAGCTAGCAAACCGCCGCGCGCCGATGGCCATTCATCGCGGGCCGCTCGGCTTGTGGCGGGAACACGTTCCATGAGCCGTCGTCGTGACGGAAGAAGAAGATCGACAGCAAGCCGCCCGGCCGCAATGCTTCCACGCAGACATAGCGCTGATGTTGCGACGCGCGGTGGCAAAACCGTACGACACGCGCGGGCATCGACGGTGTCGGCGCGAGCCATTTATCGACGGCCCAGTGCAAGGTCTTTTCTGCGGCAACCATGATGTTCTCCTCGAATCCTTAACGCTTTGAATCCTTGATTCCGTTTCCACTCGCTCAGGCAAGTTGCGCGCCAACCTGACGATCCCTCGCACCGCTTTCGACAAAAGCCTTCACGAGACACACCAGCGCGTGCACGCCGGCGCGCGGATGCCGCAAGCAGCAATGCACCTGTTCGCTGCGGCTTTCGCCGAGCAGGCACCATGCGCAGAAGTGCTCGCAGTTGTTCGTCAGCAGGCGGTAGCGGTTTTCGCCGAGACGGGAGCGCGCGCGGCGCACGGCTTCGTCGCCGACGTAGCGAGCGCACGGTGTCGTGCGGATCGTCAAAGGATGACCGGCGGCGAAGCGGTTTAATTCCACTTCCTCCACCGGACCGCGATGAGCAGAACCCGCAAAGCCCGCGTAATGAACCACACGGCCATTGCCCACGTAAATGCCATGGTGTTCATAACCGCGCCGTTGCGTGACGAGATGCGCGCCGATCGGCAGGTCGATGGTCGAGGCGTCGTTGCAAGCTTCGCTGCTCGTCTCGAGAAGGTTCGTGTTCATGGCTGGCCTCGCTTCAATATCCAACACCGTTGCGAGATCTTTTGCATCATCCGGGCCATGTGCGGAAAAGCCTTTATTTAAAGGGCTGGCAGGAATGGCGAGGCGTTTGGAACGAGGCAGGTGTCCGTTGGGAGCCGACAGAATTTGCGCCGATGTGTTGGCACATGGCGATCATTTTCGAGCATGGGGTGAGCGCCCGCGACGCTATTCAGCAGAGTCAGCGACCCGATCCAATGTGTTGGGTGCCACAACGCTCCAAACCCGCGATTGTTGGCTGCACGCCGACCTCTATCCGTCCGCATGCTTACATGCTGCGAGCGCCAAAGCACGGAATCGCCGCGCAATCAACGCGTTACGAAAAAGCGCGCGCGCGAGCCGCAGATTGGCATGGCATTTGCACTATCACGTCCAATTCCTTTTAAACCGCGCGCCCGGAGTGCGCGGCCAACCGGAGATCGACATGGCTTCCATCACAGTGAACGACCTCACGCTGAACCTCGCGCTCGACCGTAAAGCGATGGCGGCGATCCGCGGCGGCGGCGGTGCGCCATGGGTGTACGGCTGGATTCAGCCCTATGTGCGGGATACGCCGAGCATCGGACCGGTTGTCAACCTGTACGATATCTCGAACAACTTCTATGCTAACCAGATGATCAACACGTTCCAGTCAGTCGATGTCCGCAATACCGGCGCGAACTCGAACATCAATGTCTCCCCTGACGCACGCAGCAGAAACGATACGGTGCAGCCCTTGTGACCTGTACGAGCCCATTTCGATGGACGTCGTCCGCGCGTTCAGACGCCGGACGCGTCCGTGAAATCAACGAAGATGCCTGCCTCGACCAGCCCGAACCCGGACGCTGGGCCGTCGCCGATGGCATGGGCGGGCATGCGGTCGGCGATCTGGCGAGCCGGCTGGTAGTCGACGCATTGAGCCGGCTCGCGCCTCCGCTCAGCATGAAAACCACGCTCGCCGACGCGCGGGCGAGGCTGCAACAGGCTAACCGCCAACTCAGGGAAGAAGCCGCGCGCCGCCAGGTGCAACGGATCGGCAGCACGATAATCGTGCTGCTTGCGTGCGACCGCTTCTGCGGCTATCTCTGGGCCGGCGACAGCCGGCTCTATCTGCACCGTCAAGGGCAATTGCGGCAACTGACGCGCGATCACAGTCAGGTGGAAGAACTGAAGTCGCTTGGCGTCATTACCGAAGAAGAGGCGCGGCATCATCCGGCGCAGCATATGATCACGCGCGCGGTCGGTGCAACGGATGTGCTCGACCTTGAAGAGGATGTGATCGAAGTCGTGGACGGCGATGTTTTCCTGCTATGCAGCGACGGCCTGAGCAACGAAGTCAGCGATGCGGAAATACTTGAGGTGCTGAGCACCGTGGCGTGCGAGCATGCGTCCGCAGAGTTGATTGAACGGGCCATTGCGCACGGCGGGCGGGACAACATCACCGCCGTGGTAGTGCAGGCGCAAGACGCTTACGCGTCCGACAAAACCTTGCTGAACCCGGCGCCTTGAACGTGCTATAGGCACGCGACATCAGCTATCGCCGTCTGCTTCGTCGCTTTCCTCAGCGCCGTTTCTCCCGGTGGGTGGCGCGTTCCGATTGCGGAAATCCTTTGAATGCAGGCCGTGCTTCTTCAAGAGCATTTGCAGATGCGAGCGGTTCATGTCGATGCGACGGGCCAGTTCGGCAACCGTGCCGCTCACTTCGCGAAGTCCTCGTTCCAGGAAGGCTTTTTCGGCGTCGTCGCTCGCGGCGCGCTTGGCGTCGCTCAGCGACATCAGGTTCGCCACGCTGATTTGCTCCTGCCCCGTCGCAGCGGGTGCGTTGGAAAAAGCCGCGGCCGAACCGGGGGCGGCCGGCCGCATGTCCACCGGCAGATGATCGATATCCGCCATCTCACCGGCCAGACACGACACGCGATACATCACGTTGCGCAATTCGCGGATATTGCCTGGAAAGGCATAGTTCAGCAGAAAATCCCGCAGACGCGGCGTCAATCTGACAGGTCTGCGTTTCAAGGTACCGGCGGCCTCGTCGCCGAACCATGCAATCAGCAGCGGTATCTCATCGCGTCTCTCGCGCAATGGCGGCAGCGTGACGTGAATCACGCTGAGCCGATAGAACAGATCCTCGCGAAATTTTCCCTCTTCGCTGAGTTGCCGCAGATTGCGATTGGTCGCCGCGACAATGCGCGTGTCGACGGCAATCGTTTCGTCGGAACCCACGCGCTGAATCTCGTGTGCTTCCAGTACGCGCAGTAGTTTCACCTGCCCCGCCAGCGGCAACTCGCCGATTTCGTCCAGAAAGATCGTGCCGGTATGCGCGCTTTCGAATTTTCCCTTGCGGTCATTCGAGGCGCCCGTGAACGCGCCCTTGCGATGACCGAACAGTTCCGACTCCAACAGATTGTCCGGAATCGCGCCGCAGTTGACCGAGATAAACGGCTTGTCCGACCGCCCGCCATTCGCGTGAATGACCTTCGCCATCAGCTCCTTGCCGGTGCCGCTTTCACCGTCGATCAACACCGGCAAATCGGTCGGCGCCGCTTTCTCGGCGATTTCGAGCGATTCGAGCAAACGCGGATTGTCGCCGAATGTCCCCTCGAAAATGAAACTGCGCTCGAGTAATGCCTTTCTGCGCGCGCCACGCGATTGATCCGCAGTCGCAGGTTCCGCGGCCGTTGCGGCCTGCACGAAGCGCTCCTTGTGCGAGAGCTGCATGACCTCATCACGTAACGAGGTGGCTTGCCTCAGCAGCTTGTCGATGTCGGCGCGCTCGAGCCGCGATGACCAGCGCAGCGTCGAGCGCAAAATCTCGATCCGCTCGATCAGGCCCGCGTACGAAATCGCCGGGCTGGCCTCTTCAATCTGGTCGAGTATCTTCATCATCAGGCGCTCAACTGTTTCTGGACGAGCTGGTAGTACATACCGCCGCGCTGAACCAGTTCTTCGTGCCGGCCCTGCTCGACAATCGCACCCTCGTACAGCACTAGAATCTTGTCCGCACGCATGATGGTGCTGAGCCGATGCGCAATGATCACCGCCGTTCGGCCCTTCAGGATGTCGTGCATGTTGCCGAGAATATTGCTTTCGGATTGCGAGTCCAGCGCCGAGGTCGCTTCGTCGAATACCAGCAGACGCGGGTCGTGATACAACGCCCGCGCGATGCACAGTCGCTGGATCTGTCCGCCGGATAGACCAATGCCGCGTTCGCCGACAATCTGCTCGTAGCCGAGCGGCATCTTGCTGATGAACGCGTGCGCGTCGGCCATCTTCGCGACTTCCTCGATGCGGCGCCGTTCGGGCGCGTCGTCGCCGCTTGCAATGTTCTCCGCAATCGTGCCGGAGAACAGCAGATTGCTCTGCATCACATAGCCAATCTGCGCGCGGTAATAGGCTTTATCGACCACGCCAAGGTCGTAGCCGTCGATGGTCATCTTGCCCTCGGTCGGCGCGTAGAAGCCGACCAGCAGCTTGGCGAGCGTCGTCTTGCCGGAACCGCTGCGGCCCACGATCGCCACCAGTTCGCCGGGCTTGATATCGAAGCTGATATTTTCCAGCACATACGCCGAATCATTGTCCCCGTAGCGAAAATAGACGCCGTTGAGGCTGATTTCGCCTTGCAGTTCAGGCAGCATCACACGTGAGGGCAAATCCTGCGGCTTCTGTTCCGGCTCGATATCGAGTACATCGCCGAGACGTTCCATTGCCACGCCCGCGTCGTTCAACATGCTCCACAAGCCCACCAGTCCCATCAGCGGGCCCAATACGCTGCCCATGAACGCGTTGAATGCGATCAGCTGACCAATGGTCATTTCGCGCGCCAGCACCAGATTCGCGCCGACCCAGAGAATCGCGATCGTCGTCGCCGCGTTCAGCAACTGGCTGCCGAGCCCAACGAGAATGCTGAAGGCATGCGCGCGATATTGCACTTCGAGCGCCTTCGCGTACTTCTTCTCCCAGCGCAACCGCACCGGCCGCTCGATGCCCATGCCTTTGATGGTCTCGACACCGGCGAGCGCTTCCATCAGAAATGATTTCGATTCCGTCGAAGCAGTGAATACCTCACGCGCATAGTTCTTGATCTTCGGCGTGGCCAGCGCGGTGAGCGCCATGATCGGGATCACGAAGGCGATCAGCACCAGCGTCATCTTCACGTTGTAGACGAACATGATCGTGAAGTAGATGAACACCATCAGCAGATTGAGCGCCGTGGTGACGGTGGATTCCGTGAGGAAGGCGCGGATCGTCTGGTTTTCCTGGAAACGCGCGAAAATGTCGCCGGTCTTGCGCTTGGCGAAGAACGAGAACGGCAGCGACATGGTGTGCTTGAAGAACTGCGACATCATCGCGAAGTCCATGTTGCGCACCATGAAATTCGCCAGATACGCGCGAATCGACGACATCAATTGCGAAAATACGTTGGCGATGATCAACCCGCCGATCAGCAGATGCAGCAGGCTGACGTTCTGATGCACGATCACGCCGTCGAGAATGTTCTGGATAATCAGCGGCGGAATCACACCGAGCACCTGAATCACGAAGGTGGCAAGGAAAAGGTGGCCGAGAATCTTTTTGTACGGCCGGAGATAGCCGACAAAGCGTATCCAGGGCGAACGCGCAGCCGACATCTGCAACAGATTCGGGCCGCCGGTAAATAGCAGACAGGTGCCGCTCCAACCGCGTTCGAAATCCTCAACCGTCAATTTTCTGAAACCGAGTGCCGGGTCGGCGACCCACACGTATTCCTTCGAAAGCCCGTACACCACCACGTAGTGGTATCCCTCCCAATGCACGATGAAAGGCAGATCGAAGCCGCGCAACGAATCAAATGTGCATTGCACGCCGCGTGCGGTAAAACCGAGCGATTCACCGGCGCGAGCGAGACTGTCGAGCGTGGCGCCCTGGGTCGTGACGTTGGCGAGTTCGCGCAGCTTGCCGAGCGTCATCGGAATGCTGTAGTGACGGCACACCATCGCAAGACACGCCGCGCCGCAATCCATTTCTTCAGCCTGTTCGACCAGCGCAAAGCGCTTGATGACTTTCTCGCCGAATTCGGGTTTGGTCTGGAGATCGAGCATCAGCGGCAGCTTGCGCCGCTGTTCGAGACGCTTTTGCCGTTGCAACTCGCGGTCGCCGTAGCGAATCCGCTCATCCAGTACTTCACGCAGTTTCGGATTGCGTTCGAGGATGAAATGGACAGTGCGCTCGGGAATCACCAGCAGCCGCGTATCGGTTGTCGCCACCACCGACGCCATCTGCTCCTGGCGCATCAAACACGCTTTCTCGCCGAAAATCTCCCCTTCGCCGAGCGTCGCGAGCGTGTAATCGTGGCCCTCCTCCTGACGGACGATGCGCACGCCGCCCTGCCGCACCACGTAGAGCCGCCGGTCGTCGCGTCCGTCCTGCTTGAGGATTTCCTTGCCGGCAGCCACGCGTTTCACGCCGACGCTGCGCACATATTCTTCGAGTTCCGCCTTGTTGAGCTTGCCGCGCAGATCGAACAACTGCGCGACGAAGCCGCCGGCCGAACTGATCGCCACATAGCTCGCGATAAACGCCAACGCTGCCTGATTGCCGCCGATCACCGGTTCGATCGCGGCGCGCGGGATGAACAGCAACTCGGTTTTCGCGGACGCCCGCACTGACGCCTCATGCACATACGAGCGCAACATCGCAATGTCGGCAAAGATCTCGCCGGTCTTGCGCACGCCCACGCTGGTTTCCTTGCCGTGTTCCTCGGTGAAGATGCGTACCGAGCCCGAGCGAACCACGTACAACCCGTCAGCCGTCTCGCCCGCCGAGCACACCGTCTCGCCGAACGAATAGAAGCGCGCTTGCGCATATTCGGCAAGACGCTCGATCTCGTCGCGAGAAAACGGCGAGAGGATTTCCACCGAGGTGAGAAACTCGGCAGCGGAGGGTGCGGTCTGGGGTGCATCCATGAGCTTGCGGACCTCGGTTCGGCTTTGCTTTACGCTTCTTCGCTTCGTTTCGTCGTGGCGCGATGCGGTGTACCGGCTAGCGCGCTTCGATCACATGTTCCTGAGCGCGTGCGATCAACCAGCTCTCACGCAGCAGACGCCTGATTTCGGCGGCCACATCCGCGTCGAGCGTCGCCGGATATTTCGCCGTCACGGCGAAAATCTCGAAGCACGAGCGATCCGCAGAGGGAAACGGCCCAAGCAGATCGCCCACCGCCGCGTTGAAAATCTTCGCCTCGATGTCCGGCTTCAACGATCCACGCAACACTTTGCCGATCACGCCGCCGGCTTCTCGCGTATCCGCAATCGAATGCTCGCGCGCCATGTCCGCAAAGCTGTCGGGATCGTCGTGCAGGTACGACATCATTTCCTTCGCCTTGCCCTCGCTGTCGAGCACGATATGGCTCACCTCGATCGCGTCGAACTTCGGCGAATTCAGCGCGAAGTAGTCCTTTATCGCGGCCTCGTTGCCGACCTCGTCGAGCATCTTTTCCTGATACAGTCCATCCGTGATGAACGCCTCGAACTCGTCGAGACTCACACTGAGCGCGTCGAGGTATTGATTCATATCGGTTGCGCGATGCAAACCGCGCACGCGGCGGAACTGATCGGCGCGCTGCTGGATTTCGTCCGCGGTGACGGTAACGCCCTGCTTTTTGGCCGCATGCACCGTAAGCTTGTCGCGCACGATCTGCTCGATCAGGCTATCGAACTGGCCGGTCAATTTCAGAAGACGAATGAACTCCGAAACGTCCACC
This sequence comes from Paraburkholderia sp. IW21, assembly GCF_041321145.1. Taxonomy (NCBI): domain Bacteria; kingdom Pseudomonadati; phylum Pseudomonadota; class Betaproteobacteria; order Burkholderiales; family Burkholderiaceae; genus Paraburkholderia; species Paraburkholderia sp. IW21. Next base: position 556,917 of record NZ_JBGGWA010000001.1, on the reverse strand, counting down.
ACTTCGTCATCGATTCGCACTATCGCGGTCATGTCATCCGCTCCTTTATTTGACGTGTGATCTGCATGGTCAACCCGCCACCTGCCTGAACGGATCGAGGCCCAGATCGATCAGGCGCCGCTCGCGCACCACGATTTCCGCGCTCGCCGTCATGCCGTAGCGCAGCGGATAGCGGGTGCCGGCAATCTGGTAATAGTTCTTGTCGAGCGTGACGCGGCCTTCGTATACCGGCTGCTTGTCCTGCAAGGACGGCTTGGTGGCCGGCGAAATATAGGCGAGCGTGCCGCTGATCAAGCCATAACGTTGATACGGGAACGCATTGAATTTCAGCTTCACCGGCTGGCCTTCGTGCAGAAAAGCACGGTCGTGTTCGGCGATTTCGATCTTCAGCACGGGCTTCGCGTCTTTTGGCGCAATGCCGCCGAGTGGCGCGTTCGCCTGGATCTTGTCGCCGCGCTGTGTCGACGTCACGTCGGTGATGACGCCGGACACTGGCGCCAGGATCAGCAGGAAATTGTCTTTGTCGATGTTCTCGAAGCGGATCCGCGCGGCGGCTTCCGATACAAGGCGCGCAGTTTGCAGTTGCAGGCGCAACTTGTCTTCCGCGTCCGTGATGTCGCGGACTGCCGAGTCGTACTGGAGTTGCAGGTCGGTGGTTTGTTGCCCGCTGGTCTCGAGTTGCGCATTGGCTTGCGCGTATTCGTGGCTGAGGCGGAAATCCAGTTCCGCGAGTTTCGATTGCGCGACGCGGTAGGCGTTGTCCGCTTCCATCGCGGCGGTTCGTTTCTGCTCGACCTGGAGCTCCGCGATCCCGCCGCCGCCCGGCTGCGCGAACAGGCGCGAATACCGGTCCAACTCCTGGCGCGCTGCCTCGCGCGTGCGGCGAGCGTTGTCGAGTACGCTGCGCGCTTCGTCGAGTTCGGCCTTTTGTCCTTCGGCGAGCTTGGTCGTGCCCTCGGATACCCGGTTTTCGTGCAGACGGGCTTGCACCTCCATCTGGGCCTTCAGCGCAGCGGCCTTGCGCTCCATCAGCGCCTTCTTCTCGGGAAACTGCTTCCAGTCACGCTCGGCGTCTTCGAGTTTGAGCTGCGCCTGCAGCGCGTTGCTCGCCGCCTCGATCGCGCCGCGCGCATTCAGCCGCGCGAGCACGTCGCCCTTCGATACGGGCTGCCCCTCGGCGATGTACAGATCCGCGAGCTCGCCGTCGATCGGCGCATAGATGCGGCGCACTTCCGATTCCGGCGAGAGCGTGCCTTGCGCGCTGACGATCACATCCGCGCGGCCCACGAACGACCACAGCAAGCCGGCCACCACCAGCGCGACCATCGCCCAGATCAGCGCGCGAGCAATCCGCACCGGTTCCGCGGTCAGGATCGCAATGCCTTCGACGCTGTGGTCCTCCAGCGCCTCCGACAACGGTCTAGGGTGACTGTCGCGCTTCACTCTGCCCGCCTCCGATCAACGCCAGCTTCGCCTTCAACAGCCCGGGGTCCAGCACCATGCGCAGCTCGGTCAACGAGCGGCGCTGCAAATCCACTTCGGCCTGGACATCCGCCAGCAGACGGTCGAAGTCGGCGGAATGATCCGCCTTCAGTTGTGTATAGATGCGCATGCCTTGTTGCGCGGCAGTCTGCGCATCGGAAAGCAGACGCGCCTCGCTGCGAAAGCCGGGCGAAATCCCCGCTTCGAGCCGTTGCGTGCCGCCGATCGAACCACTCGCCCGGTATTGTTTCCACAGGCTTTGAGCGCGCAGCAGCAGGTCTTGCGCGCGAGCCAGCGCTTTGTCGTGCAAGGCGGCTACGTCTTTCTGGATCGATTGCACGAACCACGCGTCCGCCGTCGGATCGAGACTGGCGTAGAACGACAGCAAGCGTTGGTCGTAATCCTTGCCGCCACGCGTCTTCTGTAAGTCGGCGAACTGGTCGAGCAGCGCTTTCTTGTGCGCCAGTTCCGCCGCGATCACGTCCGACCACGGGCCGGCAGGCATTGCCTGCAAACCGGCCAGCGCCTGCTGTGTGTCGCCGCGCTGCCACGCTGTGGTCGCCGCGTCATGACGCTGAATGACGTCCGCCGACGGCAGACGGCTCTCGGCCAGTTGCTGAAACTGCGCCTGAAACGGCGGCGTGCTGAAGCGCACCGTTTTCAGTAATGCGAGCAACGGTGTCAATTGACGACTCAGCGCGGCATTCAGCACAGCGGCGTACTGGCGTAAATCTTCCCGTACGCGATCGAGCCCGGCGAGACGCGGATAGCGCTGCGCATAATCGTCGAGCACGGCCGGCAGCGCGTCGGGTTTGTCGCGCGCCAGCTCGGTACGGATCGTCCCGTTCAGGCGGTCGATGGCGGCGAGGTACACCGAGTCGTCGCTTTCCAGTTTGCGCAGATGGCTAAGCGCCTGCGCATACGGCTCCGCAAAAACAGGCACATACGAGGCGATACGGTCGAGCGCGCGTTGATGGCTCCTGGCGTCGTCGTCCCAGCGTTGCAGCAAGTCGCTGATGGTGGCTTCGTCCGCGTACATGCGAATCGGCGCGTCCACCCCACCGCGCCCCGCCACGAAGCGCTCCAGGTCCCCCACCCATTGCAATTCACCGATGAGCGATGCGGCGTCCGCATTATTCGCACTCAACGCTCGCATCTCCTTGAGCAGCGCGTCGGCCTGATCGAACTGCGCCTTTTGCAGCGTGTTCAGCCAGCCGGGGAGTTTCGCCTTCAGCAGCGCCTCGCTTGCCAGGGCGCTGACTTTCGTGTCGGCGGGATGGCGCGCGAGGTAGCCGTTTGCCGACGCGACCGCGCTGGTGTAATCGCCGCTCGCCAGCAGGTTTCTCAACTCGCGCTCCGATGAGCCACGCATGTAGAGGGTCAGCGCGATCGCCACTATGACGGCAAGGGCCGCGCCGCCCCACCACGCCGCGCGGCGCACCATCGTACGATCGGTGCCGGCAAAGGCTTTGCCGAGCTCGCCCGCGAGCAGGCGCCAACGCTGCGGCCGGCCCTTCGCCGCGCGCGTGCCGTTTGCAGCGTTCGTTTCGTGGGTGCCTTGGGTGCCGTTCGTCCCGCTGGCACCGCGTGTCAGCGTGTCACGCTTCACGTGCGCAGACGCGGCCTGCGCCGCCACGTTGACTTCGTCTTCGCGTTGTAGCCCCGGGTCGACGCAAAAGATATCGAGGAACGAATGCGCGGCGGCAACGAACGTGGTCTTGTCGGTATCGGCAGCATCGTCGACGGCGGGATTGAGAAATAGCTGGGTCACGGTCGGCTCGACTTCAGGGGCTTTTTTCAGCGTCACCCTGTAGACGAAGTGGTCGCCGCCAAATGCAATGAGATCGCCGTCTACCAGCGGCAGTGCCGATTCATCGAGCCGCTTTCCACCGACGAATGTGCCGTTGGTACTGCCGAGGTCTTCGAGGTAGAGCTCGCCCGCCTTCAGAAAAATGTGCGCGTGGCGCCGCGAGATGTAGTTGACCTGATGCGGATAGCGCTCCTTGTAGCGCGCGAAGACGTCGTCCGACTTGCTGACGAGAAACGGAAACGCCTGCACGTCGATCGGCTGAAGCCCAAGGTCGTCGCGCTGCGGCACCAGCAGCAAGCCGGGTGCAATCGGCGCGCTCGCGCCGACGACGATCCGCGCACGCGGTTCGATACTCACGCGATAGCAGAGTTCGCCGCCAAAGCACAACTCGTCTCCGGCACGCACCCGAGCAGGGGTTTGCCGTACCGCAATGCCGTTGAGCGTCGTGCCGTTCTTGCTGCCGAGGTCCGCCACGTAGACGGCGCCGCGTTCAGTGAAAATCCGCGCATGACGGCGCGACAGGCGCGTTATCCGCTCGGCCGGATAATCGATAAACGGTACATCGCTGCGCCCGATTGCAAAGAGGTTGTCGACGATCCTTATCCCGTCGAGTGCGGGACGCTGTGCGGACGCAACCGGCGACAGCACCACGTCGAACGCAGCGTCCAGTGTTGCGTGCATCTCAGCAATCGGAGCAACGCCTGCAGTCATTTTATCTGGATCACTAATCGTTTACCCGTTGCGATGAGAAGTGCGACGGAAACGGGGAGAGGGACTACGGCGGATCGCTGTTGTTCGACCGGGCGCCGCGAACAGCGGCTCCTTACAGATTTTAAGTCACGCATGGCGAGTGTCAATTTCCAGATCGTCGGTGGTTATATCGGTAATGAATGTGCTGCGCCGCCGAAATACGCCGCGCTGCACGCCGCGTCTCGGATTAGCTCAGTGTTCCTTTACTTCCGTTTGCACGTCGACGCTCGGCCATCCGCCGCCCAACGTCTTATAGAGCAACACCGTGTCGGACAGAATCAGTTGATGGTTGGCAAGCAGCGTCTGCTGCGCCTCCAGCAAGGTCCGTTCGGTTTCGAAAACTTCCAGCTGCGATACCACCCCGAGGCGCAATTGCGACTGGATCTGATCGGCGACGATTTGCAGATGCGACACCTCCTGCTGCAATTCCACACGCTGCGCCTTGTGCGAATTCAGATTGACCAGCGCGTTTTCCACTTCCTCGAACGCGCCCATCACGGCCACGCGGTATTGCTGTTCGGCGACCGTCGATTGCGCTTGGGTGACTTTTACGTGAGCCCGCACGCCAGGATCGAGCAGCGGAATGTTGATGCTGGGCAGGAAGCCGAACGTGAAAGACTTCAGTAAATCGGTCAGTGCGAAACTCGCGGTGCCACCGTGACCGGTGAGGCTGATGGTGGGCAGTTGGGCGAGCTTGGCCTGGCCGACCAGGTTGTAGGCTTCCAGCACCCTGAACTCGGCGGCCACCACGTCGGGGCGCCGCGCGAGCAGTTGTGCGGGCAAGCCGTCGGGCACGGCGGGCAATTGCACGCGCTGCTGCAGGTGTCCTTTCGGCAGCTGAAACTCGCCCGCCGGCACGCCAAGCAGCGTGCATAGCGCGTTGTTCGCGAGATCGCGCGAGCGGCGCAGTTCGAGCAACTGATTCGTCAGGCGGTTGATCTCCGCCTGCTGGCGTAGTACCTGGGTTTGCGGTACGAGACCGTTGCGGCGCTGGCCGTCGTAAATCGTGAGAATCTGCTTGTTCGTAACAAGCGTTTTTTGCTGCTGCTCGATCTGGTCGTCGAATTGCAGGATCTGGAAGTAGGTACTCGAAACATTCGACACCAGTTCCAGATAGCCGGCGCGCCAATCCGCTTCGCTTGCATGGAATTCGGCCTTTTGCGCCTGCACGCCCTTCTCTACCTTGCCCCAGATATCGATGTCCCAATTCACCTGGGTCGCGACGTTGTACTGTTTGGAAAACGTCTGACGCGTGCTCTTTTCGAAATCGGCGCCGGCCCCGAGATCCATGGTCGGCAACGCGCCCGCCTTGGCCTCGCCGATCTGCGTGCCGGCCACGTCGATACGCGCGGCCAGCACCTTGATATCGAAGTTGCCGGCGATCGCTCTCGCGACAAGCGTATCCAGATACGGATCGTGGAAGCCTTTCCACCAATCCGGCTCGATGGTCGCAGCCGCCAACGCCGGCGAGCCCTTCTGATCTGACCACGACGCCTTGGCGGGCGTATCGGGCCGCTTGTAGTCGGGCATGCTGACATCGACGCACGCGCCCAGCGAGAGCGCACAGGCTGTTGCGGCGCAGAGTCCGCGCAACGCCGCGGCCGTGCGGCTTGCACGCGCCGGGTCTACCGCACAGCGCCGCGCCGATGGGTTGAGGAAGCGCTGACGGACCGATGAATCAAGCAACGCTGACACGATTTTCTCCGATGACGCCGGCTACGCTGCACGAGGAGAACGCGCCATTTAAGTAAAGCATGTCCTGCCCGGCTTCACCATCGAAGCAGTGCAAGAAGTTTGGCGCGGGGATCGGGCGGTGACGCTGGGGTCGTGTGGAAAGAACGATCGAATGCGAAATCATTTTGATGCGCCGACGCGGCGCGTCCCGCGGAGGCCCGGGAGCCTCCGCGGCGGCGTGCGCCGTTCAGTACACGGTGATGTTGTTGCTCGAGCTCACATGCGGGTCGATCGTGGTGGTGACACCGGCGACAAACGCTGCGTTGTTGCCGTTGGCGTTCTGGATATTCATTTCGTTGCTGATCAACTGCGTGGCCGTGACCTGCTTGCTGTTGTTCGGTGCGTACACCGGGTTGAAGTTGAAGTACGACGACGGGTAGCCGAAGCCGCCGCGCACGGCGCTCATGGCCTTGCTGTCGAGTTGCGCGGTGATGGACAGGTCTTTGATCATCAGCGTGTTCATGGTAAATCTCCTGGAAGGGAAACAGCACAGTCTTGCGGTGGGGTTCGAGCATCTTGTCTGCTCGAGTGTCACTAATGCATGGGCCGTGCCAGTTTTGCTTTCCGATCCTAATAAATCTTCCGAATGGCTGTAGATAAAGGAGTTCGGGGATTGAGTGCAACAGATTCAGAGCGCAGCCACGAAGCGGCGGGTGGGAGATGATGGATCACACCCAACAACGCGAATGACTGTGTCGGCGGCAACGCAACACTGACGCTCGAAAGCGGCGCCACGCCCAGGCAATATCACCGCGCAATGACCGTGATCTTCTTCGAGTGCACCGGGGGATTGTGCGGAATATGCATGTCGTCCCCCATCAGCAGCTGCAACGTGTGTTTGCCCGGCGGCAGTTGAATCATGGTTTCCGTTTCACCGGCGCCGAAATGCAGATGGTTGCGGTCCGATGGAATTTCCTGGTCCATTGGCGGCAGGTCGGTGTCGATCAGCAGATGGTGGTGCCCGGTGTTCGGATACTTGACGCCTTTGGGCGCCACGCCCATGAAGCGCAAGCCGAACCACACCCGAAACGGCTTGTTGGCGGGTATCACCTGGCCGTCGTTCGGATAGCCGATATATTCATGCGCGCCGGGGGGCGCCGGCGTCGTGCCGGCCATGGCGACGTCCGGCGAGGCGAGTGCCGCCGATGTCACGAGGGCCGCGACCGCGATGATCTTGTACATGTTGGTCTCTCCGTCCTGACGGATCCGCGTTGAAAAAGCGGGTCGCGCTAGTCTTTTTGCACGATGATGGTGATCTTCTTCGAATACACGGGCGGCACGTGCGGCACATGGTTGTGGTCGCCGAGAATGAGTTGCAACGTGTGTTTGCCCGGCGGCAACTCGATGCGCGCGTCCGTCTCACCCGCGCCGAAATGCAGGTGATTGCGGTCCGAGGGAATTTCCTGGTCGAGCGGCGGCAGGTCGGTGTCGATCAGCAGATGGTGATGGCCGGTGTTCGGAAACGCGACGCCCTTCGGGCACACGCCCATGTTGCGCAGTCCCATGCGCACCCACAGCTTTCCGCCGTGGATCACCGTGCCATCCGACGGCCAGATGATGTATTCCTCGGCGCCTGGTGGCGAGGGCGTCGGCTCGGCAAACGCGGATGGAGACGGCAACGCGATATCGAGCAAGATGGAGAGGATGGCGCACAAAGCCGTGCGGCGCGTTGCAAGACTCGTCTTCGTTCCGTGACGTATGTCGAGAACGCGGAGTGTGAGGGTTCTTCGCATTGCGCACTCTCCCGAAGAAAGGTCATGCCCGCCTCGGCCGCGCGAGGCACAGGCCGGACGCTCCGGCTGGATGTCGCGGGCGCACGCGTGATTGGACAGCCGCAGTATCAAGACGGCAACGCTGCATTACTTTGTGAATTAGCTTAGGACGTAACTTGCCAAAAAGATACGCCACACTCGTTAACCGTATAACGCATCGCCGGCACGCGGACAGTTGTGACGCGCAAACCGCGTGCTATCGTTGTTTACAGGTCGTCGATGGAGAGTCGATAGCGATATCGATGCCGCGGCCGGTGCACGCCAACGGGTGCTACCGGCACAGTTGTCGTCGAACACGTATGTTCTGTCCGGAACAAACAGGATTTGAATATGTGGCGAATATTCCTGCTGGTGTGCATGGCCGGGGCAATTCAGGCGTATGGGGGCCATGCTCATGCCGCGGCGCAGCGTGACGGCACTGAGCACGGCGCGGCTACTTCGACATCGACTACGCTTGCGCCGGTCACACCGCAGAAGGAAAACGCGCCCCGTAGGCGTATTGCACTCGTGATCGGCAACGGCGCCTATGGCAATGCCACAGACCCCGTCGTTCTCGACAATGCGCCGCGCGACGCCTGGGCCATGCGTAACACACTGCGTGCGCACGGCTTCGACGTCATCATGCGCACCAATGCGACGCCGCAGCAAATGCAGCAAGCCATCCGCGAATTCCGGCAGCGTCTCAACGCAGGCGGTATCGGACTCTTCTATTTCGCGGGTCACGGCATGCAAATCGGCCGGCAGACGCTGCTCGTACCTGCCGGCCTGAATGCACGCGCGCCGGCACGGCTGATCAGCGAGGGCATCGACCTGAATACCGTATTGCGGGCGATGCGTGCGCCGCGTGCCGGCCAACTCAACCTCGTGATTCTCGATACGTGCCTGAACAACCCGTTCTCCACTGACGTAGTGCTCGATAAGTCCATGCTTCCCGCCAATACCCTGATCGCTTACGCAACAGCACCGGGCGGCTTTGCGGCAGACGGCGTGCGTCACGGTGTTTACACGAATGCGTTGCTCCGCGCGCTTAAGGACGCTCCGTCGCAGGGTCTTGCTGACTTGTTTCAACGCGTCGCCACGCGGGTTAGCGAAGCCACTAGCGGCGAGCAAACGCCGTGGATCGTCTCATCGCTTGACGAAACTGTGCGCTTGACGGAGCCTGCATCCGGCGCCGCCCCTGCGCCGCTCATATCCGCCAGCAACGACGACCCGGTTGTCGCGCTGCACAGCAGGGGCATCCTGCCGAAGGACAGCAGCGAGCAATACGAAATTACCTTCTGGAATTCCATCAAGGACAGCAACTACCCGAGCGATTACGAGGCCTATTTGAAGGCCTATCCGAATGGCCGCTTCGCCACGCTCGCCCACGCGCGCATCGACCGGCTGCACGCCGCGGCATCGGCGAGTGCGCCATCTGCTGCGCCACCCGTTGCGCCGTCACCGCCAGCGGCGCGGCCGACCGCACCGGCCAGCGCAGCTCCGCAAGAACACCCGCGCGCCGCCGCTGCGCCCACTGCAACGACCGCCCTACCCCCGGCATCTGGCGCGCCGACAGTCGCGCAGAAGCCCGCAGCGCATCCACCGGGCGCCGGCGAAAGCCGCGACTGCGCCGCGTGTCCGATCATGATCGCGCTGCCTGCGGGCGCGTTCTCGATGGGCAGCAGCACGGACGATCCGTCTGAAAAACCCGTCCATCACGTGACAATCGGCGCGCCGTTCGCGATCGGCAAATACGCGGTGACCGTCGAACAATGGAACGCGTGCGCCGCAGCGAACGCCTGTCAAAAGCTGACGCCCGAAAGCAATGCCAACAAAGCAGCCCCCGCACGCGACCTCAGTTGGGACGACGCCCAACAGTACGTGAAGTGGTTGAGCAAAATGACCGGCAAGCCATACCGCTTGCCCACCGAGGCCGAATGGGAATACGCGGACCGTGGCGGCACCACCACGGCTTACTGGTGGGGCGATCAGATGCGCAAGGGCAACGCCAATTGCAAGGACTGCGGCGATCCGTGGCACAAGGAAGGCCCGGAGGCGGCCGGCTCGTTCGCGCCGAATCCGCTCGGTCTGTACGACATGAACGGCAGCGTCTGGGAATGGGTTGCCGATTGCTGGCATAACTCCTACCAGGGTGCGCCCGCCGACGGCCACGCGTGGGACAGCCCCGGCTGCGAGATGCGCGTGATTCGCGGCGGTTCGTGGCGTGAAGGCGGGAACTACATGCTGAGCGCAACACGCTTCAAATACAGCGCCGGGGTGCGCCAATCGCAGGATGGCTTCAGGGTCGTCAAGGACCTCAAGTGAGCCGGCTGATTCTCGCGCGCTGCGGATGAAGCCGCAGGCGTCGATCAGGGTGTGTGCGGCTTCGTCGTGATCGGCGCGAAATCGGCAACGATGTGATCCGCCCCATATTTGCCCGAAATTTGCGCCAGCCGCGTATCCAGTGCGTGCAGATAATCGGCGAGCGATTCGCTTTCGGGCCGCGGCTTGTCGAATAGCGGCGCGGGCGTAATCAGCAACACCACCATCTCCGCTCCGAACGGCTTCGAAATGATCCAGTCACCCGCGCTGCCGATGGTGGCCGCATAGTGCGGGGGCGCCTGATTGTCCTTTGCGCGCGGGCTCGGCACCATATGCACGACACTGCCGTCGAGCTGGTAGTAGTCGAGGTTCACGTACGAGTCGTAAGCGGGCGTGGTCACGTCGACGACCAGTGAGTCGCCTTCGCTCAACTGTCCGCCGGGCGGCCGCACATGCAGCGCCGCAATGTGGCCTGCTTGCCAGTTGCGGGTCCAATAGGAGGCGAGCGCCTTGATCGTGTCGCATTTGTCGTCGGCGAGCGGCTCGACTTCCAGCGTGAGCGCGTCGACGCCCGGCAATGCAGCCAGCGTGTCCTTCAGACGCGCAGCACCATAGCGTTGCGAGACGTAGCCGCGCACTGTCAGCGAGTGGTCTTGTGCCGAAGCGGACAGCGCCGAGCATGGTACTTGCGCCAGCACAGGCGCGACGGCGGCTAAGGTCAGTGCGGGCTTGGGCGCGGGCGACGGCGGGGTTTGCGCCACCGGCGGTGCTGCGGGCGGTGCTGCGGGCGGCGCGGCGGTTGGCCCTGCAATTCGCCCGCCAGTTGAGGGTTGCTCGGACGTGCTCGCCACCGCCGCAGGCGCGGCCGGTGGCGACGCTGAAGCCGCTTGATCCGCCGCAGCCTCGGAAACCGCAGCAACCGGCTGCGCCCCGCTTTGACGATTCGGCGCCGACCGCAAAGCAAACACGCCAACCGCCGCAGCACACACCACAGCCAAACCCGCGAGCCCCGCCTTGGCCAACGTGCCCGACTTTTCGGCGCGTGCTTCGTTGTCGAACTCAGCGATAAAGCGCACGACACTCGGCATGCGCGTGTTGCGATCGAACGAAAGCGCGGCTCGCAACGCACGCCACTGCTTCGCATCGAGGTTGGGCGGCCGCTGCGGCTTGAACGCCGCATTGCGAGCCTGCGTCGCCGACAATCGATCGAAAGGATGATGCCCCGTCAACAGTTCGTAGGTAATGCAGCCGAGCGCGTAGATATCGTCGCGCGGGTCCGGCTCGCGGTGCTCGATCATCTCCGGACTCGCATAGGCGGGCGTCAACGCACCAAGGCTGCCTGGATCGAAGACGGTTGCGTCGCTCTCCTCTTCCGGCCGCTGGAACACACGCGCGATGCCGAAGTCGATCACCTTCACTTCGGCATTGGTCGTCAGGAAAACATTGGCGGGCTTGAAATCGCAATGCACAAAGCCGCGTTCGTGCGCGTAGGCGAGCGCATTGCACATGCCGCGTACGATCGGCAACGCGGCGCGAACCGGCATCCCCTTGTATCCCGGCGTGCGCAATAGCTGGCTCAGCGGCTTGCCGGTCAGGTATTCCATCGTCAGATAGACGATCGGCCCGTCGCGGTCGAAGTCGTACACCGTGATGATGTTGCGATGCGCAAGCACCTGCGCCTTGCGCGCCTCGCGTTGCAGCGCGACGAGTGAATTCGGGTTGCCGCGGAACTGGACGTTGAGCACCTTGATCGCAAGATACGGTTTGCGATCCGACGCTTCGAGCTTGCGTAAATCTAGCGCCTTGTACACCGTGCCCATCCCGCCGACGCCCAGACACTCCTCGAGCACGAAGCGGTTGTTCAGCGTATCGCCGGTGCCTTTGATCTGATCGTGTCCGGGCACGCCGGCGGCGCTCGCCGCGCCGGCCGGGCTTGCCGCACTCGCAACGCGCACCGACGGTATTTCGACGGTGGTCTGCATGCCGGTTTCCTCGCCGCCGGCCGCCACGTTCGAAACGCGCAACTGCTCGATACGCCGCCGTACTTCGGCATAGAGGTCGTCGGGCAGAGGGGCTTTGCGTTGCGCTGTGCCGAGCATCTCCAGCAGCTGCGTGGGACCGAGTCCCTCGGTCGTCAACGTGCTGTCGAGTTGAGCGACGAACTCGTCACGTGAGAGCTCGCCGCTCTGATAGTCGCGAATCACATGCGCAAGGCTAGCCATTTGTGCGAAGCGCCGCCGCTACCGTTGAACCGAATCGTATGCGATCGGCGCCCCTCGGGCTGATAGAAAACCTGTCGTAACCAGTTACATGCGCCGCTTCGATACTAGCTCCCGCCCCGCGCTTTCGCAAACCAGGATTGCCCCGCTGCGCGTGTGGCACAACGGTGTCGCGCGACATCCAACAGCATGCGGCGATGTGTCGGTTGCACGCCACCGGTCGCAAATCGTCTGCGTGTCGCCGCACGCCGGTTCTAACCCGGCGATGTAACGCGAAAGCCTTGTGCACCAAGCCTCGACCCACTTTCTTAGGAGGCACGAACAAAACTGGCACAGCCCATGCATTAGTGACACTCGAGCAGACAAGATGCTCGAACCCAACCGCAAGACTGCGATGCCTACTCTCAGGAGATTTACCATGAACACGCTGATGATCAAAGACCTGTCCATCACCGCGCAACTCGACAGCAAGGCCATGAGCGCCGTGCGTGGCGGCTTCGGCTATCCCAGCACGTCGTACTTCAACTTCAGCCCGGTGTACGCGCCGAACAACAGCAAGCAGGTCACCGCCACGCAGTTGATCAGCAACGAACTGAATATCCAGAACGCCAACGGCAACAACGTTGCGTTCGCGACCGGCATCGATTCGACGATCAATCCTTGCGTCACGTCGAGCAACAACATCCGCGTGTAAAGCCTGGTTCGGCGAAGCGCAGAGGCCCTCGGCAATCTCCGCTTCGCCCCGATCACGCCCGTCTTCCGCGCACCTTTGGAGAATCACCATGTCATCCCTCATGATTCGCGATCTGTCCCGCACCCGCGAGCTCGACCGCCGCGCAATGTCGGCGGTGGCCGGCGGCACCGGCAGCAGCGTGCCTGGCCTGCCGTCGGTAGCCGGTCTCAGCGGCATTGCCAATGTCAACGTCTCGGTGAGCCAGAACCTCAGCCAGATTCAAAACGTCAACGTCGCCGCGCTCAATAACATCGGTGTGATCGGCGCCGGTTTCGTGCCGTTGCATCTGAATGTCAGCCCGTCGCTGTGGGCTGCCAATTACGCCAACGTTTAACGGTGTGCAGTAGCGAAGGGCCCGGGGCTTTCCTACTGTTGCCTGTTGCCGGTTCACATCCGACAGGCGAGCTGCAAGCAGATTTCCTATACTGACAGTGCGACGAGACCTCTGCACACTTAAAGACACACCCGGGCGGCGGCCGGAGATTCACGCCTGCCGCCCGCTCGCCCTCTTCCCTGGAGCCGCCATGGCAAAGCTCGTCATCAAGGACCTCGCCGACAGCGTCGAACTCGACCGCCAGGCGATGGCCGCAATCGTTGGCGGCGCACGGATCGGGGCGCGCTCGAGCGCCGCCATGCAAACCGTGCCGGGTGCGGCACGTGTCGTCGACTATCCGCCGGGTTTTCCCACGGCGCATCAGACGATCGCCAAAGCGCCCCTGCCCGCCGTGCTGCGCGATCCGTCGCGCGGTTAGACTCCGATTCAGACGCTCACAGCAACGGCACGCGCGCAATGCGCGTGCCGTTTGTATTTGATGCCTGGGCGCTGCTGCCGCCTGGCCCCAGCGGCCCGCACCGGTTGTCCCGCCACGCCGCATGGCGCACCGCTATTCCGTTCGAGACACCATCTTCGGTAACCGACTTAAGGCGTTCTTCTTGTAGGACGCGCGAGACGCCTGCAATTGGAAAAAACAACCGCGCCACGCTCCGGGAGACGGGCGTTGTTTAATTGACCTGGCGAATGTCCGCACGCGGCGACGCTGGTCACCGTGCACCCGCCTATGATGTTTAGGATGCCACGTGGTTTCATGCCGGTTGCCGATAGCGCGCGCGTTGCGGACCGCATCCAGGCGCGGCGTATTTGCGGCGCGAGGCACGCAAAGGCACTCGGCACCAGCGACGATGACAGCGCGCCACGAGCCGGCATCGCCAATTCAAATTGGAGACCCGCAATGAAATTCATCGTGCAGTGGGATGGTCTGCCGACCGCGGAAAGTTCTGTGATCGAGCGCTTCATGAAAACCGGCGGCCAGGCGCCGGAGGGTGTCACATTGCTGGGGCGCTGGCATGCGATCGGCGGATTGCATGGCTTTGCGGTGGTCGAAGCCGGCGATACCCGTGGTCTCTCGGCGCTGGCGCTCGAATGGGGTGACTTGTTGACGATGAACATCTTCCCGGCGATGACCGACGAAGACCTCGGCGCGGCATTGGGCGCGTATCAGGCCGCACGCAGGTAAGTGCGCAAATAAGCCCCTCTTGAAGCCCGGGCCGATCGCTCCTCTGCCGCACGGACAACTGCTGCAGTTTCGCTGCATCGCTGCCGGCGATGCGCGCGATCGTCGTGGCCGCGCTGCGGGTCGCGCTCGAATCGCTCTGGGCATGCGGATTGCTCAACAAGGTCACCGATACTGCCTTTTGCAAGCGCGCTCCGGCGCGCGTTGCGTGGCGGTGGTCACAGGGCAGGTCCTATCAACCAAGCGGAGCTCATATATGTTGGGAACTATTCTTCTGATTGTGCTGATCCTTCTCCTCATCGGTGCTTTTCCGACCTGGCCGCATAGCCGTTCATGGGGCTATGCGCCTACGGGCGGTCTCGGCATCGTGGTGATCGTGGTGATCGTCTTGCTCATAGCCGGGGTGATATAGCCTGTGCGCTACTCGCTTAAGTAGTTCAAATCGAGCCGGCCGCCGGATATCGGTGCAGTTCGCTGCACGGACATCCGGCGGCCTCGCTTTGCCGACTGTCGATATACATTCACGTTGTCACGCCGGAGAACGCGGTGGAAAAAAAGTTACTTGAAAATCAGGTCGCCTTGATCACAGGCGCCAGTTCCGGCATCGGGTATGGCGTTGCGCAGGCACTGGCGAATGCGGGCGCTGCCGTGGTGCTGAATTATCATTCGCATCCCGAAGCGGCTGAGCAGCTCGCCGACACGATCGGCAAAGCAGGCGGCGCGGCAATCGCCGTGCAAGCCGATGTGGCCGATCCCGCCCAGGTCGAGAGAATGTTCGATGCATGCCGAGCGCGGTTTGACAGCGTCGACATCGTGGTCGCGAATTCCGGATTGCAGAAGGATAGTGCATTCGCCGATATGACACTGGAGGAGTGGCAAACGGTGCTGGCAACCAATCTGACCGGGCAGTTTTTGACGGCGCAGGCGGCGGTGAAAGAGTTTCGGCGACGCGGCCCGCGAGCTGTTTCGAAAGCGCTCGGCAAGCTCATCTGCATGAGCTCGGTGCACCAAGTGATCCCTTGGGCCGGGCATGTCAACTACGCGGCGTCCAAAGGCGGGATTCAGATGTTCATGAAATCCCTCGCGCAGGAGGTGGCGCCGGAGCGCATTCGCGTTAACTCCATTGCACCAGGCGCGATCCGTACGCCGATCAACAAGGATGCGTGGGATACGGACGCCGCGCTCGAGAAATTACTGCGTTTGATTCCCTATGGGCGGGTGGGTGAAGTGGAGGATATCGGCAAAGCCGCTGTCTGGCTCGCATCGGATGAAAGCGATTACGTGGTGGGCACGACGCTGTTTGTCGATGGCGGCATGACGCTGTATCCGGGCTTTACCGGCAACGGCTAGATCCAGTGCGGTTCAACAATGTGCCGAAGGGGGATTTGCCCTGAATGGCGGGCCTGCTGCCTCTTTCGTCTACTTTGCGGCAGGCAAAAAAACCGTCAGGCACGCCGAATGCTGAATAACCATCGTATTCCAAACTTCCACACGAAAGGAGATCACATCATGCCTTACCTTCTCGGCTGGCTTCTTGGCGTTCCGCTGATTGTATTGGTCATCCTGTACCTCATTTTCCATTAATCCTTTGCAACACACTCAGCAAGATAAACAGTTCACCTGAAGGTCATTTCGCGCGACGCCGCCTGTATGGGCGGGGTCACGTCTCGAGACGTCCTCAACCGGGCGTCTTCTTTTTGCACTTCATTCATGCGCGCGTTGACGAAAAATCGCGCGGAACCGCGTGGCGGTGCCCCCCGTTAACTTGCGCTTCAAAAGACGGCGCGTAAACTAGCCTCGCTAGCTCGCGCAAAATGCCATATCTGCACACGCACGCACATGCTGCGTACGAGCAAGGAGGGACCATGGCAAGCAACGAATACACCCTGTCACATCAGGACGTGGTGAAGGCGGTCATTATTCATCAGGGTATTCATGAGGGCTTCTGGACCCTGAACATCAATTTCAACGTTGCCGCCACTCATGGTCCACAAGTGCCTGATCCCTGTCTCGCAGTCACGATCAAAGGCGTCGGCATCATGCGCGCCTCGCCCACTGATCCATTCGCTATCGACGCCGCCGTCGTCAATCCGTCGACGTCTCAACGTGTCGAAGGAACAGTGCAGGTCACCTCTGCCGTCTACGGCACACTTGAGAGCGGTACGCAATTCTGCCGCGACGTGTATCGCAATGTCGCCGTGCAAAGCGCGGTTAGAGCGCCCAACAAACCGAGTTGAGCGATCACTCGATCAGGAAAATGCGTCCATGCCCGACGAGCGCATCTTCCGGCGCGGGTGACGCCGGAATCCGCCCGCGTGCCGCCTTCTTGTAAAGGCAGCGACGCACCAGATGGCAGCTTGTGGCCGCGCGAGACCGCAGGCCTGAGGCCGGCGGCCCGGACGGTTGTCCCGGGCATGAATGCACCCTGAAAATATACCCGGGCGCATGCTGGATATGCTTCCTAAAGCAATGCACCCATGAATCGAGTGCAGGACAATCTTCCTTTAGAATGACATTCATCCGAATAACCTTCCGAGAATGCCATGACCACCCGAAGTCGCCCACTAGACAACCAGGATCGGAAGATCATGCGCGAGTTGCAGAAGAACGCGCGCCTGAGCAACGCCGAGCTCGCGGAGCTGGTCGGCATGTCGACCACTGCGTGCTGGAATCGCACGCGTCAATTGGAAACCGAGGGATATATTCGCGGCTACGTCGCGTTACTCGATCAGCAGAAGCTTGGCTTCGCCGACGTGGTGCTGCTCGAAGTCACACTCGACCGTCACGACGACGATGCCCTCGCTCGCTTCGGCGCCGAACTGGCCACGCTGACCGAAGTGCTGGAAGCGTATCTGGTGTCGGGCGATTACGACTATCTGGTCAAAGTGGCGGTCGACGGTACGGCCGGTTACGAGCGGTTTCTGCGCGAGAAGCTCTATAAGATCGCCGGCATCCGTCACAGCCGTTCGATGTTTGCGTTGCGGTGTATGAAGAGCATTCCGTCGGTGCAGGTCTAATGCGCTGAGGCGCTAATCCGTGGCCGCGCGGACTCGCCGGCTCAGACTCCGCGCAACGGTTTCTGGCAAGCGGCCAGCACCGCGCCGGCCGCGAGCAGCAGCGCGGAATAAACCAGTCCGCGTGCGAGCCCCGCGCCATCCGAAACCCACCCGATCACCATCGGCCCAACGATCTGTCCGAACGCGAACACGATCGTGAATGCGCTGATGCCCTTGGCCCAGTGGCTCGCGGGCAGATTGTGGCGCACGAAAGCCGTGGTCGAAGCGACAGCAGAGAGAAACGTCGCGCCGAACAGCACGCCGGAAATAAACGCTACCCACGGTTGCGTGAACAGCGCGGGCAATAGCGTCGCCACCGCGAGCAACGCGTTGAGTATGGCGAGCGCATGGCCGCCGCGCATGCGGTCGAGCAGACCGGACCACAAGCGCGCCGAGACCACCGTCGCCACGCCGAGCAACAGGTAGAAACCCGTCACCACAGCCGCGCTCATGCCCGCGTTGCGCAGCAGCGCGACGATGAAGGTCATGTAGCCGATATAACCGACGCCGAACAAGCCATAGCCAGCCAGCGCCGGACTGAAACGCGGCCAACGTGGCGCGTCGGCGGCATCGGAAGCATGCGCGGCCGACGACCCCGTCGCGTGAACGCTGTCGATTTTCCTCGCGGCGCCGATGGCGATCGTGGCGAATACGGCGCACGCGGCCGCCAGCGCAAACCACGCAAACTGCCAGCCGTGCGCGACGTTGAGAATGGTCAGCGGCACCAGCACCGACGAAGCGACGATACCCCAGCCGGTGCCCCCGTAATACAAACCCAGCACAAGCCCCGCATCATGCGGCCTCGCCGACGCAAGCCGCGCTGCCAGCACCCCGCCACTGATGAAAATCGCCGCGCTGCTCGCGCCGGTAATCACGCGCAACGCGAGTAGTGAATGCGTATCGGCCAGCAGACCGCTGACGGCCATCAGGAGCGCGGTGGCCGCGCAACCGGCGCCGAACAACACACCGGCCGACCAGCGGCGCGCGAGCCGCGGAAAAGCCAGCGCACCCAGCAGATAGCCCAGTGCATTGGCGGTATTCATTGCGCCGGCTTGAGCGAAGCTCCAGCCGAGATCGAGTTTCATCGACGGCAACAGCAACGCATAGGCGAAACGGGCAAGGCCCAGCGCGATCGCGCTGCCTAACGACAGGCCGGCGGCCAGCATCAAGGTGGGCAGACGCCGTACCGCTTCGGTGGCTGCGGCGGTCGATGCAGCATCGAATGATTTTGTCGGCATGGGCGAGCGTGGGTGGACAAGGATGCTGCAGGCTTAGTGCGGCATTTCGCCATCATATCCGGGGGCGCCTTGCGTTGCTTCGTGAACCTGAGCGGCGGATCGCTCGACTTCGATCAGGCGAACGTTGTCGCCGACCACGCCACGCATGCGGAATAGCCGTCCGGCGCCGCAATCCAGCGCGCAGCCATTTCGCGCATGTCTTCGGGAATCGGATTGCGGAGTGTCACCTGAGTACTGTCACGCGGCAGCACCGTCAAATGCTGTAACCCGCGCGTGATGCCCACCCCCGTTGCTTTGACGAGCGCTTCTTTGGCGACCCATGCGTCGTAGAACGCCGCAACCTGCCGTGCTGCGTCGAGCTGCTCGATCCACGCCGCTTCGCTTGCATCGAGGGTCAACGACGCGATCGAATGCCAATCGAATTTGTCGCTGTGATGCTCGACATCGACTCCGACACGCCGCTCAGGCGACATTGCTACGAGCCCGTGGGCGCCTGCATGCGATACGTTGAAGTCGAGCGCGTTGAAATCAGCCAGATGCGGGCGACGGTTTGCATCGCTCGTGAACCGGACGGCATCTGCCGCGATGCCGAGACGCCGCGCGAGTTGCTCGCGCAGCGCCGCGCGCACGGACGCGAATCGGAGCGCGTCGTCCTGGCGGCGAAAGCTTTTGGCTCTCACGCGTTCGTCGTCGCTGAGCGCCGTGAAGGCCGTATCGGCCAGCGAAGCGTCAAAAGCGAAATCGACTCGCCACAACGAAATGTCGGCCGG
This sequence comes from Paraburkholderia sp. IW21, assembly GCF_041321145.1. Lineage (NCBI taxonomy): Bacteria > Pseudomonadati > Pseudomonadota > Betaproteobacteria > Burkholderiales > Burkholderiaceae > Paraburkholderia > Paraburkholderia sp. IW21. The sequence goes on along the minus strand of NZ_JBGGWA010000001.1, from coordinate 537,541 downwards.
GCCGTCATGCGGTAAGGGAACAGGTTCGATCGAATACATCGCGAAGATTCGGACGTTTTGCGTACGGTCACAGAGGAATATTCGCGACTCTACCCGATATGACGTCCGAGCCCATTCGATCCTAGCTGCGCCTGACTTCCTTCGGCACGCCGAGCAGCAACGCCACACCGCTGACGAACAGCAACGCGGTCAAGAGATACAGCGCATTGTCCATGCTGCCGGTGTGTGTCTTGATCAGACCGATGACCCAAGGGCTGACAATCCCGCTTGTAATGCCGATGCTGCTGATCAGCGCAATACCGGCCGCAGCCGCGGCGCCAGATAGATAGCCCGACGGCACAGTCCAGAAGATCGGCAACGCGGCAAAAATCAGCACGGCCGCCACCGAGAGAATCGCGAGCATTGCGGGAAAGCTGCTCAGATGCAGGGTCAGCAGCGAGAGCGCGATGCCACCGCCGATCGTGCAAACCGCGAAGTGCCGGCGCCGTTCGCCACAGCGGTCCGAGTTGCGTGCAATCAGAATCAAGCCCACCGCACCGACCGCATTCGGAATCACGGTGTACAGACTGATCGCCAGCACATCGTGAATGCCGAAGTCGCGAATCATCAGCGGCATCCAGAAGTTCAGTGTCAGCGACGCGCAGGTCAGTGAAAAATAGATGAACGCGAATAGATAAACCCGCGGATTACGCAGCGCGTTCATGAATGAGCGCGACGAATGCGCCTCCGACGAAGCACGGCGGTCTTCATCGCGTTGCGCAATCAGTTGCGCTTTCTCATCAGCGTTGAGCCACGTCGCATGCTGCGGCCCGTCGACCAGATAAAACGCGGCGAGCAGGCCAAGTACGATGGCCGGCGCGCCTTCAATCACAAACATCCACTGCCAGCCGAACAACCCCATCACGCCGCCCATGTCGCGCATGATCCAGCCGGACACGAGGCCGCCGAGCACGCCCGCCACCGCGACGCCGGCAAAGAAGATCGACAGCACGGCAGCGCGCCGCCGCGCCGGGTACCAGTAGGTCAAATACAGCACGATGCCCGGGAAGAATCCCGCTTCGAACACGCCGAGCATGAAACGCAGCACGTAGAAGTGCGTGGGCTTCGACACCAGCATCATGCCAACCGATGCAATGCCCCACAGCAGCATGATCCGCGTGAAGGTCCGCCGCGCGCCGAAGCGCGCCAACAGCATATTGCTCGGCACTTCGCACAGCACGTAGCCGATGTAAAAGACCGCCGCGCCGAGACCGTACATCGCGTCGCTGAAACCGAGGTCGTGCTTCATCTGCAACTGCGCAAAGCCGATATTGATGCGGTCGAGAAACGACACGACATAGCAAAGGAACAGAAACGGAATGATTCGCAGCGAGACCTTGCGATACAGCAGGTGGTCGTGCGCGGCAGCGGATGCGCCCAGCGCGGGGGCGAGGGATTGGCTCATCGGTTTTCTCCAAACGTGAGGGTCCAACGGACCCGTGAGTCCGGCGTCTTGATGCGCCGCGTTCTGGTGTGCTACTGGAACGGCATGCGGCGGTGTAGATGCGCCGCGCGCCGGGGTGGATCGCGCGTGGCTCGAATGGCCACGCGCGTGCAGCGTTTAATCGTTACCGCTCGTCGTGCCGCGTGTTCAGGCGGCCAGCGGATGGGCCTCTGCGCTTTTAGCCGAAGCATCGCCCACGCCTTCACGCGCGTGCTGCATCGCTTCAAGCAGTATCGCGTGATCACCGATATGGTTGGCGAGCAACAGGATCAGCTGCGCATTGGCCGACTGACTCTGCGCGTCGTCCAGATCACGGTGCATGTCGATCAGCGCCTCGTAGAAATCGTCGGGACGGGCGAGATTGGGTTGCGTGTTCAATGCCATAACTGTCTCCTGCTATTTTCTTTTGCCGATGTGCTTCGTCTTTCGCCAAAACCGTGCATGCCGTTGCCTTCAGGCCGTGCCTTCGACGCACAGCGCGCGCTTCAATGCTCTCATCACCGCAGTCGCGTCGAGTTGCCGCCAACGCGCGCAGACATGCTGGTCCGGTCGAATCAGATAGAAGGTGCCGGGTTTTGCGTCGTAGCGTGCGCTTGCAAGACCGTCGACATCGCGCACGACGATCGCGTCAGAGACCGCAGCGACCTGCGCATTGCCACTCGTCACCACGACGAGCTTCAGCGGGATCGGACCGCGATGCAACGCATCCAACGCAGAGTGAGCCGCCTGATCGAGCCCTTGCTCGCCGCAGAACAACACGCCCGTGAATTGCTGGCCGAGTTGTTGCAGCAGCCATGCCGGTTGCCCAGCTGCCTGCACCGGCGCATCGACACACGACGCACCCGGCACCATCAGACCGTCAAAACGCTCGCTGTCCGCTGTGTTCAATGGGGAGTCACGCAACACCGCCGGTACCGACAAGCGGCCACTGTTCGTCAACTGCCGCGCAAACGGATGTCGGCGCGAGAGCTTGAGAACAGCATCGCGGAACACGCGGCTGACGGGACTCTTCGGCGTAATGAAATCGGTCGAGCGCGTGGAGTTGCGGATGTTTTCGTCGGCGGCGAATTCGCGCTCGCTGGCATACGTGTCGAGCAAAGCATCGGACGCTTTACCTTCGAGCACCATCGCCAGTTTCCATGCGAGGTTTTCCGCGTCCTGCACGCCGCTGTTCGCGCCGCGTGCGCCGAACGGCGACACGCCATGCGCGGAATCGCCCGCGAACAGCACGTTGCCGTGCCGGAACCGGTCCATGCGCAGACACGAAAACGTATAGACGCTGACCCATTCCAGCTCAAACTTCGCATCCGCTCCGAGCAACGCACGCACGCGCGGGATCACACGCTCCGGCGTCTTTTCCAACACGGGATCGGCATCCCAACCCAACTGGAAATCAATCCGCCATACGTTGTCCGGCTGCCGATGCAGGAGCACCGATTGATTCGGATGGAACGGCGGATCGAACCAGAACCAGCGTTCGGTGGGGAAGTCGGCTTCCATCTTGACGTCGGCGATCAGGAAGCGGTCTTTGAACGTGACCCCCTTGCTGTCGAGTCCCATCAGATTGCGGATCGGACTGCGCGAACCGTCGGCGGCCACCACATAGCGGCCGCATAACGGGTACTGACCGTTGGGTGTGTCGATGGTCAGCGTCACACTGGCGTCTTGAGCGCCCTGCGTGCCGTTCTGCTGCACGCCGACCACTTTGCTCTTCCAGCGGATCTCGAGATTAGGCATCTCCTGCGCGCGCTCGAGCAGAAAGCCTTCGACGTAGTACTGCTGCAGGTTGATAAACGCGGGCCGGTTATGGCCCGCTTCCGGCTGCAGATTGAACGTGTACACCAGTTCATCTTTCAGGAACACCTTGCCGACATTCCAGCTGATGCCCTTGTCCACCATTCGCTGCCCGCAGCCGAGCCGGTCGAAGATATCGAGCGAGCGCTTCGAAAAACAGATCGCCCGCGAACCGGTGGACAACGAACAATCGTCGTCGACCAGTACGACCGGCACGCCCTGCTGCGCGATATCGATCGCGGTAGCGAGGCCCACCGGCCCCGCGCCGACCACGATCACGGGATAGGCCGCCTGCTCCGCACCGCCTTGCGCGCTTTGTTCGCGGCAAGGCTGGTAGTCGAACGACAGCGTCTGGTAGTTGATGCTCATCTTGTGTCTCCGTCCTTCTCTGCTCTGCTTGACGCTTTCCGGCGTTTCCATGCGGTTATCAGGCTTGCAGCGCGTCCCACATTTCCTTGTCACGCTGCGCGGTCCAGATGCGCGGATGCGTGATGCCGCTCGCTTCGTCGAAGGCACGCGAGACGTCGAACGGCAGGCAGTGCTCATAGATGAACACGTGGCCGAACTTCGGGTCCATCGCCTTGCGCGTGTGCGCCATGGCAGCCTTCAAGTCGAGCTTCTGTTCGACGGCTTCGCGACCTTGCTGCAACAGCGTGGTGACGAAGTCCTTCGTGTAATCGAGGCCCTTGTTGACGTCTTCCGGCGTGGTCAATGCAGGACCACGGCCCGGCACGAGCTTGTCGGCCTGCAGCGCGCGCAGCGCTTCGAGCGTGGCCGGCCATTGTTCGAGTTGCGCATCGCCGCAATAACAAGCCGCGTCGTACTCGACCAGGTCGCCGGAGAACAGCACCTTCTGCGACGGCAGCCATACCACCGTATCGCCCTTTGTGTGACCCGCGCCAAGATGCGCGATGCGCACTTCGAGCTTGCCGAGGAACAGCGTCATTTCTTTTTCGAACACGAGGGTCGGCCACGTCAGGCCCGGCACCGTCTCGACGCCGGCGAAGAGACGCGGGAAGCGTTCTATTTCCGACTTCATGTCCGCTTCGCCGCGCTCAACGATCATCTCGTACGTGCCGCGGCTCGCGATCACCTGCTGCGCGCCTTCTTCGAAATATGCCGATGCACCGAGCACGCGCACTGCGTGGTAGTGCGAGAGCACGACGTACTTGATCGGTTTGTCGGTGACGCTGCGAATCCTGGCGATGAGGTCTTGCGCCATGGCCGGCGTGGCTGTCGTGTCGACGATCAGCACGCCGTCGTCGCCGATGATCACGCCCGAGTTCGGATCGCCTTCTGCGGTGTACGCGTAGGCGTTCTCGGACAGCTTGGTCCACGTGACTTTCTTGACTTCCAGATCGGCCTGGGATGCGAATGCTTTTGCCATGCTTGTCTCCCTCAAAAGTTGGACGTGAGGCGAGACGGCCGGCTGCGCGTTCAGATGCGCGGGCTAACTGTATTGGAGGATTGTCTCGCCCCGTTTTTGACTCTGTGACTGCACCGGTGTGTCGGGGTGAATGCATCTTATGGCCGCATCGGATTATTTGTCAATAGCGAAATGTATCGCTATACGCAAACTGCAGAGCGCATAAGATGAGGATAGGACGGCGTAGGCCTTCGCGTAGGCCGTCGGTTAACATGGACCCTTTTTACGGACGAGCGCAGGTGTGAGCAAAGCAGCGAAATCGGCGACGGGCAAAGGTTCGGGCGACAGCGAAACGGCGGATGGCGGCAAGCCACAGCGCGGGATTCAAAGCGTCGAAGTGGGCGGTCGCGTGTTGCTGGCGCTCGCACAGGCACGCGGTCCGCTGGCTTTGTCCGATCTCGCCGCCGCCGCGCAGATCGCGCCGGGGCAGGCGCATGCTTATCTAGTGAGCTTGAGCCGGTTAGGTTTGATCAAACGTGACGAACTGTCGAGCCGCTATGAACCCGGTCCACTGTCTTTGCGGCTTGGATTGATGCATCTGGAGAACCAGCCGGCGTTTCGCGCCGCCGTGCCGCGCGTGGCGGAGTTGGCCGAAGCGATTGGCTTCAGCGTCGCGATCTGTATCGCCGGGCCGCAGGGGCCGACCATCGTTCGCTACGAGCACGCGGGTTTTCCGTTGCATGTGAATCTGCATGTGGGCACGGTGATGTCGCTGCCGGCCACGTCGACGGGACGGGTGTTTTGCGCTTATCTGCCGCGCGAGGTGTTGGCGGGGATGTGGGCGAATCAGTCGGGCTCGATGGATCGCGCGATGACACCACCCGATGAACGCGGCGCGTTCGAAGCAGCTTTAGACGAAATCCGCGCGCATGGGCTCGCATTCAGCGTCGACGCACCGAGTCCGGGCATCAGCAGTTTGAGCGCCCCGGTGCGCGATGCCGATGGCCGCTTGTGCCTGGCGCTCACGGTGATCGGTTCGACGGGCGCCATCGACGTCGCCGCCGACGGCCCCACCGCTCGCGCACTGCTTGCGACGGCGCATGACATCAGCGCCGAACTCGCGGCGGCGCCTTCCTTGTTAGCTTCCTCTGCATCGTGACCGACTCCTTCGATACCTCCCACGCCGCTTCCGCCGACGCCAAACCGCAGCGCGGCATCCAGTCGCTCGACAGCACCGGCGAGTTACTCGCGGCGCTGGTCGCAGCGGCGCGGCCATTGAGCTTGCGTGATCTTGCCGCCGCCGCTGGCATGCCGCCGGCCAAAGCGTTTCCGCATCTGGTGAGCTTGCTGAAAATTGGTTTGCTCAATCGGGACGCTGCCGGTTGTTTCGAAGCCGGGCCGCTCGCACTGGAGCTTGGGTTGATCGGCTTGCAGCGTTTGTCGCCCACGCGTGAGGCTGAGCCGGAAGTCGTCGAACTGGCGGCGTCGACGGGGATGAGTGTCGCGATGGCGGTCCTTGGACCGCTTGGGCCCACCGTTGTGCGACTCGAAGAGTCCGCGCGGCCGCTGCATGTGAGCTTGCGGGTCGGCACGGTGATGTCGCTGGTGAATACGGCGATCGGGCGCGTGTTTGCGGCTTATGTCGCGGACGATGTGCGCAATGGTCTGCTGGCGCAAGATCATTTGCGGCTGGCAGGGGCCCAAGCGGGGGAGATTTTTGCGGAGGCGGCCGCTACGGCGGCAAGAGTGCCGAGGGCAACGGCTTCGGCAGCGGCCGAAGACCCAACAACCGCCGCCGGTCGCAAAGGCACCGCACCATCGCTACCGCAGCTGACAAAAGCGTACGCGCTACGTCTGGCGCAAATCCGCGCGGACGGCATCGATACCGCATTGAGCCGGCCAGTGCCGGGCATCGACACCTTGGCCGCGGCGGTGCTGGACCATACCAGCAGCATCCGTCTGGTGCTCGCGCTGATGGGACCGAGCGGCAGCTTCGACAGTGGACCCACGGGCAATCCTGCGCGCACATTGGAAGCCGCGACGCGGCGGCTTTCACGGCGATTCGGCTGGATGGGACAGGAAGACGTGGGGTCGGCAAGCCCGTGAGGAAGCAACGAATAATCGTTTTTTTTCAAAACAGGCGTTTTGTAATCGTTTTGAGAGTCGAGTAATCGAAACGATGCGCAGACGCCGTATAATCGTTTTTTTAGAAAACAGGCGTTTTGTAATCGTTTTGAGAGTCGAATAATCGAAACGGTGCGAAACAATGCGTCCTCGCGCGCATCCCAGCCTCCCCGGATCGAAAATCATGCCGCAGATCGGTTATCAATGGCTATCCAACGTGAGTGGCGTCGTACCGGTCCATCCGTTCGCCGTTCAGAGCGAAATTGGACGGGTTCGCTCCACGTCCACCGACGGTGACATTCGTCGGGAGATTTACCCCGAACCGTATCGCCCGGCCGCCAGCCTGACCGATAACCTGACTTTCGCCTTCAGGCACGAGGGCATCCATCTGGAATTCCTCGCACGGCTTTATGCGTTGGAGCCGGTGCGCCATGAGCTGGAGGCATGGATCGCCCGCGAGCCGACGGGTGCGTATGCTCGCCGCGCCTGCTTCTTCTATGAATGGCTGATGCCGGAACCGCTGGATGCGCCGGGCGTCTCCCGAGGAAACTATGTCGACGCGTTGAATCCCGAGGACTTTATCGTAGGCACCCCGGTCAACAACTCGCGTTGGCGTGTGCGCGACAACTTGCCAGGCAATCGCGACTTCTGCCCGGTGATCCGACGCGTCGAAGCGGTTCGGCGTGCCGAAGCTTACGACCTTGCCGCACCGCTCGCCGAACTGGAGGCGGACTACGGCATCGATCTGATCATGCGCAGTGCCGTCTGGCTCACGGTCAAGGAGAGCCGCGCGAGTTTTCTGATCGAGCATGAGCACGACAAAGAGGATCGGATCCGCCGCTTTGCCGCGGTCATGGAAAGCGAATGCGGACGGCATGCCAATCCGTTCGACGCTGAAACGCTCGACGTCTTGCAACGCGGCATTCTCGGCCAATCGGCCCTGCGTTACGGCATCCGCCGCTCGCCGGTGTATGTGGGACATGTCGCACGCTATCAACCGGTGGTCGACTACATCGCGCCGCATTGGGAACACATCGAAACGATGCTGTTGGGGCTGGCCCGCTTTTTGGAACGTACCGGAGGGGGTGCGTCGATCGTTCGCGCCGCAGCGGCATCGTTCGGCTTTGTCTACGTGCACCCCATGGCCGATGGCAACGGCCGGATTTCGCGCTTCCTGATCAACGACATTCTGCGACGCGACGGCGCGGTGCCTGCGCCCATCATCTTGCCGGTGTCAGCAACGATCACCCACAGCACGCGCGATCGCGCCGCCTACGACAAGGTACTTGAACGCTTTTCGCGCCCGCTGATGAAACACTATGCGGACCAATACACGTTCGGCAAGACTGAGATCGCGGAAGACGGTGTCGAATACAACCTGAATTTTCGGGCCTATGACGACGCGCTGCCCGCCTGGCGCTACCCGGATCTGACCGCACACGTCATCTATCTTGCCGACGTGATCGACGCGACGCTCACGCACGAAATGCGCGCCGAGGCGCGCTTTCTGCACGCCAACGACACAGCACGGCGCGCCATCAAGGAATTTCTCGAGGCGCCGGACAACGATCTGGACAGCATCATTCGCAGTGTCCGGCAGAACGGCAACAGCGTGTCGAACAACTTGCGCAAGCGCTATCCGCTGTTCGACGAACGGCCGGAGTTGAGTGTACAAATCGTTGAGACGATTACCAAAGCGTTTGCCGACGACCAAGGCAACTAGTCCCGCACCCGCCGATGCGTCGGTGCGATGCCGCGGCGCGTCTCGGAGCCATGACGCGCTCAAAGCGCGAATCGGTCAAACGCTCCGCCAACGCGCCAAACAGGGTGCGCGCCACTTGTTTCTGATGAGGCGCTCTTCAGCGATTCTGAGTCTGGCGGCAATCGGCTCTGATCCCGGTAGCAGCGTGCTCATGGAACCAGCCGGCGATGTCCATACACGCCGGACGATATCGGAAGGGCACTATTGAATTTACACAATGATTTTAAAGTAACTCTATTAGCGTGGCCCTAAATAATACCACACCATCTTTTTCGCGCCTTGATCGTAGATCCCCACGCCTCCTTCATAAAGACCAATCTTATTCCATGCTTCGATTTCATCGTCATAAGACTCGGGACCATAAAAAATTTTAAAAAGGTCAGGTTCAAATAAATCAAAAGACATTTTTCTATCCATTTTTACAACAAACGGTAATTTAATCACAATATCTTCGGGAATCGGCTTATTTATGTCGATATTATCCTCGACGACAGCATTTTTAGTGAATTCAACTTTATTCTTTACCACTCCAGATTCTTCCAGAACGCGCAGATCCCTGTTTAAATATGCCAATTGTCTCGCGTGCCCCCTATAAAACAATTGATTTTTAGCTATCGACCTTAAAGTATCTCCTGGTCGCGTTAAATATAAACCGGGAAGCTTTATTTCAGTCCCCGCTGGAATATCTGCGTCCACAGGTCGATTCAAGGGAAATACCTCGGCATTCACCCCCATCAAATCATTTATTTCGGCAGTCGAACGGTATATTTTCTTTGAAATATCAGCTATTTTCATCCTGAATGGTGTTTTATACGATAATTCACCTTTATCATAATTCAGCATGATAGTTTCATTAAATGCGTTGGTGAATCTTACGACTCGTCTGACCGAATCAATAGGGCCCGGTCCTAGCGTGACGGCCTGCTTCTCTTTAGTGGTTGTAGAAGTCGTTGTTGTAGCAGATCCGATTAAATCATCACGGTATTGACTGAACAATGCCAACCAATAACTGGGGGTCCGGCGGGGCGCCTCATTGGATACCGTGTCTCTTATCTGGTCAGCAATCTTTTCAATCCGCCGTAGGGGGTCGCATTCAGCAATACCGGCGATATCCACCCCATACTGCGGCAAAATTAATATCGATAATCGACGCATAAATCGTCCAATTGCCGCGGCTGAAAGGTCCGCATCCGCGTAATCAGCCTTACCGGTCACCGCCATACTGTTTAAGAACGTCGCAATTTTTACACTACATGCGACTTGCCGCATAAAAAGACAAAATTGATCCTCACGTTGCAAATTCAGATTGTCGTCAAGTAAATCCATGGGTACTTGCTGGGCAATCAGGTAGAAAAAAACATCGAGTAGATAGATAATCTTCTCTTTATCTTTTATAGAAAGAGCGACCCGGGCTCTTTCTATAATATTCCCTTCATCTGTCAGACTCTCCAGTAACGCATCGTTTCTACCCGCCCCACCATCAGGGGACAATATTTTTTCCTCAACCGGCAAAAGTTTATCGTAAATATCATTATCAACCACCGGCCCTTCATCCTCTCCTCTCTTATTGGAAATGTAGGTTATTTTATATTTAACACCACTCCCTTTCTCAAAAATATTCGCGACAAATCTATAATACTTATCATCTTTTTTATCAGCATAGACAGAGAAAACATCATCGACGGCAACGGATTCAAACACATCATTGTCATTTTGAGTCGAAAATTTATATGCCAAATTACCTACTTTATTATATGTTTTACTGACAGTGAATTTCGCAAGCCGGTTTTTTATTTTGGCAAATAATTGGATCCTTGAGACATGATTTTCCCTCTGCAATATTCTTAATACTGTTCCCGTCTGCCACAACATTGCGCGATTCCATCGACTGCTCTTATAGGGGCCGATCAGTACTTCGCTTTTCGAAGACGCATCTATATTTGAAGACCCTATCATTCTGTCGTCAAATTGATTGAACAACGCCAGCCAATAACTCACTGTCCGATGGGGATTACTTAAAGACAACGGAAGCCGACTCATTTGGTAAGCAATATGATCTATTTTATGTAGCGGATCTAACTCGGAAATCGCATCGATATCAATCGAATATTCACGAAATATTATTCTTGATAAACGGCACATAAACCACCCAATGGCCGTGATTGAGAGGTCCTCTTTAGTGTAATCAAGCTCATCGGTTTGCACCATCGCATTTAATATGACGGCAACTTGCACACTACTTGCGACGAGCTTCATAAACTGGGGCAATTCATCCGGGCGGCGCAAATTCAAAATATCGTCAGGTGCGCACGGTGCCTGGCTGATCAGGTAGAAAAAAACATCTATCAGCGCCAGATTGTCCTGCTTATCGTCTGCCAACAAAACCTTCCTGGCTCTATCTTGAATCCGCTCCGATGTAGCTAATTCATTCAGTCGTGCATCATTGTCACCTACAATATTATCAGGATCTAACGTCCCTACTCCACTCGGTGCCGGCAACCTGTCGTAAATATCAGAAGCGAATACTTTCCCTTCATCCTCTTTTCTTTCTTTATAACTGTAAACAATTTGAAATTTAACATCCTCCCCTTGCGAAAAAATTTCCTTGACGAAACTTCGGTATTCATCATTATTCTGGTCCGCATAGGCAGAAAAAACATCGTCAAGACCTGTCTGTCTGGATAGCTTCTTGCCGTCATCTGTATATAAGCTATACGTTAAATTACCTGCATAATCAAAATTTTTCTCAACCGAAAACGTTACATGTTGTTTTTTTATATTGCCAGTTAATTGAATTTCCACAATATTGTCTGCTTTCGCCAACAGCTTATCCGCTTTAGCAAACAGTTTTAACACTTCTCCAGTTCGCCATAGCACTTCGCGGTTCCATCGACTTCTTTCATAGGGGCCGATTAGGACCGGTGGCGCGTCTTCGGGCACAACAGTTGGTGTTGCACCGTATCCTAATTTATCCTGGTAGTCATCGAGCCTCCCACCCGTAGCACTGAACTCCTCGGTCCATATCGCATTTCCCACGCCCTCCACGTTAAACATTATTTTAAGAACAGCATCAATAAAATCCTCATCAGATACATCCCTGGCAAGGGGAGATACTATCGAAGATAATTTTTCATAATCGGACGCCGAAATTTGTTTGTAGTGCTTCTTAAAAGCGGACAATATTATTCCGCCTTTTATTAGGCGTATCAAATTTTGCAAAAACGATGCGGCAGGATCAATCTCACTCAATATTTTTTTACCACTCTGTTTGAGCGCAATGATTTCCTCGGCAAACTTATGAAGCTGTCGATATAATTTAATCTTCAATGCGCCAGCAACCTCGGATGCAAACGCAACATCACCATTGGGATGTACTCTCTGATAATCTCTACTGACCGTACCTTTGTAAGCTCTAACTTTAAATCCAACGTCAAACTGATTCGCTAGCATCGCAGCGCTAGAATATTTTCCGCCATCAGCGCCATAGCATGACTTTAGTAAAATACTCTTGATGTCTGTTGGAACAAACCCCTTATGGTAGGCCAGCCCACGTATAATATGATATAGCTCATCGCTATCCAGATGATTAATAGTAAATGGATAACCGTGGGCGTCAATGAATAATTCACCGGATTGCGGGTTTAAACTAAAAAGCCCATCCTGTCCTAATAGTTCAATAACTCGATTTTGTCCGCCTTCTCCTGCTGTCGCAGCAAGTGCACTGCCTTGGGGGTACCCGGTTCGAACCTCTAAAGCCGGCTCAATCGTACCCACTTTAGCCCCTCGCTTAAGAAACCTGCCATCAATAAATTGCCCAAATTCTTCAGCCGTCACAATGCTCTTGCCAGGTCCCAAAGCAGGGTCAAGATAGTCATTTTTCATACCGGCAAAGCGCCCATTTCCCACGCTAACAGCAACATGCTTTACGCCTGGTGCTTCCCCAGCTGGCTCCGAAAAAATAATCAATTGACCTTCCGGAACAGCAGTCAACTCCTGGCTTTCACTGATTAATCTGCTCTCTTTACCTTTAAAGAGGTCATTAATAGAAACGCCGGGCTTATTTTGGGCGAGATTTCCTACGATCCTTTCTAAATCAGATACCACCTGAGCATCAACGGCTTTCGAATCCTTCAACACCTGCATGGCGAAATTCCAGCAAACACCGCGACACGTTCCCTCGCTTGTTGAGTGAATTAATTTCCTGGCAGACTTCAGTATGTTAGATTCACCATCGGGTAATATGCTAAAGCCATCACCCACTACTAGCGGTAAAGGTCCAGTATCGATATCATCGATTGAGCGGCCTGCGTCGATAAGTAAGCGGTAGGAGAACAACCTACGATATTCCATTGACTTTTTTAACCGCTTAATAATTACACTACCACCTTGGCCAATCCCGGCACCTACCGTTTCGAACAGCAAGCTCAACGCTGCTTCAAATAAATGGGCCTGTTTTTTATCTGGATCATCGGCAATAGCCACTTGCAGCAGCGGCGGAGTAATCCCTAATGCCAAGCCAATCGCGAAACTGGCCAGCATCCCCAAGGGGAAGGTGGCAAGGGAAACAAACCATGCCACCACCTTTACAACTTCCAGAAAATTGTCCCAGAACAGCTCCGAGTCGGAGGTTGCCAATAGGTCGGCCTCTCTGGAAAGGCGGTCGAGATAATCGCTGTAATAGGAGTAACTCTCCGGCGTGATTTTTTCATACGCGAGAAAATCAGAAGGACGAATCAGTGGAACAGAAACGCGCGCGTCATCAAGCCTGGACGCAGCGGCCTTACGCCGACGTTTAGCTTCGCTACTTTGCGCCAAAGGATCGGTCGAATGCTGTAACATCCATTTCCATAGCTCTTCATCAACATTAAATTGGGCATTGAATATGCGATCAGAACTAAAAGTGCGGCTCGACTGATCTAATAAAGAAATGATATTGACCGTTCCAGTCTTATTAATATAACGCAATAACCCAACCAGCTTTATTCTCATGTACCTCACTTCATCAATGCCAGCCGTGCCGACCAATATTGGTTTAACATTAGCTTGCGTCAACAGATCAAAATCTTTTTTAAGTGCCTCGTTATCTTTCCATCTATTTATTTTTTCAAGGTACAGACTCTGCAAATCCTGGCATTGCAAATAAACGGCCAACCTGAGTAATTTATCTTCCTTGTTTTTTGCAAGGGCAGGCCTTAGTTCATTATTTTTATTAAAGATGAGTTCGCCTAATATATAATACTCGGTCCATTCCTGATCCTCCGGAAATGGATGTCCGGCTACTCTTACACCCTTACCCTTCATTTTTATCTCTATTTTCTCGCCCAGCGTAAGCGTTCCTGTAATTCCTAATTTTTTTGCTTCTTCATCAATGAGTTCCTGAGCGTAGCCAGTAACATTTACAAATTTCGCCTCGTCGATATTTATCTTCGCTTCACGAATTTTTTTCATTTTTTCTATTACATTTTTCGCATCCTCAAGTTCGCCACAAATATCCAAAATCGCACGTCGGGCATCGTTGTCAACGATCGCGGGCCAAAAAATAACTACATTATCCTTCGCCTGCCGGGAAGAGTCGCCGGGAACAATCTCATATTGAGGATACTTAATATGGTCCCCAAAAGCTATTTGTTGCAGACTAAAATATATTTTTTCATCTTCATTCTCACCCGGGATGTAAGCAATCGCTATCCGGCTATCATGAAATAATGATTTTCCGATAATCTCGGCAAGCCGCTTGTTAACGTAGCTAATATTAACGTACTCTTCCTCAGTCTGAGGGTAGGTAAAATTCAGGAATGGATTTTCATTAATTTGTTGGTTTGCGACACTTAAAGCGTCGATAAGAGTTTCGAATGTCCGTATCAGTAACCTGTAGCCGTCTATTTTTTCTGAATTATTATTTTCAGATTGTTTTCTTTGCGCCCTGGCAAGGTCATATTTATTATCATCCAGAATAGAATTCAGCTCGTCCATCAGTACCTTAATAACATGCCTTTCTCCCGCGATACCAATTGGTATCCCTTGATGATACTCGTCTGATATCAGGAGCTGTTCGGCCTGCATGGTGTTCAGTGTGGTGACATAGGTTTCTATCTTATCGTCCGCATGCCCGGCGCTATGCAATGCATAGCGCAAATAGGTTTTCAGAATATTACTCAGCCAGAATGCCTTGACAGTATTAAATAACTTCCCCGCAGAGAGAGCTTTGTAGTAGGGAATGACTTGAGACTTATACTCTCCGAACAAGGTTTTAATCACCAGATTACGCACCCGATTAAGCGCCAGCAGTCCCTCAAGATTGGTGTAGTTATTCTTCTTGAGCTCTTCAACGATGAAAGCCTGCATAGTTAAAAGCATCAAATCCAATTGCAGCAGAAACGCGTAATTATTTTCCGTTTTCTTCATCAGTTCCGGCATAGCGAATAGGGTAGGCTGCAGCTTGCCCATCAGGTGAGTAAAAAACTGTTTCAGCCATGAATCACCGAGTTCTCTTGCCAACTCTAGCGTGTATTTCCGTATATTATTCAGCTGTTTTTCGCCCGGCATGGCAGTCGAGTCTGCCGATAGGTGACGGGGTATGAATATCGAGGGCGCAACAAAGGCTTTACTAAAATCATCATCCGCAGCCACATCAATAAACGACACCTGATCCACCACTTCATCGACATTAACGTTTTGCTTATTCATTACATATTTTTCGACAAAATGCGCTGTAGCACCCAGCCCGACAAACAACGCCACCCCAAGTGCCGGTTCCTCAGGATTTTCCTTCATCCGGCACCATATTCCAGTGAGCCCCTTCCTGGCTCGCCCTGAGAGCGTGTTGGCTTCAGGTTGCGCACGGTCTCGCTCTGCGGGGGCGGGGGAAATCTCGGCGCCCTCGTCCTGGGGCAGTAAATTGCCTTGTTCAGTGGGTGTGGGCATTACAGACCCGCCGTTAGCCGGCTCCATCGGAATGGAGACACTCTCATTCAACGCGACAGGATCGTATCTGGTCGCATCCTGTGCGATGTCTTTTCCTGCCTTGTATTTCTTGTAAATGACAAAGGCCGCGATTATCGATATAAAATAGACGGATAATGCAATGGAAAAAATTTTCTTTTGCGAGGCAAGTTCGTTATTTCCCCAGATGATGTTTTTCAATTCAGGCGCTATGCCAGTGGACTCCCCGGCTAAATCCGCTCCTTCGATTACTCCCAGCCGGAGTACCGTTAGGACATCTGACAGTGGACTCATTCGTATCGGTCCAAAAGGGGAAGTAAGCAAATCCATTTCCCCGCCCTGCAGCAGAATACTGTTCAGTGTGGTACCCGCGGAGGCCAGCATCGCGCCCAGTTGCTGCCGGGACTTTCGCACGCCGATTCTGGCCCATTGTGCCAGCGTCGTGATCAGTAATTGTTCCGCTGTGCGGGTATTGGGCGCAAAAGAGGGCGGTGTAGCATCGAGCATCTCGTGAGTGGGTGGCGTTTCCCCAAACAAAGCGGCCGCATTGGCCGTCACGCTATCAAACAGCCGCTGCAATATATCGTCGCCGATCTTGCGCGCCACGCTTTCCACTTGCTCGGCAAACCGTTTTACCGCTGGATTAGTACTGGTGCCCGTCAGCCCGACCACTTCATGCAGCCACTCAATCCAATCGTCACTGGGGGGTAATTTGTGTCCCTCACTTTTCAGCGCGACCAACCCAGGCAGCAAGGGTAATACCTGGATAATAGTGTCGAAGGTGGCAGTATTGATCTCGGGCAGGTAGCTTTTTAGCAATACGGCTACATTTCGTAAGGCGGTATGGGCCTGTGCGCTGGCGGTACCCGGCTTGAATGCTTGATAGAGCTGCCAAACCAGGCACACCTCTAGCATCCGATCGTAATACCAGCGCCCTTGGGAATTCAATTTCATCTGTTCAAGCAGCCACGCCACTGTCTTTTCCCAGCTCCAGTCAAAAAGGGCGTAAACGGCGCTACCTGTTGCCTGTATCGACCCGACGCTAAATCCGCTTAAGGATGCGAGTAGTTTTGCATCCTTTCCCAGAATATCGCTTATCTTTGCTGCAAATTGTTTGCTGGTTGCTTGCCAGCTTTGACCAGGCGAAACCTGGCTATACCATTCTCTCAATTCGTAGACGTCTTTCCCAGACTCGTAAAAAGTCTTCCCAGCGTTGAATGTGACCAAAAGGGTTGGGAAATAAGGCAGGATAAATGACGCTAACTTCGCCCCTCGGCTGGGGGTGAATATTAACCGGAGCAACTCGGGGAGTTCTTTCTTGCGGTCAGTTTGCGGGCTGGCTATTTTTAGCAACAGCCTGGTGATCCGCATAATCTCTTTACTGTCACCCAATGAATCTTGAAACCGTCCTACCATTGGTTCTAACAAGGTTCCTGACAACGGTGAGGTGCCATTCGAGGGCAACAGTTGATGAGTCAGCCAGTCCAGTTGTGCAAGTCCGTCCGCTTCACCAGGGTACTGCTTGAACAGTTTTACTAAAGCTATGGGAGTTTTCACTGCGGTGAGCGCTGTGAGATCAACCTGTGAAGCCAACAGTTCTACACCTGCATCTGAGATCAACAGGTTCGTTAGCCAATCTAATCTATCACGCTCGTCCTTCTCGGGCGGGAACGCGACGGCATCCAGTTGCTGGTGCAACTGGTCAGCCAATTTAACAAGTGACAGCACGCTCGCAGGTGCAATACTGCGAAACAACGAGTTATCTTTGAGCAGATCAAAATAGTCGCCGAACGTCGCCTCAGAGGGCAGTTTGCGGAGTTTCGTCAGCAGAGTCGCGGCCTGCGATCCTTGCTGTAACAAGGTGCGAAAGCGTGTCGCTTGTTCGGAGGACAATAATTCTGAGACTAGCGGGTCGGTGAGTAGTGTTTGGGCGGTGTACGATATCGTGCGTATATTTTCCTCTACGCTGCGCCCCCGATCAATTTCCTCCAATGACCAGGCCTCGTTAGCCAGATCGAGCCATGGCGGCAATACTGTGATGAAGTCTGGTAAATTTCCCTCACGATTCTTAATCAGAGCGTTGATCGCCTTGAGTTTCTCTGGGAAGCGCTGCGAGGGGTCACCAAGGATCAGGGAGATTTGATTTGGCAATGTCATGTATTCCACGACCACCGCTTTCCCTTTTTTTAATGCTGAATCAATTAACCGTTCCATCACCTGCTGGAGCAGCCGTTTAATCACGACCAGAAACAGGTTGGCATCTTCCTCTGATTGACAGGTGGCCGTGGCTTGTAACGAAGGTGACAGGTCGTCCGTATTACTTTCTCCCTGCTCATCTATCACAGGAGATAATATTCTGCCAGCTTCATAAGATTTAAAAATCGCAGCCGGGGATATCTCCTGCCGCGGCCCCCTCTCCCCATTCATCAGCGCATCAGTAACGGCATTCCTGCCAAATGGAATAACATCAAAGGAGATACCATCTTCCAATTCACTGGCGCGCTGACGGATATAATTCGCCAGTTCGAAGCGAAAATAGTTGCTGGCCTGTTGCGAAGTCTGAATATTTTTACGCTGGAAAATGCAGTTCCGGGCGGACTTGAATTCATCGCCCTGTAAAGCTTCCCATACGGCGGCGAAGAAACAGTTACCGTCAGCGGGAATATCCTTATCGATGCCCTCCACTACCGCCTGATAATGGTTGCGATTGACCCGCCGCAGGGTGATGTCAGTCAAACGGGTGCTGCCCCGTTCATCGTGCAGCACTATGCGATCATCTTCATCCAGGATAGTGATGCGTAGTCCGGCTGCGCTCGCGCCAGGTATACACACTATAAGCGAAGGCGCCATGTCACCGGCTTCGCTCGCCCACTCGCCATTTTGGCTGATTTTACGTGCGACAGCATAGGCGCGTGGGTAAATTAGTTCGTTTGCGTGATCATCGTTTATGGCCGCCCTTTTCTCGATATAAGCCTGGAATTGTTGAGATAGCGCCTCGTCCTCAGGCACGAAAATTTCGCCCTGCGAAAAATCATCTTCACCGACAATTTTCTCGATATGCGTATTTGATTTTTTTCCAGGCTTATTTAGAAATGAACGCTCAGGCATGATCGGCCAATTCCTGTTTATGAGTGTAATTAATTTTATTTAATGCACCACTTGACATGGCATGCATTACGCCTCGAAAAATTTAACTCTGCGATTTATTTATAATGCTTTGAGCATTGAAATAAATATAAATTTCTCAAAGCAAACAGAGACACTATTATTTCACGGCACATCTATTATCTTCCGCATACCGTGCATGCAGTTTATAAACATATTTAAGTACGCATGACGCCATGTCAATCAGACGAAATGACGCGATTCGTCCAATTGCGCGAAAAAGCCGAAGTCATCGTCGTCATATCATCGTTGATGCTGACGAATCTGCCGTTCATGCACAGAACATCGCATCTGCGAAGTACGACATCCGCGCCGGGAGATACCAGATCCGGTCGTGCATATGCTTGAAGTCGTGAAAGCCATTGAAGAACTTTTGTAATGGCTGATGGCATGGACCTGCGTTTTCGCAGGGCGCGAACGGCATTCGCGAGATGTGACCGGAATAACCGGTCTTGCGCTTGATGCACTAACGCCTTTGATCACTGCTTGAACAAGCGGCGAAAGGACAGGATCCCGAGATTGGACGTGAACGCCTCGTGAGGAGAGGTCAATTCCCCGCAGCTTCCCGCTCATGCGACGACAATCTGGCCTTCGCATGCCGCATCTTTTCAAGCGTCTTCGGGCCCGCCTTCAGCGCAACGCCGATCGCAAGCGCGTCCATGATGCAAAGATGCACGAGCCGCGACACGCCCGGCGTATTGGGATCGATGGGACTCGGCACGCGCAGCAGCAGTGGGATATCAACAAGCCAAGCCAGCCGCGAGCCGACATTGGTTAACGCAATCGTCGTCGCACCCCGCTCCTTGGCGATCTGAATACTCTCATTCACTTCCACGCTACGTCCCGAATGCGAAATGGCAAAGGCCACATCGCCCGGCTCCATCAGCCCGGCATAAAGCCGCTGCAAATGCCCATCGGTAAACGCGGTGGCCGCAATATCGAGCCGTAAAAACCGCAGCGCCGCATCTTGCGCGACCAACCCCGAGCCCGACCCCACGCCAAAGAAAAAAACCCGCCCCGCACTCGATAAAGCCGCAATCGCACTCTCAACCACCGCCGGATCCAACGCGCCACACGCGTGCGTAATACCTTCGACCGCCGCCTCACCCACCTTTTCCATCAACGTCTGCACATCATCATCGCGCGCAACCGCCGTCGACGCATACGGCACCCCGCCTGCCACGCTCTGCGCCAATTGCATCTTGAAGTCGCGCAGACCATGCGCACCGATCGCGCGGCAAAACCGCGTGACGGAAGGCTCGGACACCTCCGCGCGCTGCGCGAGCTCGGTGATGCTCGCACGCATCGCAAAGTCCACGTCGCTCAGCACCATCTCAGCGACCTTGCGCTCGGCGGGCCGCAAATTGGCCAGCGCGCTGCGGATGTGGGGAATCAAGTTCGGTGCGGACACCCGGTGTTCCTTAAGGGTTAAATGAATCCGCGTGGCATCGCAGCTTCGATCAGCTTGAATCAGCCTCAAGCGGCAACACGCGGTTCAGACCAGTCTGCGTCCACTCTCCGTATCGAACAGATGAATATGCTCGACCGGCAGACGCAGCGTGACGCGCTGACCGGGCTCGATTTTCGAGCGCTGGCGAGTCGTCACGCACCATGTGCTACCACCTATTTTCCCGTACAAATGGGTTTCGGCGCCAGTTGGCTCGACCACTTCGACGTCCATCGCGACGTCCGGCGTTTGCGCCATGGTCTCGATGTGTTCAGGACGCACGCCGAGCGTGACCTTCGCGCCCACGGCGGCCGTTGCCGGCACGCTCTCCAACGCGATCTCACCGCCGTCCGTAAGCTTTAAAGCGTGACGCTGCCCACTGTTCGTCAACACGCCTTCAGCAAAATTCATCGACGGCGAGCCCAGGAAGCTCGCGACAAACAGATTCGCCGGATGGTCGTACAGTTCCAGCGGTCGCCCAATCTGCTCGATGCGCCCCGCGTTCATCACGACGATGCGGTCGGCCATCGTCATCGCTTCGATCTGATCGTGGGTGACGTAGATCACGGTATTCTTCAGGCGCTGATGTAGCGCCTTGATTTCAGTGCGCATCTGCACGCGCAGTTTGGCGTCGAGATTGGACAACGGTTCGTCGAACAGGAACAGCGACGGCTCGCGCACCACCGCGCGACCCATGGCGACACGCTGACGTTGACCGCCGGATAGCGCACGCGGCAAGCGGTCGAGATAACTGCTGAGATTCAGCATCTTCGCAGCCGCTTCGATCCGCGGCTTGAAACTCGCCGAGGATTCCTTACGAATCCGCGGCCCGAACGCGATGTTCTCGTAGACCGACAGATGCGGGTACAGCGCGTAGCTCTGGAACACCATCGAGATATTACGCTGTTGCGGCGCGAGACTATTAGCCCGCGTGCCGCCGATCATCAGATCGCCGCCGCTGATCTCTTCGAGCCCCGCCACCATACGCATCAGCGTGCTCTTGCCGCAACCCGACGGGCCGACCAGCACGACGAACTCGCCGTCGTCGATGTCGAGATCGATGCCGTGCACCACTTGCGTGTCGCCATAGCGTTTGAAGATGCCGCTCAGTTGCACTGCTGCCATGCTGTCCTCACCGTCGTGCTGTCATGCGGACGTGCCGTCTTGCTTCATCGAGCAAAGAATGCACCGCGCTAACTGGTTCAAAGCGAGTCAAAACGATTCGAGCGTCAGTTCTTCCGCCATCAAACGATTGCCGGCCATCAAGCCGCCGTCGACCGGCAGCGCGACGCCGGTAATGACGCGTGCCATCGGCGACGCGAGAAACAGCACCGCGTCGGCGATGTCGTCGGGCGTCGCGAAGTCGCGTAACGGGTACCACTTCTTCAGATCCTCGAAGACCTGCGGATGCTTGTCGACCCGCGCCTGCCACGCCTGCGTCTTCACAGTCCCCGGACAGACGATGTTCGCGCGAATGCCATAACGGCCGAGTTCGATCGCCAGCGCTTTCGTGTAGCTGATGAGACCCGCCTTCGCCGCGCTATATGCCGGATGCCCGAGCGCCGCCATGCCGTTCACCGAGCCGATCAGCACCAGCGCGCCCTTCTGCCGTTCGATCATCGACGCACGCACGGCTTCCACCGTGTGATACGTGCCATTCAGATTCAGATGGATGTCGCGTTGCCAACTGGCGGCGTCGGTCGTGGCGAGCGTCAGGCCTTTGGCTGCGCCCGCGTTGGCGACCAGCACGTCCACTGGACCGCGCAACCCGACCGCTTCGGCCACCGCTTGCTGCACTGCGGTTGCGTCGCCGAGATCGACCGCGATCGTCGTGACGTGCGCCTCGCCTAGCTGCACAGCCAGCCCCCTAAGCGCGACCGCATCGATATCGAGCGCCAGCACCGTATCGCCCTGCTCCACGAAGCGCTTGCACAACACGCTGCCAATGCCCCCGCAAGCGCCCGTCACCAACACCACACGATTCATGTCCGCCCTCGCTCCTCAGCCCTGTTGCCGCACTGGATTAGCGTGTAAATTTCCTACAAACCGACACTAATCGGTTATCTAGTCGTCCCGAATATTGGGTACCGGTCACTTTCGTTTCTTGCAGAATATCTCTGCTTTACAGCATCTTATGCACAAACAGGATGGAGAAAAAATATGGCAGACCCTACGTGACAAGCTATTTTTCGTCGTGTAGGATTTTTTCAAACAATTTAACCAGAGCGGCCGGCGACGGCAGCAGACCACCCCCACCATTGTTGGATGGGACCGGAGTAAGTACTAAAGCGCTAACTCCGATCGACACAGGAGAGAGAAAAATGTCGTTGCATGCCCGTGCTTCCCTCGCGCTAGGCAAAGTTGCCGTGGCGCTCGCGTTTGCAGGCCTCGCCGTCGCGGCTCACGCCGACACGGTCCGCGTGACGGTCGCGCATTACAGCGATGCGACCGCGCCGTACTTCGAAAAAATGGCTCGCAACTTCGAGAAGGCCAATCCCGGCACGACCATCAAGATCGAAGACGTGAACTGGGACACGCTGCAACAGAAACTGCAAACGGACATCTCCGGCGGCGCCAACGCCGACCTGGCGATCGTCGGTACGCGCTGGCTGCTCGACTTCGTGAAGGACGACGTTGCCGAGCCGCTCGACGGCTACATGGACGCGAGCTTCAAGGGCCGCTTCATCGGCCCATTCCTCGCGCCTGGCGAAATCAACGGCAAGGTCTACGGCCTGCCGATCGCCGCTTCCGCGCGCGCGCTCTACTACAACAAGGATCTGCTCGCGAAGGTCGGTTATCCCGACGGCCCGAAAACGTGGAATGACGTGATCGATGCGTCGAAGAAGTTGAAGGCGCAGGGCGTTGCGGGCTTTGGTCTGCAAGGCAAGGAAATCGAAACCGACGTCTATTATTACTACGCCCTGTGGACCAATGGCGGTGACGTAGTCGGCAAAGACGGCAAGGCGGCGTTCAATTCGCCGGCCGGCATCAAGGCGGCCACGCTGTACAAGACGATGATCGACCAGGGCCTGACGCAACCTGGCGTGACCGGCTACAGCCGCGAAGACGTGCAGAACCTGTTCAAGCAGGGCCGCGTCGCGATGATGATTTCCGCGCCGTTCCTCGCGAAGCAGATCAAGAAGGAAGCGCCGAATCTGAAATACGGCATCGATCCGATCCCGATGGGCACGACGCACGCCACTTATGCCGTCACCGACTCGATCGTGATGTTCAAGAACTCGAAGGTGAAGAAGTCGGCATGGAAGTTCCTCGACTATCTGTTCACGAAGGAGCCGCGCGTCGAGTTCACGACGACCGAAGGCTTCCTCCCGACCACCAAGGCGGAGGCAACCGATCCGGCGTTCAACGATCCGGATACCAAGGCTTTCGTCGCGCTGCTGCCGACAGCCCACTTCGCGCCGACCGTGACCGGCTGGGAAGACACCGCTAAGGCCGTGACCGATGCGATGCAGTCGATCTATCTGGGCAAGGCGAAGCCCGCTGACGCGTTGAACGCCGCAGCAGCGCAAGCAAACAAGTCGCTCGGTAAGTGATCGCGTAGTCTCGTAGTGATTTGCTGAATACGGAACGCGCGCTGCCGTTGCGAAGGCAGCGCGCGTTTCCGGTCGTAATACACGTAGTGCACTATCCGGCCCATCCCGTCGCGCCGCCTTTTCAATGGGGACGCGTCTTACGATCGAGCACGCATGAGCCGTTCCGCTTCTTCGCGCCTGCAAGCGCCCTGGTTGCTGATTGCGCCGAGTCTGGTGTTGGCGCTTTTCATCATCAGCTATCCGATTTTCAATATCGTGTGGCAATCGCTACACGAGGTTTCGCGCTTCGGCGCGATTCGCGATTTCACCGGTCTGCAGAACTTCTACACGATTTTTACCGACCCCGCATTTCTCGCCGCCGCCAAACGGACGATTGTCTGGACCGTGTGCGTGGTGGGCGGCACGGTGCTGATTTCGGTGCCGGTTGCGCTGGTGCTGAATCAGGATTTCTATGGACGGGGCGTGGCGCGCACGATTGTGATGCTGCCGTGGTCCGTCTCGCTGACGATGACTGCCGTGGTGTGGCGCTGGGCCTTCAACGACGACTACGGCATGGTCAACGTCACGTTGCAGCGGCTTGGATTGATCGGCGGTCCAATTCATTGGCTCGCGACGCCGGAACTCGCGTTTCCGGTGGAGATTGCCGTCGGCATTCTGGTGTCGATTCCATTTACGGTGACGATTCTGCTGGGCGGCTTGTCGTCGGTACCGGGCGATATTTATGAAGCGGCGCGGATGGATGGCGCCAGCGCGTGGCAGCAGTTTCGCAAGCTGACGATGCCGCTCTTGCGGCCGTTCATCAACATGACGATTCTGTTGAATGTGATCTACGTGTTCAATTCCTTCCCGATCATTTGGGTGATGACGCAAGGCGGCCCGGACAACGGAACGCACATTCTCGTCACGTATCTCTACGAGTTAGGCTTCCGGCTGGGACGTCCCGGCGAAGCCGCGGCGGTGTCGCTGATCATGCTCGTCATGCTGTTCGTTTTCTCGATCGCCTATCTGCGCCTGCAGCCCGCGAAAGAAGGAGATCCGTCATGAGTCTTAGCGTCAAGATGAGGCGCTCGCTGTGGTGCTGGCTGGCGTTGTCGCCGCTGGTGGTGGTGGTGCTGTTTCCGTTTGCCGTGATGCTGTTTACTGCTTTGAAGCCGGCTTCGGAGATTTTTGTTTATCCGGCACGGTGGCTACCGGTGCATTGGCAGTGGAGCAATTTTTCGGACATGTGGGTCGCGGCTAATTTTGGCGTGGCGCTGAGGAATAGCTGTGTGATTAGCTTCCTTTCCACCGCGTTGGCGTTGGCCGTGAGCTTGCCGGCGGCTTATGCCTTGGCACGGTTTCCGTTTCGCGGGAAGGGCTTGTATCGGCAGTTTCTTTTGGTGACGCAGATGTTGTCGCCGATTTTGCTGGTAGTGGGGTTGTTCCGGCTCGCCGCGATGATTCCTTATGGGGACGGGAATCTGGTTGATTCGAAGATCGGTGTGATCGTTTCTTATGCGGCTTTTAATATCGCGTTTGCAGTCTGGATGTTGTCTTCTTACTTTCAGACCGTGCCAAGGGATCTGGAAGAGTCGGCCTGGCTTGAGGGATGTGGAAGGACTAGAGCGGTTTTTAAGGTGTTCTTGCCGTTGGCGGTGCCTGCGATTGTTGTGACGGCGATCTTTACGTTCATCAATGCCTGGAATGAGTTTGCTGTGGTCTATACGTTGATCCGGTCGCCGGAGAATAAGACTTTGACCGTGCAGGTTACGGATATGGTCGCCGGGAAGTACGTCGTCGAATGGCATCTGGTGATGGCCGCTACCCTCTGCGCGACGTTGCCGGTTTCGATCGTGTTTGCCTGGCTGCAGCGGTTCCTCGTGAAGGGGTTGGCGTTGGGGGCGGTGAAGTAGGTTTGGGGGACGGGCAGCCGGAACTGTCCTGAGGTGATCATAATAAAAGTTCGTTCTCGATCACTCTGGCAGGTACGCGATCCGCACATTGCCCCGTCATTCGTTAGTGCGCTGTTTCAGTGCGGGCCCTCAATTCTTCAGCGCTGCGATACGCTAGCAGGTTGATGCACTCCGGAAGAACCGCCGAAGCCTTAATCTCCTTCAGCTCATGATGTGAAATATGGCCTATATAGAATCCCAAGCCAACGAGCAGATTATATATCTCGGCGAATGAATACCCATATTTTTTGAAGTGAGCATCCCAGGCCTCAAAATATATAAATTTTGTGTTCTGGAGAGTCTTTCCGGCGCCTTCAAAAACGAATTTCTCGTAGCCTTCCACATCAATTTTCAAAAGCGTGATTTTCTCATCCGCGCAAAGCACATCCAGCGTAAGAACTGGGACAACGATAGGCCCCGATTTCTGCACATTATTTTGATCATCTGCCGATGAATCTGAAAAATGCAACCAACCCAGGGAATTTCCAATTGCGGCTTGAGCGACCTGTATGTTATCCGATTTATTTAATCTGATATTGTCTCTGAGGAATCCGGCCGTCCTTGGATGCGCCTCAAACGCAGTAACCCGTCCTGTCGGACCGACAAGTTTGGAGGCTTCAATCGAAAGATGCCCGATGTTCGCACCCACGTCGACGAAGCAGTCTCCGGGTTTTAATATCGACCGAAGGACATCGCTGTCTTCGTCCCTGTCATTCCCATTAACCCATAACGACATTGAAAGCGCCGCGGGATGAAGATACAGTTTGTAGCCTGGACGTTGAACTTTAAAAAAACGCCAGAGACCCGTGTGTTTAAAAACTCTGGAAGCAATGAATCGAAAAGGTTTTGGCTGACGCGATATAATTTTCACATATTTATTGAAGTCAACCTTCATGATTTATCCTCTTCATTTAAAGGATGGGGTTCTTTGCAAAATTTTGAAGCTAGTTCCTATGGGCGCGCATCCACCTTTAATTCCAGCCGCTTTCGTAGCAAGTGTAGATCACTTAGGCACGGTCTCGGAGGACATGCGGCGTAGCAAAACGCGGCTGGCGGTAAATGCCTGGAAAATGCGGGAAAACAACGAGGGGCACGGCGCCCCGAACAACGAGGCGCACATTCTCGTCACGTATTTCTATGAGTTGGGTTTGGCGCGGTGAAGTAATACTTTTTGCGTTCACTCGGTCACGCATTGGCGCGACTCGATCCTGCTCAAAAGCGCTTCAAAGCCCTCAATGGGAAGCGGGCGGCAGAAATAGTAGCCCTGATAGGCATGACATCCCGCAGCAGCGAGGAAGTCCCGCTGAGCAGCTGTCTCCACACCCTCGGCAATGACGCCCAAGCCCAGGCTCTGCGCAAGCGTCACGATGGCCTTGGCAATCACGGCGTCGTTGGGATCGATCAGGACATCGCGCACGAATGACCGGTCGATTTTCAACTGGTCCAAAGGCAGACGCTTCAAATAGGAAAGCGACGAATATCCGATACCGAAATCGTCCAGTGAAAAGACAACGCCTCGGGCTTTGAGCTCGCCCATCTTCTGGATGATGTCCTGCACATTGTCCACCAGCACGCTTTCCGTCAGTTCCAGCTTTAACCTGTCCGCTCTCGCGCCTGTTTGATTAATGGTGGTCAACACCTTGTCCACGAAGTCGGGTTCGCGGAACTGCTGGACGCTGACATTGACCGCAATGGTGAGATGAGCCGTGTCTGGCCGCGTTGCCCATCGCCCCAGTTGCGTGCAGGCAGCTTCCAGGACCCAGCCGCCAAGGGCAAGAATCAGCCCGGTTTCTTCAGCCAGCGGAATGAAATCCGCAGGAGGCACAATCCCGCGCCTGGGGTGCTGCCAACGCACCAGCGCTTCGACGCCCGTGATGCG
Source organism: Paraburkholderia sp. IW21 (assembly GCF_041321145.1). Taxonomy (NCBI): domain Bacteria; kingdom Pseudomonadati; phylum Pseudomonadota; class Betaproteobacteria; order Burkholderiales; family Burkholderiaceae; genus Paraburkholderia; species Paraburkholderia sp. IW21. The sequence goes on along the minus strand of NZ_JBGGWA010000001.1, from coordinate 510,094 downwards.
AGCGCCGTCGACCTGCGCCTGGTAATGAAGCAAGAACTGATTTTCCTCGATCGCGTTGCGCAGATCCGCCTCAAGCGCAGCCCGCTCCACCACGACAGTCTGCATGTCCGGATCGAAGAAGCACACAGCATTGCGTCCCTTCTCTTTCGACTTGTACATCGCGAGGTCGGCCTGCTTCATGAGTTCGTCGATGGACGCTTGCTGCCCCATGAATACGGTGGCACCAATACTCGCGGTACTCCGATACTCAATGTCGCCAAGCTGATACGGCATGCCAAGGACAGCGAGAATCTTTTCGCCTTGGGCTTCGGTCTGGCTGGCCGCCTCCTGACGGTTTTCATGCAAGCTCCCCAACACCACCACGAACTCGTCTCCACCCACCCGCGCCACGGTGTCGCTCTCGAGTATGCTGGCCGCCAGACGTTGCGCCACTTGCTGCAGTAGCAAATCGCCCTTGTCGTGGCCCATGGTGTCGTTCAACGTCTTGAAGTGGTCGAGGTCGATGAACAGCAACGCGCCGCACGTTTCACTCCGGGCGCTGGCCGTGATCGCCTGCCTCAGGCGATCCAGCAGCAGAGTGCGGTTAGGCAAACGGGTCAGCGCATCGAAGAAGGCCAACTCCTTGATCCTTTCTTCCGCGATCTTGCGTTCGGTAATGTCGTGATGCGTGCCGACATAATGACTGACGACCCCATCGTCTCTCATTACGGCGGAGATCGTGAGCCACTTTGGATACACCTCGCCGTTCTTGCGGCGATCCCAGATTTCCCCCTGCCATCCCCCAGTACGGTGGATCGCTTCCCACATCCCGCGGAAGAAAGCCGCACCGTGACGCCCTGAGCGAAGCATTCGCGGGGTTTGGCCCACAACTTCCCCGGCCGTATAGCCGGTGCATTGGGTGAAAGCCGAGTTCACGCGCAGAATTTTGGCATTGGCGTCGGTGATCATCATCGGCTCCTGCGAGTCGAACGCGACAGCGGCGATTCGAAGTTCCGTCTCGACCTGTTTGCGCTCGGTAATGTCGCGCCCGCTCGTGCGAAAGCCAATGAAATCGCCTTTGGCGTCGCTGATTGGAACCCACGAAACGGAAAGCCAGACGAGCGAGCCATCCTTGCGAACGCAACGAAATTCGAGGTCGTCGCCACGAAAGCCCTGAAGTCCCTTCACAAACTCGGGAGCAACCCGGGGGCGATCTTCCGGATAGATGAGTGTGCCTGCAAAGTCAGGCATGGCCATGCATTCTTCGACTGTATATCCCGTGTATTTCTGCACGGATGGGTTGATCCAGCGGGGCTTGCCGTCTGACCCCCACCAGACCTCCCAGTTGACGGTGCAGTCAGCAATCGCGCGGAATTTTTCCTCGTTCTCGCGCAATTCCTGCGTCATCGCGGAGGCGAGCCGCATCGCGCGGCCGCGACCGGTCATCATCAGCCAGGTGAGCAGCGCCAGCAGCACGCTAAGGCCCACGCCGGCGCTGGCGATCAGCAGTTCCGCATTACGGCCGAAACGGGATTTGAAGTCGTCCTGGGCACTCATCGACAGTGTCCAGTCGTGTCCGCCGACGACCAGATATTCATTGGCCGACATGACGGCAGGCAGATGCTGCCCGCCGGCCGCAGGCGTCCTGTGCAAAAGTGCTGCGGCAGACGGTTCAACGCCGTCATAGATGGCTATGGTGAGTCCGGGTGGCTGCTCGCCGTACAGACTCGCGATGACGTCGTGCATGCGGAACGAAGCATAGACCCACCCGACCAGGTGCGCCCGGCGCTGGGCAACGCTATCCTGCGATTGCCCTTGTGCGTAGATTGGCAAGTACATGATGAAACCGGGGTGAGCATCGGCCTCGGTATCCACCGAAAGGCGGACCTTCCCGGAGATGCTCGCCATTCCGGAATCGCGCGCCTGTTCCATGGCGCGCCGCCGCACAGGGTTGGTCCACGCGTCGAAGCCTGGCGACGTGCGATTGAGACCAACATACGGCTCGCGCTGGATGATAGGTGCATAGTCTTCGCGCGGGCCCATGGGCTCAATGGTGTAGCCGTCCAACCCCTGCCGACGCATGGCGGCCACATGAGCGTTCCTTTGCGTCGCCGGCACCCATTCGACGATGCCGATGGCCTGGATGCCGGAGAAGTTGGCGTTGAGATTGAGCGCGCCGACGTAGTTGCGGAATTTGTCGCGGTCTATCTCGCCGGTGGCGGCGAACAGGCTCTGCACGCCGCGCAGCAAGAGCTCATACGTCCCCATACGCTGTTCGACCCGGCTGACAGCGTCGCCCAGCGAGAAGTCGAACTGCGTAAGCAATTCATGACGGGTGGCTTGCCGTTCGTGGTCCCAAAGTATCCAAGTAACACTTAGCGCAGCGGACAAGACCAGTAACGGGAGCAGGACAAGGCGCGCCCAGCTCACGGCGGCGTATGGAAGTCGACCATCGAATCAGCGAGGTTGGGTTTGAAGTACTTCTCGAAGATCCGCCGGACGGTGCCGTCTGCGCGCATGTCATTCACCAGGGCGCGCCACTTTTCCCGCTCTGCCTCCGACAGCGCCCTCTTCGACATGATGAGGCCGTGGGGGATGGCGGGGTCGTTGAACTCCACGATGGTTGTCACATCGCGGATTTTCTTTTCATCGATAGCAGGGTAGTCGAAGGGTTCGATGATCATCCCCTGGATGCGCCGGAGGATCAGTGCCTGATACAGCGGGGCCAGACCACCAGCCTGGCTCACGCGGTTTTCAGCCGAGAGCTTGTCGACCAGCCGGTTGGCCGAGTCGCTATAACGGAAGCTACGAATAACGCCGAGCTGAAATTGGTCGTTGTGCTCGAAATCGGCCAGCTGATGGATGCCGGCATCCTTGCGCACCAGCAAGTAATATTTGTTCCTGAAATACCAGGCGAAATCCGCATATTGATTGCGCTCGTCGTTGGCAATGCCGGACAGACTGAAATCGAGTGCGCCGGACTCGATCAGTTTCCAGATCCGGGCACGCGACATGAGGCTGACCCTGATCTGGCAACCGCTGCGGCGAATCAGTTCGTCGGCGAAATCCTTGTCGATTCCAGTGTCGGTGTCGACTGAATAGAGCAAACCGTGATCGTGCAACGCTAGCGTAAATGAACGCGAACAATCGGGTGCGGCCGCCATTGCATTGCCAAGAAAGCATAACGCAAGCAGCAAACCGCCAAGGCCATGTCGAATCACAATGTCTCCGTCGCGAGAAGGTGGCCAAAATATAACCTTCTATGAAACCGACAACCATCCGGATGCCCAGTTTAGCCGTTCTGTCGCCTTGACGGTGGCCGAGACAGGGCGGATTTTTTTTAAGCTGCCTAGCTTACACCTGAGCGCGCGAATCGCTGGAGATATTCAATCTAGAAAAGCTCCTTACGTGTTATCGGCGGCGCGCTGCAGTTCTTTAGGGGCAGTTGCGTCATTTGAGGTTGATGAGGCCATTCTTCCCTATCCACTTCCAGACAACTCGAGCCTTGGCCTCGCGTGTGGAAGCCCCGCAGACCGGCATTTTTGTGCGGGCTTTTACGTAGAGTAGGCTCATCGCGTAGCTGCCGGGCCGGGCTCGCGACTCAAGTCAATCCCATGAACAAGGCGAAGTTCGCCTATCGGGGCGCGTTGCCGACGGACGGATAGCGCCCAACTACTATTTATTCAGATAGTTTTTTTCCAGGAATTCGGACCTGAAAGTTTGTGGCGGCATGGGAATATCTGGCCGACCTTCTGGCGTAAAGTCCATGAGGTTCCAATACGGCCACACCGTGTCGACATGATTCGACGACAACTCCGTTCCCCAGAAATGAAAAACCTGTCCATCCCGCCTCTTGAATACATGCATCACTGGCCGTTGCATATCGTCAGAGTCTCCCTGGCACTTGTAATCGGCTTGATAGGCAGAGGCCGATCCTGAAACGAGTGCTATCTGCGACCATCCACGTTGTTTGGCCCACGCATTGATTCGATCGGCCGGGGCTTTGGCAATTGCGACAAACGCGGCGTCTTGAGTGACCTGATACCAGGTGCGATCAAAACCATCGACCAGCGACGTACAGGATGGGCAGGGATGGTCCCAATTCGGACCGTACATAAATGAGTAAAGCAACAACGTGTTTTTGTCCCCGAATAGCTCGGAGAATTTCACACTTCTTCCTACTTTCCCATCGTTGGCCCATTGGAAAATGTAGTCCTCTTTCAACTGGCCGCCAGGAGGGAGATTACGGCGTTTTTCCGCCACCGATTTTACTTTGTCGACAAGCTCTTGTTCGTCTTTAAGCAATGCATCACGCGCATCACGATACGCTCTGCTTTCGTTTGGATACCGAAGTTCACTCATGTTCGTCTCCCGTTTGAAACGACCATCCGAGTGTACTCTGGATAGCGGCTCGATGCCGGCGCCGGCACATTGACCGCAAAACCCGACCGGAGGCTCTCACCGTATTCCGGACGTTCGCACATCGGCATCCTGCTGTCGCTTTGGGTCCGAGTCCGGACGCTGACTTCGCGAAGAATCGCTCGTTCGTTACCCGTCATCGATGGCGCCGCCGCGATAAACTCAACAGCAGAACTCCGCTTCCGGTCGGAACGGCGGCCTTCCAATCGCGGTGTAGTATTCCAACATGTCCGCGTGCTTTCCCGCATCAACTGCGTGCAGATTTAACGCATCCATGATGAGGACGGCAAGCTGGTTACAGGCCGTGGAAACCGCTCCTAAGAAAACGTATTGTGGCATCGGCCGTGACAACGGATTGATGGGAATACATCATGTCAACCGAGTGGAAGCGCCGCGCCAAGCTGTTTATCCACCGTTTCTGGCAGCCGACCAGCGCGTGCATGACCTGCATGCCGGGGAGCTGGAGCAATGTCACGAGCCTTGCCCACTGGACGATTGCATTCCATACCGGTCTGCTCACCGGACTCCTGGCCGTATTTTTGACCTTCACGCCTGCGGCGAAACTCTACACGCATCGATACGGCAATGCGCTTGTCGTCGGCGTCCTGACGACGGCAGGCGACGCCTACTCGCACGCGAGTCACTACCGCATCCCTTATGTCGAGCACATCGTGACAGGTGCTATTTCAGGTCTCTTGACGCTGGCAGCCTCATATCTCTTCGAAAACCGCGCGCGTCGCCTTCGGGCGGCATGGGCTCGGGTTTTCGGATAGCTTGTTCGTTGACGTTCTGAACCCTTATGTTCGAACCGAACGAGGCGAGGCTCCCCGCTTTAATTGCGCACTATTGCACGGGAGGCTGGGCGTGGATAACGGGAGCTCGGGGCCGCCATATGCACCAGCGGCGGGGCTGGCTATGAATTGATCGCTCTACAACGCCGTGGAATCGTCGACAATGCAGCCCGCAAAAATTGCGGAGCCCAACGTCGTTGCTACGGATTGACGCTTCAACCGTATATCGCCGGTTGAGTGCTGGTTGAGCGCCCGCTTTCATGTGGATCGACCGTCCTTTGTGGGCCGGACTGGGCCGGACGTCAGGCGGCTCAATTCGTTTAGGGTTGTTCGATGCCTGCCATTGCCCGCAGGAATGTGAGTGTGCCACCGCGCGTTGCTGGCAGGCGTCGAACGAGCCTAAACGACCAGCGCCGGTGGTGGATCGATGACCGGCAGGCCGCACCGCCGGTTTGGTATTCGCCCGCTTCCGGCCATGAAGCGTCATTCGCCTGCACCGTCGCGCAGACATTCAGGCGTCGGTAACACCTTGGGAGCGGCCAGACGATTCACGACGCTGATGGTTGCTCCTCGGCCGGTGCGGAAGTTTGCGGGGATCCACGCATTAAACTAACTTGAGCTGATCACATACCACTCTGTTGATCTACACTATACCGGCCAAAAAGTCGGCTCTGAGCTTCTAGCGCAGAGCCGGGCATCGAGCACTAGATCCACCCGAGCGGAATGGTGAGCTATTATTACGGGTGCGTATTTGAATAATAAGTGAACATCCCGGGGCGCCATGAAAGACCACAAGACATCGAAAACGGACGATAAGTTGGAACAACTGAAGAGCGTGGAGCAGTACGCCTCGCAGCGGGACATAAATGAGGCAGAAACACGTCACAAGGTTATCGACTTTATCATCCATGATTTCCTCTCATGGCCGAAAAACCGAGTTATCGTCGAGGAATTTATCGCGCCGGGTTTCGCTGACTATGTACTTAAGAAGACGAACGGCGATGATTTACTGTTCATCGAAGCCAAAAGGGCAGGGGTATTCTTCGAATTGCCGATTCCGCACGCGACTGACGAGACTTCGTGCTACATTTCAATTGCTAAACTACTAAGCAACTCAAATATTAAGGCTGCCATGCAGCAGGTTAGAACATATTGCTTCGATAGCGGATGTGAATACGCCTGCATTTCCAATGGATTCGAATGGATTTTCTTCAAAACGTTCGAAAAGGGAAAGCGTTGGGAGTCGTTGCAAGCGTTCGTGGTAAGAAGTCTCGGTTTCTTCTCGAATGAGTACACCAAGGCGATAAATAATTTGTCGTTCGTTGCGATCACCGAGCGCTCCTCTTTGCCGACTCTGCTGAGTAGCGCCCCGCCGAAGGACCGGAATGTCTACTATCCAAAGGAGAAGATTTCGTCTTATTCGCACACGATTACAGCAAACCGTCTTGCGATCAAGCTTCGCCCAATTGTAAATCGATATTTTGGCGTAATTAAGGATGACGACACTGAGTTCATGGAGCGATGCTATGTGTCCCAGCGAGAATACATAGGAACTTCGGACGGAATGCGGTCACTAATCCACGATTCACTCTCTCCGTTTTTTGAGTCGTTTGGCGTCCAACAACTCGAGGATACGGGGAAAGGTGGCCGCTTAGGCGGGCGATTAACCAAAAATCTGAAGCAAAATCGTAAGGGTGAGGTCCTCGTTCTGTTTGGCGGAAAAGGCGCTGGTAAATCGACGTTTATAAAGCGACTTCTACATCATAACGCCCCACGCTGGCTGCGGGATCACGCAGCTATTGCGATTGTCGATTTGCTCAAGGTCCCAGAAGAACTTGCGGTCATTCGATCCGCAATCTGGCAGGGGCTGGTTAAGCAACTTGACAAGGACGGCTTGCTCGATGCCGATCGAGATACGCTGACGAATGATCTGTTCTCAGACCGTTTCGCAACTGCACGCAAGCAGGATCTCGCTGGACTTCCGTCGGCGTCCGAGGCGTACAATTTGAAACTGAATTCCCTAATCGCATCATGGAAGCAGGACACTGCCTACTGTGCGGAGCGGTTGGTCATTCACCTCTCTTTAAAAGAGCGCGGTGCTATCGTTGTCATCGATAACACGGACCAGTATTCATCAGAGATTCAAGATTTTTGCTTTTCATCTGCGCAAGAAATATCTGATCGTCTGAAATGCGTGACATTGATATCGATGCGTGAGGAACGCTTTTTCGACTCCAAAATTCATGGAGTCTTAGATGCATTTCAGAATTCCGGTTTTCACATTAGTTCGCCTCGGCCGGCAGAAGTGTTCAAGAAGCGCCTCGACTATACCGTAGCCGTCCTAGAAAAAAGCGAGCTGGGTGAGGAGGATGAACTCGGTCAAGTCGCGCTTGACTTTATCAAGGACAGTGGAACCTACCTCAAGATTCTGAGCCGAGAATTTTCAAGCGACAGCTCGCCCCTTAATAATTTTTTAACTGCTTGTGCGCACGGCGATATACGTCTTTCCCTTGATCTTTTCCGGAGTTTCCTGCTGTCTGGTTACACAAACGTGGACGAGATGATTGCGAATCGTGCTTGGAATTTTCAGGTTCATCAGGTCATAAAGCCAGTGATGATCCCTAACCGTTATTTCTACGAGGAATCGCTGAGTGATATTCCCAATATTTACCAGCTGAGATCGACGCGCCATGGTTCACATTTCACCGCGTTGCGAATTTTGCGAAAACTTGCAAAGGGCGTTGACCCAACAGCGCCGTCATATTTCGCAACTGCGGAACTGCGGGCCTATTTTGCAGAAACTTTTAGCATGCAGGAAGATTTTGAAAAGAACCTAGACGTCCTGCTACGTCACGGTTTCGTGGAATCCGACAACCGACTTGATGCGTATTCAGAATCTGTCGATCGAATCAAGATCACCAACTATGGATTTTATATGTTTGGTGATCTGGCCTACTATTTCACGTATCTTGATTTGATTTGCACCGACTGCGGCATCTTTAGCGAAGAGACCAGCAACTACCTCACGGAAGCGGCGCGGAAGGAATATCAGTTTTTCACGCGAGGCGAACGCGTAGAGCGAGTAAAGGTACGGCTAGAGCGCGTGGAGAAATTCATAGAGTATATGAAGCAAGAAGAACTCCGCGAACGGGAAATGTACTCACTGGGTATGCCGGAGGAGGAGATGTTTTCAATGAAGGCCGAAACTAACTTCACGGCTGAGAGGACTCGCGTGCTCAGAAGTGCAAGAAGGCAAAGTTCCAAGCAGCAACCTCGTCGGGCGAATGGCGCAGCGTAAGATATATTGCGGTTCGTGGCCGTTGGCATTTTTCCGACGAATGGCCTCAGGGCCGAATAGATGCTCAGGGAGCACAGTCTCTGCCAAGGTCTAATTTGATTTGTTGCAGCGTTTTGACGCTTGGGAGTGGCCTACAGTCGCGCGGCCGCCCCAAAAGAATGTGAATGTTCCCAAAGGCCGGCCTGCTGAGCGACTGGCAGGAGCGAGTGGCCGCTGTAGTCAGGAAGGTGCCGAGTATGTGGTGCTGGGTCGCCGTCCGCTGTGGGTCGAAAGCATGCATTGCGAGCAGTCTAAGTTTAGTTGAACCTATCCAGACTCTCGACGACGTCGCGCGCATCGGTCTGAATCGCGCACGTCGATTGTCGTCTTCCTTCGAGCCGAACACCTCCCGGCAACACGCACATCAACGGATGGCCGATTAGCGATACGCGCTTGATCTTCGGGTTGTCGACCACGCTGCTGCCAGGATCGATTTCGAGTTGCTGCGTCGCTGCAGCCAGCGAACGATGACCGCGGCGGATGCTGCTCAAGTTTGCCGATCTCATGCCGATAAAGAGCCTGTATTTCCATTCGGCAAAACGATTTCATCAATTGGACCACTCAAATGCAGAGACGACTACTGTCGATACTTATCGTGAGCGCAAGCACAGGTTTCTTCGGCGGATGCGCCGCTACGCTGCAGACCCAAGACAATGCGCCGTCGGGTGAAAGGACTTCAGTAGCCAGCATCGTTGTTCCACCTGCTTCGACTCATACAGTTGTTCTGCGCATGAACGGATCAAAGGTAGCCACGGCCTCGTCCGACTGGCCGCAGGTGCAGACAGAATGGCGGGAAGCGATGCAAGGTGCCTCAAACCCGGAAGGACTTAACTTCATCGATGAAACCGCAGGAATAGCATCCCGGAGCGGCGCCGGCACAGTCGTGGATGTCTATGTTGACGACTACCACTTCGTCTCTCAAGGTGCACGGATCGCATTTGGAATCATGACAGGCAATGCCTTCATGCGAGCCAAGGTGACTTTCCGCGATCTGCAGACTGACCAGGTATTCGGGGAGCGCTCCTACAACACCAAGTCTTCGGCATGGCAGGGCATCTTCGCACCGACTACCGACAGGCAGACCCGTGCCATCGTGGCTGATGTCGTGAAGCAGATTAATCCGCGTTAGCGCATCGCGTGACTGCCGGCCCCGAGACCTGGCGGCCTCGTGGACTTGCGGGCTCCTGCCCTTTCCTTGTGCGCGGCATGTGTGCCAGCTGAGGCTTACGCCCGGATGGCGGATCAACAATCCGCCGACGCGCTGCATCTCATCGCGAGGATTAAGCGCATCCCACAGCTCGTCCGCTACGAAGTTGAAGCTCGTCACAGCCAACGTGATCGCGAGACCGGGTGCGGTCAACGACCGTCGGAAGGTAAGGTGGTGGTCGGACGGCGAGCCGTGCATACACAACTCTGGCATATCCGGGCGAGCAAACGGGGCGTCGGTACGGTGTTGCGTCCGCCCGACGACGATCGACTGCGCAACCGAGTATCTGACGCTACAGCGAACAGACGAGGGGACCGCTGTACTCGAAAACTCGCCGATCTTGGCGCGACGAACGTCCGTTGCACTTGGAAGAGGTCACGAAGGTGTAAGGAATTCAACGGCAGTTCTGGGCCGACTCCCGGCATTCAGGCATTTCGGAAGCGTTAATTCGCCGCAACTTCGGCAGCGGAAGCACCGACAACCGCTAAGCCCATCCAGCGTAAACAAACGTCAGCCAAAGCCGAGACGGGCGTAGGCACGGACGCTGCGCAGCAGCCGGTTCCCGTGCAGCACTAACCATCGATCGCGGCTAACGTGCCGCATCAACAAGCGATCCAGCAGAGCGCGGGACAAGCACTATCGGAGGGCGGCCACCGCGTCGCCTCCGCTCAGCGAAGACGCCGTCGCCCGACCCGCCGTACCTCAGCGATCTACTTTCGACATCACCGCCGTAGCCGGATCATACCGGTAGCCCTTCTGCGCAAGTCGCTCGGACATCGTCGCGCCGATAAGTTTTTGCTGCGCGTCCCGGGATACCAACTCACTATCTGGCTTAAACCGCTCAAGCTCGGACGAGAGCTTCCGGATGAGCGCCACTTCACCTGTGCTGCGTGAGTCGACGAACAGCAGCTTCTGGTTTGCCAAACCGAGTCGTTCCTTGAGGTCCTTGGCATGCGCCACCCACTGTTCAGCAATCGCGCGAAGCTCGTTAAAGGCCTTCTCGTGCACTTTGGCCTGAGCCGAGATCTGACGTTGTAACTCGGCGACTTCTTCCGCCTTCGCAGATTCGCCAGCCTGAAGGCCAAGTTGATGGCTGCGTTGCACTGCTTCCACGCGGGCCTTCTCGACTTCTGCGAGGCGCAGTTCCAACGTCGCCGCATGCTGTTCGGCGGCATCTGCCCGTTCCCTCGCGGCAGATGCGTCCTGTGAAACCTGGGCCAGTTCAGCGATCGCGGCCGTTTTCGCCTCAGTCATGGCGCTGACATGCTCCCGCGTCTCCTCAAGCTCCCTGGCAACGCGTTGCAATTCATTGCGCTGACTCGCCACTTCCTCGCCCCGCGCTGCGCTGGTCTGGTGCTCTGCTGCGAGCGCGGTGCGCGTCTCCTCCAGTTCAGCCTCAAGCACGGCGAACCGCGCGAGGCTCTCGTTCGCCTGCACGGCGGCAGCTTCTGCGCGCGATGAAGCGGCGCTGCATTCCTGCGACCATCGTTCCGCTTCGGCCGACTTTGCGTGTTCGACCTCTCCGAGGCGCTGCGCCAACGTCACCGCATGCTGTTCGGCGGCATCTGCCCGCTCCTGCGCGGCAGACGCGTCCTGCGAAACCTGGGCCAGTTCAGCGGCCGCAGCCGCTTTCGCCTCAGTCGCGACACTGACCTGTTCCCGCGCCTCCTGGAGGTCCCGACCCACGCGCTGCAGTTCGTCGAGCCGAGCCGACGCTTCCTCGCTCCGCGCTGCGCTCGTCTGCTGTTCTGCTGCGAGCGCAGTGCGCGCCTCATCCACTTCGGCCGCCAGCGCGGCGACCTGCGCTGCGCTTGTCTGCTGCTCTGCTGCGAGCGCAGTGCGCGTCTCATCCAGTTCAGCCGCTAGCCCGGCGACCTGCGCTGCACTCGTCTGCTGCTCTGCTGCGAGCGCGGTGTGCGCTTCATCCAGTTCAACCACCAGCCCGGCGACCTGCGCTGCGCTCGTCTGCTGCTCTGCTGCGAGGGCGGCGCGTGCCTCATCCAGTTCAGCCGCAAGCCCGGCGACCTGCGCTGCGCTCGTCTGCTGCTCTTCTGCGAGGGCGGCGCGTGCCTCATCCAGTTCAGCCGCAAGCGCGCCGACTCGCGCTGCGCTCGTCTGACGCTCCGCTTCGAGCGCGGTGCGCGCCTCATCGAGCTCAGTTCCAATCGCGGCGACCCGCGCGAGGCTCTCGTTCGCCTGCGCCGTGGCGGCGTCTGCGCGCGATGAAGCCGCACTCGCCTCCTGCAACGATCTATCCGCTTCGGCCGATTTCGCCTGACAGTCGTAGGCCAAAGAGGCGATCTCCTGCCGCGCCTCGTCGAGCTCCCCCGTCATTCGTGCGATCTCATCGTTTTTGCTCGACACCACGGCGACCAACCCTTCACGTGCCTTACGTTCCTCGTCAAGTTCGGCCTTGGTGTGCTCCAGCGCGGCCCCTTCCACCGAAGCACGCTGCACGAGTTCCTCCACACGTGCCTCGGCCGCTTCGGCGCGCCCAGTCGCTGTCGCGAGTTCCGCCGCGAGGCGTGTGGACGCCTCCTGCGAGACACTCAGCGCATTCGCCAGAGCCGTGTGCCGCTCACGCCCGGTTTCGACTTCCTCCGCCGTCTTTTGATACTCGGCAAGCACCTCGTTCCGTTCCGCGCGAGCGGTGTCGAGGTGCTGGTTCAAGACACTCAGGCGCTGACTGACCGCCCTGTTAGCTTCGCCTTGAGCGGCCATCCAGAGCCGATCTGCGGCGCTCATCATGGTTTCGGCAAGGTCCTCCGGCAACCCGGCCTGGACCTGCACGGGTGGCGTGACGGGCTGTCGCGCGTCGCGCCAGCGCTGCAAGGCCGCTGCAACGGCAACTATCGAACCGCCGGGAATCTCTGGCCAAATTGTCACCGGAGATACTTTTCGGCCTTCTTCGACCATACGATCTGCGATTCCAGCAACCCGTTCATCCGTCATTGTGTCTGCGTCCGTCGACATAAGCGCCTCAAAACTCGATGTACCTAGCGAAATATAGAGTGCCCAATACGTTACTCCATCTAGCAGCCTCCCCGTTGAAAGGATCGCAGATTTACTCAGCAATCTCGATTGGAATGCCGACGACGGCCACTTTTTTTGACAATCGATATCATGGCGAGTGACGCTCGCCAATGCCTTGCATCCCGACAAGCGTCCAGGACCACGCCCGCAACAGGAAATAAATTGCGCCCGCTGCAAGCCACTGGCGCTTCTCAGCTCGGGATGCACAGCGCTTCTGGTCTATCCGGTCTTCCTGTTTATTAACGGTGTGAACAGCGCGTTGCTGTCATTCAGCGGGCGCTTGCACGCGACCGATATCATGAGCGGAATCGCGGAGGCACCGGACGAGCATCCACCGTCCAGCGCGCTTCCCCACGCCGCCAAATCGCTCGAGAAAAACTGGAGACACCGTGAAATTCGACACGACGACTGTCCGGCTGGTCCTTGCCATCGCTGAGGAAGGCAGCATCTCCCGTGCCGCCGACAAACTCAGTCTGGCTGTAGCGGCCGCGTCACGGCGCGTGTCGGATCTGGAAGCGCAACTCGGCGCCAAACTGTTCAAGCGGGTGCCGCATGGCGTCGAGATCACCGAATCGGGCGCCAAGCTGCTGCAATACATCCGGCAGATCGACAACCTGATCGACCGTCTCGAAGGCGACGCCAAGGCGCTCAAGCATGGCCTCGACGGTCGCATTATCATCGGCGCGCCCAAGGCCGTCGTCATCCAGTTCCTCGCCCGCGAGATTTCCGCCATTCAGCGCAAATATCCCGGCATCACCTTGAAAATCGTGGAGGAGAACAGCAAGATCGTGCAGCAACTGCTGCGCGACAAAGTGATCGACGTGGGGATCTACGAGAAGAAGAGCGGTTTCCTGGACCTGGCGAAATCACCGTACAAGGAGGACGAACTGGTGCTGGTGTATAGCCGCCCGCATTTCCAGTTTCCGGACGATCCTGTTGGCATCGACGATATCCTCGATCTTCCCATCGTGAGCCTCGGCAAGGGCTCGGCGGTTTTGTCCGCCGTGCAACGCGCGTACCGCAGTCGCGGACGTCAGTTCCCCTGCAATATCACCGTCAGTGGTTTCGACACCATGCTGGCGATGGTGCGCCATGGCCTGGGCGTGGGTCTGATGCCGCCCGACGTCCTGCGCAGTTTTCATCCCGAGGAATCACTTGCGTCAGCCGCGCTCCTCGGCGACTGGCATCAGCGCAGCTACGTTCTCTCCTGCGTTGAAGGGCACGCTCAAGAGCAAACCCTGCGCAACGTGGTCACCGAGCTTCTAGGCAAACCGGGCTAATCCCCGGTCGGTACGCGCCGCCCGGTTTCGCGATATGCGAAACCAGACATGCTCCAGGCATTCTTGCGGCACCCCGGTCGGTAGCGGAGAGTGAGGGCGAAAAGCGGCTGACCACGCCTGACGTGGTTAAGCGCTTCGCCCTACTACTTCTACAGAGGAAACTCGAGATGACCGAATCGAAGCATCTGCCGCTGCAAGGCATCCGCGTGCTGGACGTGAGCCAGGTCATGGCGGGCCCGTTCGCCTGCATGCTGCTGGCCGACATGGGCGCGGACGTGATCAAGGTCGAGCCGCCCGAAGGCGATCAGACCCGCGGCGCGATGGGCTTCAAGATGAAGGGGCCTGACAGCATGGGCTTCCTGAACATGAACCGCAACAAGCGCTCGCTGACGCTGGACCTCAAGAGCGACGAAGGGCGCGAGTTCTTCTATGAACTCGCCAAGACCGCCGACGTGATCGTCGAAAACTACCGGCCCGGCGTGGTGCAGCGGCTACGCATCGACTACGAGTCGATCAAGGAGATCAATCCGAAGATCGTCTACGTCAGTATCTCCGGCTTCGGGCAAAGCGGACCGTGGGCGTCGCGGCCAGGCTTCGATCTCATGGCACAGGCCATGTCGGGCGTGATGAGCGTAACCGGCTACAAGGGCGGAAAACCTGTCAAGGCCGGGGTGCCCGTGGCGGACATCGGCTGCGCGCTGTTCGCCGTCTATGGCTTGCTGTCGGCCTACATCGGCGCCCAGAAGACGGGGGTGGGTCAGCACATCGACGCCTCGTTGTTCGATTCGGTGATGGCCTTCTCGATCTGGGACATGTCGGAATACTGGGGCACGGGCGTGCCGCCGACACCGCTCGGTACGAGCAACAAGATGAGCGCTCCTTATCAGGCCGTGAAGGCGCGAGACGGCTACTTCGTGATGGGCGCGACCAACCAGAAGCTATGGACGAAGCTGTGCGAACTGCTGGAGCGCCCGGACCTCGTCACTCATGCTGACTACGCAAACGTGTCGCTACGCCTGAAGAATCGCGAGGCGATGATCGAAGTCCTGGAACAAGAGTTCGCCAAGCGCGACAGCGAGGCTTGGGTCGACGCAATGCTCGCCGCAGGCATTCCGGCCGGCCCGATCCTGTCCTATCCCGAAGCGTTCGAAAGCGAGCACGCCACGCACCGCCGCATGTGCATGGAGATCGACCATCCGAACGAAGGCAAGGTTAAAAACATCGGTTTTCCCGTCAAGATGCTGGGCACGCCGCAGACCGTGCGTCGGCATCCACCGCTGCTCGGCGAGCATAACGAAGAGATCTTTGCCGAGATCAACGGGACGGCGCTATGAGCGAGCCGATCAGACTCACAGTCCACCCGTCGGGCGCAGCCGAGATCGTGATCGACCGCCCCGAGCGGCACAACGCAATGACGCTCGACATGTACGAGTCGCTGCTGACGCTGATCGCTCGGTGTGCACAGGACCGCACGGTACGCTGCATCCTGTTCCGCGGCGCGGGCGGCAAGTCGTTCATTTCCGGCACCGACATCGCGTATTTCAAGGACTTCCGCGACGGCCGGGATGGCGTGGCCTACGAGGCCTTCGTCGAGCGCGTCATCGACACGGTCGAACGCATTGCGGTCCCTACAGTCGCCGTGATCGACGGCTGGGCTGTGGGCGGCGGTCTCGCGCTGGCGACGGCCTGCGATTTCCGGGTCTGCAGCGAGGGCTCGCGCTTTGGCGCGCCGATCGCGAAGACGCTCTCCAACACCTTGTCGTCGCGCAACATCGCGCGGCTACAGACGGCGCTCGGCGTGCCGCGGGTCAAGAAAATGCTGCTGCTTGCCGACTATCTCACGGCGCAGGAGACCCTGGCGTGCGGGTATGTCCATGAAGTGTGCTCTCAGGGCACACTAGACGAAGCCGCTCATACGCTAGCGCAACGGCTCATGGCGCTTTCGCCGGTCACGCAGAAGGCCGTGAAGGAAAGCCTGCGCCGCATCGTCGTCGAACAGCGACTCGATGACGAAGATCTGATCGAAGAGGTGTACGGCAGTCCCAACTTCAAGGACGCAGTGGCCGCGTTTACGTCGGGCTCGTCGAAAAAATAATAACGAAGAATGTTTGAGCCGCAGATGAAACGATTACAGCCGAATGCTTCGCGAAGCGAAGTCAGGATCGGTCTTAATGCCCGTTGCAGAAGACGGCTGTGAGAAGGAGGGGAATCACTTCGCGAACAACAGCACCGCTACCCGCCCGGCGTGCGCCAGCCTCAACGGACGCGGCAGAACCGGTAACGACCACGCCGTATGTCGGGGCGTTAACCGGCTGGCCGCTTCCTCGTTTGAACATGGGATCGTCCTGCTCATACCCAAAGACGGCATACACATGAAAGCCGAATGCCGTCAGGCTGCTACCGTGCGCCGGTCGAAATGCATTGACTGAATTCGCTTCAATGCGCATCGGCTTGGGATCGATAGACTGGTCGCGCAGAAGCGGGGCAATGAACTCGTGCGGGCTCGAGTGGCAGTCCAGTTGCGCATCAAGCGCATAGGCCTGGCACAGGACGGGCGAGAATCCCACGCCCAGCGACGTAAGGGCGGTCAGCGTGTTGAGAACGGACGGTTTCATCGTAGTACCGCAGATGGATCTGTCAGACTTTACCTTCGCATGCCTGGCTTCGGATGTCCGTACGGTGGCAATCAATACCCGTGACTTCATGCGTAACTGCCTCGCCGGGCCGAATCGTTCATCCGCAGGTGCGCAAAAACCTGCGCCGGGAGAGGGGTCCAGAGCGCGCTGGTGGGCGCAAATTAACGTACCAGAATCTCACGGCTGATCCGCAAGTCTGTGCGGTAACGTTCAGATCAGTTAAAGCAACCGAAAAAGGGCGCTAAATGGTACGACCGGGCGCTGCGCCGTACAACAGCAGCGCGCTCAGGCAACCGTGACGACGTCGAAGCGCGGTCAGGAACGTGCGCTGGCGACCACCTGGGAGGCCAGCGCATGATGTTGCCCGCGCCGCGAGCGAATCGCGTGGATTTCTTCGACCACGCCTTCCGCGCGACCGAGCCAGCGCAGTCCGCGCAGCAGCGACACATCCTCTGCGCCCAGCTCCGCGAGCGGAAACACGCCGAGACCACGCGCAGCGAACACCGCCATCAGTGCGCTGTCTTCAAATTCTCCGACAATCCGCGGCCGGATCTCTTCGGCCTCGAACCACCGGTCGAGCCGCGCGCGCAACGCGCCGTGCCCGGTGGGCAGAAGAACGGGCAGCTCGGCCAGGCACTGCGGAAAGCCGGCACGGGCGGCCTTGCGCACGATCTCCGCGGGGCCATACCAGTCGACCGGCGAGCCGACGAGGCGCTGGCTCACGACACGCAAATCCGCGTTGTGCGGTGCGGGCTGGCACGCCAATACCAGATCGAGCCGGTGTAGCGCGAGCTCGGACAACAGTTGCGCATGTTCGCCCTCGTGACACAGGAGTCTGAGCGAGGGCGTATCGAGCACCGGCGCAAGCAGCGCGTGCGCCGCGAGCTTTGAGATGCCGTCGGAGAGCCCGACGGCGAGCCGCGCAGCACGTTCGCCCCCCGCCTCGCGCATCTCGTCCAGCAGCGCCTCACCGATCTGAAAAATCTGCTCCGCGCGATTGAATGCCGTCTCGCCGGCTTCGGTCATGGTGACGCCGCGCCCTGCCGGTTTCAGCAACTGGCGCCCGATCGATTTTTCCAGCTCGCGTACCTGCGCGCTGATCGTCTGGACTGCCATGTCGAGACGCTCGGCGGCGCGCGCGAAGCCACCCTCCTTCACAACGATCCAGAAATAGTAGAGATGGCGGTAATTGAGCATGGCGGCGACACTTCGAAATAAACGATATGTTGTTCCGATTATCACTGATTTATCCGAACCATGGAGACGGCGATGATGACGGAACGCCAACGTTACCCGCCTTTCATTCGCTTATGGACTCCATGGACTCGCTACTCGTACTCGTTGCCGATCCCGCCGCCTGGGCTGCGCTCCTCACGCTAGTCGTGATGGAGATCGTGCTCGGCATCGATAACCTGATCTTCATCTCGATCCTCAGCAACAAGCTGCCGGAAGCACAACGCGCGCGCACGCAGCGCATGGGCATCATGCTCGCGCTCGTGTTGCGGCTCGGCTTGCTCGGCACGGTCGCGTGGATCGCGCAGTTGACCGCGCCCGCTATGACGCTCTTTGGCCACGGGTTTTCATGGCGCGACCTGATCCTGCTTGGCGGGGGCCTTTTCCTCGTCTGGAAGGCGACTAGTGAGATTCACCACCACGTGGTCCACGCGGAAGAAGAACGCAACAAGGCGAGCACGGCAGTCCAGTTGACCGCATGGGCCGCGATTGGCCAGATTCTGGTATTGGATATCGTGTTTTCAGTCGACAGCATTATCACTGCGGTCGGGATGACCGAGCACATGCCGATCATGTTTGTCGCCGTGATCGCCGCGGTCCTGGTGATGCTGTTCGCCGCTCGCCCGCTCTCGAGCTTCATTGATCGTAATCCGACCATCGTCATGCTCGCACTCAGCTTCCTGCTTGTGATCGGCATGACGCTGATCGCAGAAGGCTTCGGCTCGCACGTACCGAAGGCTTACATCTACGCGGCCATGGCGTTCTCCGCGTTTGTCGAGGCCCTGAACATGCTCGTGCGCCGGGCGAAATCGAAGCGCGCGGTTGGCTGATCGCCGGCGTTACAGCCGGGCATTAAAAAAATAGTTCGAAGAGCTTGAACGAAATAAAGCCAGATAGCTTTTCCCCGGATCGGGCGGCTCACGAGGTTGAGCGTTCGATGTTTTTGTACCACTGAGGAGCGACGAAATGAAATGCCCCGTTTGCAAGACCACTGATCTGCTGATGACCGAGCGACGCTCGATCGAAATCGACTACTGCCCGGACTGCCGAGGCGTATGGCTCGACCGCGGTGAACTCGACAAGCTGATTGCACAGGACGCCGGGAGCCTCGACGCGTTCACTAACACACGCACGAGCCGGGATGGCCACCGGGATCGAGACCACGCGTACGAAAGCAATCGCACGTACGACGATCAGCGAACGGGATATCGGGGACACAAAAAGAAGCGCTCGATCTTCGACGTGTTCGATTTCGACTGAGCGCGTCAGTGCGGTAGGCTGCGTCGTCAAAACCCGCTTGAGACAATCAGGAGGTGTACGGAACGCGCGTACTGCCGGGTTATCGACGCGCCGCCACGCTCACCGGCGACGCGTCGATAGTCCTTACCGCTTATTGGCCGGTGTACCCGACAGGAACAGTCGCATTGGACTTGGCAACCGTCGCGTTGTTGGACACGATGTACTGCGGCACCTCGGTGAGGGTCAGCGTCACTTTGCCGTTGGTATAGGCAAGCGTGCTGGTATTGCCGTATCCATCGATCTTCGTCACATTGCCCGACGTACCCGCGCCGTCGACCTGAAGCGAATAGCTAGTCGAGTATGTCTGGCTATAAAGACCATTGCTCGCAGGCCACTGTGCGTTACTGTGCGCCCACGCGGCGGTCACCACCTTGCCGTTGCCGAGTTGCTGGAACGCATAAGCAAAGGTTCCGGACGGCGCACCCTTGACCCGGCCCAATGTATTGGTTCCGTCCAAAACACGTGTCATCGTGGCGAAGACCATTGCTTCGGGTTTCGGCGAGAGGTTCGTTGCGCCGTACGCGCCTTGTGCGTCATTCAGATCGAAGAACGTGCCATATCCCACTTCGCCCGGATAGTCGGGACCGTAGAAAAGCGTCGTCATCTGCGCGCCGCCGCCGAGCACAATGATGTGTGCCCGTACGCCGACCGCCGCATGAGCGAACAACTGGTTCTGCGACGGCCCCGTTGCGCCGTAGTTAATACCCGGATCGTAGCTCACGCCTGCTTCGGTGAAGAAGAGCTTCATGTTCGGCTTGCCCGCCTGCATCATCGAACGCAACTGCGCCATCTGGTTGTCGAGCGCGTTAGCCTGATTTGCCGTATCCGGATCCGAGTCCTGCAGTTCCGGCGGATGGGACGGATAGGTGCCTGCATTCCAGTAGCCATGCGTCGAGACAGCATCGATGTAATTCCACAGGCCCAGCGCACCAAACTTCTGCAGATAGCCGGTTGTGCAGGTGTCGCAATTCGCGGCGAACGGGTTGCCGGTTCCCATCACGACTGCATTCGGATCGGTCGAGTGAATGCCCTGGTAAGCGGCCTTGTACATGGCGACGAAATTCGCGTCGCTATCCGACCAGCCGAGGCTCGGCTCCCATGTCACCTGATAGTAGTTGCTTTGCTGCTTCGGGTAGTTTGCAGCGCGGATCAGGCTTGTATCGGTACCGACCTTGGCCATGAAGCTCTGGAATTCCGGCATGTTCGACGGCGCATAGTAGCTGTCGTTGAACTGGCCCGTCTTCGAATCCCAGGCAGGCAGTCCATCGAGACGCACGATGCGCATCTGATCGGGATTCGCCTTATAGAACGGATCGAGGTCATTCACGCTCGGCGTGTACGTGTTCGGACCGTTGGGTTCCATAGCCGATACCTCACGGTCGTCGATGGTCCACGAGATTCCCAGATCATGCAGCGCCGCGATGTTGCCGTTGAAGCCCTGCATGCCGAAGCGGTGCTGATCCTGATGGGCATACGTTACGGTGCCCAGAACCGAAGTCAGGTTCGGCAACACGCCAAAAGTCGCGATGCCCTGCGGACGCGTACCACTCGTCGGCAGGGTGCCACCGCCCGAGCGCAGCGTCGCGGTTAGCGCGCCATAGCCCGACCACGTTGAAGTGCACGGAATCGTGTTGGTTTGCACACCTGCGCTAACCGCAAAACTTCCCTGCGTCTTGATCGCGCCATTCGAGTCCGCTACAGACCAGATGACCGTATCCGCGCTCCGTGCGTTCGTCGTAATCGCGAGCTTGAACGACGCCTTGTTCTGGAAAATGCGCAAGCCGTCGGTGGTGGGGGTGTCGGCGCTGATTAATCCGTTGGACGTTCCGCCAGCTGCGTGCGTCGGTGTGCCGCACGAGAGGGTCGAACTGCCGGGAGTTGGGGTTGGTGCTGGTGCTGGTGCTGGCGCTGGTGCTGGTGCTGGTGCTGGTGCTGGTGCCGGTGCCGGTGCCGGTGCTGGCGTTGGCGTTGGCGTTGGCGTTGGCGTTGGCGTTGGCGCTGGTGTTGGCGTCGGTGCCGGCGTCGGGCTGGCGGCAACCGCCCTCACCCAGCATGACTTGCCGTAGCCGTATGCGGGATCTGTCTGCGAAACCGCGCCGACATAACAACCGACACCGTTGCTAAACGTACGCGGCGTTGACAACATGGCCGACGGCGCGTTGGGGGGAACCGCACCGAACACCACCGACCCTGTTCCGAGGAAATTGCAGTTGCCACCCTCTTGTCCGCACAACTTGTATTGCAGGCCTGCGACGGTGATGGTGCTTGCCTGAGCCTGCGAGTTTTCCGCACCGAATGATGCCAACACTGTTGCTGCCGCAACCCCGAGTAGTTTCAAATTTCTCGTCATTGTTCGTATGTATCGCTAAAAACAGGTTATCCCCGAGGATTCAGCAAGATCGATCGAAGCCGTCCAGCCTTGGCGTTATTGAGTACAGAGAGAGAGGAAAACCGGCGAACGCGATGATTGCGTTCATTGCTGATGAAGCTGGCGATGTCGAGCACCGTTATCTGCAAGCAGATACCGTTAGGCATTCGAGCGTGCGCTGACCGCTGCCAGACGACAGCACGATCAACATTTCGATCTGGTAACGATCAACCTATTATTACGCATTCCTTACTACATAATGCGCAACGGTCACTCGACGAAGTTCTATCAGTGACTACACTCTTGGATCTGCGATGCCAATCATCCAGCGCAGCATGTAGCGCGACGGTACGCACTCATTGCGTGGCAAGTTCAGATGACTTTCCATCTAGCGTCAGTCGACCCGCATATGTGACACACAGACTTCCGCTCTGTGTGTAATGACGAAAATTGAGGATACCTGACAACTCAGTCGGATCCTCTTCATTCGCTAGGGCCCGATGACGGTACCAACCCGTTTCGCAAAAAGAACTGGGAGTGCCGCTCACCCCCCGAACATGTAATTTTTACTTGACCATTGACATTTCAAAGCGTTACCGGCATTACTTACACCTTCTTTCGGCAGAAGAATTATAAAACGTTTCACTCCCGTAACGTGCCGAGCTTAGAGGTAATAAGTCGTAAACGGGAGATTTTTTCCGAAAGATGCACTCGAAAACTTGCCAGAGTCGGTAAAACGGGGAAACTCTCCCGCCAATCCCGCCCAAAAAACAAGTCTTTGATTTATATGATCAAATAAATACGCTAAAAATAGGGCTTGTTTATTTTATATTATTAATACAAATATACCGGCGCAATTTTTAAATCTACTGACATAACCAAACGCCCTCACGGCGGTCGAAACTCGTGAGTCTTGTCGCATTGGATTCCGGCACGTCGCGTCAGGATCGCTGGTGCGCTCCTCGTATCACGCGGAAAAACACGTGGCCGACTACTGAAGCCCCACGCAGCATTTCCAGATGAATGTCACTGCACCCTGGCCACCGCACAGCGTTGATCGGATGATCTAAGAAGGACCGGACCGCCCGCATCCATTCGCCACCGGATGCGATGCCGAGTGTCTCGCGCTGGCCCGCGCGGTGAAATCCGTTTGCACGGAACCGGAGGCACGTGATGCGTTGCCGAGCTTCCCCAGGTTTCATGCGGTCAGCGCAGCAGATCAAACGGGGTTGAAGGGCAAGCTTACCTGGAACCAAGCCGCCAGATTTTCTCAAGTGTACTTAACGTTGCCCGGATCGCCGGATCACCGCCTCTCCCCTCCGGATAAGCAAAAGCGAGCTGGGTCGTTGCCTTGTGATCACCAAAAAAAACCAACTCACCCGCAGCCCGTGCCTGTAACGCCATTTCCTCGCGAATCAGCCCCACCCCAACGCCGGCCGCAACAAGCGTGCGCATCAGCAACTCATGGTCGGCCTCGACGGTCTCGATTGGCTTGATTGCCGCCGCTTGCAGGATCTCGTCCATCATCTCCTGATGGCCGCTGCGCTGCGCCATGCGAATCCAGGGCAACGTCTCGAGCTGCTTGAGCGACGTGCCGTCAAAACGGTTTCCCCATGAGGCAGGGACGACAAGCCGGAATGTCATCTCGTCCAGCACCATCATCTGGGTACCGGGCGGGCAGGATTTGCAAACGAGTATCGCACCGTCGATTTCCGCACTCCGTAGTGCATCATGGAGCCAACTGGTGCGGCCGACCTGCAGGTCGATTTTCAGCCCGGGATGCTGCGTCACCATTTCACGCAGCAACGGCCCAATGCGTAACGCACCAGGGTCGAGCATGACGACGCCGATCCGCAGCCGTCCTTCGATCTGGCCGCGAAACGATCGCGCTGCGTGGACGAACTCGCCGAATGCCTCGATCGCTTTTTCCGCCTTGCCCAACAATTCCTGACCGCTCTGCGTGAGCGTTACTGAGGACGTCGTACGCGACAGCAGACGGACCTCGAGTTCTTCTTCAAGGCTCCTCAGTTGGCCGCTGACAGCGGGCTGGGTAATGTGCAGTGCCTCCGCCGCCTTGGTCATGCTCGCGAAGCGGGCGACGGTGACGAAAGTGCGCAGTTGCCGGATATCCATGTGTGAACCGTATCAAGGAGTGCCGTTCAGGTCTCACAAGCGAAACCCGCTTGCCGCTTCCGGTCGAGGTCTCGGGAGGGAGGTCGCATGTCATGCACCTCAGAAGGCGGCCTTATAAGCTTCATCGGAAGAAGTGATTTCCTGTCCACCGATGCGCCGATTATTCTTGATCGGTCAGGTTGGGGCAAGCGTTCAAATCGAACAAGTGAGACGCCCCACGACAAAGAAATCTATTACGGAGACAAGTATGACCACCCACACTGTCATCGACGGCACGCTTGCTGCCGCGAATCATGGTTTGTGCAACCTGACTGCGACCGCCGCCGTCGACCTGCTGAAGCGGCGCGAAATCTCGCCGCTCGAATTGGTGGATGCGGCCATCGCACGCATCGAGCAGGCCGACCCGATCGTCAACGCGCTGCCCATCCGCCGGTTCGAGGCCGCGCGTGCGGCTGCCCGGAACTTTCCCCAGCCGACCGACGAAGCGCTTTCGACTCCCGGCTGGCTGGGCGGGTTGCCGATCGCGGTGAAGGACTACAACGACATGGCCGGCTTGCCGACCACCTACGGTTCGCCCATCTTCGCCAACAATACGGCGGCGCGCTCCGACCTCACCGTTGCCAATCTGGAGCGCCACGGCGCGATCCCGCTCGCGAAATCCAACGTGCCCGAGTTCGCCGGCGCGAATACCTTCAATACCTTGTTCGGTGCCACGCGAAACCCCTGGAACACCAATTTGACGGTGGGCGGTTCCTCCGGCGGATCGGCTGCGGCATTGGCCGCAGGCATGGTCTGGCTTGCCACCGGAAACGACCTCGGCGGCAGCCTGCGGATTCCTGCCAGCTACTGCGGCGTGGTGGGTATGCGCCCGAGCGTCGGTCGCGTGCCACGCCCGGAATCGGTGGTTCCCTATGATCCTTTGTGGGTCGAGGGACCGATGGGCCGTTGCGTCGCCGACGTCGCCTTGATGCTCGATGCGCAGGCGCACTTCGACCCGCGCGACCCGCTTTCATTGCCAAAGCCTCCGGTACCGTTCGTCGACGCCGTACGGCACCCGCGCGCACCGAAGCGTGTCGCCTATACCTCCAATCTCGGCATCGGCAAGGTCGAAGCCGAAGTCGCCCGCCTCTGCGAACATGCGACGCGCCGCTTCGCCGCAGTCGGCGCGCAGGTCGACAATGGCCACCCGGATTTCGCAGGCGGCTTCGAGGCGTTCCAGACGTTGCGAGCGAACCTGGTCGCCGCCGTGCGCGGTCCGCTGCTCGAGACGGAGCGCGCACGCATCTGCCCGGAAATCATCTGGAACATCGAAAAGGGCCTGAAACAGGACGGCGCGACGGTTGCGCGCGCCGATCGCCTGCGCGGTGAGTTGTTCAAGCGCGTCATTGCTTTCTTCGGCGAATACGACGTGCTCGCCTGTCCGACCGTCGCCGTGGCTCCCTATCCCGTGGCGCAACGATTTCCCACGGAGATCGACGGCGAACCGTTGGACTCGTATATCGACTGGATGTATCTGACATTCGTCCTGACGCTCACCGGCTGCCCGACCATTTCGGTGCCGATCGGACTAACGTCCGATGGCCGACCGGTCGGTCTGCAACTGATGGGCCGGCCGCGCGGCGACTTCGAATTGCTGGGCGCCGCCGAACTGCTCGAACAGGCGCTCGATATGGCCGCGCAGGTGCCACGCGATCCGTTCCCGGCGATTGCCCGTTAACACCGTGTTGGGAGGCGTGCTCACCGCATGATCGGCGGCACGCATTGCAGTCAGATATCGATCGGAGATAGAACCATGTCAGTCGAGAGCGAGGCCATGAACTCGCAGAACGCAGATCTGCACGAAACCCCTGTCCTTGAGAGCGCGCCGGCGCTGGAACGCCTTGCGCTACGCGTCACCGCCTGGTGCGAAAAGTGGTACCCGGATGCTTACGTATTCGTGGCATTGACGGTTCTGGCCGTTGCGTTGGGCGCGCTGGCGATCGGTGCGTCGCCGCGCACTATTTCGGTGTCGTTCGGCGCCGGCTTCTGGAGTCTGATTCCGTTCACGATGCAAATGGCGATGGTGGCGATCACAGGCCACGTGATCGCCAGTTCGCCGCCGATTGCGCGTCTGGTAAAACGGGCCGCGCAGGTGCCGCGAGACGGACGTTCCGCAGTCGCGTATGTAGCGTTTATCAGTGTGCTTACCTCGCTGCTGCATTGGGCTATCAGCCTGGTCTTCGCAGGCCTGCTCGCGAAGGAACTGGCACGCCGCGCGGACCTGCGCATGGACTACCGGGCAGCAGGCGCGGCGGCCTATCTCGGTATCGGCGCTACGTGGGCGATGGGCCTCAGTTCGTCGGCCGCGCAGTTGCAGGCTAATCCGGCCAGCATTCCCGCGACGCTGCTGCCGATCACCGGCGTGATCCCGTTCAGCGAAACCATTTTCCTGTGGCAAAGCCTGGTGATCGCCGGGGCGCTTGTCCTGAGCTCGACGCTAATCGCCTACTGGACCGCCCCGGCACCCGCGCGGGCGAAGACCGCCGCTGAACTGGACGTGCAGCTGGGCGTGGTCGAGAATCCGTTGCCCGCGCGCGAACGTCCCGGTGAATGGTTGGAGTACAGCCCGATCCTGACGCTCGTCCTGGTCGCGTTGGGCGCCGGCTGGGTCTGGAACGAGTTCGCCAGCAAGAGCTGGTTGATCGCAATCTCCGGGCTCAATACCTACAATCTGATCTTTCTGATGCTGGGCATGCTGTTGCACTGGCGCCCCAGGAGCTTTCTGTTGGCGGTGTCGAAGGCGGTGCCGGTGACGTCGGGCGTACTGATCCAGTTCCCGCTCTACGGTGCTATCGCCAGCATGCTGACGTCCGCCAAGGGGGCGGCGGGCGAGTCGCTGACCCATCATCTGTCAACGCTGTTCGTCAGCCTCGCCTCGACCAACACCTATGCGTTGCTGATGGGCGTGTATTCGTCGGTGCTGGGCTTTTTCGTGCCGTCAGGGGGAGGGAAGTGGATTATCGAGGCACCCTATGTCATGCAGGCGGCGAACAAGCTGCATGTTCATCTCGGATGGGCGGTGCAGATCTACAACGCAGCAGAGGCATTGCCGAATCTGATCAACCCCTTCTGGATGCTGCCCTTGCTCGGCATTCTCGGTCTCAAGGCGCGCGACCTGGTGGGATTCACGTTCGCGCAATTCATTAGCGGCACTGTGCTGGTGCTGACACTCCTCTGGCTGTTGGCGCCAACGCTCGCCTATCACCCCCCAGTTCTTCCTTAACCTGGACACAAGGCGCGACGGGTGCTTCGGGAAAGGCCAGACGCTAAAATCGGCGAACACCTATGAGATGGGCTCATCAATGCCGCGCGAAAATTTTAACGATCTGCTCGCCTTCATCGCCGTTGCGCGCGAGCGCAGCTTCACCCGCGCCGCCGCGCAGCTGGGCGTGTCGCAATCCGCGTTGAGCCATACGGTTCGGGCGCTCGAAACCCGGCTCGGCACGCGGCTTCTGACGCGCACCACGCGCAGCGTCGCCCCAACCGAAGCAGGCGAGCGTCTTCTCCAGACGGTAGCGCCTCGCTTCGAGGAGATCGAAGCCGAACTGGCAGCCGTGACAGAGCTTCGGGATAAACCCGCGGGCACCATTCGCATTACCGCCACCGACTATGCGACCAGGACGATCCTGTGGCCCAGATTGTCCAAGGTCCTTCGCAAGTATCCGGAAATCAAGGTTGAAATCATCACGGACTACGGCCTCTCCGATATCGTTGCGGATCGCTACGACATTGGTGTGCGCAGCGGCGATCAGGTGGAAAAGGACATGATCGCGGTCCGCATTGGGCCGGATATGCGCATGGCAATCGTTGGCTCGCCAGCCTATCTCGAGAAGCGGACGTTGCCGAAGATGCCACAAGATCTGACCACGCACAATTGCATTAATCTGCGTTTGCCGACGCTCGGCGGGTTCTACGCGTGGGAGCTCAAAAAAGGCAATCGTGAAGTGCAGGTGCGGGTAAAAGGTCAGCTCACGTTCAACGGAACCTATCAGATGCTGGACGCGGCGTTGTCGGGGTACGGTCTTGCGTATGTCCCCGCGGAGCTGGTGCAGACGCACGTCGACGCGGGTCGCCTCATCCGGGTGCTTGAAGCGTGGTGTCCCACTTTTCCGGGCTTGCACGCTTACTACGCGAGCCGTCGCGAATCTTCACGCGCGATGGTCATCGTCATCGATGCGCTTCGCCACCATGCGTAAGGTGAGATGGCGGCAGGCCGGCGCATACGGCATGCGTTACCCAAACCCAACTGCTCGGGCGATCAGCAATACCCCCGCTCCAACCATGCCCGCTCCAATGACTCGCGCCACTCGCTCGCCATACGGTGCAAGACGTTCGACGGTGATAGCCGCCGTCACGGCACCCATCACACGCAAGTCCATGAACCCGGCAACGAGGAGGATCGCCGTCAGGCCGGCACAGCAGTAGCTGCAGTGGAGGCCAAGGCGCAGGCCGTACCGCCATGCTGTGCCGGCGTCCGGCGGCAACGTACCGCCTCGCCCCGGCGCCGCCCGGCAACAGGCAAGGTGACGAGCCTTCCACGCGGAGAACTGAAGCATGCCGGCGCTCAGAACGACAACACCGACGGCGAGCGGCACGGTGCCCGCCAGTGCCGGCAACTGCATCTCGACCGTCGTCAGCGCGACGCCCAGCACAAACGCAGCCATTCCGAACGCCGTCCACACGAAGAAGTAGCTCGCGCCCACCAGCGCCGTCAACCGGCCGAGGCGCGTCTCGCCTGGCCTGCCGACGGCCTGGCGGTAGCGCCACAGCATGGGCACCAGGGATGGCAACATCATCGCTGCCATCATCACGATCCACATGCCGAGGAACGACGCCGCGACGCCAGGCCAGGTCTGTCCGCACATCCGCATCCACGCCATCGACATCGTCCAGCCGCCGGGCATCGGCATCTCGCCCATCGTCGACATGGACGCGCACCGGACGATCGTCACCACCGAACTAGCGGCGAAGAGTAGCGCCGAGACGCCGAAGAAGACGCGCTGCGAAGCGCGCTCGTCAATCAGGCCTCCTGACATGTCGCGTCCCCCGGTTGCGCTAACGTGATCCATGACGAGGCTCAGCGCTTGTCGTACTCATCGTGACGCTTCCACCAGACGCCCGTCTCGTTACGCCCCTTGGGCGCGCGGTCCAGCCACTGGTACATGCCCCAGATGCCGTCCACGCCACGCGCATAGGTGGAATAGGTGTGATAGACGACGCCATCCTCAAGTACGAACGCGCTCAATCCCGGTCTATCACGCGTGTAGGTCGCCGCGTCGGTTCCGCAGGTGGCCGCGAACTGGGCGACGGGCTCCGGGACCTGTGTCGCGTCCATCGCGTGGCCGCCGCGCTCGTAGTTGTATTCGATGCTCCCTTCACGCTGCTGCGCCTCGGTAAACGAGATGTTGAAGTCGAAGTTGAAGTCGCTGCCAGCCGAGGAGGCCCAAGGGAACGTCCACCCCATCCGACGCTGATACGTCCGCAACTTCTCGAGCGGCGCCCGCGATATCGCCGAAAGCGTGACGTCGTGGTTCGCCAGGTGGACGACGAAGCCGTCGAATCCGTCCGCGATCGCCGAGCACGACGGGCACCCCGCCTTGTAGTCGGGCCCGAACATGAAGTGGTAGACGAGGAGTTGCGAGCGCCCTTTAAAAAGATCCGGCAGCGAGGCGCTTCCTGCGTCGGTCTCAAACCGGTACGCCTTGTCGACTCGAACCCAGGGCAGCGCCTGCCGCTGGCGGACCAGCTCATCGCTCTGCCGCGTCAGCGCCTTTTCCGCCGCAAGCAGCTCGAGCCGCGCTGCCAACCACTCTTCACGTGTTCCGGTTGTGTGTGTCGTGATCATGCTTCCCTCCTTGGGAGTGCTTCGCCGTTCGTTCAGTTGTCGATACGACGTACTGGTTGCTGGTCGTGCTAGATTAGTCACGGGCACCCGAACGGTGGGAGTGACAAGTGTGGCGGGATTCGAATCGACCATGGACTCGCTAGTCACGGCCGCGGCGCGTGCGCTAGCCGCGGGGGACCCCCTCGGCGCACTGAACCGGATCGCCTTACGCGACGATGCGCCAGCGCTCGCGCTGCGAGGCATCGCAATGGCGCAGCTTGGCGATCTCGTTCGAGCAAAGGCACTCGTGCGAAGTGCGGCGCGCGCCTTCGGTCCGAAAGAACCTGTGGCGCGCGCCAGGTGCGTTGTTGCCGAGGCCGAGATCGCGCTTGCTTCCCGCGACCTGGGCTGGCCCGTGAAGGCGCTCGACGCAGCGCGGGCAACGCTCGAAGCGCACGGCGACCGGCTGAACGCCGCGCATGCGCGTTACCTCGAGATCCGGCGTCTTCTTCTGATCGGGCACCTCGACGAGGCCGAGCGTTCGCTCGCCGAGCTTGATCCCGCGCCCTTCCCGTCCGCGTCCATGGCTGCTCACGAACTGGTCGTCGCGGGGATCGCGATGCGACGCCTGCAGACTAAAACGGCGCGCGCTGCGCTCGCCCGCGCGGAGCGCGCCGCGCGCCACGCAGGCATCCCCTCGCTGACGGCCGAGGTCGAAAGCGCGTCCCTTGTCCTGAACACGCCCGCAGCGCGCCTGATTGCGCGTGGCGAGGCGCGCCTGCTCCTGCTCGATGAGGTCGAAGCGTTACTGGCGTCGAAGGCGCTCGTCGTGGACGCCTGCCGTTATGTCGTGCGTGACGCATGCACGGTGGTCTCGCTCGCGCGGCGTCCTGTGTTGTTCGCGCTCGCACGCGCGCTGGGCGAAGCGTGGCCGGAAGACGTGCCGAGGGACACGCTCGTCGCGCGTGCATTCCGGGCGAGGCACGCCGATGAATCGCATCGTGCGCGCTTGCGAGTCGAAATCGGGCGGCTTCGCACGGTGCTTGGGACACTGGCCGGCGTGAGCGCGACAAAGCGAGGCTTCGCGCTGATGCCGCACGGCGCACGCGAGGTCGTCGTGCTGGCGCGGCCGGTCGAAGAGCCGCATGCGACGGTGCTCGCCTTTCTCGCCGACGGTGAATCGTGGTCGAGCTCGGCCCTGGCGATCGCGCTGGGCGCCAGCCAGCGCACCATGCAGCGCGCGCTCGACTCGCTTGCGGCAGCCGGCAAGGTACAGTGGTTTGGCCGCGGGCGGGCGCGTCGTTGGATGACTCCGCCCGTGCCGGGATTCACGACGACTTTGTTACTCCCCGCTCCACTACCAAGTGATTAGGATGGGAACATGAATCGATCAACTGCCAAAATCACGCGTGAATATGGCCCCTTTCCGGGGGTGGACAGCGTGCATGGCGTCACGTATGACGGTCAGCACGTCTGGATTGCGACCGGAGACACGCTGAACGCCTTCGATCCGGCGAGCGGGAAAACGCTGCGCTCGATTGATGTCGCCGCGCATGCGGGAACGGCCTTCGACGGCCAGCACCTGTTTCAGATCGACGGGGACCGCATCCAGAAGATCGATCCGGATAGCGGCCGTGTGCTCGCCACGATCCCGGCGCCCGGCGGCGGTAACTCCGGGCTCGCATGGGCCGAGGGGACGCTCTGGGTGGGGCAGTATCGGGATCGGAAAATTCATCAAGTCGATCCTCAAACAGGGGCGATTCTTCGCACCATCGAGTCCAACCGCTTCGTCACCGGCGTGACCTGGAACGACGGAGAGCTCTGGCATGGCACGTGGGAAAATGACGCGAGCGAGTTGCGGCGAGTCGATCCACGAACGGGAGAAGTTCTGGAGAGCCTCGAGATGCCGTCTGGCGTATACGTGTCGGGGCTCGAGTCCGACGGCGCCGATCAATTCTTCTGCGGAGGCGGTGACAGCGGGAAGGTGAGAGCCGTCCGCCGACCCAGGCAAGGCACCGAAATCCCCGTCGAGTCCACGAGCGAGTAATCGTTTGGACGCGGGCGCTCGTCCTCCCAATTCGCTGTGAGGACACGGGTGACTAACGCTTAGCTTAAGCCGAGATCCATACCGTCAGCCGTACTGATGGCCAGCCAATCGACCAATTCGGTCATCATCGGGCTTTCGAAGCTCATCACGGCTTCAGCAGTCCTGGCCGCCTGGGCCGGCGTCAGATCGCCGTCGCTGCACGCCATTTTGATCACGTCTTGATACCTCTCGAACCACGTTCGATCGAGCGGTTCTGTGCCCGGTAACGGTGGAGCACGCTACGAGTAGCGTGGCCGAGGTAAGCGCTACTCGTCGTTCGCAATTGCCTTGTATGCGTCGAGTAGTTTCAATTCATGTGGCGTGCGAACGACTTCGGGCAGGACAAACCGTGCGTAAGCCGGCAGCGTGTCTCGAACGCCGAGCCGGGCGAAACTCCGTGCCCGCGCCCACATCGTTATACGCGCGGCGACTAACCCGAAAAGCGGGGGTGTCGCGAGCCCTGCTATTGCAAGTCCTGTCGTGTTCATCCGAAGATCCCTTGCGGACCGTCTATCATCACCGGGAGATCTTCGAGCAGAAGCTTCTCACGCTCCAGCTTCATCTGCGCACGGACCGTCACCTTCGATCCGAACTTCACGCCGTTCCTTAAGGCGACGCGAACCGACGTCACAAATAGAGGACGGCGGCCTGCTGGCGTTCGACGTGATGGTGATCCCGAAAGATGCGCCGCACCCTTAAGCGGCGCTCAAGTGGATCAGCTGCATCGAGGACCCGAAGGGTAACGCGCGGCGATCACCAATGCGGTGTTTTACCCACGAGTCGTGGAAAAAAAGAAACGGTTAGCAAGCCCGATGGCGGCCGTTTTTATGGGAGTTTGCCGAGAATCGCGCTGCATTCGTCCTTCGTGAACGCACGGAGCGTTTGCGTGCGGACATTGCCAGCGGATCCGAGCGCATAGCCGAATGCCGCGAAGCTTTGCTCATCCGGTGCGTCGACGAGCGTGACAATGTCATATTTGCCCACCGTCCAGTAGATCTCTTTCATTTCACAGCCAAAGGTTCTGGCCAACTCCGCCGCTTGACCAGCCCGCTGCGGGCTGTTTTTGACGTTGCGTATACCTTGATCAGTAAATTGTGCGAGAACCACATAAGTCGCCATGACGATTCCCCTTACGATTAGTACGAGTCGGGATTCAGACGCGCAGGCTCGATCGCGAACGCTACTGCAATCGTGTTGCGAAAAGTGTCTGCGCGCATCCTGATTTTAGGCAATGGAATCGCACGCCACTGGCTGTTTGCCCCCTGGGCGGTTGACGCCCTCAATGGTCACCCGCCGATTTCCCTCCAGCAGCAAGCAAGTGCATCAAAGCCTCAAAATCGACCGGCTTGGTCAGATGATGGTCAAACCCCGCTTCGGCCGAGCGGCGTTGGTCGCCGGGCTGCCCGTAGCCGGTTATAGCGATCAGCATTGCATTTTGCGTCGATTCGGACGCCCGAAGTTTTTCGGCTACCTCATACCCGTTCATGCCAGGTAAGCCGATGTCCAGAAGCACGGCGTCCGGCCTGAACAACGCCGCCGCGCCAAGCCCCTGAACGCCATCGAGGCGAGTCTCCACCACATGCCCCTCGCTGGTCAGAAGCAGGGCGAGCGTTTCGCCCGCATCGGTGTTGTCGTCAATAATCAGGATTCGTTTGGTGGGCATCTCGCCTGGTACTCGCGTGGCGCCGCCCGAGTCCAGGTCAGGACGCGACACCTCCAGCGGCAGGTCGACCACGAATACGCTACCGGTTTTACCATCACTGGTGGCGCTGACCGAGCCGCCGTGCAATTCGACCAGCCGGCGAACCACAGAGAGGCCGACGCCCAGGCCGCCGTAGCTCTGCCCTTCGGACAGCGGCCCCCTGACGAACATGTCAAACAGACTACCCAGCATCGAGGAGGGTATCCCTCTTCCATTGTCCTTGATACGCAGTGACAGCCGGTGCCCGATTCTCTGCGCTGTCAGGCTGATTTCCCCGCCGGGAGCAGTGTATCGAGCCGCGTTGATGATAATGTTTTCGAGAACTTGCGACAGGCGCACTGGGTCGACATACAACTCGAGAGGCTCGTCGGGTAGCGAGATCGACAGATTGTGACGGCGTTCTTCGATAATGGGCTGGCACACTTCGATCGCACTGCGGACGACCGCTTTCAGCTCGACTGCCCGGCGATGCAGTTCAATACTGCCATTGGAGATGCGCGTCAGATCAAGCATGTCGTTGACCAGTTGCGTCATCGCGCGGCCCTGTCTCTGTATGACGCCGGTCGCCCAGGCCTTCTTCGGCGCGGCGACGGCTTCGGATGCGAGTACATCGGCCGCTGAACACAGGGCAGCGAGCGGATTGCGCAGTTCATGTCCGAGCATCGCCAGAAATTCGTTCTTTCTCTGATCGGCTAGCAAAAGACGTTCGGCGCGATCGCGAAGCTGGGTGTTACTGATACTCCGATTGGTGAGATCGCGCTCCGTTGTCGCGATAGCGGTGGCATTCCCAGAATCATCCGCCAGGACCGATAAAGTTATCCATATATCGATCAGCCGCCCGTCTTTCGTAACGCGCTGGGTTTCGTAGGAATGCAGTGCCTCATTGCTGACGGTCTGGCCCACAAAACGGAGATGATCCTGACTCGCCCCGCGTGGCAGTAGGTCAGCGACGCTCATCCGCAACGCTTCGGCCTCGCTGTAGCCATACATCACGCTCGCAGCCCTGTTCCAGGCGAGAAAGCGGCCTTTGAGATCGAATACCGTCACCGCGTCGTTCGAATCCTGAACCACCGTGGCGAACCGCCGGGCGCGTTCGTCGGACAGTTTGACGTGGGTGATATCGGTCCAGGTCACCACGACGCCAGCAGGTGGAGCTTCGCGAATCGCGAGGTACGGCGTCACACGGCGAACATACCATTCTGCGGTCACTGTCTTGATCTCCTTCTCGACCTGTT
Source organism: Paraburkholderia sp. IW21 (assembly GCF_041321145.1). Taxonomy (NCBI): domain Bacteria; kingdom Pseudomonadati; phylum Pseudomonadota; class Betaproteobacteria; order Burkholderiales; family Burkholderiaceae; genus Paraburkholderia; species Paraburkholderia sp. IW21. The sequence continues at coordinate 475,493 of NZ_JBGGWA010000001.1, read as the reverse complement.
GATCCACGCCCTCAAGTACCCGGTTGACCTCGACCGACAACGTGCCGCCAAGCGGGTTGGCCAGGACCTCTACGATCCGGCGGCCGATATCAGGCGGCGCCAGCCCTAAAATCCTCGCGGCGCTGGGGGTAAACCGTTTAATCAGACCCTGACTGTCGAGAAGCAACGTCGCGATTTCCATGCTGGCAAACAGATTCGTGAGGTCCCCATTGAGAGCCTCCGTCTGATGGATCTTCTGCTCAAGTTGGGAATTGACGACGTTCAGTTGCTCATTGACTGCCTGCAGTTCTTCCTTCGAAGTTTCGAGCTCTTCATTCGCCGAACGCAGCTCCTCGTTCATCGAAAGGATTTCTTCGTTCGATACCCGTAATTCGCTATTACTCTCTTCCAGCTCCTCGATCGTGCTGCCGAGCTCCACCTGCGTCGTCCGCAGTTCGCTCTCCAGGTGCCAGAGGTCGGAATCCGCGCCGGAAGGCGGCGACGACGCGGGCCGGTCGGCCGTTGGCAATCGGGCGAATATGACGAGCAATGCCTTGCCTGCATGGGCCGTGTCGAACGGCCGCGTCACCGTGATCTTTACCGCCGGCGCGCCGCCGTCCGATACGACTTCGCTAACCGGCGAGGCTGCCTGATCCTGGGTCGCCCGGCGCAATACGATCCGCAGCTTAAGGCGCAGGCCTTCACGCGCCATGTCGAGAATGTTGCCGGTCGGCTCACCAGCGGGTTGGGTCAGATATTCGTCCGTCGAGCCGCTCACGTAGAGCACCTGATGGGCGGAATTGATTAGCACCGATGCAGCATGGTGCTCGTCAAGCAGCGTGGCGTTGACCAGCTCCGCGTAACCCTTGCTGCGAACGCCAACGCGGCTTGCGGGCGGGAATTCCTCGCGGCGTGCCGTTCTCGCGGAAAACCGGTAGCCAGAGACCGCCGGCGCGACGACAGGACTACGCTGATAAATACGCCAGGCTCTCGACACCTCCTGAAACTGGGTGGAATCGGGATCGGTACTTTCCGAGCGTCCCAGAAACAGATAACGCTTCGGATTGAGCGCGAAATGGAATAACTCAAACACCCGCTGCTGCGCTTCGGACTCGAGGTATATCAGCAGATTCCGGCAGCTGATCAGGTCCACGCGGGAAAACGGCGGATCGGCAATCAGGTTCTGCGGGGTGAACAGCACCGTTTCGCGAAGCTCTTGCCGGATCTGGTATCCATCGTCGTGCGCCTGAAAAAATCGTTCTAACCGCGCTTCGCCGACCGGCAATGCGACGCTCGGTGAATAGATGCCCTGTCGTGCGCGTCCCAGCGCCACGCGGTTCACGTCAGAAGCGAGGATCATGAACGGTCGCGTCAGGCGGCGCTTCTCGATCTCCTCCGTCAACAGCATGGCCATCGAATAGGCCTCTTCGCCCGTCGCGCATCCCGGCACCCAGACACGCACAGGCTGTTCGCCCTCCGGCTCGTCGAGCAGGCTGCTCAAGACCCGTTCGGACAGCGCGTTCCATGCATCGGGATCGCGAAAGAACTCCGTGACACCGATCATCATGTCGAGGCTCAAAGCCTGGGCCTCCTCGGTCCTGGCTCTCAGGATGTCGCAGTACGCCTCAAGACTGTCGATCCGATTGACCGTCATGCGGCGGGCGATTCGACGCTCCAGCGTGCCCCGCTTGTAACCCCTGAAATCCGATCCGGCAGCAGCAAGGGCCCTGAGCACCGGTTCAAGGTCGACCGCATGCGCGGAATCCGCGGAAGTCGGCAAGGTATCGGCCGTGGAGCGTGCGATGTAATCGAACAATGCGGCAGGCAGGTTTTCGACTGGCAGCACGTAGTCCACCAACCCCGTTGCGATTGCATGGCTGGGCATTGCACTGTGTTCAGCCGTTTCAGGTGACTGCGCCATCACCATGCCGCCCCCGGCCTTGATTGCTCGCAGGCCCGCCGAACCGTCCGCGTTCGCGCCAGTGAGCACAATTCCGATGGCACGATCGCGCTGGTCAGCGGCTAGCGACGTGAAAAACTGATCGATCGGCATGGGAATCGATGGACGTTCGACGGCGATATGCAATTTGAATGCGTCTTGCGTGACAACGACAGACACTTTCGGCGGGATAACGTAGACGTGCCCCGCACGGATCGTTGCGCCATCCTCGATGACGGACACAGGTAACGGCGTGACTTTGGCCAGCAGCTGCGGTAGATGACTCTCGGCGCCGGGAGCCAGGTGGACCACGATCACAAAGGCGACGTCGCTCGGGATCGCGGAGGCGGCTCTGAAAAACAGGCTCAGCGCATGAAGCGCACCGGCTGACGCGCCGATTGCGACTATGCGAGGAGCGGTGCCCCGACTGGGCGCCGCCGAAGTGTAGTTGGCATTATTCATGGCGGATCGAGCAAGACTGCTGGAGGGCCAGTGTAGCGCCTAACACGGCACAACTGTTCGAACCTTGGGATCGGACGACATTCGGGCCTGGCGTTTCAGCCCGCCTACAGGCGCGGCGAACGCATGGTTGATGGGAAGCGAACTCACAGCGATATACTCGACACAACCATGCGCGATGCACTGGCGGTGTGTGTCGACATATTGCGCACCGGAGCCGCTCGGCGCCGTGCTGTTTCCAGACTACGGGAGACTTCGCAAGTGCTCAAGGAAGACTATCGAAGCGGCAATCATCTGCTTGCGGTTCTGCCTGAGGCAGAGTGGGCACGCATCGCTTTGCATCTGGTGCCCGTAGACATGTCGCTGGGGCAAGTCATTTACGAGCCCGGTGCCCGTCTCGACCACGTCTATTTCCCGGCAACATCCATCGTTTCCTTGCTGTACGTCATGGAGAATGGTGCGTCAGCCGAGATTGCGATCGTGGGTAACGAAGGGATAATCGGCATCGCGCTCTTCATGGGCGGTGAAACCACGCCGAACCGGGCCGTTGTCCAAAGCGCGGGACGCGCATACCGACTGGATGCTCATCTGCTGAAGGAAGAATTCCATCGCGCGGGCGCGGTGCAGCGCCTGTTGCTGCGCTACACCCAATCGTTGATCACACAAATGGCGCAGACCGCTGTGTGCAATCGGCACCATTCAATTGATCAGCAGTTGTGCCGATGGCTCCTGCTTAGTATCGACCGGCTGCCATCGAACGAATTGACCATGACGCAGGAACTGATCGCAAACATGCTGGGTGTCCGGCGAGCCGGTGTGACGGAAGCCGCGATGAAATTGCAGGAGGCGGGGCTGATCCGTTACAGCTATGGTCGTATTGAGGTGCTGAATCGACCTGGACTCGAACAGCGCGTGTGCGAGTGTTACGAAGTGGTCAGGAGGGAATGCGCGAGACTATTGCCGGACCTCAAGGCAACCTGACAGGTCATCGGGCTTCGCGAGGCAATGCTGCCATCCGACAAACCGCCAATCGGCGACATCGTCTGAACCGGACCGATCGCCGTTACTCAGCGATGGAATAGCGCGCCGGACGGCGTTGCGGTGATTTGATGGGCTGCTCGACGCGCGGGCTGGCGCCGCGAATGAAGAGGATCGCGCAGACCACTACCATCGTCCAAATGCAGAGAATTACGGTCAAGGCATTCATTTCAGTCTTCAGAAGTTCGGCACTGCAATTCGTTCTGTCTGGCCTGTCGGCCAGTCAATGTGCCGTAGGTTGCTGGGTACCGTTGAGCAATAACTCATCGATCAGGCGCGTGGTCAGTGCCAACTGCTTTTCGAGCGAGACGCGCGCTGCTTGCGCCCCCACCGTGTCGCCGCGTGCGACCGCGTTGTGAGTCTGCGTCGCGAGGCGCAACACGCATTCCGACGCTAGGTGCAGTCCGCGCATCATGCCCGCGTCGGAGTACGGCGACGGACTGTTCCATTCGGACATGGACGCGTCAGGCAAGTCAACTTCAAACTGACGACTTTTGTGGTAACGGAAAGACATCTCAAGCTCCCTGCGCGATTGGCACGATGTCAGTGTGCGCCGACGAGGAGGCATCCAATTCGTCGAACAGAAGCCAATTCTTTAGTTAATCCCCTGCCATCGAAAAGGCAAAGGCGCCCCCAAATCGGGGTCCGACCGTGCGACGGCGCCGACTATGCTTCTTAAGGTTTCCTTCAGCACCATCCGGTAAATTTCTTCCAAACTGTAATGCGCCGCCCGGTGCGACTCAGCCAAGGCTGGACGCCCAGCGGCAGATGTGCGCGCACCAAAAATTGAGAGTCTTGATGCCACCGGGAAAAACAGAGGGAGCCGCCATGGCGAATGCTCGCACAGCCTACGTGCTGGAACTGGCACGAGGTTGTTCCTACATTGGAAGCACCTTGAGTCCGGAGACGCGAAGCCGCGCTATCGCCGAAGTTCTCGGGGAGTTTCGCGAGCAGTATGGAGAAAGGGAAGAAACGCTGTTTCAGAAACTGCTTGCAGAGGACCTGCAACGTCGAGACAAACCGGACGCCGCCTCAGCGGTAGTCGCCTTCAAATTCATCAGCCCGTGAGCTTGGTCAGTCGTCTTTAGTGGACGTCTATCACTGCTGTTATCCGGCACCGTCACTGGGGCCGGCATCCGCACCCAGCGACGCCGAACTGGGGGCGGAACGACGCCAACACGGACGCCGGAGGCACAGTGTCGGCGAAGAGCAGGTGGACTACGTTTTTAATCGCTAGCGTTGGGGCGGCTGCGGATTATTCGCCGGATTGGTATCGAACCTGATCACGCTCTTGATTCCATCGCCGCCAACCAGCGCCAATAGTTCCGCTTCCATTACGTCGGCGATTTCTTTGTCATATATCTCGTCACCGTCTACATAGACCGTAAACGATTGCAAGTATTTGGCCTTCTTTTCCGGGTTCTCAATCGTCTGCCGGGTCCATTGATAAAGCGGATAGTTTTCCGGACCGTGCCTTTCCGCCTCGTTCACGTAGTCGGCGAAAGCGTCGAACTGACACTTCAAGGTCGCGTTGTGCCTGCTCAAAACATCATGAAGCGCAGCGTGCGAGGCGCTGGCCGGGTCTGTACGCAGATCGTTGGCAAGTTCGGCGACGACGACGATTCTTAGCTGGAATTGCCATGTGGGTTCCATGTCTACCTCGTATCAACTTCATGAGCGCACGCTCGTGGACATGAGAGAAGTCGGCGGCACGCTCGTAGCCCTTACGTCTTGCTCACTCCTCATCCGCTGAATGCGCAGCGAGCCTCTCTTCAACCCGCGCAATCTCATTCCCTTGCACCGGCTTGCCAAGAAGAAAGCCTTGCGCATGCGTGCATCCGCAGACACGCACAAAATCCAGTTGCTCCTGCGTCTCGATACCTTCAGCCGTAGTCGGTATGCCGATTTCCCGCGCCAAAGCCACAATCCCGCGAACTACAGCGGCGGATTCGTGCCGATGCACCGACTCCTTGACGAACGAGCTATCGATCTTGAGCTTGTCGAACGAGAAGCGCACGAGTGTCGACATCGTCGAAAACCCCGTGCCGAAATCATCGAGTGCGAGCCCGATTCCCAGCGCGCGCAGCTTCCCGACGTTGCGCCGGGTGACGATATCGTCACTCAACAGCACCGTTTCCGTGACCTCGATATTCAAGCGGGCCGGCGGCAGTTTTGTCTTACGAAGGATCGCCGCCACAGTCGACACAAACGTTTCTTCCCGCAACTGCACCGGCGAAACATTGACCGCGACGGTCACACGGTCACGCCAGGTGACCGCTTCCGTACATGACTGCAGCAAGGCCCACTCGCCCAATGCAAGGATGAGACCGGTACGTTCGGCGGTCGGGATAAACGCGGAAGGAGAGAGTTCGCCGCGGGTCGGATGCGTCCAGCGAATCAACGCCTCGCGGCCGGAAATCGCGCCATTGCTGAGGTCGACGATTGGCTGATACTCCATCCGCAATCCGCTAAAAGACTGCAGCGCCCCTTCCAGGTCGCTTCGTAGAAGGCTCAGACTTTCGTCGGATGCGTGCTTGCGGGCATCGAAGATGGCGAATGCGCTTTTGCCACTGCGTTTGACGGCGTACAGGGCACGATCCGCGCAGATCAGCAATTGCGGTCCTGTCCTGGCATGTTCCGGATAGAGCGCGACGCCTACGCTCGCGCCGATATGTACGAGCGCTTCGCTCAGCGCGAAAGGCCGCGCCAGCGTTTTGACGATCTGGTTCGCCAGTAAGCGGACGTCACGGTTCTGCCCCGTGCCGTCGGAAATGGCGACGAACTCGTCGCCGGCCAAGCGTCCAACGAGGTCGCCGGCAGGCAATACTTCACGCAATCGCGTCGCCGCTTCCTGAAGGATCTGGTCGCCGGCGGCATGCCCGAGGCTGTCATTGATCGCCTTGAAGCCGTCTAGATCGATAAGTAGAACAGCGAACAATTGATCCTGACGTAACGAGCCTGCCTCAGTGCGCTCCAGCAGGAGTTCGCTGAGGCGTGCGCGATTGGGCAGGCCAGTGAGGCTGTCCTGATGCGCGAGGCGATGGCTGTTTTCGCGCGCCAACAGCAACGCAACGGTATCGCGATTGCTGCGCAACGCAACCGTAAAGAAACCAGCCGCGCAGAACGGCGCCTGAAATAGCAGGACGAGCTTGCCTGAGCCGGGAGAAAGCGCCGCCCCCAAGCCTAAAAGCGTGAGAATGAAAGAAATCTGCAGCAGCACGAGCCGTGGCGTTCCGGCGTTTCGTCCTGCCAACCCGCCGATCACACCGACCGCGCAAACGTTGCCGAGCAGGAAAAGCGTCTGATCTCCGCTGATATTGCACAGCAAACTGCCAAAACCGAATAGCGCGCTCCAGAGAAGGCTCGCGAACAGGAACGCCGACGTGGGCGTCGGCTGGTTATGGGCGCTGCGCCGGCAGCACAGCCTGATTAACGTGAGGCGTGCCATCAGCAGCGCGACGACAGCGCTGCCCCACCATGCGTAAAGAGCTTTCGGATAAAGATAGAAGGCGGTCGCGCAAACGCTGATTTCGCAAATCGACGCAAACACAATCGACGCGGTTCGCGTGAACAGGTTGGCAAGCAATATTTGCCGATTGTCGGCGCTCAGGTTCTGAGCGGAGGATACGATCCACTTGAAAAATGGAGACCTTGGTTCGCTGAAAGCCATGACCCACGCATTTTTTACGGTTAATGGCTCGACACGAGCGGACGCCGCAATTATTACGTAAACACAAACTGTCAGGTTAATTCAGATTGGGACGGTCCAATAGCCGGGCGCATCCTCCACGATCCCGGCGGGTGCTCCGGCCACTGTTACGCGTGGTTCATACGGGGCTTAGTTGACAGTGCATCCGTTGGTACAGGCATTGTCAAAGTACTGCGCGTCCCGGCCGCCCTCCTGGTGCTTTTTCAGAATACCGGTTTTGTCGCCCGTGATGATGTTGTAGCGCACGATGTTGCCGCTGTAATTGGTGTTGACGCCCTGGACGCCGCCGGTGATGTACCCCGGCGCAGAATTCGAGGTAACCAGATTGCATTCAAAGATATTGCCGCCCGTATTGTCGGCCGCGTGATCGTTTTCGACGCCTGCCGTGCAACCGATAAGCCTGTTGTAGCCGACATAGCCATTTCTATGGCCCACCAAGGCCGGGCCATAAAGAGGACAACTCCTGAATGTATTAAAGATGATCCGGTCGCCGGTGCCCCCATTCTCCCCGACAGTCTGGAACATCGACTGCCCGAAGAATTGACTAAAAGTGTTGCCCGCCAGTAGAAAATGACTGACGTCACCCGCGGTTTGCACTGGAATATCCCAATGGCCAGGTGCATTCCAATCCACCACCGGATCGGGGGAATTCGCGCCTTCGAAATGACAGTTGACTATGCTATCGCCGGTCAAAGAGCCGTAGCTCAGCTGATACCGAAACATATTATTGGCATTCGACACGGTACGCTTAAGCACTGTGCCCGCAGCGCACTCCAAGTGCCTTTGGCTCACGGAGACGGTGACGGTCTTGTTAATGACACACGTCCCTGCGGCGACTTTCACGTCCCCTGCATTCATCGCTTTCTGGAACGCGGCACTATCGTCGGTCACACCGTCACATTTAGCGCCAAAATTACGCGGATCTTTGGCGTGAAACAGCGCGGGAGGAACAAAAGACGTCAATGAGCACCGGGCGGTACGAGGCACTGGAGAGCCTTCGGCATAGGCGAAGGAGCCTATGCTCAGGGTTAGCAACATAAGGCACCACAACAGGCGCAGCCATCCCGTCACGATCATGGTCACCCGGATTGTCCACCACGATCGGCGGGTCGTCTGAAACCCTTGGCAGGACCGAAAGTGACCATCAATCATAGCGTCAACCGTTTAATAGGACTTTCGCTATCGACTGCGCAAGCAGGCGGGGCTCATCAAACATCGTGGCGAGCTCGAAACAAAAAAGGAATGCAAGCATGTAGCACGTTGTAGGGTGCGCGTTAAACAGCCGCACAATCCCCGGCGCGAAGCGGCCTCTTACCGCGTTCCGCGTCATCACAAACGTAATGACAATGCCAATCGCTGCACCGCCGAGGATGTCGGTTGGATAGTGCAATCCGAGATATATGCGCGGCAGACATATAGCGACGGCACAGTGAAAAAAAGCAAGGACGCCGGCCCATCGCCAGATCAGGAAAATGCCCATGGCAATCGATCCCCATAGCACGGCATGATCGCTGGGGAATGCGCTCCATGTCCTCAGGAAACCTTCTGTTGAGCCGGCAAACGGGAAAAAATGTTGCACACTGGGATCGTAAATCGGGCGCAAGCGAAACGGCATGAAATAAGCCAGCAACCTTCCCACAACCAGTGCGAGAAACCCGCTCACAAGCGTCGCCACGACCATCTCGCGCGCCCATTCCACGCGGCGAGTGGGCTTGAACCAAGCCCCCCACAACAGCGTAATGGGTAGCAAGCCGTTAAAAATATTATAGCCGGCGATCGCGCCCGCCACGTGATGGAAGAGGATCGACTGCGGGGCGTTGCGGCTAAGGAACGCTAGAACTGCCGTGTCAAAGTTGACCATGATCGCTACGGTTTCCCTTTGGTCTAACGTAGATTTGCCCAAGTATCCTCGGCACTGCCCTTGCAATGGAAACCACCGTCAAAAGACATTTGACAGGAATTTGAACCCGGAAGTGCTATCTGCTGCAACCTGAGTCCACTCAAACTGGCGTAGTCGACCGGCTGACTAGCGTAGCCCGGAACTACTTCCGCTGGGCCAATTTTTACTAGTTTTTACGGTCGTCCAACTTGCCAAGCTTTTCCCTGCATCGCTCCTCGCCATCATACTTTACATCAGAGGAAAGGACTTGAGCAGATAGTCGCTTCATTCCGTCAGGACCGCCTAACGAACAGTTCCTCGGCCGCCTGTTCTGAATTTCCCGAGACCGCATGTCATCACAGTGCGCTGGCGAACAGTCGCCGAGCGTTGGCTTATGCACACTGGGGTGGGTCCGCCAACGGACACGCGAACTGGTCGTGACCGACATTCGCAAGGCCGCGCAAGTTCGGGGGGACCGATGGAGATGAAAGCTGCGCTGTTCCCGCCTGCTCTCAAATTATGGGTGCGCTTTGAACAATGGCTTTACGGCGCGCCTGGCGATCCCGATCTGGACGACCACGCTTCGCATTCTGCCCTCGCCGCGGTATATAACGGCACAAGAGGCGTCCCCGCCCTCTGGAAAACGCTCCTTGCCCGCCAAACGCCTCATGTGCAGATCGTTTGGCTCTCGGCCGATGGAACCGAGGGACACGTACTGGCCGAATCCCACATTGCAATTCCGAACAGATTGTTCTTTTGCGATTCACTCGCTATCGCCCTGCAGCGCCAGCGCCTTTTGTATGACAGAGCAAACCGGCGTCGCGCAGAAGCTGCTTGCCTCACGGCCGTTCCCATCGTGCAGATCCCGACAAGGGCGGAAGCCGTAACATTCATCGACGTTGTTCGCTTCGCATTACGGCACCTGCTACAGAAGATTCTCAGTCAACCTCAAAAATGGCTGCTTCGGCGTGGACATTGGGCGATCGCATTCAACAACGAAGGACTGTCCCGCAACGCTGAGCTGTTTAGTGACGCATCAGCCATCGACGATGCCAAATGGTGGCTCAAGATACCTTGTCCCAAGGATCGCTTTTATGCTGACCCATTTTTATGGAGCGATGAGGATGGGCACGGTCATCTGTTTTTCGAGGATCTTCCGTACCGCACGGGAAGAGGCGTCATCAGCTACGTTGCCCTTGATCCCGACACCAAAACCTGGTGCGGACCGCCGCGAGTCGTACTCGAACGGCCCTACCACCTTTCCTATCCATTCCTCTTCGAACACAATGCGCAAATCTTCATGATTCCGGAAACCTCCGGAAACCGCACAATAGAGGTCTATCGGGCAGCCCCATTTCCCACGACCTGGGCCTTTCACATGACCCTGATGGAAGACATCGTGGCAGCCGACGCAACCTTGTATTGTGATGGCGCCAGGTGGTGGCTCTTTGCAAGTGTCAAACAGGATAGCGGGCCGAACTGGGATGAGCTGTCCATCTTCTTCGCCGATAGTCCCTTCGGCCCCTGGACGGCGCATCCAGCGAACCCGGTCATATCGGATTGTCGCCGCGCCCGGATGGGCGGCAACGTTTTCAGAGACATGCAAAGCAGGCTGATTCGCCCTGCTCAGAATTGCGAGGAGAGCTACGGCGCAGCGTTACTATTTTGTGAAATCACAGAACTCACCACCACGACGTATGCAGAGCGTCCACTGTTCATAAAGCACCCGCCCGCCCGCCGCTCCGGCTTGCATACCTGGAACTCAGTGGGCGACTTTTCGGTCGTCGACATCAAGATGGATCTGAACAGATGGGCGAGAGACAGACTGATCGGCACACGCTTATAAAGGCAGGCACACTATGCAAAACCGCGCCGTCCATAGTTCGAAGCCAGGCCCGCGTGCAGTTAGCTACGGTATGTTTCTCATTCCGAACGCGTAGCGCTACATACTGTTGTTCAGTCAAATTACGCGAGCACACAGGTCAGAGGTCACATGTTGACGGCAACGATCGAATCTCTACGGAGGCGTCTGCTAGGCGTTCATCAGGACCATAAAAGAATCGCCCGGAGCGCCCTGATTCTTCTGGGTTTTGTTCTCGCCGGAAAGATCGTAAGTGCATCCAAGGAAATGATGATCGCATATCGCTATGGGATCAGCGGCACCGTCGACGCCTATCAGTTAGCCCTCACCCTGGTCACATGGATACCCACCACTTTGACGTCGGAATTGGGCGTCCTCCTTGTGCCCGCACTCATCAATCTTCGAAAGGACAAGCTCAGGCAAAACCAGTTCCTCGGCGAGCTTGAAGGGTTGACCCTGGTCTTCGGCATCGCGTCGGCTCTCCTACTTTGCCTTTTCTGGCCGCATCTGGCGGGACTCGTGTCCGGAAAACTCTCCGCATCGACCCAGGAAATGTGTCGGCAGATGATCGTCGGAATGACGCCGGTCGGCGTCCTGACGTTTACGATCTGCATTTCAGCGGCTCGACTTCAAGCCTGCGAGAAACATATCAACACGCTGCTGGAGTGCGTCCCTGCGATTGCGTTGCTTGTATTCGTGCTCGGTATGCGGAACAACACTTCAGTACTCCCCCTCATACTGGGAACGACCATCGGTTTCATCATACAAGCCGCCTTTCTTAGAATATTGGCAAGAAAGGCCGATTCGGTTCGTGCGCTTCCGCGCCTGTCACTGAGGTCGAGCCAATGGCCCGGCACCTTCAGAGCGATGGGAGTACTCATGATGGGCGCCGTTATCGGCAATCTTGCCGGCCCCGTGGACCAGTATTTTCTGGCCCACCTGGGTGACGGAGCAATTGCAACGCTGGGATATGCAAACAGGTTGCTGGCGCTACTACTGAGTATGGGCGCACTTGCGATCAGCCGGGCAACGCTTCCGATTCTATCCGAGATACTTTTTAGCGGAGATCACGCACGAGCAAGAAGTACCGCGTTGAAGTGGTCGCTTCTTATGCTCGTAGTGGGGGCGATCGGTGCGTGCATTGCGTATCTGATGGCGCCGTACGCGATCGCATTGCTGTTTCAGAGGGGGGCGTTCACGGGTCAGGACACGATTGCTGTCGCCAGCCTGTTTCGCGCGGGGCTTGTGCAGATACCGTTTGCGTTCGCGGTATGGGTCTTGGTGCAGTTGTTTGTAAGCGAGGCACGATTCAAGGAGATCTCCGTCATCGCCATTGTCGGCTTTGTCATCAAGCTAGCGGGGAATATCGTGCTGATTCGCCTATTCGGCATTGTGGGCGTATTTTTCTCAACTGGGTTCGCGGCAGCCGGCGTGTTTCTCGGCTACCTTCTCTGTGCCCGCTTTGCGCCGCAACGCAGCGTCGTCGAACCAGGCGACCCCGCAGATCCTGAATGAAAATTGCCAGGCAAGGGTGTAACGCTATCCGTTGACTAACGGGGCACCACCTCGCGCCGAATGTCTTTCACGGCTCTACTTAATCAATTCTTTTTTTCAGCAAGCCGTCGCCGGCGTCGTACGTTAGCAGACAGCTCTTGCTTCAGCGCAGATGCATCCGTGCCCACCGCCTCATCTGTCGATCGTGCTTTTTTGGCGCGAGATGAAGACGGCTTGACAAACAGAATGTCGAACACTGCGATCAACGCAATGATCAAGACAGCGCCGATAGCTATCGTCCCGACCAGGGTCATCCAATGCATACCTTCTCCGCGATTTTTCGCCTAACGCCGCGCGAGCCTCCACGCGGCGTGTCCAACATCCCCGAATTTGCGCGATAGGCCCAGACAACCCGCCGAAGGCGCGGAACCGTTCGTGTCATTGAGTTTGTTTTCAATTTTTACTTACTTTGACTACAACACGCATCTTATCCGACATGGGTCTCCATGCGGCGGCATGAATACCCGTCGTAAAAGCCAGGCACGCATAATTCCGCTCCGCAACTACCATTTTACGCGAATCTGTCCCTTCGTCTCGCGATAGGTCGCGGCCAACCTGCTGGTCACCGTTGTACATGACCACTTGTCTTTCGGCGTGAATCGGCAAAACTTTAGGGGAAGTGTGTGCCAACGCACAAATCGAATGCGCCAGAGAGCGCAGATTCTATCAGCCCAATAGCCCGGCACGCCGCCCGAATACGTATTGCTATTGCAACGTAAGCGGCTCGCGATGAGTGCCGGAACACGACGTCGTTCTTCCGGACATTTAAACGTCGGACATGCCGGAGCTGCCGCAAGCCCCATGACAAAAGCCCTACCACTCCAGAATTCGGACGCGACGGGCCCGCGATCCCCTACCCGCAAACTATTCACGACGCCCACCGGTTGGCTATTTCTACTGCTCGCGTCCTGTGTGCTCTACTACCTGGCCACCGCGGACCGCCCGTCGACGCTGCCCGATCAGGCGAATTACGTCACCTACTTCGAGATCACGAACTGGCAATGGGTAGTCGACTACTTTAGTCAGAGCACCTCTGCACTGAATCTTGCGATCGGCTTGGTGACCGACGAACTAGGCTGGCGAACATGGATTATTCTGGTCAATTCGCTGGGAGTCAGCCCGGAGACCGGCGTACGGATTACTGTCGTCTTCTTAAACGCTCTGGTCTTCTATACATTGAGCCGCCTGAGCCGGCCCTTGTTGGGTCTGTTGCTTTGGCTCGTTATACCCTCAGCGCTTGCTATCGTTGGCTTGTTCCAGATCCGTCAGGGATTCGCCTTCGCAGTTGCAATGCTCGTGGCGATCAGCTTCAAGCGGCCTATTCTGGGAGCCCTGCTCGCGAGTGCAATCCACACAACATTTGCGGTCCCGGCGATCTTGCTCATCGTCACGCGAATGAGCGGGCCGAAATTAAAAATCGCGCTACCTGCGGCAAGCGTAAGCGCGATCCTGGTAGCGATGGCGGGACGCGTCCTCTTCCAGGATTATGGCGGCCGACGGATCGCGGAATACGCTGGCTACGAAGCCGGTTTCACGATACGACTTCTGATACTGATGATCACGTACGGGATCGCTTCGGCAATGGTGCTTTACCAAATGCCGACAGAAGACAAGACCAGCCAGCCACCGTCGCTGCGTGAACTCGCGATCATGCATATCGCGCTGATCGTCTACCTGGCTGCTGCCTTTCTGGTTTTTCCGTTCGGGAAAGACCGCGTTTTTTACTATGTCTCCTTGCTTCTTCCTTACTTCGCTCAAGAAATAAAAGTCCGCAATCCCGTATCCTTGTGGATGCTGCTGGTGCTCTATCTGATGATCGCCGCCGAAGTTGCGTTAGAGGAGGCAAAAGGCCTCTACGTCTACCTATTGCAATAGCGCCGCAATTCGAAAATCTTCATAACTCACGGCATTTATCCTCAGACCGCCGACACACGCGGTCTGAGGCAATCTCACGTCGATTGAGAGAGCCGACATGCCGGCTTGGCAGCAAGCACGCGCAGCGTGTCACGAACGGCTTGCTTTTTCTATCAGCTCACAATCCTCGGGTTAATCACGGAGACCTTGGGACCCGCCGCGTCCCAGTCAGTAAAGAGAAACGCCTGGTTCAATGGTACGTTCCATACCGGGTTGGTGCTCGTGATCGTCCCGGTGACCGGATAACCATTCAGGTGAAGATCGGTCACGTCGAACGCACATACCTTGCTGGAGACGTCAGTATGTCCGTCAATACTGATACTGACCTTCTTCGCCTGAGTTCCAGCGAACGACCCAAGCTCAACCTGAATGCCCGGACCTGCACAATTCCTTGTTGTGGGACTGATGATTTTGATATTTTCCAGCACAGTAGCGCTATCGGACGGCTCGATGTCCAAGCCGCAACCGGGCGCCGTGCCACCGATATTTTCCCACAGCGGGTTATTCATGACGAGGCCGCTGACGCTGCCGATCGACATACCCTGCCGACGGCAACCGTCTGCGTGGTGGTTATCGATGGTGATGTTCTTGCTATAGGCGTTGCTGCCACTGCAACTGTTGTCGAGATAGATTCCGTCGCCCCAACAGTTGATGGTTGTCGGCGACGAAAGGGTCAGATTCGTGGCTCCATTGATGGAAATACCCATGCCCCATTCACCTGTTCTTGCCGAATTCAGCTCTTTACTGCCGTCGAGATACGCGTTCTCGATAATTACGCCATCCACGTCCCATACGCGCACCATTTGATACACCTGCAGGTTATGGGGCAGCAATTTGATCGACGCGCCCTGAGCGAATCGAATGTGACTGCTTTGCCGAAGGTCGAGACCTTTGGCGTCAATCCGGCTCTTGCCTGTGATGAGGAGGATCTGGCCGACCGATCCGTCGATCGCTGCCTGCAACGCAACCCGATCGTTGGTCGTTCCGTCACCCTTTACACCAAACGACGTGTCAAGAAGGACGCCATTCGTATTGGTGCTGCTCGCCGCTTGCGGTGCGCTGGCGCTGCTAGCGCCACTGGCGGAAGCCGGCTTCCTAGCGCCTTTCTGTCTGTTGGCTACCGCGTCGGCGCTGGATGTTCCCGCATCGCTTCCTCCACCACAGGCGGTCAGCGCAAGTGAACCCGCGCCAAGCAGGAGCGTAGAAAAGACCTTCCGGCGCATTGCGCTGTGAACGTCGATAGATTTCTCTTGAGTATCCGTTTTCTTCGAGGCCATTAGAATTTCAATAAAGATTGACGAGACGCGACTCGAAAGATCGCACCGATATCCGCAACAGAAACACGTTCCGCGAACGGCAATATCACCGCTAACTGCTTGCTTCCATTTACGGAGCGAAAGTAAATTTCGCGTATAAAGTGGTGACAAATAAATAGACGTTAGGAATCCCAACTTTCTTTTAACATGAAAGTTAGATGAAATTTATCAACACCACCTGACGCTACGCGGTAGGTCTTTCCTTGATGTGTTCAAAACGCATCCGGGAGAACCTGATCCAATCGAATCTGGAAATCTGACCCTATTGGCGGAAGGAATTCACGTTTAGCCGCGAGGAAATTCCAACCAATTCACAAATTTGTTCACACAACGAGTAACTTTGTATGTCGAGAAGGATCATATCGTATGACCCATGCATTTCGTACCGACCCCACGTAAGAAAATGTAACATCCATGAAACATCGGCGCCTTATTTAGTATGACGAATATATTTATCGTATAATAATATTAATAGGCATGGGCGACTCAACATGGACTCAACCGTGACGCGATGATCTGCCGAGAGCGAAGCGTTCGCAAATTTCGATGCGTCAATGGATTTTATCCATAGCATCGCCAAGATGAGCGATAGAGCGATCGTCTACCTGAATGGCAGAGTATTTCTAACGCGACACAAGTGTGCCGGTGCCAACCTGAGCAAATATCAAGTCCCATTTCGGCAGCACTGCGTGCAATCCGTATCGTTCGCGCACCGAGATAGCGGCCCTGCGACCGAGTTCCTCACATAGAGCATCGTCCATCAACAATCGGCTCAATGCTTCAATGAGCGCATCCGCGTCGCCCGGTGGAACAAGCAACCCGTCGCGGCCGTCGCGAGTTAATTCTCTCGGTCCACTCGGACAATCAAATGAAACGCATGGCACGCCCAGCGCCATACTCTCCATCAGCGCCATGGGAAGGCCTTCAAAGCGAGAAGACACAGCAAATGCGCGAGCGCGCGCCATCTCGCTCCACGGTGTCGGCGTGTTTCCCGGCAAGAAAATGCGACGGGTCATTCCCAGACGAACAACTTGCGCCTCCAGAGCCGCGCGCTCGCCTCCCTCGCCCCAGATCCAGAGATCGACATCTTCAATTCGATCGGCTAATGTCGAAAACGCATTGATCAGCACATCGAATTGCTTCTGACTATTCAGGCGACCAACGGCTACGATGCGCTTTCGGCTTCCGGGCTCAGCAGGTGAGTACGACTGGGAGAGCAGCTCGTTCGGCAAAGGATTGGGAACGACAGCAATATGTTTTGCCGCCGGAACCATCTCCTTGAACGACGCCGCTATATTATCCGTCAGAACGGTAAGGAGACTCGCCTTCGGATATACAAACCTGCAAAGCAGGCTCCACAGCATGGATCGGCCGTCGGCGGATGGATTATTGTGTTCACAAGCGATGACGGGGAGCTTCAACCCAAGCGATGCGACAATCGCCATGATGTTCACGTTGGTCAGGAACGAGATGATCACGTCCGCGCCGGCGTCCCGAATCAGCGAGCGCAATGTCTTGATCCGGGCGATGTACTGAAGCGGCCCATGGCCTTGGCCACGCACTAAATCCGCGAGATGAATAAAACATACCTTGTCGGATAGCGGATAAAAACAAGGACCACGTTTTGAAAACGTCGCGACCAGCGTGACGTCATCCCCGCGTTCTGACCAGGCATTAGCCAGCGTGGCAGCTACACGCTCCGCGCCTCCGCTTCCCATCGAACTGACCAGCAAAATTATTTTCATCAATGGTCTCAAGGCTCAATAGCCCGCTCAGCAGGCGGGACAGCGGCCATCGCACTAGCGTCCCGCCACTCGGGTAACGGCCCGATTCATGCACGCACACTTTCGACGCTTTCCACTCCAACCGCGAGGAAGGCATCTCGCCAAAGCGAGACAGCCTTTCCCAATGCCAAGGTCTCCTTGATCGCCATGGCACCCAGCGCCAAACGCTTACGCTCAACATCGCTCAGCATGAGCGATTTCAACGCCGCGCCCAGCATCTGCGTATCACCGACATTCTTTACCAGCAGACCGTTCTCGCCATGCCGGATGATGTCTCGTGGACCGCAGTCACAGTCGTAACTGACTGCAGCAACGCCACACGCCATTGCCTCGACCAAGGTCATGGAAAATCCTTCAAACCGCGAACTCAACACATACAGATCGGCGCGTTCGTACCAATCCGAGACATTTCCGGCGCGGCCAGGCAAAAACACACGATCCTCGAGCCCATTTTCCGCAACCTGTTTTTCAAGTGCTCCATGCTCAATGCCTTCGCCCACGATCGCGAGGTCCCATTCCGGCACGCTACTGACTATCTGCGAAAACGCGTCGATCAGGTAATCGAAACCCTTCGCGTAGGACAGCCGGCCGACTGCCAACAACAAGCGGCGATCACGTCTTATCACCGTGTCCGGCATGACGAGCGGCTCCAATCGCGGGAGAGGCAGCGTAAAAGGAGGGGGGATGACCATCACGGCCGTACAATCGCAGTGCTCCTCCAGCCAATGTTTGCTTTCGTAGGTCAGTGCGACCACGAGGTCTGCCGATCGAAACAACCAGCGGCGCATTCGTTCCCAAGCTCGATTCAACGGTAACAAGGGCGGATGAGTATGTTCGGTGGCGACAACTTTGCAAGGCAACCCGCGCGCGGCGAGAATCGCCAGAATTGACGCGGTGGTCATGATTCCCAGAACGACGTCCGGTTTCAATTCGCGCAGTACCCGGCGGAGGGCCCGCACACGTGCGATATTCGCAGCAATCGCCGGAAGCGCTCCGACTGCCGTTCCCGCGACGTTCAACGCGATGCGCCGCACGGCGCTGTCGAGGGGGTAGAAGTCGAGATCTATTGACTCCATCGTCACAACGCTAACTTCCGCACCCTGCGCGACCCACTCATTGGCAAGATTGGCGGTGGTGCGCTCGGCCCCGCCACAATGCATGCAATGGATGAAAAGCAAAATCTTCATCGCATCCCCCCGGAATTTTTTTTCATGCGCGCCAAAGCGTGAAGTAAGCACGATGTCGCCGAACCATCGCGTGTTTGATAACTGTACAGGATGCCGAACTGTTCGTTTTACTGGCGTCGCCAAGGGCAGGAAGTACTCCCGCGCTAGTCCAAGCCAAACTCAGCACTCTCAAACATCCTTGGATTCATAGTATTGCGAATAGGCCTGGGATCCGTACCTCCTGGCAAAGGCGTATCCGCCGCCGCCCTGAGGAACGCCGTTCAACAATACACCGTGAACCCGGCAGCCCGCCTGCTTAAGTCGATTGACGGCTTCCACCAACTCGCTGATACGCGTCACACCGTAGCGCGCCACAACGAAGATCGAACCCGCCGCCGGCGCGACGATTCCAACATCGGACACCGCCAGCACGGCGGCTGCGTCGATCAGAACGATGTCGTATTGCGACGAGACGGATTCGATCAACTTGCGAATATTGCCTTTCAAGAGCAATTCGGCGGCATTTTCCGGGTAGGCTCCGGTTCCAAGGAAGTCGAGATTGGGGACTACATTGCGCCGGATCGCATCCGTCAACGGCAGCGTACCGTTCATCACTTCGGCGAGTCCTTTCCCCTTCGGCAAGCCGAGATAGGTGTGAAGGTGCCCTTTCCGGAGGTCCGCATCTACCAGCAGCACGCGCTTGCCGCCGGACGCGAGCACCGCGGCGAAGTTCGCCGAAGTAAAAGACTTCCCAATACGAGGCATGGGCCCGGTCAGCATGACCACGTTGTTACGCGCACCCAATAGCGCGACCTGCAGGGCCGTGCGCAAGACACGCATGCTTTCCACCGCAGGATCTTTGGGATAAACGGCCGCAAGAAGACTTGGCAACGTTCCTTTGGATGCGGCGTTATGCTCCATCTTCCCCTGTCGTTCGCTATACAGAATGGACCCGTAGACGTTCAAGCCAGTAACGGCCAGCTCGCCCGGATCGACCACACCCTTGCCCATCATGTCCCGGGCGAAAGCCAGTCCAACACCGGCAATAAGTCCAAGCAACCCCGCGAGCGCCAATACGATCTGCTTACGCGGCTTGATAGGAACCTCGGGCACTTCAGCGCTATCAACCACGCGTACGGAACCGATTTTCCCGGCGCGCAGCAGCTGCAGATGCTCCATGTTGGCACGTAACGACACGTAAAGATCCGAATTAACCCGAACATCACGTTCCAGGCGATGAGTCTGTTGCTCCAGGTCCGGCAGCTTTTTGATCCGGTCGGTGAGGGCATGTATGTTCTGTTGGGCTGCATCGATCTGCTTGTACACTGCGGCGCCGTCCGCGGAGTTGGGTCCGTTATGGGACAACACTTCAAATTTTCGCTGATTAAGCTGTTGCAGTGACGCTTCCGCATCGGACAATTGCTTGAGTAACAATTTCGCCTGTTCCTCAGGGTCAACCGAAGTCGTCTCGGTGCGATACGCGTTGTACTTGTTTTCCGCCTCCTCGACCCCCTTCTTCATGTCAGGAATTCGGCTATTGAGAAACGCGAGCGAGTTCTCAGCGCGGATAGCCCTGCGTTCGGCATCCTGCTTGAGATATTGGGTGCCGATTTCGTTCAACGTCTTGCTCAACAGTACTGGATCATCCCCGGTGAGCGTGGCTGAGAGGACATCTGATTTGAGCCCTTGCAAGGCCACCTGCAGGCGGCCTTGCAAGTTATCGATCGTTTGTTGCCGCGAGTTGCGAACCAGATCGAACGCGATTCCCGGACCTGCCGCAATGGCGTTCACCTCAAGGTAGATCGGCCCCTGCGGTGTCTCGAACGCCTCGGCGACACCGATGTGGCCTCGTTGCGGCCCCACCAAGCCCTTACCGGTAATCTGGTAGGACCCCTCGCCCAAAGTAATGAGTTTGTATTGCGCGCCCTCCATCTGCCGCGGCACGATAAACCGACCTATGCCTATGGACTCCGCCCCCCACGCAAATGCTCCCATCTGCCCAATTCCCAGATTCGGCAAACTTTCACGGTGATGCGCTATCCACCGCCCAAACAGGGGAAAGTAATGAGGCTGGGCCGACACATATAGCTGCAGCGCGTCGACGGTCTCCTGGACAATCAGCTTTGATCCTAGTATCTGGACTTCGCTGTCGGCCGTCGACCTCGATCCAATGATCGACGTGACGTCGCCCACGAACTCGCGAGGGGGAGCGTTCGGAGCGTCTCCCGTGTCCTCGACTTGCACCAGTATTCTCGACTGATAGATCGGCACTGCGACGACTGCGTAGAGGGCGCCGCATACGACAAATAGCACCATCGTGCAGAGTATCAACCAGCGGTTGACGAAAAGTATGTCGAAAAGCGCCGCGAAATCAAATCCCGAAGTCTTTTCACTGGGCGCGTGCTGGCCCCGCTTACTCTGATTCTTCATGGCAGTGTGCCTTGCGTGTTTACCGAATAGCTCGTCCATCCGAGAACGACTCTCAAACTCTCTTCAATGCTCGAGGGATGAGCCCTGTTCTGGGAAGGCGACGATCCGTCAAAATCCGACACAACAAAACTGTTAAGTGATTTAAAACAAACTGCAGTTCCACATATTGCGAACTCACCACACCGATCGTGGCCGAAACCGTCCTGAACAATGGGGGCCATGTGGCAAGCACTCTGCCGGCAAAAACCGCATTCTAGAAAATGGCTCCCGTGCACGTGGACGACCTCCGGCACGCGGCGAAACAGACATGCACTATCTTGCTCCCACACAGGCACGGCCTTTGTGAGGGATACATCGGCTGAACAAACTCGCTTCTATTTTTCTATTTTGGCGATGTGAACATAGCACTGCGAATAGCAAAGTTTTGACATGTGGCGAGATTCGTCTATTACCTGTCCGATCGTACGGGTAGGGTTAGCCTGATTCCGTGAATGAAAAGCTTTACCTCTCAAGATTCTAGTTATCCGATTTGTCACATCAAAGATTAAAAAAATTTTGGCCGACTGATGCTTCGTGACTATGCTATTTTCTTGCGGAAGGTGACACTCACGATTGCTCACAACAACGACATTTGGCGCATCCGTAGTAGCAAGAGAGATATTCCGTTCTGCTTAAATGACGCGCTGGAGACCCTGTATGTTCAATGTCGCGATCGCCTTCACCACCTCTTTTCTGGCGACTTGGCTTGTCGTACATTATGGCGCCGAGCATTGCCGCTTCTTCCTGGATCTCGACTTGGGGGGCGTGCAGAAGAACCATGCGGTGGCGGTCCCACGCGTCGGGGGCGCTGCAATCTTCGTCGCGTCGATAGTCACCGTCGCGTCATCGGTATTCCTGGACACATCGCCAACCGCGCAGGCTCTATTGCTGCTGACCTGTTCAATACCCGCGTTTGGCAGCGGCCTCGTCGAGGACCTCACCAAGCGTGTTAGCCCACGGGCAAGACTTCTGTGTTCGTTCGGCGCGGCGCTGGCTGGCTGCTGGGCACTAGGCGCCGTCGCCACCCGCGTGGATTCCCCTATCATCGACAATCTGTTGCGTCTTGCGCCAATTGGTATCGGTTTCACTGTGATTGCTGTTGCGGGGCTGACAAACGCAATCAACATAATTGATGGCCTTAATGGACTTGCATCGGTTATAGCGCTTTTGATTTTTGCGTCAATTGGCCACGTCGCATATGACGTAGGCGACTTTCTGGTTGCAAGTTTCTCGCTTACGATGATTGGCGCAATCGCCGGATTCCTTGTCTGGAATTTTCCGAACGCCCAGGTTTTTCTCGGTGACGGTGGCGCTTATTTTATCGGCTTTGTTATCGCTGAACTTCTCATACTACTTATCATTCGACATCCGCAAATCAGCGCATGGTATGCACTTGTCGCCATTTATCCGGTCTTCGAGACGCTCTTCTCCGTTTACCGAAGAAGGCTCGTCCGCGGGAGATCGGCAGGCATGCCCGACGGGCTCCATCTGCATACGCTCATCTATAAGCGTATCGCACGCAGGGGAGGCACGCCGAGCGACGCACTGCGCCACACTCGCCGAAATTCGTTGGCGTCTGTTTATTTATGGTTGCTTGGCCTCCTCAGCATCGCTCCAGCGACTTTCTTCTGGCATTCGCCTTACGTGCTGGGCGCGACAGCACTCGCGTTCGTCGTAGTGTACGTATGGCTCTACGCTTCAATCGTCAGATTCAAAACGCCGCGTTGGCTCATCCTCAGTAATTCTCCGGCGCTCCCCACTGCGCACCCAGAAAGCCAACGGTCGACGCTGAAATAGACCAGAAATGGATTGGCGGCCTTATTGTCACGAACGGCACTTCGGTTTCGCCATCAACCCAGGTAGAAGACGTGACGATCGCGTCATATCTTTGTTCTTGCGAGTTCCTTCCGGAACTTGTGTTTCCAGTACGCGTACAGCGCGATCCCAAGCGGTGTCTGGATTGCGACAAAGAAAGGCGCTTTGCTTGAGGCGATGAGATCAGGCAGCGATTTCCCGGCAAAAAAGCCATAGGCAACGTAACGCCAAGCCATCGGCGAACGGACCTTTAGGCGAACCTGATCCGAGAGGAACCATTTAACGCTTTCGATTGCGCCGTTGGGGCACCGCACCATCAGCGATTTCCCCGAACGCGTCAGGCCGGCTTCCAGATAATTTGAAACGTAGATGATCTCATTGACATGAACCATTGTGTACCGCAGTCCGATGCGTGCCCACACCGCATCCTCCGCGAGAAACCTTTCACCTTCAAATTCCGGAAAGCGGAACTGCTTCAGGATGTCCGTTCTGTAAACCTCAGCTTTGTCACCAGACACGGCACGGTTGAATCGCATTTCCAGATACGACGATATTTCAAAATCCTTAGGAAAGGTCTTGCCCAGCGGAACGTTCACGCTCGTTCCGCGCAGGAAGCTGATCCCCGAACGATCGGGCGCTGCGAATTCCCGCCAGACCGACGCGATGCGGGACACCGCTACGTCCGTCACGTAATCGTCGCTATCGACGATAAAGATCAACGTGGAATCCGCCGCCTCGACGCCAACGTTGACAGCCGTGTGTTTGCCGCCGTTCTCCTTGCGAATATATCGAATCGATATTGCCGATTCCGCGATGAACCGCGCACAGATCGCCGGGGTTCCGTCGGTACTGCCGTCGTCCACAATCAGCCACTCGAAGTCGCCGTGCGACTGCGCCTTGAGGCTTTCATGAAGTCGAGGCAAATACTCGGCCCGGTTGAAAGTGGGTGTAATGATGGTCAATAGTTTGCGCATGGTTTATTCCGGAAAAAACTCAATTGACCCATCGAGTGGACGTAGGACGCGCGATCACGGAGCAAGATATGAGTTTCCTGAAACGCCTCATTCATGGCGCGCAGGCGAAAGAAAGATCGCGCTTGATGACCGACGACAGTCCGCCACTCAGTTCCGCACACGGACTTACCTTCCCGCTAAAACATTAAGCGTACTTAGCATCATGCGTCAAGGTAACTTTGTGCGAATAGTCACGCGAGTCATAGTCTCCGCCAGCCAGCGACGTTCGACCTTTCTTCAGAATCCGCATCGCTCTATCGCTGACGGCGTGCGTGGGTCTGCGCACATACACCAACACGATTGCCGGATAGTTCTTGACGGCACCGAACTACCTAATCGCAGCAGCATCCGGCGCTCGAACACCATTTCGTCATAAGGTTAGCAATACTATGGACACACTTGCAGATCGACCGGAAAAGTCTTCAGGAAAGGTGATCCTGTTCTCTAACACAGATTGGTATCTCTACAACTTCCGCCTCCCGTTGGCCCTGCGGCTTCGCGAAGACGGACACGAAGTGGTGTTTATTTCACCACCTGGCCAATACGCCAGCAAACTGCAAGATCTCGGCTTTCGGTGGCATGGCGTGCCCATGCGTCGTCGCAGTCTCAACCCTGTCCGCGAGCTTCTGCTGGTCGCCTGGCTTGCCCGCTTCTTCAGCAGGGAACGCCCCGCCGTCGTGCACGGATTCACGATCAAAGGCGCGGTATATGGGTCATTGGCCGCGAAACTCGCTGGCGTTCCCGTCAGAGTCAATTCCATCGACGGACTAGGCTACGTATTCACGAGCAACCAATTCAGAGCACGCCTACTGCGCCCCTTAGTGCGCCGGGTCATGCGATCTGCCTTCAACGGGCGATCAAGTGCAGTCATCCTGCAAAATGCCGATGACATTGCACTCTTCAAGGAAGCGAGGATTGGTGGCGACAGGACGCTCAAACTCATCCGGGGTGTCGGTGTAAATTGCGCACGCTTTATTCCACGGCGCGAATCAGATTCGCGGCCCACTGCACCGCTGCGGGTTCTATTGGCCGCTCGCCTGATATGGGAAAAAGGCATAGCGGAATATGTCGAGGCCGCCCAATTGTTGAAAGAAGAGAACAGATCGATCAAGTTCTTTCTTGCCGGCTCGCCTGACGAGGGGAATCCCGCAGCGGTCAGCAAAGTGCTGGTCGAAAGCTGGGTGCGGCATGGATTGGTCGAATGGCTGGGGCACGTGAGTGACATGCCGGCGCTGTTATCTGAAATAGACGTTGTCGTGCTGCCGAGTTACTACCGCGAGGGACTTCCTACCACGTTGGTCGAGGGCGCGGCCTGCGCGTTACCGCTCGTCACCACCGATTCTCCCGGTTGCCGCGAAGTGGTCAGTTGCAACGGGACCGATGGCTTGACAGTGCCGGTGCGAGATAGCCGCTCGCTGGCCAATGCAATCCGGCTGCTCGATGACGACCGTGCGTTGTGCCGCCGGCTCGGCCTCGCCGCCAGAGAAAAAGCACTCAGGGAATTCGACGAAACTGTGGTTCTCGAAAAGATATTGACCGTGTACGACGAACTCGGATTGGAGGCCACGGTCGCAGGACGTCCCCATTACACCAGCACGGGAAGGTAAATCAAGCACACGCCAAACGTCCAGACGAAGGACGTACCGTGCGGTGACGCAATTATGAGGATGCAATTGTGAATGAGAGACGAATCAGTTCTGCAGTGCATGCGGGCGATGCCGTATCGCAAGCTGGCCGAGAATGCTCAGTCACGGGCCAAAGCGTTGCTGCCGCGGGCCATGCACGATCGGGACCGCCAATGAGAATTGTCCACATCATTTCAGGGCTCAGCGTCGGTGGCGCGGAGATGATGCTCTACCGTATGATCCAGTCAGCACAGAAAGACGGAACGGAGCACACCGTCATATCACTTTCATCCGTGGACATGATAGGCGACAGGATTCGTTCGCTTGGCGTTGACGTACGGCTACTCGGAATGCAACGGGGACTCCCCAATCCTTTTCTGATCTTGAAACTGATCCGATGGCTAGTGGACCTTCGTCCGGATATTGTGCAGACATGGATGTACCACGCGGACCTTTTCGGCGGCGTAGCGGCATGTCTTACCCGTGCAATCCTGAAGTGGCGCATCCCATCCGGGAACCGGCTGCGCCTGGTCTGGGGTGTCCATCAGACCGAGTTTCCAGCCATTTCGAACAACCGCAAGCTTGGGGCGGTTGCCAAGTGCTGCGCACTGCTGTCTTCTCGTGTGCCGGATACGATCGTATGTTGCGCCGAAGCTGCTATGCGTACGCACATCGGCGGAGGATATTGCAGGCGACGCATGCAAGTCATCTACAACGGTTTCGATGTCGATCTCTTCAAACCGGGAAGACGGGACGAGGACCCGCTTCGTAAGTTGTTGTCTCTCGATATGCACACACCTATTGTGGGGATCGTCGGACGGGACGACCCCGCCAAGGACTATGGAAATTTCGTGGCGGCAATCGCAAAGGTTTCGCCGCAATGGCCGGGTTGCCACTTTGTCATGATCGGAAAAGGTCTGGACGAGAACAACACCGCATTGCGATCGCTAATCGAGCAAGCAGGCGTGGCGCGTGTGTGTCATCTGGTGGGTCCGCGCAGTGATCTACATGACCTTATTCCGGGATTCGATCTGTTTTGTCTCTCGTCGCGCAGTGAAGGATTGCCAACCGTAGTCGGCGAAGCAATGGCGTGTGGTGTGCCGTGCGTGGCGACAGATGTTGGAGATACCAGATTGCTGGTGGGAGAAACCGGGCGTCTTGTTGAGAAGTCCGATCCCGACGCGTTGGCCACTGCTCTACTCTCGATGCTAGGCCTTCCTGCCGAACGTCGGCAACGGCTAGGCCTGCTGGCTAGAGAAAGAATCGAGACTCATTTTTCGATTACGGCCAGTTGGCTTCAGTACAAGCGCGCATACACTTCAGAGACGCAAACATAAGTGATCGCATGTGCGAACGCTCAGCGGACACGACAAGATACTCATTATTCTGGCCCACGTTTCTTCATCGTTTCGCGGTTGTATGGTTTGTTTTAGATTAGTCGCGTGAACGATGTCTATGTAATGAGGACTTCATGAAAGACGTACAAGATGGGTTCGGTTATAACGAAAGACTGTTTTCTGGCGGGATCCGCAGCTATCTCCACTTCGCGCGCTTTAAGTGGGTGTCGAGCCAGATACAGAAGCAGAGTATCTCCGCCGATACCGTGCTGAAACTCGGCTGTTTTGACGGCAAGCCAATCGACTTTCTCCCCGCCGAGCCGACGCGTTATGTCGGATATGACGCTAACTGGGAAGTTGGTCTCTACATAGCACGCGAAAGATGGGGCACACACCCGGACTTGACCTTCAAGGAGGTTTCTACCCCAGATCAGATGAATCTACATCTTACTGATCGCTTTGACATCGCTGTCTCAATGGAGACACTCGAGCATGTTCCACCCGCTTTGATCGACGGCTATCTGGAGCAGATAGCGCTTCACCTCGACGGATATCTGTTGGTTACTGTTTTAACTCCGCGCGGGGGACCTGAAGAATAGTCGCGAAATTGGCGGCATCGAGTAAGTCTCGGCGCGTATATAAGTAGCCCAAACTAAAAATATGGCCCATCTTTCTTTGACTCGCCGTACTCCAGCATCACGCAGCCGGGTGATGACATCTTTCAGCCTCATGCTCGGCGTCGCGTGGGTAATAGGTTCTGGCGTCTGGAGCATTCTCTCCGGCGCGCGCGCGACATACGACGAACCTTCGTTCGGCCAGCGCAACGCCATTGTGCTACTGAGCGCCGGTGCGGAACGCAACGGGCCTCATAGCCCGCTCGTTCCGACGTACGACGCCATATTTCGGATTCGAAAAGCCGCCGCGGACTACATTGTCTGCAAAGAGGCTCACCATGTCTGCATGGTTATTGTCAGTGGCGGCGACCCCAACGACCACGGTATTGCCGACGCGGACGTATATGTGTCGCCACTCACGGCACTTGGGGTCAGCGCGGCGGACGTCATTCTAGAAAAACGAAGTCGCACTACGTACGAAAACGCCAAGTATGTCAAACCTTTGCTGCAAAAGGGCCGCTATGACTGCGTCGTGCTTATTACTTCGTCTTATCACATGCGCCGTGCGGACCTCACCTTCAATCGGCTAGGCATCGAGGTAAGACCGGACGCGGCCTACGCGGACGCCGCGGTACTCTCGCTGCTGCCGCGAAGAATCAATTACCGTGTTGCGTGGCGCGCGCTTCACGAATTCGCCGGTATTGTGCAATTGCGTATCTACAATTGGGCGGGCTTCTGGTGACTCGGAAATGCTCGGCAACGGTCCTTAACGGCAGCACTGGTTGGACAAGCCTCAAGGGAAGAACCCGGCGGAGTGGACCACGCGGCGTGAACCTTGTGCGGCTATGGAGATTGAAGTGATCTCACGATCCGCCGTATCACGCGAGGCTCCGGTGAAGCACGGTCTAACGGGCATATACATCCCATGGCTTACGCAAACACAGGCTATAGCGACTGAACCGCGCGCAACGAGGCTTCAACCATGTCTTGCAAGAGCGGCTGCACTTTGGCCGCACGTGCTTCGTCGTAGTTGAACGGAGAAGCTTCGTTCATGTACGTCGACCCGGCGATCAGGATGAGAGAATGCATTGGTTAAACATAAGTTTGCGTAATACAAATTAGCGGCGCCCAATGGTTTCTTAGAATTCGTTTCGCTGCCACCCAGAGGGGCACATGAGCCACGACGATTTCGTCGGCATCGGTGCTCCGGCAGCGCATGTCAGCGCTGGCAGCAAGAGTCGATGATGGCCCACCTGGAATACTGGCTTGCGAGGCCGGCGCTGAGTCTCATCGCCCAGCTACGAAACCGCGGTCAATTGCAATCGCACCGCTTGCGGACCGTTAAGAAAAAACTATGGCGAAAAATATATTGATCGAACAATACGGTCCACGCGAGTCGATGGAATACGATGTGGTGATCGTCGGCGGCGGCCCGGCCGGCCTGTCCGCGGCGATCCGCCTGAAGCAGCTGGCGGCGGAAAAAGGCGTCGAGCTCGGCGTGTGCGTACTGGAAAAAGGCTCGGAGATCGGGGCTCATATCCTGTCGGGCGCGGTGATGGATCCGCGCGCCATCACCGAGCTGATCCCCGACTGGAAGGAAAAAGGCGCGCCGCTGACGGTCGACGTGACCGAAGACCGCTTCCTGTTCCTGACCGGAACCGGTTCGAAGAGCGTGCCGACCTGGGCGCTGCCGGACAACTTCAAGAACCACGGCAACTACGTGATCAGCCTCGCGAACGTGACGCGCTGGCTCGGTCAGCAGGCGGAAGCCGCGGGTGTCGAGATTTTCCCGGGCTTTCCGGCCGCTGAAATCCTCTACAACGACGACGGCTCGGTCAAAGGTGTTGCCACCGGCAACCTGGGCATCGGCAAGGACGGCGAGCCGACCGAAAACTTCCAGCTCGGCATGGAGCTGCACGCGAAGTACACGTTGTTCTGCGAAGGCGCGCGTGGACATCTGGGCCGTCAACTGAACGACAGGTTCAAACTGCGCGAAGGCGTCGATCCGCAGGTCTACGGCATCGGCATCAAGGAACTGTGGGAAATCGATCCGGGCAAGCACAAGCCGGGTCTGGTGATGCATACGGCCGGCTGGCCTCTGCAGAGCGACACGTACGGCGGCTCGTTCCTCTATCACATGGATAACAACCAGGTGGTGGTGGGCTTCGTGGTCGGCCTTGGCTACACCAACCCGTACCTGTCGCCGTTCGAGGAGTTCCAGCGCTACAAGACGCATCCGGCGATCCGCGCGTTTCTGGACGGCGGCAAGCGCGTGTCGTATGGCGCGCGGGCGATTACCGCGGGCGGCCTGATGTCGTTGCCGAAGCTCGTGTTCCCGGGTGGCGCGCTGGTGGGCGACGACGCGGGCTTCCTGAACGCGTCGCGGATCAAGGGTTCGCACGCGGCGATCAAGACCGGCATGCTGGCTGCCGATGCGGCATTCGATGCCGTGCAGGCGGGCCGTCAGGCGGATGAGCTAACGGCGTATCCGGAGTCGTTCAAGACTTCGTGGCTGCACACGGAATTGCATCGTGCGCGCAATTTCAAGCAGTGGATGAGCAAGGGCCTGTACCTCGGGACGTTGATGGTCGGCGTCGAGCAGAAGCTGCTGGGCGGCAACGTGCCCTGGACGCTGCATCATCAGCACTCCGATCACGAGATGCTCAAGCCTGCTTCGCAGTGCCAGCCGATTACGTATCCGAAGCCGGATGGGAAGCTGACATTTGATCGACTGTCGTCGGTGTTCATTTCCAACACCAATCATGAAGAGAACCAGCCGGCTCACCTGACGCTGAAAGATCCTTCGGTGCCGGTGAATGTGAACTGGCAGACGTATGCCGGTCCGGAAGCGCGTTATTGCCCGGCCGCGGTGTATGAGTTCGTGAAGAACGACGATGGCAGCGAGCGGCTGGTGATCAACGCGCAGAATTGCGTCCACTGCAAGACGTGCGATATCAAGGACCCGACCCAGAACATCGTTTGGGTGACGCCAGAGGGTGGCGGCGGTCCCAACTATCCGAATATGTGACACTGCTGCAGGCCTAACACGATCAGGCTACACCGCACACGCGCCTGCATAAGTATTAGCGCGGCACCGAATCGCTAATCGGCTCGTCCACCGGAAGACACACCTCTTCCAATTTCAACGACAGGGCCTTCGCGATATCGTAAGAGACCTGTCGTTCAAATGTACGGCGGACCAGATCGAATAAGCCGGCAGGCAAATTTCCAAGTTCGTTTTCCCGGAATGCAAGGAAAAACGAACGACTCAATTGCGGGTAAGGACGACCATGGCGTGAAAAAGCCGAAAGTGGGACGACTCGCACTTCCGGGATGTAATGTCGGGATTGCCAGATGCACAGCGGCGTAGTCAAAGCGAAGCCCAGACCGGCTGCGACGAGACTCAGCATGGGGTCGGTCGCATCGAATTCGCACGTACGCTCAATATTCTCGAAGTTTGCCGCCAGGTAGGCATCAATGTGCTGTCCGATGACAGAACGAGAGCTATAGCGGATAAATTGCAGATGTCGGCTCAGATCGGCGAGGGTCGTAAAATGGTCGACTTCACAATTCCGCGGTAAAACGACGAAGTAAGGCTCTGAAAACAACTTCTGGCGGCGAATACCGGGGGACTGTGAAAAACCATTGGTTGTCACCGCCATATCCAACTGGCGCGCCTCAAGCTGACTATCCAGTGTGGGCGTAATGCCGGACCACAATCTGATCTGGTGCGAAGTCCCGGCCAGCGCTTTGATGATGATGGGGCCAATGGTGGCGGCGAAGGAATCGACACACCCGAGCCGTACGACGACACGCTTCGCCCTCGTCACGTTGCGAACGCTCTCAACCATCTGGTCGGCGCCCTGCAGCAGGACTATCGCGTGCTCGAACAGGCGCTGCCCTGCAGCCGTAGGCCGTGCTGGACGGGTTGTCCGATCGAGAAGCGCGGTACCGAGAGTCGTTTCCAGAGCCTTGATGCGCTGAGACACGCCAGCTTGCGAAATCGATAGACGACTGGCGGCGTCCGATATGGAACCTGCCTCCACAACTGCCACCCAACTCACAAGGAGGTCCCAGTCAGGGTACTGTTCGGGTGCGTTCTCTTTCATGTTTGGAGGCGATTTGACAGCCGAATATAACATGGCCAACGCCGCCCTTTCGCCTCCTGGCCGACCATCGCCCCAGTCTGCACGGGGTCGCGCCAAGTCGTAACTCGCCGAAATGACCACCTGCTCGGCATAAGGGATTCTTATGCTCCAAACAACCACACGTTGGATTGCGGACTAAACGCCGACGCTTTGGCAGCATCGTGACAGGGGGTTAGCCATGCGAACGTCAAATAGTTCTGTCGATCTGCGCGCGCTTCACGCATTCGTTGCGGTATGTGAGACGAAGTCGATGACCGAGGCGGCACGTATCCTCGGCGTTTCACAAAGCGCTGTCAGCCAACTCATTGCCGCGCTCGAGCGTGACCAAGGCGTCTCTTTGTTTGACCGCGACTTCCGACCGGTACGACCGAATGCGGCAGGACGTGTCCTCTTCGAACAGGCAGGAGATCTGCTCGAGCACGCGCAAGCGGTCGCACAGAACGTACGCGCCGCGGCAAAGGCCGGCGTGGCAGGTCTTCGCATCGGATGCGTAGACTCATACGCCGCGGCTGTAGGGCCGCACCTTGTGCGAAGCCTTTCCGACCGTGTGCAGGATTTATCTTTGTGGTCCGGTCTCACGCCGATTCTCAGCGAACAACTGGCAAACCGCGAGCTGGATCTCGCCATCTGTACGGAAGCCGCGCTTGATCCAAAGCGCGTCGCGTTGCGGCCACTGTTTTCGGAGTGCCTGGTCGCGGCTGTCCCCAACCGCGCTACTGGGCAAAAAAAGTATCGCGACATCCGGGATGCGCTCTCTGACTTGCCGCTACTTCGCTACACTGGGAGATCGGTCATCGGGCAGCAGATCGAAAGACTCATCACCCACCTGAATATCTACGCGCCAAGACGTTACGAGTTCGACGACACCGACCCGTTGTTGAGCCTTGTTGCGGCTGGCGTCGGGTGTGCCGTGACGTCTCCGCTCTGCCTGTGGCAATCGCGCTGTCATCTAGCCGACATCTCAGTCGTGCCGATTGCCCCAACCCGCCTCGGCCATCGACACTTCTTCCTCATGACGCGCCAGGGGGAATGGTCGGACATAGCAGAAGCGGTGGCTCACGAGTCGGTACAAATCGTCCGCGATACGCTCACACCGCTCCTCCACGCAGCGCTTCCATCGTTGCCGGCGAAAATCTTCGACTCGTACACCACATGCTTCGAAGCCGTGGGAAGCAGATAGAAATCACGAAATCTGACCTAAAGAATAAGACTTCCTTATTCGGGGTCGTGTCTTTTTTTCCTTCCCCTTTTTGTCACTAACATACGCTCGACCGTCTGCGGCTACCCGATACCAAGTTGGGGATTTCGCAGCTTCCACGTTGGCCCTAACACCGGACTACTGACTATGAACAAGCGACGCGAATTTCTCAAACAAGCCTCACTGCTGGCAGCGGCCGGCACCCTCACCAGCGTTTCCTCGCTGGTAAAGGCGGCAACCGTCGTGACCTACGGCGGCTCGACATGGCTCGGCCACTACTCAGCCTACGTCGCCATGAAAACAGGCATGCTCTCGAAGCTCGGGATCGACTGCCGGTGGCAGTCGTTCTCCACCTCGTCCGCACGCATGGGTGCCGTCATGGCCGGCAATGTGGACATCGCGGTTACAGGCGTCGTGTCCGCCCTCGCTCTAATGGCAAATGGCGCGAAACAGTTCGAGCTCATTTCGACGCCTAACAATTTCGGCAAAGCGGAAGGTCTGCTCGTTCACGACGATGTGAAAAGCATTAAAGACCTGAAGGGCAAAAAAATCGGCGTTACCTATGCATCGAGCTCGCATGTCCTGCTTCTCGACGTCCTGAAACAGGCGCAAATGGACCCGGTCCGCGATGTGAGCATTATCAATCTGCCAGCGACCGAGCTGTTAGCGGCATACCGGGGCAACCAGATTGACGCCGCGGTTGCATGGACGCCGACATTCGACCGCATCAAAGCGTTGCCGAATACCAAGCTGCTCCTCGACGACTCGTCATTCTCGCTGTTCAAGACATACCAGATTACCCCCGGTCCGGATGTACTCCTCGTCCGGAGAGCCTTTGCGAGCGCCCATTCCGACGTGCCGAAAAACTTTCTGCGAGGCATCTCGCAAGCCAACGAATTGATGACCCATTCGCCCGAGGACGCAGCCAAAATTCTCGTGGAATTGACAGGACTCCCGCTTCCCGAGCAGCTCGCAATCGTCAAACAAACGCAGTGGTACACACTGGATCAACAGCGTGCGCTCTTTGTGCAGAAGGGAGGACAACCGGGGAGTTTCGTGGAAGGCATGCAGAAGCTAAGCGAAATGTTGGTTTCATTGAAAGAAATCGATCAGGCGCCAAAGGTTCAGGATTGGGTCCAGTCCAGTTACCTGTGAGTTGAGCATGGCAAATCAAGGAAAATGGAAAACGAGCGGAAGTCTGCTGGTAGTGAGCGCGTGTTCGCTTATCGGATTCATTGCTCTCTGGGAAGTTGTCTGCCGCGTCGGACTTGTCGACCCGATATTCTTGCCCGCCCCTTCGCAGGTGCTGAGCCGTGGTATCCGATTGTGGAATCAACATAGCCTCCTCGTGAACGTCATTGCGTCTACCCGGCGTGTCATGGTCGGCTTTCTCGCGGCCGCGTTTGTATCGATACCGCTTGGCATCGCGCTCGGGACCTCGCGGTACGCACGAGCCGCGTTCGATCCGCTGCTTTCGTTCCTTCGTCCACTGCCCTCGATGAGCTGGATACCGCTGTCGCTTTTGTGGTTCGGCATTACCGAAACCCAAAAGTACAGCATCGTGTTCATGGGCTCGTTCGCACCGGCCCTGCTCTACGTCATCGACGCAACGCGGAACATCGATCCGATCTTCGTGCGAGCCGCACGCAACCTTGGCGCGAACCGGTGGCAGGTAATGCGTGAAGTAATCCTGCCGGGCTGCATGCCGCAGATCCTGTCGGGCATGAAGGTCATACTGGGTCTCTCCTGGACCTGTGTCATATCTGCCGAGCTGGTGGCCGCACAAGATGGTCTAGGGTTCATGATCATGAACGGTAAGGAGTTCTTCCAGACGGACACTGTCGTGCTGGGGATGGTCCTTATAAGCATCACTGTCCTCGTGACGGATGCGCTGTTTCGACTTATCGAGCGCGGGGTACTTTCGTGGCAAAAGTAAACGAACCGATGATCAAACTGGAGGGCGTCGGCAAATCCTTTGGTCAGTTGAAAGTTCTACAGGCAGTGGACCTCGAAGTCGCTCGGGGCGAATTCCTCGTCCTGTTGGGTGCATCGGGCTGCGGTAAGTCGACGATGCTCAACATGATTTCCGGTTTCGAGCATCCTACCGAAGGCCGCATCCTGGTGAACGGTCGTGTTGTCAAGGATGTCGAGCCAGCTTGCGGAATGGTGTTCCAGCAGTACGCCCTCTTCCCGTGGAAAACCGTCAGCGAAAACGTCGAGTTCGGCTTGAAGATGCGAGGCGTCGGCAAAACGGAACGTCGCAATACCGCTCGCCAATTCATCGAAGCCGTTGGGCTAAAAGGCTTTGAAGACAGCTATCCGAGCACCCTGTCCGGCGGTATGAAGCAGCGTGTCTCAATCGCTCGCGTGCTTGCAAATGACCCTGACGTCATGCTCTTTGACGAGCCCTTCGCCGCATTGGACGCGATGACCCGGCAAGTTCTGCAGGAACAGCTCTTTTCGATTTATGAAAAGAGCGGCAAGACTATCGTGTTCATCACACACTCGATTGATGAAGCACTCATGCTGTCGACACGAATGATTGTCATGGGAGCGAAGCCCGGCCGAATCGTTCAGGACATCAAGAACGAACTGCCACTGCCGCGCACTGCAGAAGTTCAACTTTCGCCCAACTACCTGGAGTTGAAGAAATCAATCTGGAAGACGGTTCAGGTCGAAGTGATGAAAGGACTGGAAAGCCGCTGAGTCCCACGCGCGACGGAGAGCCGTCAACCTGCGGCCGGTCTTACCTATCCCGGCTGATAGCGCAGGCGGTACTTTGCCGTGCGCCAGAGCGCGGCTTCCCCTCTGAACTTGCATGAAACTCCTTGGCCGGTGACATCTGCTTCTGCTAAAAATCGCTTTCACTTATATTGAGCCACATTAGCTTTTGACGCTTCACACTTCTCTCACAACGTGTACAAGAGGAAGCGGAATCGTGAAAAGGTATGACGTGGTTGTGATTGGCGCGGGAGTTATCGGCAGCTCGGTAGCTTTCCAATTGTCGAAGCTGGGCGCGAAGAACGTCCTCGTCCTCGACCGGGGAACGATCGGTGCGGGAACGACTTCGCAGTCGTCGGGCATTCTTCGCACCCACTACTCGGTTAAAGAGAACGTGGAACTCGCACGCAAGTCGTGGGAGGTGTTCAACAACTTCGCGTCCTACGTCGAAGACGAAGACGCATCCTGCGGTCTGGTGAAATGCGGGTACATGATTGTCGCCTCCGAGGGCGATAAGCTCGAACCGCTGCGGGCTTCCCTGAATCAACAGAAGGACCAGGGCATCCCTCTTGAGCTGCTTGACGCGAACCAGGCGAAAGAACTCTTACCCATCGCCCGATTTGACGATGCCGCGCTCATCGGCTATGAGCCCGAAGCTGGATTCGCCGACGCCTATCTTGTCGCGACGAGCTTTGCACGTTCAGCGCGGCGTGGCGGTGTGACGATCCGCGAGAACGTGACCGTCAACAAGCTGCTCATCGAGAACGGCAAAGTGGTAGGCGTCTCGACGAGCGCGGGTGACTTCATGACCTCGACGGTCATCAGCACTCAAAACATCTGGACGCCGGAACTCGCGGGCTGGACAGGACAGTCGCTACCTGTCATGCCGGAGCGGCACGCAGTCCTCGCACTCGAGTGCGACGCGGCGAAGTACACCTTCTCCATGCCTGTATTCAAAGACCTCGCCTCGCGCGGCATGCTGTACTACCGCAGCTACGGCGGCAGCCAGATGCTGGTCAGCGAAGGCATTGCGGGCGAAAAGCTTAACGCGGTCGAAACCGAGCAAGGCGACATACCAATGGACTATATCGTCGAGGTCGGGGAACAGGTTGCCGAGCGCTTTCCCGAGTATGAAACCGCAGGCATCGCATCATCGTGGACCGGTGTGTACGACGTCACGCCCGATTGGAACCCGGTTCTCGGGAAGCTGCCGGGCATCGAAGGCCTTGTCGTGGGCTATGGATTCTCGGGCCACGGTTTCAAGCTGTCCCCCACAGTCGGCCGCGTGCTCGCGCAGGAGGCGCTGGGCCTACCCACCGACGTGTCGCTCAAGCCCTATTCCATCGAGCGCTTCGCGACCGGCGCGCTGCTGACTGGCAAATACGGCGTGGGCGCAGTGTCCTGAACCATCGGCCGCACGATAGCCAGATTCTGAGGAAGATGAGATGAAAGTTGTTGCAGCCGTCAAACGCGTAGTGGACTACAACGTTAAGGTTCGCGTTAAATCGGACCAGAGCGGCGTGGACATTGGAAACGTCAAGATGTCGATGAATCCATTCGACGAAATAGCGGTAGAAGCAGCTACCCGCCTCAAGGAAGCCGGCACGGCAACCGAAGTGATAGCTGTGTCTTGCGGCCTGTCCTCCAGCCAGGAAACACTTCGCACAGCGCTTGCGATCGGTGCCGACCGCGGCATTCTCGTCGAGACAGACGCGGAGCTTCAACCGCTCGCCGTCGCGAAGCTGCTCAAGGCGGTAATCGACAAGGAACAACCCCAGCTCGTTATTCTCGGCAAGCAGGCAATCGATGACGACGCCGGCCAAACCGGTCAACTACTGGCAGCCCTTCTGGACTGGCCCCAGGCGACGTTTGCAAGCAACATCGAGATCGACGGCAGCATCGCCACGGTGACGCGCGAAGTCGACGGCGGCCTGGAAGTCATTTCGATGCAGTTGCCCGCCATCGTAACGACGGACTTGCGTCTAAACGAGCCGCGCTACGTCACGCTGCCGAACATTATGAAGGCAAAGAAAAAACCGCTTGAGACGATCACGTCGTCGGACCTTGGCGTCGATCCCTCACCTCGCCTTAAGACGCTCAAGGTTGTCGAGCCGCCATCGCGCAAGGCCGGCGTGATCGTTCCGGATGTCGCGACACTCGTCGAGAAACTGAAAACCGAAGCGAAGGTAATTTAAATGACAACGCTGGTTATTGCCGAACACGACAACACCCAACTGAAAAGCGCCACATTTCACACCGTATCCGCTGCTCAAAGCTTGTCAAATGGCGTTCACGTTCTGGTTGCGGGTAGCAACGCGCGGCCCGCGGCCGACGCCGCAAGCAGGATAAGCGGCGTGGACAAGGTCATCCTCGTCGACGCACCGCATCTCGCCGATGGCCTGGCAGAGAATGTGGCAGCACAGGTTCTAGCATTATCGGGCGGCTACTCGCACCTCTTCTTCCCAGCGACGGCAGCGGGCAAGAACACCGCGCCGCGTGTTGCAGCAAAGCTCGATGCGTCGCAGATTTCCGATGTCATCGCGATCGACTCGGCAGATTCGTTTCAGCGTCCCATCTACGCAGGCAACGCAATCGCAACCGTGCAGTCCCTGGATCAGATCAAGGTCGCCACTATCCGAACGACCGCATTCGCGGCGGCCAGCACCGAGGGCGGTAGCGCATCAATCGAGAACGTGCCGGCGACTGCTGATACGGGCCTATCACGCTTCGTGCGCCGTGAAGTCGCCACAAGCGACCGGCCCGAATTAACCGCCGCGCGCGTCGTCGTATCGGGCGGCCGCGGCTTGGGCAGCGCGGATAACTTCGCCATCCTCGACCCGCTCGCGGAAAAACTCGGTGCGGCAGTCGGCGCGTCTCGTGCAGCAGTCGACTCTGGTTACGCGCCCAACGATTGGCAGGTCGGTCAAACGGGGAAAATCGTTGCACCGGAGCTTTACATTGCGGTTGGCATCTCGGGCGCCATTCAGCACCTGGCCGGGATGAAGGACTCAAAGGTCATCGTCGCCGTGAACAAGGATGCGGATGCACCGATCTTCGGAATCGCTGATTACGGGCTGGTGGGTGATCTCTTCGATCTGGTTCCGGCCTTGGCGGAATTGCTGTAAAGCAGCGGAGGCTACCGGTTTCATCAGAACTTTGAAGTCAACGGCAAGTATCAGAAGGTTGCAGGAAGCCAGACGGGTTCGTCGCTCGACCAGGGTTAGGTACCGGGCGCCGCCGACCTGTCGTCAAATTCGAAGCAACTGGTCGTGCGCGCGGCAATTCGCCATAAGTTCTAAGGCGTGGTGGGAAGGCGACGCGTATGCATCGCCTGACTAGTATCGCTGGAGCAAAAGCAGCGCCCGCACTTTATCCTGCGGGCGCTCACACTCTCACCTGTCGCGACGAAGTCACGGACCCGTACATTCAGTCCGGATGCGGTCCTTCAGCGCTGTTTTCGAGGATGGACCCCGTTTGCGCGTCCACCCCAACCTCCTGCGTGCCCCGGTTCGTCGCAATGTCGAATGAGTAGCGCAGTCCACTCCCTCCGGCCTCCTTTTCAAGTTCTTGGTCGGTGATCTTTCCGGGATGGGCCTTGAGGGCCGCCACGCGCGCCTGCTTCAGACTGATCTTCGCGTCTTTCGAGTACTCCTGACCTGTGAAAGCGTGCGCCGCGATACTCGTGACAAGCAGACCTGTCGCGGCCAGACCAAAGTAGTAACCCTTTTTCATGTCGAACTCCAACGTTGGTTTCCAGGATTTCAGGGTGCCATGTGTCATGTTAAGAGAACCTGAACCGGCTTGAATTCGCGAAACCATCGACTTCGGTCGAGATAACCGGCGGCGTGCAGGCCATCAGCCTCCATCGTCTATACCTCACTCCGAACGACTTTATTTCTTCCGATCACCACTGGCGCCCGCAC
Source organism: Paraburkholderia sp. IW21 (assembly GCF_041321145.1). Classification (NCBI taxonomy): domain Bacteria; kingdom Pseudomonadati; phylum Pseudomonadota; class Betaproteobacteria; order Burkholderiales; family Burkholderiaceae; genus Paraburkholderia; species Paraburkholderia sp. IW21. The sequence goes on along the minus strand of NZ_JBGGWA010000001.1, from coordinate 436,032 downwards.
CGCCACGCAATCCTTTTTTACTTGACACCTAAACTATCAAGGCCTAAATTACCTCCAACAGCGGAGTTCACATTGGGGGAGCACCATGCGCATCGTCTGTATCGGCGGCGGCCCGGCCGGGTTGTACTTCGGCCTATTAATGAAGGGCCGGAACCCGGCATATGACGTCACGGTGGTCGAGCGCAATCGCCCGTACGACACCTTCGGCTGGGGCGTCGTCTTCTCCGACCAGACCCTCGGCAACCTGCGCGCCGCCGACGCATCGAGCGCCGAGGCGATCCTCGACGCCTTCAACCACTGGGACGATATCGAGATCAATTTCCGCGGCAGGCAGATCCGTTCGTCGGGCCACGGTTTTTGCGGGATTGGCCGCAAACGTCTGTTGAATATCCTGCAGGCGCGCTGCGAAGAACTGGGCGTCAAGCTGGTTTTCGAAAACCAGGTCACGGACGACACAACCTACGAGGCCGACCTGATCGTCGCCTGTGACGGCGCCAATAGCGCAATCCGTCAGAAGCACGCGGCCACCTACCGGCCCGCCATCGACATGCGCGATTGCCGCTTCGTCTGGCTCGGCACCAGAAAGCTTTTCGACGCTTTCACCTTCGCCTTCGAAGAAACTGAATTTGGCTGGTTCCAGGCGCACGCTTACCGTTTCGACGACCAAACCTCGACCTTCATTGTCGAAACGCCAGAGCATGTGTGGCGCGCCGCCGGTCTCGACGAGATGAGCAAGGAAGACAGCATTGCGTTCTGCGAGAAGCTGTTCGCCAGGTATCTGGACGGCAACGCCTTGCTGTCGAACGCCGCGCATTTGCGCGGCTCGTCGCAGTGGATTCGCTTTCCACGCGTCGTCAACGAGGAATGGGTGCATTGGCGCAGCAACGCCGATGGCACGCAAACGCCGATCGTGTTGATGGGCGACGCCGCTCACACCGCGCATTTCTCGATCGGCTCAGGCACCAAGCTGGCGCTCGAAGATTCGATCGAGCTTGCCAACAGCATTGGCGCTCACCCCGGCGATTTGCCGGCTGCGTTGAAGCACTACACAAACGTGCGCAGCATCGACGTCCTGCGCATTCAGAACGCCGCGCGCAATTCGACGGAGTGGTTCGAGCATGTCGACCGCTATACGTCGTTCGAGCCGGAACAGTTCGCGTATTCGCTGCTTACGCGCTCGCAGCGCATTTCGCACGAAAATCTGCGTGAGCGTGACGCGCGCTACCTATCCGGCTTCGAAGACTGGCTCGCACAACGTTCGGGTATAGCGCGCGCGCCTGAAAAGCACTCCGTCCCGCCGATGTTCACGCCCTTCACGTTGCGCGGCGTCACACTGAAAAACCGCGTAGTCGTCTCGCCAATGGCGCAATACTCGGCCGTCGACGGTATCGCCGGCGACTATCACCTGATGCATCTCGGCGCCCGCGCGATGGGCGGGGCCGCGCTGGTGATGACGGAAATGACCTGCGTGTCGCCTGAAGCGCGCATCACGCCCGCGTGTCCCGGCATGTATGCGCCGGAGCATCTCACGGCATGGAAGCGCATTGTCGATCTCGTGCATCGTCAGTCGGACGCGAAGATCGGCATTCAGCTCGGCCATTCCGGCGCAAAGGGTTCGACACGCGTTTCGTGGGAAGGCATCGACCAACCGCTTACCGAAGGCAACTGGCCGCTTATCTCGGCTTCGCAGCAACAATACTTGAGCGGCGTCAGTCAACACTCACGCGAAGCCACCCAGGACGAACTGCGCGAAATCGAAGCGCAATTCGTACGCGCCACGCAAATGTCCGCCGAGGCAGGCTTCGATTGGCTCGAACTGCATTGCGCACACGGCTATTTTCTCTCGAGCTTCCTCTCGCCGCTGACCAATCATCGCAAGGACGAATACGGCGGCTCGCTGGAAAATCGTCTGCGTTACCCATTGCAGGTCTTCAAGGCAATCCGCGCAGCGTGGCCGCAAGACAAGCCGATTTCCGTGCGTATTTCCGCTAACGATTGGGTCGAAGGGGGTACCACGCCCGACGATGCGGTGCAGATCGCCCGTGCCTTCAAGGCGGCCGGCGCCGACATGATCGACGTGTCGTCGGGTCAGGTCAGTAAGGAGGAAAAGCCCGTATTTGGCCGCATGTTCCAGACGCCTTTCGCTGACCGCGTGCGCAACGAAGCCGGTATCGCGACGATCGCAGTCGGTGCGATCTCGGAGGCGGATCATGTGAACAGCATTATCGCGGCGGGGCGTGCCGATCTCTGCGCGATCGCGCGGCCGCATCTGGCGAATCCTTCATGGACGTTGAATGAAGCCGCAAAAATCGGCTATTTCGATGTGATGTGGCCGAAGCCCTACACGGCGGCGAAGTCGCAACTCGAACGCAATCTCGAACGTGAGCGCGCCCAGGCCGCCGCGAATGCGGGACTGTCGCCACAAGAACGCGCGCAACGCGCTGAAGGAACCACGTGAACACGCATAGCTCGACATTGGCAGGACAGCGCGCTGTCGTCACCGGCGGCGGCAGCGGCATCGGCGCGGCAGTGGCCGAAGCGCTGCTGCGAGCCGGCGCGTACGTCACCTTGATGGGCCGCAACCCGCAACGTCTCGATGCGCAGCGGCAAAGACTCAACGCCCTCGGCGAGGTCGCGTGCATCAGTGTCGACGTCACCGGCGAAGCGTCGGTAGAAAATGCATTCGCCCAAGCCGGCGCCATTGACATCCTCATCAACAACGCCGGCCAGGCGCAAGCCGCACCGTTCACCCACACGGACATGGCGCTCTGGCAGCGCATGCTCGACGTGAATCTCACCGGCGTATTCCTCGGCACGCGCGCCGTGTTGCCCGGCATGCTCGAACGCGGCCACGGCCGCATCGTCAATGTCGCCAGCACGGCGGGACAGATCGGCTACGCATACGTCGCCGCTTACTGCGCCGCGAAACACGGCGTGATCGGCCTGACGCGCTCACTCGCGCTGGAAGTCGCGACAAAAGGCGTCACCGTGAACGCCGTGTGTCCCGGCTACACGGAGACCGAACTGCTGCACGCATCGCTCGAACAGATCACCAGCAAGACCTCGCGCACCGAACAGCAGGCGCGCGAAACCTTGCTGCGCTCGAATCCGCAACATCGCTTCGTGAGTCCTGAACAGGTCGCCAACGCCGTGCTGTGGCTCTGCCAACCCGGCTCGGACGCGATCACGGGCCAATCCATTTCCATCTCCGGTGGAGAAGTAATGTGACCAAGTCATCGAACATCAAAAAGCCCGCGGCGACGGAAGCCAGGCCGCCGCGCAAAGGCGTCCCCAAACCAGCGGAGAACGTTGTGGATCTGGAAATGAGCACGGGCGCAGATAGCCACATGGGTTTGCGTTTGTGGCTGCGTATGCTGACCACGACCAATCTCGTGCAAGCCGAACTGCGCAAGCGTCTGCGCAACGAATTCGACACCACGTTGCCGCGTTTCGATTTGATGGCGCAACTCGAGCGTTATCCGGAAGGCCTGAAGATGACCGAGCTTTCGCGTCGTTTGATGGTGACCGGTGGCAACGTCACCGGCATTACCGATCAGCTCGAAAAAGAAGGGCTCGTTTCGCGGGACACCGATCCGAACGATCGCCGTTCGATCAGCGTGTGCCTCACGCCCGCAGGACGCAAGGCGTTCGACAAGATGGCGGTGGCGCATGAACAATGGGTCGTCGAATTGTTCGGCGGCTTGAGCCTCGATGAAAAGTCGCGCACCCATCAGCGCCTCGGCAAACTGAAGAAACATCTGCTCGACAGTCTGAAAGACTGATCCGCACCGAAACGTAGGAGACACTCATGACACGATCCAACGCCGACGCACTGCTGGCCGGCAACCGCCTGACGCTCGCCGCTTACGAGGCGCGGCACTTCGGCTGGTCGGTCGCCGACAAGGTCGCGACGATCACGCTGAACCGCCCCGAACGCAAGAACCCGCTGACGTTCGAATCGTATGCGGAGTTGCGCGATCTGTTCCGGCAACTCGCCTATGCGACCGACGTCAAGGCCGTGGTGATTCACGGCGCGGGCGAGAACTTCTGTTCCGGCGGCGACGTGCACGACATCATCGCGCCGCTGATCGATCTGCCTATGCCGGAATTGCTGCTGTTCACCCGCATGACCGGCGATCTCGTCAAAGCAATGCGCCATTGCCCACAACCGGTGATTGCTGCCGTGGACGGCATCTGCGCCGGTGCGGGCGCAATTCTCGCGATGGCCTCCGATATGCGGCTCGGCACTGCGCGCAGCAAGCTCGCGTTTCTGTTTTCGCGCGTCGGCCTCGCGGGTTGCGATATGGGTGCGTGCGCGATTCTGCCGCGCATCATCGGTCAGGGGCGCGCCGCCGAGTTGCTCTTCACCGGCCGCTCCGCGAGCGGTGACGAAGGCCATGCATGGGGCTTCTACAACCGCCTGTGCGAACCGGCGGCGCTCCTCGCGGACGCACAAAAGCTCGCCGCCGATCTCGTCGCCGGTCCGACTTTCGCGCATGGCATCACAAAGAAGATGCTGCACCAGGAATGGAGCATGAGCATCGACGAAGCGATCGAATCCGAGGCGCAAGCGCAGGCGATCTGCATGAGCACGCGCGACTTCGAGCGTGCCTATACCGCTTTTGCTGCGAAGTCGCGGCCGGTGTTCGAGGGAGATTGAATTGAGCGCTAACAGCGATACGGATCTGCACAGCGCATTGGCCTGGCCGTTCTTCGAGCCACGCCATCGCGAATTGGCTGCGGGTATCGAGGCATGGTGTCGCGCGAATCTCACGCATGTTGAACACGATGACATCGATGCAACCTGCCGTCGTCTGGTCCGTGAACTCGGCGCGGCCGGTTGGCTGAAATACGGTGTTGGCGGCGTCGCTTACGGCGGCCACGGCGACACCATCGACACGCGCGCCGTTTGCCTGCTGCGCGAAACCCTGGCCAGGCATTCCGGTCTCGCGGATTTCGCGTTAGCGATGCAAGGGCTCGGTTCAGGCGCGATCTCGCTCGGCGGCACGCATGAGCAAAAGACGCGTTACTTGCCGCGCGTGGCGAATGGCACAGCTATTGCCGCCTTTGCTTTGTCGGAACCGGAAGCGGGATCGGATGTCGCCGCGATGGCCTTAAGCGCGCGTGAAGACGGCGACGCCTACGTACTCGACGGCGACAAGACCTGGATCTCCAACGGTGGCATCGCCGACTTCTACGTGGTTTTCGCACGAACCGGCGAAGCACCGGGCGCACGCGGCATCACCGCCTTCATCGTCGACGCCGATACGCCGGGGCTGGAAATCGCCGAACGCATCGACGTCATCGCGCCGCATCCGCTCGCCCGCCTGCATTTTGCCGGCGCGCGCGTGCCGCGCAGCCAGATGCTCGGCGCGCCCGGCGAAGGGTTCAAACTCGCGATGCGGACGTTGGATATCTTCCGCACGTCGGTGGCCGCTGCGTCTTTGGGCTTCGCGCGTCATGCGATGGCCGAGGGTCTCTCGCGAGCGGCGTCGCGCAAGATGTTCGGGCAGACACTCGGCGATTTTCAGCTGACACAAGCCAAACTCGCACAGATGGCGTTGACGATCGACAGCAGCGCATTGCTGGTCTATCGCGCGGCCTGGCTGCGCGATCAAGGCGAAAACGTCACGCGCGAAGCCGCGATGGCCAAGTGGCACGCAAGCGAAGGCGCGCAACAAGTCATTGACGCCGCCGTGCAGCTTTATGGCGGCATGGGCGTGCAAAGCGGCATGGCGGTCGAGATGCTGTATCGCGAGATTCGTGCACTGCGGATTTATGAAGGCGCGACTGAAGTGCAGCAATTGATTATCGGACGCGATCTTTTGAAGGCCCACGCTGCCGAGGTCATCAAGGACGCAGCGCAATGAACACGACCTTCGAAAGGCCCGTGCGTATCCGCTTCTCGCACTGCGATCCGGCCGGCATCGTGTTCTTTCCGCAATATCTGGTGATGACCAACGCGTTGGTCGAAGACTGGTTCAATGAAGGCCTGCATGTCGACTATGCGCAGATGATCGCGCGACGACGCATCGGCTTGCCGATCGTCAAACTCGATTGCGAGTTCTCACGGCCGAGCCAGATGGGCGAAACGATCACGCTGGCACTATCACTCGCCAGCATTGGCCGCCGCTCGATCAGCATCGACATCGTCGGCTATTGCGGCGACGAGACCCGCTTTCGCGCGAAACAGGTACTCGTCACGACATCGCTCGAAAGCGGCACATCCATCGACATTCCTGCCCACATCGCGAGCGCGCTCGCGACGTTCGCCCCACAGCCTGAATCCATCGAGGCCCATCGCTCATGAAAAAAGCTCTCCTCCCCGCCGGTTGGATCAAACCGCGCGGCTACGCGAACGGAGTCGCGGCAACCGGCACGCAAGTGTTCATTGCCGGCCAGATCGGCTGGGACGAACAGGCGCGCTTCCAGACCACCGACTTCGCTCAGCAAGCGATTCAGGCGCTCAAGAACGTGCTTGCCATACTGCATGAAGCAGGCGGCACACCCGAGCATCTGGTCCGCATGACGTGGTACGTCACCGACAAGCGCGAATACCTCGCCTCGCTGAAAGATATCGGCCGCGCGTTTCGCGAGCTGATCGGCGACTACGACATCGCGATGAGCGCGGTTCAGGTTGTCGCGTTGATCGAGGACGAGGCCAAGGTCGAAATCGAAGCCACCGCCGTGATTCCTCAGTAAGCCTACGAAATACGAAGCCCACCAAGCCAACCGAAGCGCATTCAGCCGGCTCAACACCCGGGAGACCATGATGGAACCGTCAGCACACGTCGATACCTTCGCGCGCGACAATCTTCCGCCGCAGGATCAATGGCCAGTCTTTCTGCTCGACAACCCTGACATTGCCTACCCGGCGCGCTTCAATTGCGCGACGGAACTGCTCGACAGGACCATCGAAGCGGGCCATCGCGATCGTCCGGCGATCTGGTCCGATGTGGACGGACAACCGCAAGCGACCGCCTACGGCGAGCTGCTTGCGCTCGTCAATCGCAGCGCGCATGTGCTGGTCGACGAAATGGGTTTGCAGCCGGGCAACCGCGTGCTGCTGCGCGGCCCGAATACGTTGCACATGGCGGTGACGGCACTCGCTGCGTTAAAGGCAGGCCTGGTGGTAGTGCCGACCATGCCGCTGCTGCGTGCAAAAGAACTCAAGCAGATCATCGAGAAGGCGCAAGTCAGCGCTGCGTTATGCGATGCGCGCCTGACCGATGAACTCGCGCGCTGCAACGATCCCCAAGACGAGTTCTACTGCGCGGGGCTGAAACAAACGCGCCTGTTTCATCACGATGCGGCCGATTCGCTCGACACGCTCGCGGCCAACAAGCCGGACCACTTCACAGCCTGCGACACCGCCGCCGACGACGTCTGCCTGATTGCCTTCACCAGCGGCACGACAGGCGCCCCAAAAGGTTGCATGCACTTTCATCGCGACATGCTGGCGATGTGCGATCTGTTTCCGCGTCATGTTTTAAAACCTTCATCGAACGATATTTTTTGCGGCACGCCGCCGCTCGCTTTCACATTCGGCCTCGGCGGCTTGCTGTGCTTTCCGCTGCGCGTCGGCGCGTCGACGGTGCTGATCGAGCGGCTCACGCCCGAGACTTTGCTGCAAACGGTCGAACGCTTTCACGCGACGATCATGTTCACCGCGCCAACGTTCTATCGGCAGATGGCGCCGCTGGTCGCGCATCACGACGTTTCAAGCTTGAAGAAAACGGTGTCGGCGGGAGAAGCGTTGCCGGATTCGACGCGGCGCCAATGGCACGACGCAAGCGGCATCGAAATGATCGACGGAATCGGTGGTACTGAACTGATCCATATTTTCGTCTCGGCGCAAGGCGACGCGATCCGCCCGCATGCCATTGGCCGCGCGGTGCCGGGCTACGTCATCCAGGCGGTGGACGACGCCATGCACCCCGTTCCACCCGGCACGATCGGCAAACTCGCGGTGCGCGGGCCGACTGGTTGCCGCTATCTGGCCGACGACCGGCAAACCCGATTCGTGCGTGACGGCTGGAATCTTCCGGGCGACTCCGTCTATCTCGACGAAGACGGCTACGTGTTCTATCAGGCCCGTGCCGACGACATGATCGTCTCGGCCGGCTACAACATCTCCGGCCCGGAAGTGGAAAGCGTGCTGCTGCAACACGACGCGGTGGCCGAATGCGGCGTGGTCGGCGTACCGGACGAAACCCGCGGGCAGATCGTCAAGGCGTTCGTGGTGCTGAACCCCGGTTACACGCCGGATGACAAACTGGTCGCGCAACTGCAGGATTTCGTGAAAAATAGCGTGGCGCCGTATAAATACCCGCGCGTCATCCGTTTCATCGACACGCTGCCGCGCACCGAAACCGGTAAGCTCAAACGCTTTGCGTTGCGTACGCTCATGTAGCCTTTCATGCCCACCCGAAACGCGCAAGCGGATCAGCGCCGCATTGCGCGCGTCCGCAGATCGAGCAATACGTGTATCCGGCTGCGCACAACATCCCTATGATGTGACACTCCACAGGCCAACGATCCTCGACTCCATGCTGACCGTCCATCATCTGAATAACTCCCGCTCGCAACGCGTGTTGTGGCTGCTCGAAGAACTCGGCGTTCCGTACGAGATCAAGCACTACGAACGCGACCCGAAAACGATGCTGGCGCCGCCCGAGTTGCGCGCGGTGCATCCGCTCGGCAAGTCGCCCGTCATTACCGACGACGGTCAGACAATCGCCGAATCGGGCGCGATCATCGAGTATCTGGTCGACAAGTACGGTCAAGGCCGCTTCGCGCCAGCAGCGGGCACGCCCGAGCGGCTGCGCTACACCTACTGGATGCACTATGCGGAAGGCTCGGCGATGCCGCCTTTGCTGCTGAAGCTGGTCGCGCTGCGCATCGCCAGTGCCCCGATGCCGTTCTTCGCCAAGCCGATTGCCCGCAAGATCGCATCGACGCTGCAATCGAGTTTCATCGATCCGCAGTTGAAGCTGCACCTCGGCTACGTCAATAAGGAATTGGGCACGACCGGTTGGTTCGTCGGCAGCGATTTCACGGCGGCCGATGTTCAGATGAGCTTTCCGCTCGAAGCCGCCACCGCACGCGGCGGCATGGAAGGGCAAATTCCCGCGGTGGTCGACTTCCTGAAGCGCATTCACGCGCGGCCGGCTTATCAGCGGGCGTTGGAGCGCGGCGGCAAGTACGAACTCCTGGGTGGCGATTGACGGCCAACGTCGCCCAGGAATTCGTAGTTGTGGCTCAAAAGTCGCGGGTGCTAGACTAAAATTCCCCATTGCCATCAACGGGTTGCCGACCGGGTTTCCGACTTCGTGCCGAGCGGCGGCACGTCCGGCATCCGCTTGCATCCGCTTGACCACGGCAAAGGAGCCCCTGCATGACCCATTCCATCCACGGCAACAAACGCTGGCTGGCGCTCATCGTTCTGTGCCTCGGCGTGCTCATGATCGTGCTCGATACGACGATCGTGAACGTTGCATTGCCGTCGATCGCCGCGGACCTCGGCTTTACCGAGACCTCGCTGGTGTGGGTGGTCAACGCGTACATGCTGACCTTCGGCGGCTGCCTGCTTCTTGGTGGGCGGCTCGGCGATCTTTACGGTCATCGCAAGCTCTTCCTCGGCGGCATCACTTTGTTCACGCTGGCGTCGCTCGCATGCGGCATGGCGAACTCGCAGGTGCTGCTGGTATGTGCGCGCGCCGTGCAGGGTTTGGGCGGTGCCGTCGTCTCCGCCGTTTCGCTGTCCCTCATCATGAATCTTTTCACCGAGTCCGGCGAACGGGCCAAAGCAATGGGCGTGTACGGCTTCGTCTGCGCGGGGGGCGGCAGCATCGGCGTATTGCTCGGCGGCCTGCTGACCAACCTGCTGAGCTGGCACTGGATCTTTCTCGTCAATCTGCCGATTGGCATCGCCGTCTACGCGCTGTGCGTCGCGCTATTGCCGTCGGCGCGCGGCCATGCTCATGGCGAACGGCTCGACGTCGCCGGCGCGGTGACGGTCACCGGTTCGTTGATGCTGGCCGTGTACGCAGTCGTGAACGGTAATGAAGCAGGCTGGACCTCGCCGCAGACGCTGGGCATGCTGTCCGCCGCGCTCGCGCTGCTGGCCGTGTTTCTCGTTATCGAAGCGCGTGTGCAGCATCCGTTGATGCCGCTCGGCCTGTTCCGCTTGCGCAATGTCGCGACCGCCAACGTAGTCGGTGTGCTGTGGGCGGCGGCGATGTTCGCGTGGTTCTTCATCTCCGCGCTGTATCTGCAACGTGTGCTCGGCTACCGGCCATTGCAGGTCGGGCTCGCGTTCCTGCCTGCCAACCTGATCATGGCGTTCTTTTCGCTGGGCCTGTCGGCGCGCGTGGTGATGCGCTTCGGTCTGCGCCTGCCGCTCGCCGTCGGCCTGCTGGTCGCGGCGGTGGGACTCGCGTTGTTTGCCCGCGCGCCGGTCAACGGCAGTTTCGTGCTCGATGTGCTGCCGGGCATGATCCTGCTCGGCTTCGGTGCCGGCATCGCGTTCAATCCCATGCTGCTGGCTGCCATGAGTGACGTCGATCCAGGCGATTCGGGCCTTGCGTCCGGTATCGTCAATACGTCGTTCATGATGGGCGGCGCACTGGGTCTCGCGGTACTTGCGAGTCTCGCTGCCGCGCGCAGCGACGCGATGCAGGCTTCTGAAAGCGCCACGGCGGCGCTCAATAGCGGCTATCACGTGGCGTTTCTGTTCGGTGCGATCTTCGCGGCGGCGGCGGGCATTCTGGGCGGCTTGCTGTTGCGGCCGGGGCAGCCAGGAAGCGCTGGCGTGCCAGCCGATGCACATAGTTTCGACGTACCGGCAGCGGCGCAATCGCGTGGGTCCGGCAACGGGGCAGCGACAGAAAACTATTGACCTGCATTGAAATAAGCGCGCTGCCGTTACGGCACGAAGCATTGAAAAGAACGAGCCGCCGCTGCCTGTCCCTGGGAGGGAGAGCAACGACGGCCAAGTCCCGCAGCGGCCCGCCTGGTACATAGCCAAACGGATTCCGCCATGCCGGCGTCACGCACTGCAACGATCTTCTCTACGGAAGCATTCCGTCGCCACGTGTCGACATACGACAGTCACAACTACAACAACAGCACAGCCCCTCTCTCAATCTGCTGCCAGCGACCCAGTATCGTTGGCGTCGATCGGCGCATCAGCTATGGTTCGGACGAAGGACCGTGATGACTAGCGGTGATCCCTCGATCAGCAGCGTCGGCTATCCAGAAACAACCCGGACGCCGGTGCGTCGGACACATTACTGCGCGCGATCTTTTTTTTGGTCTCTCAGGCTCCCCGGCTTGTCGGACAGGTTCCTTGAATGCTCTGGGCTACCGCCTGTGCGAGTTGTTTTTTTCAGGCGGTGACTGGCATCGGTTTTGTATAAGCAATGCCCGTGCCATAGCTCGAAATCGCATAACAACGGGAACATCGGAACATTTCAGTCGCGATATTGGACAGCTTCGTCCAGGCGCTCCGTCGAAATTGGACGATTTCGTCCAATTGACTATTTCCAGCACGTCGAGGTGCCGTTTCGTCCACATGGGGCGAAATCGATAAGGAGGCAGGGAAGCGTGTGGGGCTGAGACGGTTAAGGCGAGAACGTCCGGTGCGGCAAACGCGCGCCGCACCGGACGGAGAGGGAGAGGCGCGCTGGTTACGGCTGCAGACTGACCTTGCTGTAGGTCAGCCGGCTCGGGCGCACCTGCATACGCACCAGCGACACGAGGAAGCTGAAACCGGCCTGATTCGGATCGATTACCGGCACATAGACGCCCAGTGCCTCGCCGAGCAGCGTGGAGACACGGCTCGCGACGTCCACGAAACCTGTGCACCCGAGCAGAATCGCTTGCGCACCGTCTTCCTTGATCGCCGTCAGCGCCGCTTCAAAGGTGCGAACGACCACCACGTCGATGTTGTCGAGCTGCGCGACAGGGCAATCGATCGCGCGGATCGACGCGAACGTGTCCTGAATGCCATAGGTCTGTGGATGACCGCGCTGCATCGCGAGCGTGCTTTGCAGGATCGTGATGATCGAGAACCGCTGGCTGAGCATGAGGGCCGCGAACGCCGAAGCCGGAAAACCGCCGATGATCGGAATGTCGATCACCTCGCGGGCGGCTTCAACGCCGCACATATCGAAGTCGGTCAGCCAGATGCCGTCGAAACCGTCGTTTGCGATTGCCTGTGCGAGTTCGACCACCGGCATGCCGTTCTGCAGCCAGTTCGTGCGGTTCTCGATATCGGGATGCCCCTGCGTGATATTGCGAATCTCGACCTGCACGTCCGGCGGTACGACCGGCGCGATCGCCTTCATGATGCGGTCGTTGTATTGCGACGTGGCGACGGGCACGAGCACACAGATGCGAAGCGGTGAGTTCAAGATGCGTCTCCCTTGTGCATGGACTGGAGCGATTCGAGCGGCACATAAGGCCCGAGATAGCCGAGCGAGTTCAGCAACTGCATGAAGCTGTCGAGAATCAGGCCGGGCTTGCGCAGTTCGGCTTCGGCACGCCAGGCGATCAGTGTCACGGGACGCTTGCCGATGATCGGGTTCAACGAACCGTCATCTTCCACAAGGTCGCCGTTGCTGAAGATCGACTGGCCTTCGCCACCGACGAAATAGGCAACGCTGTCCGGCGACAGCACGATCGGCTGCGGACACTCGCTGTCCCACGCGAGCAGCGACTCGTTCTGGTACATCACCGTGTAGATGCGCTGCCCGGCCTGAATGCGAATCTTGCCGACGTCGAAGCCGCCGCTCGTATCGACTTCGGCCGAGACCAGCTCGCCGGGCTCCGAGATGGCCCGCGCGGCGAGCCCGCAACGTTCGGCGAGATAGCCGATCATCTGCCGGGCGCTGCCGATCTGCCCGGCCTGCACCGCGCGCCCGAGGTCCAGCGCGCGCCTCAACGTGCCACGAATCGGCGTCGCGCGGCCGATGTCGGCGGCCTTCATGACCCACATCGCGAGGCCGCCGAACTGGCCGAACTCGGGATCGGCGACAACCGGGCGCATCATCTGCTCGACGATGGCCGACACGTCGCGCTGATGAGTCGGACCGCCGTGGTTGCTGCCGCGCGGCGTCACGTCGAGCTCGACGCACAGGCCGCCCTGGCTCACGAGGAACGCCGGGCGTGGATCGATCTCGGCGGCCGCGAAGGTGAGCATCGGCAGCGAGGGCACGGCGCGGCCGGCACCGTCAGCGTCGATAACCGCAAGGCCGAGCTTCGCTGCCACGAGCGCCGCCACTGTGAAGCCCAGCGCGCCGCTTTCCGGCGGCATCACATAGGCGAGCTTCACAGATTGCGAAGCGAGCCGGGTCTGGACGTTCTGCACGGCCGTTACGGGTCCAATCGGATAGATGGCCGAGTTGATCGCTTCGGGCGCGCCGAGATAGGCGACCATGACTGCCGCGCCTTCGGTAGCCTCTTCGACCGACACAACCTTGACCGTGTCGGTCGGATAGTAATCGCCGGCAACAAAATGCGCGGCCAGATGCCGCGCGGATTCGATTGTGCCACCGCCGCCGCTGCCAAAAAACGCCGCTCCCAATAGCAGCGGCTCCAGATCTTCCTGGCGTAATTCATAGGCCATTTACGATTCCTTTACTGTCGATGTTGAAAGAAACGCCCGATTGGAGTTCGGCGAGCAAACCCATGGCGCTGGTGAAGCGAGTGGTCGGATCCACCGTCAGCGAGCGCAACCCACGCTCAAGCGTGTCGATTGCTTCGGCGATGCGGCCGGTGGAGCGCAGCAGGTCGGCGAGGTAACGCGCGGCGTCCACGCGCGCAGGCACCGAACCGAACGCGAGTGCAGTGGACAGCGCCGTACGCAGACCCAGTTCCGCAGCGTTCACCTCACCGAGAGCCCACTGCGCGCGTGCCCGGGTGACCAGTAGTTCGCCAAGGTAGACACGTTCCTGACGGGCGAGGGTCTCGTCGATCGCGGCGGCGAGAATCGTCTCGCATGTCTTCGCACGGCCGGCGCGCAGCAGCAGTTCGCCGTGCTGCCACGCCTTGAAGGAATAGAACAGCGCACCGCCATTGCAAACGACGTGGTTGTCGTAGCCGTCGAGCATGACGGTTTCCGCTTCGTCGGAATGACCGAGCGAACTGAGGTGGCACGCGCGGAGTATCTGACCGACGCCCCGATAGAACGCGAAGCCGTTCGCGATCGACACCGATTCGAGTTCGCTCGCGAGGTGCCCCAGGCGATCCACGTCTTCGAACAGACAGGCGAGCCAGGCGGCACCCTGGAGGTTGACGGCATGAGCGAACGCGTGCGCGCCGGGCTCCGAGGCGCGCAGGATCAACATCTCCATTGCACGCCGCGCCTGCTCGAATGCGCCGATCTGGTAGGCGGCGAGTCCTTCGAAAGTCAACGCGAGGCTGGCCAGATCGATCCCTTGCGAGCCGGTACGGGTGTCGTCGCGCGCCACGCCGAGCAGGTTGCCGCGCGCGAGACAGGCAAGGGCTTCCTCGCTGTCGCCGAGCCAGAAGAGGGTGTTGGTCATCGCGATGTGCGCTTCGTCGAGTGAAACCCGGTCACCGCCGTTCTGCGCGCGCTCCAGCATGTTCTGCGCGGTCCCGCGCGCCTGCTTGAGTTGAAGCGTGGTCAGCTGCGTGGTCCAGATGCCGAATCGAATCGCGGCGATTTCGGCGGGGGCACAGACGCCTTCACCGACGGCCAGCGCGGCGGCGTAACAAGCGGTGGCCTCCGCGTACAGCCAGCCGTGCACGCTGCGCAAGCTCATGCCGAGCAACCGGTAGGCGTCGAACTGAAGACGGCGCGCGGCCTCCGGTTCATGGGGCATCTGCAGCAGGTCAAGGCAACGGCGCAGCAGCGGAATAGCCTCGGCGAACTTCGATTCCTCGATCATCGCGCTCGCAAGTTCGAGACACTTGCGCGCTTCCCGGTGATGTTCCTCGCGCGATTTCAGACGCCGCTCGATTGTCTTGCGGCCCACGCCGAGCAGGGCGGCCGCCGCACTCTTGTTGCGCCCGGTCCGCTCGAGCGCGCGGTCGATCAGCAGGTCCTCGGCGGCGGCGAGTTTGTCGCGTCCTTCGAGTTGCAACAGCATGTCGGCGAGGCTTGCGCGCGACACCGGTCCGCCGGTTTCGTTGGCGAGAAACGGCTCGAGCGAGTCGACATCGATGAGCGTGTTTTCGGCAAGCACGCTCAACTGGCTAATCAGGTTGCGCAATTGCCGGATGTGGCCCGGCCACGCGTGCTGGCCAAGCCGCCGGATCGCGGCCGGCGAAAACTCAAGCCGGCGCACGTGCTGCGACGCGAAGTGGGCGACAAGGGCGGGGATATCCTCCACGCGCTGCTCAAGTCCGGGGACTGCGAGCACGAAAACCGCGAGCCGGTAGAAGAGATCCTCGCGGAATAGCCCCTCGCGCGCGAGTTCACGCAGGTCGCGGTGAGTCGCGGCAACAACGCGTCCTGCAAAGTGCAGGCTGGTTGAAGAACCAATCGGGCGGAATGTCCGCGTTTCAAGTACGCGCAGCAGCTTCGGTTGCAGGGCGAGCGGCAGTTCGCCGATTTCATCGAGCAGCAGCGTGCCCTTGCCGACCTGCTGGAAAAGTCCCTGGCGGTTTTCGGCCGCGCCGGTGAACGCGCCTTTGACATGCCCGAACAATTCGGCTTCGACGAGGTTCTCTGGAATCGCGCCGCAGTTGACGTCGACGAAGGGTTGATCCTGGCGCAGGCTGTGCGCGTGCACACGGCGAGCGACCAGTTCCTTGCCTGAACCGGTCGGCCCAAAAATGAGCAACGGATGATCGGTGGGGGCGACCCGGTCGATCATGCGGACCAGTTGGCGAAACGCCGGCGCGCCGCCCACGAAGGCGCCGGAGTCAGCCGTGTCGTAGGCGAACGGAGCGACAGGGGTGTAACTCATTACAAAATAGGCTCCACATGAACCGCGCGTGGCGCTACGCGGAAATTGCCGCCGAAAAGACCGGACGGGTCATGCATCGATCCGATGGCTGGAGAAGTCTTCCGATTGGGTTGTCGGGACCGTCCGCCGCGAGACGAGACAGAGTATGACGGCTTCTCGCCGGTATTGTCCTTTCGAAATCAACCGTCGCGCCAGTGCATTTGCGGATTTCCTCGCAATCTCCTGCGAGCAACGCGTCGCTTTCCGGCTAACGACTGGTGACAGGTTGCAGCCGTAACGGCGATAACGGCGTTTTCGCGATTGTTCTTTAATGGAACCAAAGAGTGCGTTTAAAACGCTGGGGTAGCGACCCGGACGTCCTTCGGAACCGCTCGGGAAGACCACGATTTTGTTGGGGGGTTTTTCCAGGCGTCGCCTAAGAGCGAATGGAAGTTATGCGCGGGAGTTTCAGACACTCACACTAAACGCTTGATATTTCAGCCGACAAACGGGTGCTGGCTGCATATGTCGTCTCTCACGGCAATGCACGTAGCGGGTGTCCGCGAGCAGCCTATCAATCGCGCTGCTGCAGCACTCGCGACAGCGATTGCTGCGGATGACCAGTGCCGTAGAGGATATCGGTAATCACCCAGCGCGCGCCCTGCGGCGCCAATAGCATCTGAGTTCTGGCGACGACGGGGGTGCCCTTCAGTTGCCAATCCAACGTGACCCGAGCGGTCTTGTCGGTCTGCCGAACCCGAACGATCCGATAGCTCGAGACTGTATCGGGGATACCCGCGACCACCGAAGTCTCGGCAAAAGCCGGCTTACTGTCCGGATAGGCTTTTTCCTGCCGGTCATTCTCCGCCCTGGCGTCTGCCATCGAGCGCAGCAAACTGTTGCTGAATGAGGATTCGAAGGGTTCGTCGCCAGCGTGTGGCAATCCGACCGAGCCGTCCTTGATATACCAATCCGCAACCGCTCTCGCCACCGACTGAGGCGTGTTCGTTTCCGCATGACCCGCATGCAAATAGAGTCCCAATAGCGCGGCACTGGCTATCTGATGAAGCTTCATGGCGTACCTTCCCGTATGCGTCAAACGTCCTCGTGTCGCGCCGCGATGCGCACATGGCAAGCGTCTTATTGCTCTGCACGCACGCGGATGCGACCCACTCGCTGACGTCGGCAACGCCGCCGGAACCGGCGGCCTGAGCATCAGCGAGATTAGGACTGGCCTTTGCGCGACGGGTTCGCCTGTGCGACGTTTTGCAGCGCGACCAACCTCACGCCCCGCTACAGCGCGCGAGTGGCGTACGTGAGCATACCGGCAAGCGCTGGGTGTATCCCCAATCTTGTATGTACGCAACCGCACCAACCTTGGCAAATAAGCAGCTTTACTTCCCCCTGCCTTTTGACTTTAGTACGTTAATTGAAGAGCACCCGACGCAAGCGTCGCCGGTTAAATGCGAAAGATAAGGCTGTGTCTTGAAGTAAAACGTTCGATTGAGACCCTCTACTGCCCATTCGCAATGTCTCATGAAATTAAGAATGCCGACACCGTTCCGATCGAAGGGTTGCCTGCATTCCAGGTAGCGTGGAAACGAATACGCGACGCACTCCGAGGAGAAATTTCATGGGAGCTCCCAGCATGTTGCAAGATACCGTAGCAGCACTACACGGCGTCGCGAACGAGCTAGCTAGCAAGCCCGGTGCGGCTATCGATATTAATGCCGCACATACCTATGTCGTGGCAATAGACGAGTACCAGCACGGGTTGGACGTGCTTCCGCCCGCGCGTCTGCAATCGCTGAATTCCAAGGCAGTAGAGGCGGCCCAGCACGCAGTCAAAGCTCGGTCGCTCGTTCAACAGGGAAATTGGGGCGATGCACTCGAGAGTGTGTTTTCGGCTATCGGTGCACTTCCGGGGGAGCCCGGACTGTGGCCAAGAAAGGTCCCGCGGCCCACACGCCCTTAGGTAGATGCGCTCATGTTCAGCGGACTGACGAAACTGGCCGACAAGGCGTTCATTTTGGGCTTTTTTCTGCCCGCGCTCCTCGGTGTGCTGACATTCTTGTGGCTACATGCCGATATCATTCCATCCGGGATGAGGATCAGCCTGACGAGTAGCGACAAAACCTTCGGCAACCTCACGGTCCTGCTGTTGGGAGTCTGGACGCTGGCGGTGCTGCTGATGGTCGGCAATCACTGGATGTACCGAGTACTCGAAGGATATGCGTGGCCCTGGAACGGCACGCGCTTCAGGTCCGGCGAGTTGCTGCGGCGTCATGATCTTGTAACGCGTCAAAGTGACGCTTTCGACGCCTATGATCTCGCATCCAGGACGTTGACGCTCGCGCAAAGAAATCACCGGCACGCTACCGAAATAGAGACGCTCGAACGAGCGTGCAAGCAAAAGCTCTACACGTACTTGAGTTTGAAGCGGGAACTCGTCGCCGATTTCCCCAATGACGATTTGCTCATATTGCCCACCAGGCTCGGAAATGTGATTCGCTCCTTCGAGCTTTATCCCGCGGTCATTTACGAGGTCGAAAGCATTTCGACCTGGCCGCGATTGTTGGGGGTCGTCCCAAAGGAATACCAGGCCGCCTTGAGCGATACGAAATCGCAGGTGGATTTCTTTGTGAGCCTTACGTTCGTATCCGTTGGACTAGGCGTGGCATCGCTCGCCCGCGGCGCGAATGACCTGATCGCTAAGGGCGCGTGGTCCAATCCGGTTTTCCTCTTCGTCGGTAGCGGAGCCGCACTCCTGATCCTGGGGCGGGTGTTCTACCTGGCTGCGATTCCGTCAGCGCGCGCGTGGGGCGAGGTTGTGAAAAGCTCATTCGATCTTTATCTTCCCGCGCTTGCTTCGCAATTGGGATATCCATTGCCTAAAACGTCTGAAAAGAAAGCGGCTCTCTGGCAAGAATTTGCCTCGCAATTCGAGTTTGCCGAGCGCGCGGATGAGACGGCGTGGGACGAGCCCCCTCCTGATCCGTTCTGGAAAAAAATTCCCACCCTGTTCAGCACGTTCTGCGATTGGCTGAAGTGACCGAAAGGTCATGCGCTTAAAGGGCGTCCACCCATCGTTTGTCGTTCTCCGCGACGGAAGAAGAAAGAGGAGGAGCCGCAGCGCTTCCTCTCTCATGACGTCTTAAGCGGCGTCTATCAATCATAGAGAACCGCAGCGATCTTGGGATCGCTCATATTGCCCTTGTCGTACCAGTAGAAGCCTGTGTCGACTTTCTTGGGCAGCTTCTCGCCCTTTAGCGCCTTCACCGCGGAGTCGACGACGCATTTGCCGATGCCGACCGGGTTCTGCGTGATGGCGCCCAACATCAGGCCCGAATTGATGTCCTCCTTTTGCTCCTTGCCGGAGTCGTAGCCAATCAGGACGAGCTTTTTGCCCGATTCCTTGACGCCGATCGCCGCGCCTTCCGCCGAGCCCTCATTAGCGCCGAAAATGCCCTTGAGATTGGGATTGGCCTGGATCATCGTCTTGGCGATTTCCGCCGACTTCAGATGGTCGCCGCCGCCATACTGGACTGAGACGATCTTGATGTTCGGGTGCTTCGTCTTCATCTCATTCAGGAAGCCGTCGCGACGATCGATGCCCGTGCGGCTGGTCTGGTCGTGCACGATCACGCCGACCTCGCCGGAATTGCCGATCGCCTCGGCCATCTTGTCGGCGGCGAGTGCGGCCGCGGCAACGTTGTCCGTTGCACAGGTCGTCAGCGGAATGTCGCTGTCGACGCCGGAGTCGAAGGCGATGACCGGTATTTTGGCGGCCTGGGCCCTCTTCAGCAGCGGAATGGCTGCTTTGCTGTCGAGCGCGGCAATGCCGAGCGCCTGGGGTTTCTTGGCGAGCGCGGCCGAGAGCATGTCGATCTGCTTATCGACCATGGCCTCGGTTTCCGGACCCTCGAACGTGATCCGGACGCTGTGCTCCTTCGCCGACTGTTCCGCGCCAGATTTGACGGCCTGCCAGAACTGGTGCTGGAAGCCCTTCGAAATAAGCGGGATGTAGACTTCGTCCGCGCGCGCAAGAGTCGTGCCGCCAATGAGAGCGCCAACACCGACCACGACGCCGATTAGTCTTCTTTTCAACATGGTGTTTCTCCTCCTAAGGTGGGCCATTAACCTTCAGCCGTTGGGGGAGCCCTTGGCGCTCCCTTTCTTGATCTTGTCCCGCGTAGCCTCAGCGTTTCTTGCGCCGCAAAATATCGGCATAGACCGCGAGAATGATGATGAGGCCCGTCACCACGATCTGCCATTCCTGAGCGACGGACATGATACGCAGGCCGTTGGTCAGCACGCTCATGATGAAAGCGCCGATGATCGTGCCCAGGATCGTGCCCGACCCGCCGCTGAGCGAGGTCCCGCCGATGACCACGGCGGCGATCGCTTCGAGTTCATAGCCTTGGCCTAGCGCCGGCTGGGCCGAATTCAGGCGCGAGGCGATGAGCAGCCCGGCGACGCCGCAAATTGCCCCGGCCAGGCCGTAAATGGCGATCTTCCATCGATCGACATTCACGCCGGAAAGGCGGACGGCTTCTTCGTTGCTGCCGAGCGCAAAGGTGTAACGGCCGAGCGCGGTGCGATTAAGCGTGATCGAACTCACGACCGCAAGGAAAAACAGAATCAGAACCGCGTTCGGAACGGGCAGGCTCGGCAATACGTAGCCGATCAGCGAATCCTGAGAGATCCTGTAGAAGTTTTCGGTGTCGCTGAAATAGATCGGCTTGTCGGCCGAGACGACTAGCGAGAGCCCTTTGAGCAGCAGCATCATGCCTAGGGTGGCGATGAACGGCGGTATTTTCATTTTCGCCGTGAGGGTGCCCGAAATGGTTCCACAGATCGCGCCCGTTCCAATCGCCGCAACCACGCCGGTCCACATCGGCAAATGCCAAAAAGTCAGAAACACGCCGCATATGACTGCCGTGAAGGTCATCAACGTGCCGACGGACAAATCGATGCCGCCGGTGATGATGACGAACGTGCACGCGATCGCCAGAACGCCGTTGACCGCCGTCGCCTGCAGAATCCCGAGCATGTTGTCCATCTGCATGAACGCGGACGAGGCGAAGCTGAAAAAGACCAGCAGCAGGATCAGGCTGCCGAAAGCGAGCAGCTTTTGCATCGCGGTCGGCGAGAAGACGCGGGCTCTCAGGCCGAACGATCGTCCCTGCTTGGCCAGCGCCGAAGTATCCGATGGCAGTGTCATAAAATGGACCTCTCGAGGCTCACGCCGCTTTCAAAGTTTCACGCTGCGTCGCCAGTTGCATGATGCGCTCCTGCGTCGCCTCCATGGCCGACAGTTCGCCGGTAATGCGGCCCTCGCACATCACGACGATGCGGTCGCTCATGCGCAAGATTTCCGGCAGTTCCGACGAGATCATCACGATCGCCTTGCCTTGCCCGGCAAGCGAGCGCAGGAGTTTGTAGATTTCGCTCTTGGCGCCGACGTCGATGCCGCGCGTGGGCTCGTCGAAGAAGAGCACGTCGCAGTCGCGTTCGAGCCATTTCGCGATGACAATTTTCTGCTGATTGCCGCCCGAAAGAAGCCGCACCTCCTGCGCCGCGGAGGGCGTACGAATGGCGAGCAGATTGATGAAATGGGAGGCTGTCCGGCGTATCTGGACGCGGCGCAGGAAAAAGTTGAGCGACAGGAATTTGCGTAAGTTGGACATCACGATGTTCGATTCGACGTCCATTCCGGTCGCGAGGCCGAAGCGCTTGCGATCTTCCGAGAGATAGCCGATACCGCGCGCCACCGCGTCGCTCGGATTCCTGATCGTCGCCTTCACGCCTTTCACGATAATCTCGCCGGATTCGACCGGATCGGCGCCGAACACTGCTCGGGCGACCTCGGTGCGACCGGCGCCCATCAAGCCGGCAAAGCCCAATATCTCGCCTTTGCGCAGCGCGAAGCTCACGTCTCTGACCAGCGGGCCGGCGCTTAGATTTTTTACCTCCAGTGCGACCTCCCCTTTGTCGGTGGCGCTGTGAGAAGGCGCGATGTCGGTCAAAGTTCGCCCGACCATCATGCCGATGATCGCTTCGACGCTGGTGTCCCTGGCGGCGACGGTGGCCACATATTCCCCGTCACGCAGCACAGTGACGCGGTCGGCAATCTGCTTCAGCTCGTCCATCTTGTGTGAGATGTAAATGATTCCCACGCCCCGCCTCTTCAACTCGCGGATGATGCGGAAAAGCTCGGCGATCTCGGCGTCGTTGAGCGCCGAGGTGGGTTCGTCCATGATCAGGACACGCGAATCGAAGGACAAAGCCTTGGCGATCTCAACCATCTGCTGCATCGCGACAGTGAGGGTGCCGACGACGGCGCGCGGGTCGAGAATCACATGCATGCGGGCAAGAATGTCGTGCGCTTGCGCGTTGAGCTTGTCTTCGTCGAGAAACAGGCCGAGGCGTCCGCGCGGCTCGCGGCCAATGAAACAATTCTGCGCAACGGTCAAATGATTCATCAGCTGCAGTTCCTGATGAATGATGCCGACACCCATGGCCTGCGCCTCACGCGGGCTCAGGAACTCAACTGGCCGGCCGTCATAGAGAATTTCGCCCGAATCCCGGGTATATACGCCTGCGAGGATTTTCATCAGCGTCGACTTGCCGGCTCCGTTCTCGCCCATCAGCGCGTGGACTTCACCCGCCATGAGTTCGAACCGGACTTCGTGAAGCGCCCTCACGCCGGGGAAACTCTTGCTGAGCTTATTGACGGAAATGAGCGGCGTCATGGCGCGGATTTGCCAACAGTTGCGCGATGGCCGCCGGGCTCATCGCGAGAAACGGGTCGAAAAAGCGCTGATGAGCGTCGCCGCCTTTCAGGACTGCAAACGCAATGAGAAGCCGGACACATTGCCAGAGCCCCTTTAATCCTGTGCAGCGACGCTACGGCGCTTCACAAAATGGTTCAAGTCAGGCATTCCTCATGGTGTGCGGCGCCTGTCACGCGTCAACGCCACCCACCGCTCACGTATCCGCCACCGATCGCGGCAGGCGGGGTTCGCTATGGCTCGAAAAGATCCGGCCTTTCTTTCGCAGACCGGTGCAACTCGGTGACAACCTGATCGAGATGGTCATGCATCGCTTTTGCAGCTGCGTCGGCGTTGCCGCTGCGAATGGCTTCGAAAATGCATTCGTGCTCCTCGAGCGTGCGCGCAAGCCGCTCAGGACTCGCCAGCAACTGCCTCGCGCGATCCAGCGCATTGCGCGATACCGCAACGATTTCCTTCACTCGCGGCAGGTTGACCGCGTCGAGTAGGATTTCGTGAAAAGCCAGATCGAGTACATGAAATGCATGGCGTTCGCCACTCGTGACCGCTTCGCGCTGCCGGTCGAGATTGCGCGCCAATGCATCGAGCGTCGCCCGATCGCCCAAAAGCGCGACACTGCGCACCGTTTCGACGTCGAGTGCGCTGCGTATGAACAGATGCTGACGGATGTCTTCAAGGGCGATCGGTTTGACGCGCGTGCCGCGCTGCGGCAACACTTCAACGAGGCCCGCGTGCGCAAGCCTCGCCAGCGCGGCGGAAACCGGAAAGCGGGATACGCCCATCCGTTCGCAGACCGCCAGCTTGTCGATCATCATTCCGGGTTCCAACGCCAACGTCACGATTGCTTCTCTCAGCGCCTGTTCAATCGCGTCGGTCAAGGTGCCTCGTTCGCCGCTCTTGATCTTTTGCAATGCGTCATACGGGTTGCCGGCGACACTCGCTACATCGGATGAAGAGCTCATGGCGCGGCGCGCTTGATTTCCAATAGACATGCTAGCATGCTAGGAGGTGGATTCAGCGCTGTCAACGCGTGCAAATGCTTAGCGAAGCTTAACGAACCGCCCATTATCTGAGCGCACGTTGCGATTGCATGCAGTAAGCCGGTCCGTCTTCGTTCGCAGGCGGAAGTCGATAGCCATCGCCCCCGGAGGGTGCTCAGATGACCACGATCACAAGGCTGTCCGTGCGGGACATTCGGTTTCCCACCTCGCGTTCACTCGACGGCTCCGATGCCATGAACGCCGCGCCGGATTACTCCGCCACCTACGTCACGCTCGAAACCGATTCACCGACGCTCACAGGCCACGGCCTCACCTTTACGATCGGGCGTGGCAACGAGATCTGCGTGAGCGCGGTACAGGCGCTCGCTCCATTGGTCGTAGGCAGAACGCTCGAGGATATCGCAGCGAATATGGGCGCGTTCTGGCGCGCGTTGACGTCGGACAGCCAGCTGCGCTGGATCGGCCCGGACAAGGGCGCCATTCATCTCGCGACGGCGGCAGTCGTGAATGCGACCTGGGACCTGTGGGCAAAAGCGGAAGGCAAACCGGTGTGGAAGCTGCTCGTCGACATGAGTCCGGAAGAACTCGTGCGTTGTCTCGACTTCCGCTATGTGACGGATGCGATCACGCCGCATGAAGCAATCGCGATGCTGCACCGCCACGCGAAGACGAGAAGCGAGCGCGAAAAGGAAATGCTCGCGCACGGTTATCCGGCTTATACGACTTCGGCCGGCTGGCTCGGCTACGATGAGGACAAAATCCGCCGCCTCGCGCGTGAAGGCGTCGCGCAGGGCTGGACGCACTTCAAGCAGAAGGTGGGGGGCAATCTCGAAGAAGATGTGCGCCGCGCCCGCATCCTGCGTGAGGAAATCGGCGAAAATCTGAAGCTGATGATGGATGCGAACCAGGTGTGGGATGTCGACGAAGCGATCGCGAACATGCGGCGCCTGGCGGAATTCGATCCATGGTGGATCGAGGAACCCACGAGTCCCGACGACATTCTCGGCCACGCGGCAATCCGGCAGCGGCTTCATCCAATCGGCGTCGCGACGGGCGAGCATTGTCATAACCGCGTGATGTTCAAGCAATTGCTGCAGGCGCACGCAATCGACTTCTGTCAGGTCGACAGCTGCCGCCTGGGCGGTCTGAACGAAGTGATCATCGTCCTGCTGATGGCAGCGAAATGCGGTGTGCCCGTGTGTCCGCACGCGGGCGGCGTCGGCTTGTGCGAGTATGTCCAGCACATTTCGCTTTTCGACTATATCTGCGTGTCGGCTTCGCTAGAAAACCGGGTGCTCGAATATGTGGATCATCTGCATGAGCATTTCGTCGATCCTGTTCTGATCCGCAACGGCCGTTACATGCCGCCGCAACGTCCGGGCTACAGCATCGAAATGCATGCGGCATCGCTCGAGCAGTATCGCTTTCCTGAGGGTCCGGTCTGGCGACGCTAAAAGCATTCATCCCCCAGCCGGCGCGCGGCCGCTCCCGGCTAACGAGGCTGACGCCACAGTCACACCGCCGCAATCCCACCATCTAACCAGCGCAATTCGTTGAGGTCGCGACTTGCGATGGCGCCCATCGCGCGCGGGAATGGCGGTTGACTCACGCTAGCACGCTTCTCGATCAGGGTTAACCCATTCGAAACGATGCGACAAAGCACATACAGTTCTTAGATGCCAGCTGGCTTAAACGCGGGGGCATCTCCACTCAGGAGTGTCCGGCGGTGTTTCCTTAGTTCCATGAGCTCAAAGGAGATGACAGATGGAAATCCACAATCCTTCCCCCGGCCTCTACAACGAAGATCTCGCGCCCGCCAGGCAGCGCAATTGGGGTACCTTCAGCATCTTCAACGTCTGGACCTCGGACGTGCACAGTCTCTGGGGCTACTATCTCGCCGCCAGCCTGTTCCTGCTGTGCGGTAGCTTTATCAACTTCGTGCTGGCGATCGGGCTCGGCTCGCTGGTGATCTTCGCGCTCATGAACCTGATCGGCTTCGCGGGCGAGAAGACCGGGGTGCCTTACCCGGTGTTGGCGCGCGCCTCTTTTGGCGTGTGGGGCGCCAACCTGGCAGCCCTGGTGCGCGCGGTGGTGGCCTGCTTCTGGTATGGCGCGCAGACGGCAGCCGCTTCGGGCGCGATGGTCGCGCTGCTGATCCGCAGCGACAGCCTGATGGCTTTCCACAAGAGCACGCAGTGGCTCGGCCACTCAGGGCTGGAGGTGATCTGCTACGTGATCATCTGGGCGCTGCAGTTGCTCATCATCCAGAAGGGTATGGAGACGGTGCGCAAATTCCAGGACTGGGCCGGTCCGGCGGTATGGGTCGCCATGCTGATCCTGGCGATCGGCCTGTGCGTCAAGGCCGGCGGCTTCTCGTTCACCCATGGCATTCCGATGACCGTGCTGCTCGAGAAGACCAAGGACGCCGGCGTCAGCGGCGAGCCAGGCTCGTTCTGGGCGCTGATGGCGGTGGGCGCGACCTGGATCACCTACTTCGCGGCGCTCTACCTCAACTTTTGCGACTTCTCGCGCTACGCGAAAAACCGCGACGCAGTGAAGAAAGGAAATCTGTGGGGCCTGCCGGTCAACCTGATCGCCTTCTCGCTGGTCGCCGGCGTCACCACCATCGCCGCCTTCAAGGTGTACGGCGAAGTGCTGCTCCACCCCGAACAGATCTCGGCCAAGTTCGACAGCTGGGTACTCGCACTCATCGCGGCGCTGACCTTCGCAGTCGCCACGCTGGGCATTAACGTGGTGGCCAATTTCGTCTCGGCGGCGTTCGACATCTCCAACACGTTCCCCAAGCGGATCAGTTTCAAGAAGGGCGGCTACATCGCCGCGGCCATCGCGCTGGTGCTTTACCCGTTCGCGCCGTGGGAAGGCAACGCCGCGCACTTCGTCAACGCCATCGGCGCCACGATGGGCCCGCTGCTGGGGATCATTCTGGTGGACTACTACCTGGTGGCCAAGGGCAACATCAACGTCGCGGCGCTCTACCAGGAGCACGGTGAGTACCGCTACGAAGGCGGCTGGAACGTCAACGCGCTGGTCTCCGCGGCGGTGGGCAGCGTGTTTTCGACCTTCCTGCCTAACTTCACCAACCTGCTGCCGGTCTGGTGGAATACCTATGGGTGGTTCTTCGGCGTGGTGATCAGCGGCGGCATGTACCTGATCATGGCGACGCTGCGGCCGCGTACCGCAATCGCGCCGACCCGCGCCTGAGAATTTCCTGGGGAGTGGATAGACATGCCAAAGACGCGCCGAACAGGCACGGCAACAATGCCGATGGATGGCCGTCGGTGGTCATGCTAGGATTTCTCGCAAACAACTCCGGAGACTGCTATGCCGTTCATCTGCGAAAACGTTGAATGTCGTGCCGTGCTGGCCCGTGGGCAGGTCAGATCCATTCGCGAGAACGAGGGGTGGTGCTTCTACTGCCCGGACTGCAACGCGAGGAACGCGTTGAACGATATCGGCGTGCCGGGCGGTCCTGTTGAGTTGATCCAGCCGGAACGATCTGATCTCCCGCACAAAGTGATTGCCACTGCTCGGCCATTGGAGGACGGCAGGTACGCGGCGCAATTGCGCGTACAAAGAGCACTCGGTATGAAGGGTACTTACGCGGTCGAAGAAAATTGGGAACAGCTCGGTGTATTCCTTGATGCGCACGAGGCCGTTGCGCATGCGAAGTCCATCGCGGCAGACTGGCTGGAGCGGAAGGCATAGTCCCGGGCGAAACGCTGGATTCAGCCGTGCGCACCGTGCGCGGATCTTTACGGCCAGCCCGCGGCCGTGGATCCGCAGCACAATCTCGTGCTGCACAGTGCCGGTGCCGTGAAGGTAAAGATTACGAAGCTTCGACGGGAGCGAGCTTGGCAAATATTCTGGCTGCTTCGTTGCCATGAGACAAAGCGCGCTGTGCAAGGGCGAGCGCTAGCTGCGCGTCGTGGGCGGCAGCGCTTCGGTCCTGATCGAACAGCTTGACGGCGTGGCGCATATGCACCGCCGCCTGTTCGTGAAGCTCCGCTGCTGTTGCGTGCTGTTTTGCCGCGTTTGCGCTGTTTGCACCCGAGCCGGTCGATGCAGGCGTAATCGGCGGCGTACTGGCGCTGTGTGCGCCAGCGTCGTGTGCCTGATCGATCGCGTGCAACGTGTGGCCGTGGGCCATCATCGCCTGGTGTGCGGCGTGGGCATAGTCTTTACCCGCCTCGAAATGCCGCGATGCCCCGTGGTGATATCGCGCGGCCTGCTCGTGATGTGACGCCGCCGCTTCAAGATGTTCTTTTTTGCTGTGCTTCGTGTTCATACCGGCTCCTGTACGACTGACTCCGATGACGACCGATTCGAAGACGCGGTGGCGGGTCGTAAGCCACTCAATCCGAATTTACACGCACTTGCGCTCTCGATGACGCTTTCGTCGCGCGTAAAGTCAGCAGCGAGTTCGGGCGGTTCTTCGACTGGCGGCGCCGTCGTTGCCGTTCTCATCATCGCTAACGCGACCCGCTAGCCCAAGGCCGCGAGCGACGCCGATCCGCAGCCGGCGGTATCCCGATGAAAAGTGCGGACACTGCACGCTGATCTGATTCCCTCGACGCCCTCCCTCGCAATGCCCCGGGTAACTCCTCATATGGCGTCGTCGAGCTTTGGCCTAATCTCTGGTCTGACCACGGTATAACCTATATTCGAAACCATGCAGATAACGCGTCCAGATGAAGACAACAGCAAAGGCTTTTCGAAAGTCTTTTCGTTTCTTCGTGAGCATCTCCTTGAAGGCGCGATCCAGCCCGGCGACAAGCTGATTCCTGAGCGCGATCTGGCGTTGCAGCTCGGTGTCAGCCGGCCGGTCGTGCGCGAAGCACTCAGGGCGCTCTCCATGATGGGCGTCGTCGAGATCCGCGAACGTGTGGGCACCATCGTGCGTCGTCCCGATGTGTCGGTGCTCGGCGATTTCCTCGCCTTCGCGCTCGCTCAGGAAAAAGGCGTGGTGGACGATGTGATGGAGGCGCGCATTGCTATCGAGTGCCAGTCCATTCGTCTCGCGTGCCGACGCGCCACGCTCGCCGATTTCGAGAGACTGCGCGCGGCGCTCGATCAAATCGAGGCAACGGTCGACCAGCTCGAGGGCGGCAGTCGTGCGGACTTCGAGTTTCACGCTGCACTGGTCAATGCGGGCGGCTCCAAGACGCTGATCAACCTGCACGCAACCATCTCCACCCTGCTGATGCGCTCACACCGTGATCGACGGGAGATCGTCCGCCGTCATCCAAAGATCAAGTCACACCTCGTCGCCGACCATCGTCATATTTTCGAGGCTCTGGTGAGCCGCGACGAACAGGAAGCCGATCGCCTGTTGCGAGAACATTTCCGGATTGGTGACGAGTATCGGCACAAGGCTGCCACGGAATGGCCGGCTTCAGGCACGAGTGCATGAACTGAATGCATCCCCAAACTGCGAGAGAGATCACATGACACAGAATGGCGCGGTACGTACAGCAGGTTTCATCGGTCTGGGAACCATGGGCCGTGAAATGGCCCTCAATCTGATTAAAGCGGGCATCACCGTACGCGCATACGACGTGCGCCGCGCCGCGGTCGATGAGTTGGCAGGCTCGGGCGCCTATGGCGCCGGCAGTGTCGCCGATGCGGCGCTCGGTGCCGATGTCGTCATTACCATGCTACCCAACACGCCGGACGTCGAGGCAGTGATGCTTGGCGAGCAAGGCCTGCTGGCGAATCCGCCGGCCGGCCGTCTGCTGATCGACATGAGCACGATCGCCCCGGCCGCCGTGCGCCGTATGCATGCGCAGGGCGAAGCAGCCGGGATCGCGTTTCTCGATGCGCCGGTATCGGGTGGCCCGATCGGCGCGAAAAATGCCGCGCTGTCGATCATGGTCGGCGGCGACGCGCATGCCTTCGAAGCGGCATTGCCGTTCTTCAACGCGATGGGCACCACGATTACGCACGTGGGTACAAGCGGTGCCGGACAAACCGTCAAGCTGTGCAATCAACTGATTTGCGGAATCAACATTCAGGCGATCTGCGAAGCCCTCGCGCTCGGCCGCGCCTCCGGGGTCGATCTTCACCAGTTGCGTGAGGTCCTGATGGGTGGCTCCGCCGCGTCATGGATGCTGGACAAACTGGGGACGTCGATGATCGACGGCGACGTGCGAGCCGGGTTTCGCATTGATCTGATGCTCAAGGATCTGCGGCTGGTTCAGGACCAGGCGCATGTGCTCGACGTGCCGTTGCCCGCCTCCGCGCTGGTGACGAGCCAGTATGTGGACGCGCGCGCCCATGGCGAAGGCGGCAACGGCAATCATGCGCTGTTTCGCGTCTACGACCGCATGACCAGCCAGCTGCACGGCTGAACGGCTGCCCCTTGCAACGCTTCGCCGACACCCCACGATGACGACTCTGGATTTTTCCACCGTACTCACGCACTGGCCCGACTTCCTGAGCGGAGCGCTGCTAACACTGCGCCTCGCAGTCGCGGCGACCCTCTCGGGCTTTGTCATTGGCACACTATGCGCGATCGGGCGTCGCAGCGAATACGAGTGGCTCTCGCGAGCGTGCGGTGCCTACGTCGAACTGATCCGCAACACCCCTTTGCTGGTGCAGATATTCCTGGTTTATTTCGGGTTGTCGAGCATCGGTCTGCGGCTTTCCGCGGTCAACGTGGCCATCCTCGCCCTCGTCATCAATGTGGGCGCCTACGCCACTGAGATCATGCGCGCAGGTTTCGATTCGATTCAGCGCGGGCAGATCGAGGCAGCCGAATGTCTCGGACTCTCGCGGCTGCAAGTCTACTGGCATGTCATTTTGCTGCCGGGAATGGAGCGCGTTTATCCGGCACTGACGAGCCAGTTCGTGCTGCTGATGCTGGCCTCCTCAGTGTGCTCCCAGATATCGACGGAGGAGCTGACTGCGGTGGCGAACTATGTCCAGTCGGACACCTATCGTCCGCTCGAAACGTACCTCGTCATCGCGGTGGGTTATGTGCTCCTGTCCCTGCTCATGCGAATCGCCTTCTGGGGACTCGGCGCCTGGTTGTTTCCGCGTCGCCGCAAGCTTGGCACGCCGCTTTAACCGACGCCACCACTGGACCACACCATGCTCGGCCATCTGAACGGTAACCACCTGGAATTTCTGTTGCACGGCGCGCTTTGGACAATTGCCTTGTCGCTGTTGGCGTTGTTCGGCGGCGGCCTGCTCGGGTTTCTTGTTGCACTGTGCCGGGTGTCGCCTAGCCGCACTGTGCGGCTTGCGACGAAAGCCTATGTGCAGCTGATTCAGGGCACGCCACTGCTGGTGATCATGTTCGTCACTTATTTCGGTTTGCCGACGATCGGCATCACCATCTCGCCACTGACCGCCGCTGCCGCCTCGTTGACGCTCAACGTCAGCGCCTATCTGGGAGAAATCTGGTGCGGCGCAATCGAGTCGGTGCCGAAGCCGCAATGGGAAGCCGCCGAGTGTCTCGCCTTGACCCGCACGCAGCGCATGTTCAAGGTGATCCTGCCGCAAGCGCTTCGCATCGCCACCCCGCCGACCGTCGGTTTCACGGTTCAGATCATCAAGAATACTTCGCTCGCCTCGGTGGTCGGTTTCGTCGAACTCGCGCGGTCCGGGCAAATCATCAATAACTCGATATTCCAGCCATTCCTCGTCTATCTGATCATCGCAGTCATTTATTTCGCGCTGTGTTATCCCATCTCGCGGCTGAGCCGGTTGCTTGAGCGGCGTACCGGGTTCGCGCGAACCATCAAGCTGGAGGCAAACTAGCATGACCGATCTGTCCGGCCCGACCGTTCGCCTGGAACTCGCAGATACCGGCAGTTCCGCATCCCTCGCTGATTCCGCAAGCCCGATCGTCACCCTGGAAGACGTGCATAAGAGTTTCGCCGCGGTGAAAGTCCTCAACGGTGTGAGCTTCAACGTCATGCGCGGCACGGTGACAGTCATCATCGGACGCAGCGGATCAGGCAAGAGTACCGCCCTGCGATGCATCAACCGGTTGGAACGCATCGATCGCGGCACGATCACGGTGTGCGGTCATCGTGTGGACGATCCATCCATACGGCTGAAGGCGCTGCGACTCGACGTCGGCATTGTGTTCCAGCACTACAACCTCTTTCCGCATCTGACGATCGAGGAAAACATCATGCTTGCGCCACGCTCGGTGAAATCGGTCGCCAAGGAACGTGCTCGCGCGCTCGCCCAGCAGGCGCTGGCGCGCGTTGGACTCACCGACAAAGCCAGCCACTATCCCGAGCAACTATCGGGCGGCCAGCAGCAGCGTGCGGCGATCGCCCGCTCACTTGCCATGGAACCGAAGGTCATGTTGTTCGACGAAGTCACCTCGGCGCTGGACCCTGAATTAACCGGTGAGGTACTGCGCGTAATCGAAGACCTCGCGGCCGGCGGAATGACGATGATCATGGTCACGCACGAAATGGGGTTCGCGCGAAATGTTGCCGACGACGTGCTGTTCATGCACCAGGGCCGGGTCTGGGAACGCGGCGCGCCGGCGATGCTGCGCGCGCCCGCGACAGTCGAGCTTCAGCAATTCCTGAAATCCGATTTATAGCCTTTAAAGCATGCCTGTATTCCCACACATTAGGTGCGGCCTGCAAGGCCACCCAGCCTGATGCAACGCGCTTTAAACATCCAATAGGAGACAACCTCGCAATGAAAAAAATAAAACTACTAGGTATTGCCGCTGCAGCGATTTGCGTAGCGGGATTGAGCACGGGCGCGGCACGCGCCGATGTGCTCGATGACATGATGAAAGCAAAGACGATCCGGATCGCCACCGACCTCGCCATTCCGCCCTCGGGCATGATGGACGCGAATCTCAAGCCCATTGGCTCCGACGTCGAAACCGCGCAGTTGCTCGCCAAAGACTGGGGCTTGAAACTCGAATTCGTGCAGACCACGGGAGCAACCCGTATCCCCAATCTGCAGACCGGTAAGGCCGATATCGCCATCTCCACGCTCTCGGTGACGCCTGAGCGCGCCAAAGTGGTGGACTTTTCGAAGCCCTATGCCGTGCTGCAGTCGGTCATCGCGGCACGCAAGGACATGCCGATTCGTAACCTCGACGATCTGAAAGGCAAAACCGTGAGCGTTACGCGTGGCACCACGCAGGACGTCGAGCTGACGGCCATCGCGAAAGACAAAGGATTTCAGTTGGCGCGCTACGACGACGATGCCACCGACGTGACCGCAGCGGTGAGCGGCCAGTCCGATATCGTTGCCACATCGCTCACGATCGTCAAGCAGATCACCAAGCAAAACCCGGCACGCCCGTTTGAGTCGAAGATCGTATTGCATGTGTTCGATCTTGCGGTCGGCGTAAAAAAGGGCGAGCCGCGCCTGCTTGCCAAGCTCAATGACTGGATCAGCGTCAATCTCAAGAACGGCAAGCTCAACGCCATATACAAGAAGTATCACGGCGTCGATCTGCCGGCACACATGCTTCAGTAACGCGCGGCTGCCGGCGGGCGGGTAGCCGCGCCGGCTCAATCATTTTCATCAGAAAGGAGCTTTACATGCGTCTTGTCATCGGATCGGACCACGCGGGCTGGTCACTGAAAGCCACCGTGGTCGAGCACCTCACGGCGCTTGGGCACGACGTGAGCGACGTCGGATGCTTCGACCACACGCCAGTCGATTTTCCCGATATCGCGCAGCTCGTGGCCAGCGAGATCGTGGCGGGCCGAGTTGAACGCGGCATTCTCGTTTGCGGCACGGGCGTGGGCGCATCCATCGCGTCCAACAAGATCAAGGGCATTCGCGCCGCCGTTTGTCACGACGTGCACTCGGCCCATCAGTCGGTCGAACACGATGACGTGAATGTCATGTGTCTCGGCGCGCAGATCGTCGGCGCGTGGCTGGCGAAAGACCTGATCGATGCGTTCCTCGGCGCGCAATTCGCAACGGACGAGGACTTCCGGCGTCGCGTGGCCAAACTTCATGCGCTCGAAGACAGCGCGAATGCCTGACATCGCTGCCGGCAATCGTGTGACCTGCGGCGCTTATAATTGACGACGTCTATCGGGAGAGCGAAGTTGGAAAGGAAGCATATTGTGGTGCTCGGTAGCGTCAACACGGATCTGGTGTTGCGCTGTGCCGCGCTGCCGGCCGCGGGGCAGACCGTGCACGGCAGCGACTTCCGCTGCATGCCGGGCGGCAAGGGCGCCAATCAGGCCGTGGCGGCTGCGCGCCTTGGTGCATCGGTGCGCTTCATCGGCAGCATCGGAGCCGACGAATTCGGCCGCGCGGCGCGGGACAATCTGGACGCGGAAGGCATCGA
Source organism: Paraburkholderia sp. IW21 (assembly GCF_041321145.1). Lineage (NCBI taxonomy): Bacteria > Pseudomonadati > Pseudomonadota > Betaproteobacteria > Burkholderiales > Burkholderiaceae > Paraburkholderia > Paraburkholderia sp. IW21. Next base: position 402,005 of record NZ_JBGGWA010000001.1, on the reverse strand, counting down.
CACGCGTCATCTGCGCGAGGCTCGGGACGTGGCGACGGGTACCGCCATGATCCTCGTCGACGCATCGAGCGGGCAAAACTGCATCGCTTTGTCCGAAGGTGCAAACGCGCTTGTCGATGCTGACCTTGTCGACGCAGCCGCGGCCGATATCTGCTCAGCTGCGTTGCTTGTCTGCCAGCTAGAGACACCGACTGCCGCCACGCTCTACGCTGCGCAACTGGCTCATGGCGCGGGGGTGCCGGTCTTGCTGAATCCCGCGCCGGCTGCGCCGCTTGATGCGGCGCTGCTTGGGCTCGTCGATTTACTGGTGCCGAACGAGAGCGAGGCCATGGTGCTCGCAGGCCTGCCGACGCACGGTCCGTTCGATGCGGCGCGAGTGCTCGACGCGTTGCACGGAATGGGCGCGCGGTCGGTGCTGGTGACATTGGGTGCACAGGGCGTGCTGCACAGCGATAGCCGGGCCCAGACCCACCACCCTGCTCAGATCGCGCATGCCGTCGACACCTCTGGTGCCGGCGATGCGTTCATCGGCGCGCTTTCCGCAGCGTTGGTCGCAGGCATGCCCCTGGTGGCGGCAATCGAATTTGCACAACGCGCGGCCTCGCTCAGCGTGACCCGGCACGGCGCGATGGCGGCGATGCCATACCTGCGCGAACTAACGTGAATCGCAGCGGGACGTTGTACGGCCAAGGCGTGACATGCCTTACTTCAAGCCCGCCGCAATCTCGACGTTCGAGACCATCGCCACGAGTCGAGGCGCGATATCGTCGATCAACCGGCGGCCCTGCGCCGACTGTGCCGCCACCGCGCAATTGAAAACCAGCATCTCGGCGTCGACCTGCGTACACAACGGCGTGGCGACCGCATAACCGTTTTTATGCAGATCGCCATATGAGAAGCACACGCCCCCTTGATGGTAGTCGTGAAGCGCCTGCCCCACCTGCGCCTCATAACGTTGCCACTGGTCCGGCACGGCGATTCGTATCCGGTTCAACGCCACCTCACGTTCCTGCGGTGTCACAGCCGCGAGCCACGCGCGCCCCATCGCCGTGCGCAGAATCGGACGCACCGCACCGACATCGGGCAGCGCATGAATGCGCTGATCTCGCGGACAGCTTTCGATGTAAACCATATTCGACTGATCCCGCATGCCAAGCGATACCGACCCGCGCACCTGGCGCGCGAGCTCGCGCATGAACGGTCGCGCGATCTGGCGAATGCGCATGCTGGCGAGCAGCGGATAGCCCATCGACAGCACGCCTCCGCCGAGCCGATAGTTGCGTGCCGCTTCGTCATGGCGCAGATAGCCGAGTTCGCTCAGCGTGTAGGCAAGCCGGGACACGGTAGCCTTGGACAAACCGGTACGCTCCACGAAATCCTTGTTGCCGAGCGCAACTTCGCCAGGAAGAAAACAGCGCAGGATTTCCAGCCCGCGCGCCAGCGTGAAGGCGAATTGGCGATCATCGTCGTCGGGAAATGCGTACATGGATATCTGTTCTGGAGCGGGATGCGTGGCGCTCATGCTTTGCTGGCGGCCGCTTTCTCGCGCTGCGCCGACAACTGTCGCGCGAGCGTATCCACCATGGCCACAAGACGCGGAGCAATGTCGTCGACGAGTGTCCTGTCGTTCAGTTGCAACCGCGGCACGCCGCAATTGAAAACGAAAATTTCAGAATTGATCGGCTCACGGATCGGTACGGCGACCGCATGGATGTCGCGCTCCATATCGCCCTCGCTCAGCGCAAAGCCCCGCTCAGCGAACGTGCGCAGGGCCGCCTCCACACCCGCGTGATACGCGTCCCATTGGGCGGGATCGCGGACGCGAACCTGTTCGAGCACCGCATTGCGTTGCGCAGGCTCAGCACGGCCTAACCAGGCCCGGCCCATCGCGGAAGCGAGGATGGGCAGCGAAGCACCCGTATCCGGACGAAACGCCAACGATTCATACCCTCCCGAAGTCGCGACGTACACCATGTGCGAACGGTCACGAATGCCCAGCGACACCGCGCCGCGAGCCACGTCGGCAAGCTTCTTCATGAGCGGCCACGCCAGTTCCCGGATCTGCAAACCCTGCAGAAACGGATAACCGACCGATATGACCGCCGAGCCCAGGCGATATTGACGCACGGTGTTGTCGTAGCGCAGAAAGCCGAGCATGGCGAGCGTATACGTCAGCCGCGACACGGTCGCTTTCGACAGACCCGTGCGATCGGCGAAGTCTTTGTTGCTGAGAATCGCCTCGCCGACGTTGAAGCAGTTCAACAACTCAAGGCCATGAGCCAGGGTCGTGGCGAATTGGGGATTACGGGCTGGATTCGGAACCATCGTTTCGTACAGGAAAAAGTGCACGAAGCACGCTGATGGCAATTGGAGCACAAACGCTCTCCCGCTTCCATGCGTGTTTAACATAGCGAAACCCTGGTATCGGCCTCCTGGCAGATTGTTAGGCTTGCGCCACCCGTACTGTTCAACCCGGAGTGGTATTAATGTCTTTGTCATCTTGCGAGCACGCAGCGCTTGGCTCGCTCTTCAATCCCAAATCGATCGCCGTTGTCGGCGCCTCGTCGAATCCGGCCAAGATAGGCGGCCTGCCGGTCGAATACCTGCTGAACCGGCAGTACCCCGGCGCGATTTATCCGGTCAACCCGAACCAGGAACGCATCCAGGGCCTGCAGGCTTATCCGACCCTGCGCGACATCGGTGCGCCGATCGACATGGCCATCTGCGCGGTGCCTGCCTCGGGCGTCATGTCCACTGTAGAGGATGCGGCGGCGGCCGGTGTCGGTTCGATTGTGATGTTTTCCTCCGGCTTCGCGGAGACCGGCGCAGACGGTGTGCGTGCGCAGAACAATCTGCGCGCGCTCGTCAAGGACAGCGCGATTCGGCTACTCGGACCGAACTGCCTCGGCTTCGTCAACAATCATCAAAACGTATACGCGACGTTCAGCCCTGCTCTGAAAATCGCCGCGCCGCTGCGCGGCAACATCGGGCTGATCAGTCAGAGCGGCGCGTTCGGGATCTTCGCTTTGATGCTTGCGCAGCGTCGCGGCCTCGGCATCAGCCATTTCGTATCGACCGGCAATGAAGCGGACATCGAACTCGCCGACGCGCTCGCGTGGCAGGCGCTCGACCCCGCGACGTCCGTGATCCTGTGCTACCTCGAAGGCGCGCGCGACGGCCAGAAACTGTGCGCCGCACTCGAACTGGCGCGCGCCCAGCGCAAACCCGTCGTGATGTGCAAGGTCGGCCGCACCACGCAGGGCGCCGCCGCCGCGGCATCGCACACCGCGTCGCTGGCCGGCCGCGACGAAATCTACGACGCCGTGCTGCGTCAATACGGCGTCTATCGCGCGCAAGACGTTCACGAGTTATTCGACATCGGCTATGCGTGTTCGGTCGCGCCGTTACCCGAGTCCGACGCGCTCGGCATCGTGTCGATTTCCGGAGGCGCCGGGGTATTGATGGTCGATGAAGCCGATCGGCTTGGACTCTCCGTTCCCCCTCTGGCGGAAGCAGGACGCCAGGCTATTCTCAAGCGCGTGCCGTTCGCGTCCGCCGTCAATCCGGTCGATATCACCGGCCAGGTGCTCAACGAGCCGGCGCTGCTAGGCGACGCCGTCGACACGATGCTGGAGCACGGCCATTACGGCGCGATGGTGTCGTTCCAGGCCGTCACCGGCATTTCACCGCAACACAGACCGCTCGTCACCGAGTTGTGGGCCCGCGTGCGCGCCGCTCATCCGGCACTGACCGTGGCGGTCGTCTCCCTCTTCGACGAGCAGAATCGCGATTTTCTCGAGTCGCACCGCTGTCTGACGTTCGAGGAACCCGCTGCCGCCGTGCGGGCGATCGCCGCGCTGCACGCGTTTCGCCGGCACTTCGAGCGGCAGGCGGCGCCGATCGCGCTACCTGACCCTGTCGCCATCGACCGCCGGCGTTTCGACGAAGCCGACGCCCTCCGCCTGCTGGCCGACGCCGGCATCCCGGTCGTATCGAGCCGGGTAGCGAGAACCGCTGACGAAGCGGCAAGCGAGGCCGCAGCGCTCGGATTTCCGGTGGTGCTGAAGGTGCTGTCCGCCGACATCGCGCACAAATCGGATGTGGGCGGGGTCGCGCTGCGGCTTGCCGATTCTCAGGCGGTCCGGGTCGCCTTCGCACGCATCACGGAGAGCGCCTCGCGCGCCGTGCCGCACGCGCATATCGAAGGCGTGCTCGTCGCGCCGATGATCCAGGACGGCGTCGAATGCATTCTCGGCGTCACCCGCGATCCCGTGTTCGGCCCGGTCGTCATGTTCGGACTGGGTGGCATTCTCGTCGAAGTACTCAAGGACGTGACGTTCAGACAGGCCCCCTTCGATGTCGCGGAAGCACATCGAATGATTCGCGAGATTCGCGCGTGGCCGGTGCTGGGCGGCGTACGAGGCCAACCCGCAGTCGATGTCGACGCACTCGCCGAAACGCTCGCCACGCTGTCCCGCTTTGCCGCCGCCAATGCCGGCAGCATCGAGTCGATCGATATCAATCCGTTCATCGCGCGGCCCAAAGGCCAGTTTTCGTGCGCCGTCGATGCACTCGTGGTCAGTCAGGTGTCTACCGCACTCGATCTGGAGGCGCACGCATGAACCCGACTTCTGTCACTCTCGAAACCCTCCGTCAGCGCACTCGCGCGTTCATCAACGACGAGGTGATTCCGCGCGAAGACGCATCGCTCGCGCACGACTTCGTAGCGCAAAACCGGGTCATCCACGCGTTACGTCAGCAGGCCCGCGAGGCGGGGGTAATCGGACCGGGGATCCCACGCGAGCTCGGTGGACTCGGACTGTCATTCCGCGATCGCGCAGTCATCCTTGAGGAATCAGGACGCAGCGTGCTCGGTCCGCATGCCTTGCAGGCCGGCCCACCGGATGAAACCAATATCCTCATGCTCGACCGCCTTTGCACCGGCACTCAACGGACGCGTTATCTGGAGCCGTTGGCAGCAGGGTCGGCGACGTCATGTTTCGCGATGACCGAGCCACCGCCGGGCGCGGGATCAGACCCTGCGATGCTGCAAACCCGGGCAGTCCGGCGCAATGGCAAATGGGTCATCGACGGCCGCAAATGGTTCATCAGCGGGGCGCTCGGCGCAGACTTCGCCATTGTGATGGCGCAGACCGAGTCGGGTCCCACGATGTTTATCGTCGATACCGACACGCCTGGGTACCGGACGGTCCGCGTCATCGATGCGCTCGACGGCTTCATCAGCTCGCATTGCGAATTGAGTTTCGAATCCTGCACGGTGGGTGACGACGCCGTGCTTGGCCAAGTCGGCGACGGCTTCGCGCACGCTCAATTACGGCTCGAACCCGCGCGCCTGACGCATTGCATGCGGTTTATCGGCGCGGCTCGACGGGCGCTCGAAATCGCCGAGCGCTACGTGAGCGGGCGCGAATCGTTCGGCAAGCCGCTTGGCCAGCATCAGAATGTGCAGACGCTAATCGCCGACTCGCACATCGATCTGTACGCCTCCCGTACGATGACCTTCGACGTGGCGACCCGCATGGATGCCGGCGTCTCCGTCAAACACGAGTCGTCGATGGCGAAGGTCTTCGTGTCCGAAGCCGTTGGCCGGGTGGTCGACCGCGCGGTGCAGATGACCGGCGCATTCGGCATTTCCGGCGACAGCATGCTCTCCGTGCTGTATCGCGAGGTGCGCCCGTTCCGCATCTTTGACGGCGCATCCGAAGTTCATCGTTCCGCGATTGCGCAACGCGTGCTCAAGCAATACGCGCAATCACCGGCGAGTTCATCCGGAGTGTTTAACATAGCGAAACCCTAATTCCGTTATTTGGCTGTCCCGGTAGGCTTGATCACACTTCCTCCCGACATCTCCGGAGCGGCATGCATGTCCTCTTCTTCCTCAGGTAAAAACCTCACCGCGCTCGCCCGCGATGCGGTGCTCTACACCCTGCCGCTATTCGAAATGGCGCGGATGCGTGCTGCGATGTGCCCGCGCCGCGACGATGCCGGCCAGTTTGCCGGCGACAGTCCGTATTCGACGCATGGCTGGGTCAATCAGCTGGTGCGCGGACGCCAGTTGCTCGGCCCGCGGAATCGTGAAGTCGTGACGCCGAACAACGACACGCTATACATCAGCACATGGCTGGATGTGGGAGACGAGCCGCTCGTGCTGGAGGTCCCCGAGACAGCGGGCCGCTACTACGTACTCGGCCTGCTGGACTTCTACACCAACCCATTCGAGTCCATCGGCACGCGCACAAAGGGCAGCGGCGCGCGGCGCTTTCTTCTGCATCACGGCGATGTGGCGCCGCCTGCCAGTGGCGATCTCACGCCTATCGCCTGCCCCACGCGCGACATCTGGCTGATCGGTCGCGTGCTGGTCGACGGACCGGACGATCTCCCTGCCGTCCATGACTTGCAGGATCGCTTCGTTTTGAAGACGCTCGGCGGTCAACCCGCGCAGCGTCGATTCGACGTCGGCATGGCACGGCGTGCAGCGATCGGCGATCCGCGCCGTTATGCCGCCGTGGTCAACACGGCGCTCGCGCGCAACCCGCCGCCTGCCTCGGAATCGGCGCTCGTCGCGCAATACGGCGCCGTCGGCATTGGCGCAGACATCGACGCGTCCGCGCTTGCGGCATCGACACTCGCCGCGCTCGCCACCGCGCTCGATCAGGTGATCGACGAACTCGGGGTGCCCCAACCGTCGGCGCTCGGCGGCGGATGGTTCCTGCCGGTGGAAGTCCGCGCCTCGTTCGGCGACGATTACTTGACGCGCGCGCACGTTAGCCGGAACTACATCGGCGCGCTCGGCATGGAGGAAGCCATGTACGTCAGCGCCGACTGCGACAGCGAAGGACGTCCGCTCGACGGACGTTATACGTACGAGCTGTCGTTTCCGTCCGACGGTCTGCCGCAGGCGCAGGCATTCTGGTCGATCACGATGTACGACAAAACGACGTGCATGCTGGTGGATAACGCGATCGACCGGTATTCGATCGGCGATCGCTCGCCACACCTTCGCTACGACGAGCAGGGCTTGTCATTGCATTTATCGGCCGTGCCACCGGTTGACGCCTCGACGCGATCCAACTGGCTACCCGCGCCGAATGGACTCTTTTACATCATGCTGCGCATCTATATACCGGGCGCGGCCCATCTCGAGCAACGTTTTCGTTATCCGCCGGTACGCCGCGTGGAATGCCAGGACGAGAGCGTACACACTGCCCGGAACGCACTGGCGAGTTGAGACCAGACCGGCCGTCAGAAATTATTAGAAAGGAGGAGACATGTTTCAGTCAATCAAATCACGGCGCGCATGGGTCGTAGTCGCCATGATGTTCCTGTTCATGATGATTAATTTCGCCGACAAGGCGGTGATTGGTCTTGCAGCCGTGCCGATGATGCACGACCTCGGATTGTCGCCCCAGCAGTTGGGCCTTGTCGGCAGCAGCTTTTTTGTTCTGTTTTCGATTTCCGGCATTCTGTTCGGCTTCGCCGCCAACCGGATAAAAACGAAATGGCTGCTGTTGCTGCTATCGCTGGTTTGGGCCGCGGTGCAATTTCCGCTGGTCGGCGCAGTGTCGTTTCCGCTGCTAATTGCGTGCCGCATCGTGCTGGGGGCGGGCGAAGGGCCGGCCTTCGCATTGGCTATCCACGCTACCTATAAGTGGTTTGGCAACAGCAAGCGCAATATCCCGACCGCCATCGTTCAGCAAGGCGCTAACGTCGGCATGCTTGTGGCGGGGCCGTGCCTGACCTGGCTGATGATTCACTATGACTGGCATAGCGCATTCCTCGCGCTCGGTATCGTTGGCGTGATCTGGACGGTCCTCTGGCTTCTGTTCGGCGCCGAAGGCACGGTCGACGAGCATCCGCCGGAACTCGCCGCCACCGCGCCGCTCACGGACAACGCGCGCGTGCCCTATCGGGCGCTCATCGCGGATCGGACACTGTTCGGAACCTTCGTCCTTTCGTTCGTCGGTTATCTCGTTCTGTCGTTGTGTTTTACCTGGTTTCCGGCTTACCTCCGGCTCGGCCTTGGTTATTCCGCAACCGAAGCAGGCTGGCTGTTCTCCGTCATCGTCGGCGCTTCGATTCCCGCGTCGCTCGCGATGTCGTGGTTTTCCCAGTACCTTTTCAGCAAGGGTGTGTCGTCGCGCGTCTCGCGCGGTTTCATGACAAGTGGCGCGATTACGCTAACCGGGCTTGCGTTTTTTTGCACGACAATGGACTTTAGCGCGCCGATGAAGATCGTATGTCTCACCGTCGGGGCAGGTCTGGGCCAAATGATTTTTCTGTTCGGCCCACTGATGATCGGTGAAGTCACACCGCCCCGGCAAAGGGGCGCGTGGCTTGCGATCAACAATTCAGCAGCGACCCTCGCCGGGCTGATCGCGCCGGCGCTCATGGGGCGCTTCGTGGGTGCCGCGCATAGCCGCGCAATCGGCTTCGAACATGGCTTCCTGTTTCTCGCGTCTATTCTTCTTGTTGCGGGCGTCGCCGGGTTCTGCCTGATAAATCCTGAAAAGTCGATGCGCCGGTTGCGGAGCCTTGCGGTGCTCAATGCCGGGCCTGATCGGCAGACGCTCCCTTCGAAACCTCGCGGGCGTGACGAACCCGCTAGTGCAAGCTGAACTCGCGAGCTGAAATTCGTCAATCCGTTGCACCTGCATATTTTTGAAGTCGCTAGAATTCAAGCGCATTTGAGCCCGGTTACGCAGGAATATCGAGCACATCCCAATCAAAAATATCAGGAGACACGGATTCATGAGTGATCAACCGTTTGGACGCTCCCGTCGCGATTTCATGCGTATTGCCGTTACCGCAGGCACCACTGCGGCGCTGCCGTGGATGCAGGACGCCCACGCGCAGTCACCGGCCAGCGCCGCAACCGCCGCTGGACACCCGGCAAAAGGTACACAGCTGATCCTGCTCGGCACCAAGGGTGGCCCGACGCCGTCTGACCTGCGCGCGGCACCGGCGAACGTGCTGGTGGTCGACGGTCAGCCCTACGTGGTCGATTGCGGCAACGGCGTCGCGCTGCAGTTGACCAAAGCGGGCATCAAGCTGCCGGGCATCCGTGACATCTTCCTGACCCACCATCATTCGGACCACAACGCCGACCTGGGCAACCTCGTGTTCCTCGCCTGGGCCACCGGCCTGCGCACGCCCGTCAACCTGTACGGACCGCCGCGCATGACCAAGATGATCGACGACTTTGTCGACATGAACGCGATCGACCTCGACGTGCGAACGCGCGAAGAAGGCCGCCCGCCGTTCCGGCCACTGATCGACATCCATGAATTCGACGGCCCGCGCCTCGTGATGGAAGACGACCGCGTGCGCGTAACGTCGCTGCTAGTCGACCACTACACGATCAAGCCGGCCTTCGCTTACCGCTTCGAGACTCGGGACCGCACCGTCGTCTTCTCCGGCGACACGACCTACTTCCCGGCGCTTGCCGAGTTCTCGAAAGGCGCCGACGTGCTGGTGCACGAAGTGATGTACCTGCCCGCGCTCGAAAAGATGATGAAGACCGTCGACAACGCGCCGACCCTGCTCGATCACCTCATGAAGAGCCACACCACCACTGAGCAGGTCGGCAAGATCGCCGCGGCGGCTGGCGTCAAGACGCTGGTGCTGAGTCATTTCGTGCCGGGCGGCGATCCCGCGATTACCGACGAGATGTGGGCCGCCGATGCGCGCAAGCATTTCAACGGACAGATCATCGTCGGCAAAGACCTGCAGGTTATCTGAGTGTCGGGAAAAGCCACCATGCAATCCGCTGCGATTCCCCTCACGTTGCTGACTGGCTTTCTTGGTTCGGGTAAGACCACGTTGCTCAATCGCCTGCTGCCGCAACCGGCGCTGGGCCGTTGTGCGGTGGTGATCAACGAACTGGGCGCGATCGGTCTCGATCATCTGTTCGTCGGCACCTCGCGCGACGAGACCGTCGCGCTGCTGGAAAACGGCTGTCTGTGTTGCGGCGTGCGCGACGAACTGGCAGCGACCGTGGCCGATCTGCTAGCGCGCCGCACGCGCGGCGAGATTCCCCCCTTCGAGCGGATTTTGATCGAGACCACGGGGCTTGCGCGGCCGGGCCCGGTGATCTCGTTGCTGCTGGGTGACCCGGCGCTTGAAGGTCGTTTGCAACTCGATGGCATCGTGACGACCGTGGATGCGAAACACGGCGCCGCGCAACTTGCCCGACATGAGGAATCGCGTCAGCAGGTGGCCGTCGCGGACCGGCTGTTGTTGACGAAGGCTGAACTGGTCGATGCGCTCGCGCTTGCCGACCTGGAGGCGGCGCTTGAGGCGCTGAATCCGGGTGCGACGCGTATTCTGGTGCGCAACGGCGAGATTGATGCACAACAGCTGCTCGATATCCTGACGCCGCGTGCCTTGCGGCCGTGGTTGCGCGCAGAGCCTGCGCCGCGCAAGTTGCTGATGCGTGGCGCGACGGCGTCACGCGTGGCCCATCCGGATATCGACAGCTTCTGCCTGACTTACTCGCAGGCATTGCCGATGCAGGCTTTCGAAACTGCGCTGACGGTGCTGCTCGGGTATCACGGCGAACGTATCTTGCGGGTTAAGGGGATCGGTAATTTTGTTGGTGAGTCAAGGCCTGTTGTGTTCCATGGCGTGCAGCAGTTGCTGCATGAACCGTTGCGGCTTGAAGCGTGGCCTGATGAGGATCATTCGACGCGGCTTGTGTTTATTGTGCAGGGGCTTGAGAGGTCGGTGATTGAGGAGACGATCGCGCATTTTCTGCGCGAGGCGGGGGTGGAGGACGTGGTGGGAGGAGAGGCGGTGCGGATGGGATGATGTTGATTGCGATTGAGCGTGGGCCGCGCAATCGCGATGGTGACTGAGCGCGATAATCAATCTACTGTCGGTGACAACATGCCTGAGAGGCGAGTCGTAGTTGGCGTTCCAATGATTCGGACGCACCGCACTACGACCCGCCGGCCCTTCTTGATTGCTTAGTATGGCGCGATAACGGGTTGCGGCACAGCGTCGGCTCCTAATGCTGCGGCGCTTTCCGATGACGGATTTTTGCGCTCCGGAGCGTTTGCAGTGGCTACGGATCCTTTCGCTCTCTGCGATGCCTCTGCAAGCAGGTTTGCCGCCTGACGTGCCGTGATGCGGGTTTGCGCAACGCCCTTCGCATCCAGTGCGATCACCTGGTACAGCTCGCGGTCGCATTCGAGTTCCTGCTGATACTGCTCCATCTTCTCCAACAACAATTCAAGGAGTGTCTGACGACGCCGTCTTTCGTCGCTCGTGATGGCAGGATTCCTACATATTGAGGACGCAAGTGTGATCAAGGTATCCAGTTGATCCAAGTGCCGGTCGGATAAATGGAATGCCGACAGGGCAAGCTTTTCGTACTGGAGTGCGTCGACAGGCGGACGTGAGTCGGGTTGGTTTTTGATGGACTTGCTCATGGTGCGATCTCCCTGTTACTTCTCGGATCGCCCGACACTCGCTTGCAAAGGGGGTGAGCGGGCACGAAGTAGGGTTGACAGACCGGGCTTGAAACAAACCGGCGAGCCTTGCGGCTCCCCCACCACGGCCCGCCCATTGAAATATAGACGTGCAGAGGTAGACGCACGACCCGCTTGGGCGGGTGTGCGGTTTCAAGCGCAGGCTGTCAAACCTGGCCGCCGGGTGCTTTCCGGCGACTTGGTAATTATAAGGCAGGCCACTTGGGTTGCGCGCAACCTTGTAGGCTAAATGTTTGTTTTGGCCGAATGGATAAGGGGTGGTAAGACGAGGGGCGGGTAGTCGGCCTTTGTCGCACGGTGATGAATGAACGTCCGTTTTCAGGTGGTTCCGCGTTAGACAGCAGTCGGCCAGGAAGCGACTGTCGCTGTCGCCGGCTAGATTGTCGACAATCTCGATGTTTAGGTCCCGCCGGTTATGGTAAAAGGTTCCAACACCCGGAAAGATGAATTCGGAGTGTAGGCACGAAAGGTCCACCAGACGTTAAGGAAGGTCTACACTCGTTCGATTTCCGTAGGTGGCGCCAGCGCGCAGCACAGATCGCCAGTGATAGGCCGGTTTCTGTCCGAGGCATCGCTCCAGGAAAGGCCCCTGCTAACAAACAATAATCAACCCATGTCGACTTTCATCTGGAATCAATCGAAAACGGGCGAGCACGGTCATATTGCAGCTATCAAGAAGGGGTTGGTCGACGCTCAGGTCATCTCGATGTGCTCTGGCCATCTGAAATTCGGCGGGATCAAAGCGATTGCGGATGAACTGAAGAAGGCCGTCGATCGCGGGGCTCGTGTCATCTTCTACTCCAACGACAAGCACACAGAACAGGACGCCGCCGATGGGTTGGCCACGCTCGGCGTCGAGCACATCGTCGTAGACCACAGTCGCTCATATCTCCACACGAAGCTGTACTACTTCGAGGCGGGCGACCGGTATTCTGCAATTGTGGGGTCCGCTAACATCACGAAGGCTGCGCTTACGTCGAATGAGGAACTGTCTTACGTTGTTGGCGGCATCCTGGGAGATCCTCAGCACCAACAGCTCGCGTCGTATCTGGCGCAATTAGACCGCAGATGTCGCCGCGACCGGGCTCCGAGGATCGATAAAAATGGAAACCCGATACCGCTTGTTTATCGATGACATCCGTGACCCCGTCGCATCCGATTGGGTAATCGCACGTACGTCCCTCGAGGCCACTACGATTCTCGAAGCTCGCGGCTGTCCCTTCGAAATTTCCTTCGATCACGACTTGGGCGGTGAGGACACTGCAATGGTCGTGGTCAGAAAGCTGGTGGCAATGGACCTGGATGCTGGCGGCGGATTCATCCCTGCCGGTTTCGTCTACTCAGTTCATAGCGCGAATCCAGTCGGCAAGCGCAACATCGAGGGCCTGCTTGATGCATATCTGCGCCAGCGCGAAATTTCAGGTAATCGGCCCGCAGCATGCTGACTCCAGCGAGATCGCATTCCGTTGTCTGAATGACCGAAGCACGTCGATTACAGGCGTCGCCGATCGGCCAGTTTCGGACTGCCGGCACGCGTCGGTAAATTGCTGACAAATTCTGAGCCATCTGCGAATATAGAAAACGTGGAATTGACTAACTTCCTCGTCCACTTTCACTAGCGTCGCGGTCGCAGCCCCATGCGCCGTGGTTCGTTTCGTTTGCAGTGTTGACTCGGGACCCTCCAGTGCTGACTGATGCTGATGTGACAAGGCGCCAATTTGGCGCCTTTTTCTTACTACCAAGGAACCCGATATGACGATGGATTTGAGCGGTGTGGCGGTCCGTGCAACCACGGAAGAAGACTGGGAAATTCTGAAGACTATTCGTCTCGCCGCGCTGCAGGACAGTCCAGGCGCGTTCGGCCTGAGCTACGCGACCGCAGCTGCGTATAGCGAGCAGCAATGGCGCGAACGTGCATCACACGGGACCCAGCCTGAATTCCTGCTGGCCATCGACCAAGGGCGCGCGGTCGGTCTCATAGGCGACACTGTTAGGCCAATGCAGGAATGCAACCTGATTGCGATGTGGGTTGATCCCAAGTGCCGGGGCAGAGGGGTAGCGGGACGTTTGGTCGATGCGATAAAGACGCGCGCAATTGAGAGAGGATACCGAAGGGTCGTCCTGAGGGTCTCGCCGGACAATGCTCGGGCCGCGAATCTTTATCGTCGGCATGGCTTCGTGTTTTTGCCGGAATGGGAACCGCTGGCTAGTCAGCCTGGCCTCAAAGTCCAGAAAATGGAATGGCTCGCGGGTGACTGATCTTCGGAGCAACTTCGCCGAACGTTTGAGCGACCGCTTCGGGCGAAGTCGAAGGGCCGAAACGGGTCGAGAACCGCCATTCAATCGCCTCGTAACGAATAACCGCTTCGTGCCGCTTTCCGTTCAATCACCATGACCCGTCGTCGTTTCCGCGCCGAAGCGTTCGACCACGAAATCGATGAAGCTGCGCAGTTTTGGCGACATGTGCCGCTCGCTCAAATAAAGCAGATTCACTTGTCGCTCGGGCGCGGCATAGTCAGGCAGCACTTCCACCAGCCGCTTCGCGCGCAGATCGTCGTCCACCAGAATGGCCGGCAGCATCGCGATGCCGAGGTCGCGCAACACGGCGCGCCGCAACGCTTCGGAGTTGTCGATTTTCAGGCGCCCATCCACACGCACGACCACGCGCCCTTCCGCGCCATGCAGCACCCACTCGGACTGCGCCGCGTACCACTCGGAACGCGGCGGAAACGCGTACGTCAGGCACTGATGCGTGCGCAACGCGTCGGGTATCGCGGGCTTGCCGTGCGCTTTCAGGTAGGCGCGCGACGCGCATAGCACGAGCCGATACGGCTTGAGCGGCCGCGCGACCAGAGCCGGATTGCCCAGCGTGCCGATGCGGATCGCTGCCTCGAAGCCGTCGTCGACGAGATCAGAGACCGTGTCGGTCGCGACGATATCGAGCTTCACCTCGGGATAGCGTTCGCAGTATTCGGCGATAGCGGGAATCAGGCACTCGTTGTTGAACATGACGGGTGCCGTCACGCGTAAGCGGCCGCGCGGCGTCGCGAGATGATCGTGCGCGAGCCGCTCCGAATCGTCGATCAAGCCGAGTATCTCGACGCAGCGTTCGTAGTACGTCTGACCGAACGCGCTCACCTGCTGCTTGCGCGTGGTGCGATGGATGAGCCGCGTACCGAGCCGCGCTTCCAGCGCCTGAAGGTGCGTGCCGACCATCGTCGGCGACAGGTCGCACGCTACCGCCGCTGCCGTCAGGCTGCCGGTTTCGACCACGCGCACGAACACTGTCATCGTCTTGAGAAGATCCATTACTCAATAATACCGGGTTCTGTGTCAAATCTGCCTGCATTTATCAAGTTCGGCTTATGGAATACAGTTCGGTCTTCGCGACGGCCTGCACGGTTCGGTCCGGCTCGCTCGCGCCATTTCCCGCAAGGACCTCATGCGTACACAACACACCACGCCGCGACAGTCGTCGCGGCTCGCCCTGCTGGCGACGAGCATCGGTTTCGTCCTCATCTGCCTCGACGTGACGGTCGTGAATGTCGCACTCGATCGCATGCGCGCGAGCCTCGCGCTGGACGCGACGGTACTCGAATGGGTCGTCAACGCATACACGCTGGCGTTCGCCTGCCTGCTGCTCACAGCGGGCGCGCTCGCCGACCGCTTCGGCGCGCGTCGCGTGTTCGTCAGCGGCTTCGTGGTGTTCACCTGCGCGTCGATCGGCTGCGGTTTCTCGGGCGACGCGACGATGCTCGTTGCCTCGCGCGTGCTGCAAGGCGTGGGTGCGGCGCTGTGCGTGCCCTCGTCGCTGGCGCTGCTCGGCGCGGCATTTCCGGACCCGCATGCGCGCGCGAGGGCCGTCAGCATCTGGGCCGGCACCGCGGCGCTCGCGCTCGGCGCCGGCCCACTGGTCGGCGGCGTGCTGGTCGATCGTTTCGGCTGGCCGTCGATCTTCCTGATCAACGTGCCGATCGGCATCGCGGGCATCTGGCTCACGCTCAGGCATGCGCCCGACACCGTGCGTCGCGCGGCGCGCCGCATCGATCTGGCCGGGCAACTTCTTGCAATCGTCACGCTGGCTTCGTTGACGTATGCCGTCATCGAAAGCGGCCGGCTCGGCTGGACTAGCGCGACGGTCATGACGTGCCTCGCGGCGACGCTGGTGGCCGGCTCGTTGTTCATCGCCGTCGAGGCGCGTCACGTGCAGCCGCTGCTACCGCTCGCGCTGTTCCGCAACGCCGTGCTGAACGTCAGTTCGATCACGGGCTTCACGCTGAACTTTGGCTATTACGGGTTGATGTTTGCGATGAGCCTGTTTTTCCAGAATGCGCGTCACGACACACCACTCGAAACCGGCATCGCGTTCCTGCCGATGACCGCTGTCGTGACCGTCGCGAACGTCGTATCGGGCCGCCTCACCGCACGCTTCGGTCATCGCTTGCCGATGGTCGTCGGCCAGTTGCTGGCAGCGCTCGGCTATGTCTCGCTGGCGTTCATCCACGCGGCCAGCAGCATGCTCGCCATCGCGTGGCCCTTGCTGGCCGTCGGCACCGGCGTCGCGCTCGCGGTGCCGTCGATCAATACAGCGGTGCTCACCCATGTCGAATCGGCGTCCATCGGCATTGCTTCGGGTGTGCTGAATACCGCGCGGCAGATTGGCGGCGTCGTAGGCGTGGGCGTGTTCGGTTCGCTCGTGCGCCCTGAGTCCGGCGATCTCGCCGCAGGGCTGCATGTCGCCGTGATGCTCGCGTTCGTCATGACACTTTTGAGCCTCATGACAATATGGCTCGGTCTTGCAAAATCCGGGGCGTCGATCAAGACATGTTCGAGTTGACGCGTTGTTACGATAGATGCAGAGGGGCGGCTCTTAGGTGTTCGTTTAACGAAGTCCGCGTGCTTGGGCAAACATTCGCGAAGTCTGAATCGGTGTCTGACGTTCCCCGGCATCCGTCTTCGAATGACGGTGCGACACGGGGCCGCCGTACTGTGCATGGCCTGCGACTGTCGGCTTTGGTTGGGATGTGCGCGTTTGGGGTGGGGGGGCGGCTGTCGGCCAACTAGAGACGTTCGACTTTGGACCCAAGATAGCCGGCAATTTGGTGTCGTTCTCCCAACTGCAGAAAATCCATCACCTCGCCGACGATCGCTTCGGGAGCGTCTTCCTGCATCAAATGCCCCGAGCCAGCAACCCGCGTGAAGCGTGCCCCGGGGATCATCGCCGATAATTCCAAGCCTCGATCGACCGGAATCCACTGATCCTCCTCGCCCCACAAGATGGAAACCGGGCAGCGAACTTCTCCGTAACGCGGTTGGACCTCATCGGTATAGCGCTGGTCCATCTGGGCGATTTGCCGATAGAACGCCGCTTGACCCAGTTCGCCCATCCATGGGGACGAGTAAATGCGCAATGTGTCTGCCGCGAGCGTTCGGTTCGCGGCACCCTGCAGATATGCGTTGACCATCGCCTCATGAATGTACGCGGGCACGCTTGCGAACGCAGCCTCATGCGCGCGCACATGACGAACAAACGGTGAGCCCCATGGGGCGACTGCCACCGGATCGATCAGCAGCAGAGATCGATACTCGCATCGGTCCAGCAAGGCTGCCCTGAGCGCTGTGGCGCCGCCGAAATCATGGGCAACCACGTCAGGCTTCTCGAGCCGCCAATGCTTGAGTAAGGCTGCAAGCAGGCGATTCTGAACGCCCAGTGAGACATCCTGGTCCGCGCGCTGCTCAGACATTCCGTAACCAAGGAGATCGAAGTAGAAGACTTGTCGAAAGCGAGCCGCGATCGGCGCAATGCGGCGCCAGACCTGCGAAGAAAACGGCGTTCCATGTATCAGCACCATCGGCTCGCCCGCGCCGATTACGCCATAGCGTACTGACTGACCATCGAAGCCAAAAGAATGTGCCAAAGGCAACGCTCCAGGAAACAGCTGCTGAAATTGCCGCGAAGTATCCGTCATGAATCGCCTTTTGCATTGGACTATAGCGAGGAACAAGCATAGACTAACCGTCATAATCCTTCAAGGAGGTTATATTGGTCGGTGTAAAAGAATCACGTGGGAGCGGAGACGCAGGCGTAGGCGGTCACCTCGTCCTTAACTTCGTGAACACATGCGGCGGCGCTGGTAAGGACCGTGACGTCGAGCGGTTGGTCGACTGGTGCGACGCTATCGACTGGGCTACGGCGAACGGTGTCCTTAATCCGACTGATAGTCGTCTGATCGAGAAGGCGCGGTCGCACGCGAGGCACCGCCGATCCGATATGCTGAAGGAGTTGACGGAACTGCGAGAAGCCATGCACGTAGTATTCTCTGCGATCGCCGACGGCGTTCTGCCTTCGGAGACAGCTCGGCTGCGGCTGGAAGGTTATATCGTCGAGGCAATGAGTCATTCGACGCTGTGCATTGAAGGACGAGCACCGGTGCGCTGGACGGTATGCCCAGAGAAGGCCTGCAGCGCGCTCATAAAGGACCGGCTTGCTATCGCTGCGAGCGAACTGCTTTCGCAACCGATCCTTTCGAATGTCCGAGAGTGCGGCGCATGCTCGTGGTTGTTCCTCGATCTCTCGCGGAGCAGGTCCCGACGATGGTGCTCAATGGCCACTTGTGGAAATCGCGCAAAAGCACAACGCCACTACCGTACGATGAGAGCGACATATTGAAGGGCAGTCCAAACGTGCGTGACCGAGCGTGCGGACTCGTCGCCTCCAGACCAAGGGCCGCTTTGGAGAAAGCTGAATGACCAGATCGGGGCGACCAGCGCCGGTCGCGGAGCGATGACCGGCAAGCCGCATCGCCGATTCTCCCGCGTGCGGCCAAGAAGCGACGGAGGCAGGAGCAACCGGCCGCACACTCCGGGAGCAGTTCCACTCAGCAACCAGTCATTCGATTAGTCATTCGATTGCCGGGAGCGTCCAAGTCGAAGACCCCGCCGCCTTGGTGGCCCTGCCCGAGCTCGAATTTTTGAGCGCCGATGCAGGGGCCTACGCTGGCGCCGATCGCAAAGGGCGCCTCGGCAAATTCCAACTGGCGCGTAGGCGGAACGACACAGCGGCCAGAGCGAAATGACCGTTTTGGCTGTTCGGTCCAGCCGGACAAATCTCGTTGCGTCCGATTCGATCCATGCCACGACGGCCCTACGGTCGCCCAGTCACGCGCTG
Organism: Paraburkholderia sp. IW21; assembly: GCF_041321145.1. Lineage (NCBI taxonomy): Bacteria > Pseudomonadati > Pseudomonadota > Betaproteobacteria > Burkholderiales > Burkholderiaceae > Paraburkholderia > Paraburkholderia sp. IW21. Next base: position 383,327 of record NZ_JBGGWA010000001.1, on the reverse strand, counting down.
CACCATCGCGTAGAGCACCGACATCTGCAAGCCGCGCTTGAGTGCGTAGTTCGAGTCGTATTGATTGGAGTAACCCCACCAGTCGAAGCATGCGTTCGGGTTCGTCGGCCCTGGCGCAGACGACGCAATCGTGTCGGGATACACCACCACCAGTTCGTTCGTATCGGCCCATTCATTGATGCCGGCCTCCTTGACCCAGCGGTTTCCGATAAGCGACGCCTCCTGCAGACAGCCGTGAAGGGCGAGCACGAATCCGCATTTTTTCCCTTGCGCGCAGGCTTTGGGAACAAAAACGCTCCCCGTCGAGCTCATCGAAAGGTTTGGGGACGCCCCGAACTCCGTTTGATCGAATGAAGAAAGCGTACCCGACAGCTTTCCGTTGTTGCGCGCTTTCAATGGGCCGAGGAACATCGTCAGCCACGTTTTTACTGAATCGTAGACTGCGCCATTCGCCGAGCAGCGCACCATGTAGGGACTGCCGAGCGTGCCGCATGCAAGTTCGCCATCAGGCGATTCCCAGCCGTGCTCGGCGGGATACGCATTGTCGAAGTGAACGTTGGCCCCATAGCGCTTATATTCCGAGTTGAGGTCGGCCATCTCAAGCGGATTGACGACCTCGTCTTGCGTGCCGGACCAGAGGTAGACGGGCTGTCCACGCAGGTTCGTCGCCGGGTCGATGGTGCCGAGGGACGATTGCGCGTCAAGATACGCCTCGGATGCAATAAGCGTGCTGTTGTACGACGCCTGATTCGACGGAAGCGTCAAGCCGCCACAGTTTGCCAAAGCTGTCGCGGCTCCGCCGGCGCCAGCACACCAGTACACTCCGCCCGCGTAGACAGCGGCCCCTTTGAAGGTGGAAGAGTGGGCAACGTGCATCTGCACTGCCGCGAAACCGCCAGACGAAATACCGGCGACGAAGACCTTCGCCGGGTCGATCTGATAGCGCTGAAGTTTAGTGATCCTGGACGCGACCGATCCACCGTCCGCGGCGGGGCTCCCGGTTGCGGCTAACGCCTTCGCCTGCGCAGATGCTGCACCGGCATCCGCACTGGCCGGATCGCCCTCACCCCCGCACCCGGCGAGGCTGATCGCCAACACAGCTGCCGACGTTAACCGTAGGCCTAACCTCATCGTCATCATTGTCGTCTCCTCGTCAGAACGCCCGTCGAACTGTGGCCGCCTCAGATTCCGCCTAAGACTCGCTAACGCACGTCATAACAAGGCGAGAACAGATGATTGCGGCGTGCGATACGCTGCTTACAGCAAAAATAGTTCCTGCAACGCTTGCGATCGCAACCTTGGTGGATTTCCGGACTCGGCCGAATTTTTTCGGTCACTCGACAGAGGCATGCAGATCGTTGACAATCGGCGGACTAACCCAAGGCTGGGAGACGCCCGCCGACCCCGGTCATTTGATGCTTTTATTTGGCGGCTATAAAGTTCTGTCCATATTTGCCGTTACACGGGGCTGGGTCGCCGTATTGCCGTTTCTCTCCTTCGCTTAAAAGTGAGCGTCCTCCAAGTGCAGCCAGGACCATACCTCGACTATCATCCCGCTATCGACTTTTTTGCCTTGAATTGGCGCCGCGATACACCGGCGTAGGATTCTCTCCTCAGCGATGCACGTGGATCTTCTCACCCTTTATTTCCTCGTGGTCGGGACGCTTTTCGCCAGTTCCGGGATGACGCTTTGGGAACATCGAACACATCCCAGGCGTAGCAAGGAATTGAAAATACTGGCAGCTGGGTACGCAACGCTTGCCATCGGCTGTGCGGCGGTAACAGTTCATCACGAGCTGCCCGGTGCGACTGGCTCCGCCTTGAGCAACCTCGTTATCGTCACCGGCTATTTACTGGTCCTGCAAGGCGTCGCATCCTTGAGCGGCCGGCAATACCGGAACAGCTCTGCCGCGATGCTCGTCCTGCTTGCGCTCACATGGGCCGTGGCCGGCGCGCGGTGGGAGGATTCGGTGTGGTACTACGCGAGCGCGATTCCGATCGCGTTGGCTTGCGGCGTGACGTCTTTCGAGCTGGTGCGATGCGACGGCATGAAATCGATGCAATCGCGGCGTATCGCGGTGTTGGTGACGGGCATCCATGCGCTCCTATATGCTGCCAGGGCGTGCATCCTGCCTTTCCTGGCGGCCCGGTACGGGCGGGACGTCGTGTCGGTCGCCAGCAACATTACGATGTACGAGGGAGTCCTGTATTCGGTTGTTCTACCGATGACTCTGCTGAAGCTGATCCGCGAGGAGACCCATGGCGAGCTTCTACGAGAGTCCCAAACGGATTACCTGACCCGTCTTAGCAATCGCAGATGGTTTTTTGAAGAGGGCGCACGCGTGATCCGCGAGGCAGAACCACGCCGCCCGATTTCCCTCCTTGCATTCGATCTCGATCGTTTCAAAGCAATCAATGATCGATACGGTCATAAGACGGGCGACGAGGTACTGAAAGCATTTGGCGACATAGCCCGGAGCGTGGTGGGTCCCGATGCGATTCTCGCGCGCATCGGCGGAGAAGAGTTCGCTGCCCTGCTTCCCGACCATAACAGCCTCCGCGCCAAAGAAGTGGGCGAGATCGTCGCTAAACGTTTCGCTGAGACGATCCCTCACCGGATTGACGGCGCCGCGATACAAGCAACGGTCAGCATTGGGCTCGCACAGTTCGGAACCGATGCGTCCACGCTTGCCGACCTGCTGGCAGCCGCCGATGCGGCGTTATACAACGCGAAGTCGCTCGGCGGCAATCGGCTCGTATTGGCGCAGCCTGCCTCGCGCCCCGAGGTTGCCTGACGGTGGTGTGGACAGCGCCGGTCGCTGTCGGCGCGCACATTGGCAACAATCCGGAGGCGCGCTAGCGGATGTCTTGCGCTGTGAACACCTCGTGCGCGACAAATAATGCGTTCAGCGCCGCAGGAAAGCCCGCGTAAAGTGCCATCTGCATAAACACCTCGACAATTTCATCACGTGTACAACCGACGTTAAGCGCCGCCTCGACATGAATCTTTAGCTGCGGTTGCGCGTTACCAAGCGCAGCCAGCGCTGCAATCGTCGCGATCTCTCTCGCTCGCAAATCGAGTTGCGGTCTGCTGTAGATGTCGCCGAAGCCAAACTCAATCAACATGCGACCAAAATCAGGCGCAATGGGCGCGAGCGCAGCAATGACTCTCTCACCCACGTCCCCGTCAATCTGCTTCAATTTTTGCCAGCCCTGCGCGTAGCGGTCGTGGTTGAGATGAGCGGTGTCGATTCCAGCGTCCATGGCGAATCCTCTTTCTGTCGGTTTGTTAAGAATCTTCGTCATGTCTTGCCGCCGTCTCGTAAAAGGCAATCTTGTCCGTGAGGACAGCCAGATTGGCCTGCAATTCGAGAATATCAGCCAACACGGCTTCCCGATGCGACGCCAGCATCTCGCGCCGTGCGTCATAGGTCGAAGCACCTTGAGCACGAAGCTGAGAAAACGTCTGTATTGCGGCAATCGGCATTCCGGTTGCCTTGAGACGAAGCACAAACTGCAACCAGTCCAGGTCCGACGTCGAATACAACCGATGCCCCGCATCAGTCCGGCTCACGGCCTTGAGAAGTCCGGTTTTTTCGTAGTAACGCAGCGTGTGGGTAGATACGCCGGTGGCTGCTGCCACTTGACCGATAGTTAGCAACTTCGACATGACGGACCTCAGGTTAGGACTTAGAGTGCACTCTAAGTCAAGCCCCGCATCATGTCAGCAGTTGAAGGTCGGGCAGGTCGCCGCGCGCGGCCGCGTCGAGCGGCACGCGGCCAATTTGAGTCAGTTCGCGGCCTCCGGCTTGCAGACGTCACTCCACTGAAGCCGATTCTTACGCTGATATCAGTCATCACGTTTAGAACTGCATCGTCACCTGAAACCCGACAGTCACACGTGAGGCTGGAAAGCCGGAAGGTTTGTAAATCGGCGTCCCCGCGAACAGGTCATACGAGAGTCCAACAAAGCGCGACGGCAAGCCGCCGCGGATACCGATCACCGCGCCCGCCAGTTGTGTCCCCGCCAGAAATGCCGTGTTCGGTCCGAACACACGCCCGTAGTCGATCCCCGCGTATAGCGTCTGTCCCGTCTGGAAGACAGGCCATTGCAGCTCATTGCGCCAGTAAAACCCTTTCTCCGCGGCCAGCATGGTTTCGCCGTCAAAGCCGCGCACGGTATAGCGACTGCCGATGGTCAGGTCGTCCAGATAAAACAGCGTGTCGTTGGTGAACTGCCCGTGAACCGTCGTCACGTACCGGAAGGTCTGCGTAGCAACGGCGAACGGCACCGACAGGTTCGCGTCAAGCACGGTCATGTGAAAACGGTACGTGGGGCCGACCGGATACGGGTCGGGCGTCGCGCCTAGGCCGCCGATGCCCTGGCGATACGCAAGTGTGCCGTCAAACTGCGATGCGCCGAAATAATGCCGGTCTGTCAGACCCGCTTCGATGAACGTGTTGTTGCGCCTCTGTTGCGGTATGTCCGTGTCGTCGATGAAGCTCACGTCAAATCAGACTTTGCCTATAGAACATTGACGGGATATCAAGTAGCCCGAACGGGCGCAAAAAAATCCAACAAGAGAGGGACCGCAGGAACTGCCGACGTCAGTTCGTATGCAAAAAAGTCACGCGGTCCCCGCGTTGATGGCATCGCCTATATCCGGCTCCTCGGACATCTACGCTTTCCCGTTGACCTTCGAATGTGCGCCCGCTTGCGCCGCCACCTTCCCAAGATCAAACGGCGTATCCCTCAACCTCCTCCCCGTCAGCTTAAACACCGCATTAGCCACCGCCGGCGCCACCGAAGGACTCGACAACTCCCCAACCCCACCCGGTTTAGCCGGATCGCCCTGCACGATCTGAATCTCAATCTCCGGCATATCACTCATCCGCATCACCCGATAGGTATCGAAGTTCTTCTGCTCGACCTGACCATGCCGAATATCGATGCGATCCGCCGTCGCATGCCCCAACCCCCACATCAGGCCGCCGTACAGTTGTTCTTCAACCCCACCCGGCGACACAGCCAACCCGCAATCCGTCACACACGTCAGCTTCTCGACCACTACCGCATCGCCCTTCCGAACCACCCGCGCAACCACTGCGATATAGCTGCTATACGCCTGATTCGTCGCGACACCCAACGCCGTACCGGCAGGCAACGCCTGCCCCCACCCAGCCCGCGCCGCCGCCTCGCGCAACACCGCCTTATGCCGTGGGTCCTTCATATGCGCAAGCCGAAAATCAACCGGATCGCGTTGTGCGGCATGCGCCGCCTCATCCATGAAAGACTCCACCGCGAACACGTTCGGGATATAACTCACTGCGCGATACCACCCAGTCGGCACACCGGTCTCGTGACGCACCCAGCCAATATCGACATGCGGCGCATCGTAAGCAAACTCATATTTGCTGATCGCTTCAGTAGTGCTGTAGTCCATCCGATCCGGACGATCGAAATACCCCGGCTCCCATTGTTCCGGCGAAGCAGGCATCACCGCGCGCAACTGCAACGTAGTGAGATTACCGCGTGCGTCGAATGCGGCTTTGGCACGGTGATAACTCGCCGAGTGGTAGAACAGCGCGCGCATTTCGTCTTCACGACTGTTCATCAGCTTGACCGGCTTGCCGGCTTTCAACGCGAGCCACGTCACCTCAAATAGCCAGTACTTCGATTCGCGCGAGCCGAAGCTGCCGCCCGAAACAAGCTCATGCAGCACAACCCGCTCAGCAGGAATGCCGCCGATCACCTGGGCCGCTTCCTTCACCGAGGAAGGCACTTGCAAACCGCCCCAGTACTCGATGCCGCCGTCCTTCGCCCAGGCAGTGACGTTGATCGGCTCCAAGGGATTCTGCGCCTTGTAGGGCATCGAATACGACGCCTCGATCACGCGCGCACCATGCGGCCACGCGGTTGTGGCATCGCCGGTTTGAATCGTCGGCACGACACGCGCGGTGGGATCGTCGAGCCATGCAGCCTGGCGAGCAGCGAGCGTACTGCTGTCGAAGGTTTCCAGCGGACTGTCGTCCCACTCGACCTTCAACACCGCCTGGCCTTGATGCGCCGACCAATAATCGTCAGCCAGTACGGCGACACCCGCCTGATTGCCGCCGAGAATGTCGGGCCGGCCAGGAATCTGCAACACCTGCCGCACACCCGGCACCGCCAACGCGGCTTTGGCATCGACGCTACGCACGCGCGCATCGATCACCGGCGCGCGCGTGACGACCGCCACCAGCATGCCCGGCAACGACACGTCGATACTGTACGGAAACGCGCCTCTCGCTTTTAGATCGGCACCACGCTTCTTCTGCAGCTTGCCGATGTATTTGAACTGCGACGGGTCTTTCAACACGACATCTTTCGGCGCCGGCAATTGCGCCGCCACGCTCGCCAGCGATCCGTAGTTCGCACGTTTGCCGCTGGCCTTGTCGATAACGAAACCGTTTTCTGTCGTAAGCGCGGACGGCGGCACGTTCCATTGTTTCGCGGCAGCGGCGATCAACATCGCACGCGCGGTCGCGCCTGCACGCCGCAAGCGCTCATATTCGAGCGAGACGCTCGTGCTGCCGCCTGTCGAAAACACCTTCCACAGCGGATGAATATAGTCCGCGAAGAACGGATTCTCCGGCGTGATCACATCGACGCGAAACGGATCGACATCGAGTTCTTCCGCGACGACAGCGGCCAGCGCCGTGCGCGTGCCAGTGCCCGAGTCGTGTTTATGGACGACCAGCTTGATCGTATCGTCGGGGAGTACGCGCACCCAGGCGTTCGGCTCGAACTCGCCAGGTTGCGGTTTCGGATCGCCGCTTGCGTTCGCACCAGCGGCTAATGCTTCAGGCAATTGAAACCCGATCGCGAGACCCGATACCAACAATGCCGAGCTCTGCTTGATGAACCGCCGACGCGCGGAACCGTGTGCGCTGTTCAGCGTTTGCTTATCGTTGCGCATTCAAGCCTCCTCATTCGTGGAGGTGCAGACCGAAGCGCACGCTGGCGTCACCGCGGCTAAAGAAGTATCGCCCGACGCCGCGCGCTTGATCGCCTTCCGAATCCGCGCGTAAGTCCCGCAGCGGCAGATATTGCCCGACATGGCGGCGCTAATCGTTTCATCGTTGACGGTCGGCTTATCCTTCAGAAACGCTGCCGCCTGCATCAACTGTCCGGATTGACAGTAGCCGCACTGCGGCACGTCTTCCGCGACCCACGCAAGTTGCAACGGATGCCTGCCGTCTTTCGACAAACCCTCGATCGTCGTGATGTGTTTTCCAGCCACCGCAGCAACAGGCAGCAAACAGGAGCGCACCGCCTCGCCTTCCAGATGCACCGTACACGCACCGCAAAAGCCGCCGCCGCAGCCGAATTTCGTGCCGGTCAATTTGAGCCGGTCGCGCAACACCCACAACAGGGGCATGTCTTCCGGTACATTGTCGAGCGAGTGCCGCGTGTCGTTGACCACGATCTCGATCATGCGCTGTCTCCTGAATGTTGTTGTGCATTGCGGCGCGTCATTCGTGTCCATCGCCGCCTGCTTGCGGCCATTATTGAAAGCCGTTAAGCGCAACGCCAGCGACGATTTCTTCCACCCTCCGTAAGTCCGGCTAACACCCATGTTGAAGCGCTACCCTTCAATCCAGTCGATGCAGGCGTTCCTGCAAGCGGCACGCGTCGGCAGCTTCTCCAGCGCGGCGCGCCAGTTGTCGCTTACGCACAGCGCGATCAGCCAGCAGATCCGCACGCTCGAAGAGTTCGTCGGCCAGCCGCTGTTCGTGCGCGAAGGCGGCCGCGTGGTGCTGACGGATGCCGGCGTGCTGTTCGCGAATCAGTTGGCCGACGGCTTCGAGCAGATCGATCGCGCGCTGTCGTCGGTGAAAGAGCGCACGGTCAAGCAGTCGATCACGCTCGACGTCGACCCTGAGCTTGCGCAGAGCTGGCTGGTGGCGCGCTTGCCTGCTCTGCTCGGCGCGTTGACCGGCACGTCGTTGACCGTGCTGTCCACGCCGCGCCATGATCGCAGCGCGTTCGAGCGCGTGGATATCGCGTTGCGGTATGGGTATGGAGAATGGGACGGCTTTGAGAACGCGCTGATTTGCGGTGATCGATTGACTGCCGTGGGCTCGCCTGCGCTTCTGGCGGCACGCGGGCTAAGCCTGCCGCTCACGCCGGAACAGGTGCTTGATCTACCGCTGCTCGGCTATACGAAGCGCTCATGGATTCTGTGGCTCACCGCGGCCGGCATGCCCGCCATCGAACCCGATGCAGTGGCGGTGTTCGACAATGCAGCGGGATTGATCGCAGCGGCAAGCGCAGGCGTGGGCGCCGGTTTGGCGCGCGGCCTGCTCGCTGCGGACGCCCGGCGCGAGGGGCGCCTAATTGAACTCACGCAAATCGAAATCCCCACGCACTACAACCTGTATGCGGTGTGGCCACGCGAGAAAGCGGCGCGCGTGGCGCCGCTGATCGAAGTCATTCGCGAACTGGTCGCACAAACGGTCAGCGTGCGTTAGTCCTCACCGCTGCTAGTGCTGGCGCTAACACCCACGCTCGCGGCAACTTCCCGCACGGTATCGAGAAACAGCGAAAGCACCGGCGACGGGTCCTCAGCACGATAGCGCGCATGCAGCGACACCTCGGGACGCGGCGCAGCCACCGGCACGAACGCGACCCCACCGGTCGTCAATTGCCGCGCCGACGAAGGCAGCAACGCGACGCCCAGCCCTTCGCGCACCAGACACAGCAGCGTATGCACCTCGACCACCTCCTGATCGATCTGCGGTGTAAACCCTGCTTCGACGCAGCAGTCCTGCAGGAAGCGCGCGAGCTGCGAATGCTGCAAACCGAACGACACGAAGCGCTCCGTTTCCAACTCCCGCAGCGCGATCTCCTCACGCGCCGCAAGCCGATGCCCCAACGGCAACACCACCACCGCCGATTCGCGCATCACGACTTCGCTGCGAATCTCCGGGTCCTCGTGCGACACGCGAAAGAAACACACGTCGAGCCGCCGCTCCTTGAGCGCGAGGATCTGCGCGGCCGGCGTCATCTCGTGCAGCGTCCACTGCACCTGCGGATGCTTCTCCGCAAATACCCTGAGTGCGCGCGGAATCGGTTCGACCATCGCCGAGCTAATGATGCCGATCTCCAGACTCCCCACTTCGCCGCGCCCCGCGCAACGTGTCAGATCGATCGCGCGTTCGAACTGCGCGAAGATCAACGGCACTTGCTCCTTAAGTGTTTTCCCTGCCTCAGTGAGCTCGACACGGTGTTGCGAGCGCATGAATAACGCAGTTCCCATCTCCTCTTCGAGGATGCGGATTTGCTGACTGAGAGGTGGCTGCGAAATGTGCAGCCGTGCGGCTGCCCGGCCGAAATGCAGTTCGTCGGCAAGTACCGCGAAGTAACGCAACAGCCTGATGTCCATATCGCAAACGTATCAAGATCGTGGTTAAAAAATATTGTACAGAGCGTTTTTAACTTGTGAGACTGCATCGCAAGCAGCAGTGCACATCAGTGTGACACTCGATGCCGGCGAGGGGAAGGCGCACAAACACTGCGTCTTGCAAAGGGCCGCATGGGCAAGCCCAACTGGGCTGAGTTCCATCGATGCGCCTGCCCGCGATCCGGCAACTGGATACACCAGTTCCTCTCAAGGAGATCGAGTACATGATCATCGACACAAGCTGTTACCCGACCAACCTGGTCGACCTCGCGTGGCGCCATGATGGCGAGCCATTTACCGGCGAGCGTCTGATCAAGACGATGGACGGCCCCTACATCATCAACGGCAAGCCGCGCCGCATCGACAAGGCATTCATTCAACCGCCGCAAGGCAACACCATCTATACGTGGACCGACGGCAACCGTTCGGGCCGCGAGTCGATCGACGACTACATGGCGTACACCGTCGAAATGACGCAGAGGTATCCCGACCGTCTGATCGGCTGCTTCGTCTACAACCCGCGTTGCGGCCCGGAGAACGGTGCCGAAGCCATCGAGTTCTACGCGAAGGAACACGGCTTCAAGATGGTGCAATTGCAGGCCAACATGCATGCGTATCGTCCCGACCGCGCGCTCGACTGGCTGCGTCCTGCCTTGCGTAAATGCGCGGACCTCGGCCTGCTCGTGAAGCTGCACACCGGCGACGGCCCGTACAGCATCCCGAGCGAATGGTATCCGCTGATCCGCGAATTCCCGTCGGTGAATTTCATCATGGCGCACTTCGGCGTGCAAACGGGTGGCGTGTATTGCTTCGAGCCGTATCAGATGGCGCTCGATACGCCGAACGTGTATTGCGAATCGAGCTGGTGCCTGCAATCGCGGATCGTCGAATTCGCGAAGGTCCTGCCGACGCACAAGATTCTGTACGGCTCGGACACGCCGCCGAATGAACCCGGCATGTGGCTGCGTCTGCTCGAAGTGTTGTGCCACGAACCGCCGCAAGGCCTGAATCTCGACGAAGACACGCTCGAGGATTACCTCGGCAACAACCTCGCCCGCATGATCGGCATTGAGCCGAGCGCGCCGCCGAGAAGCGTCGAAGAAGCGCAAGCCTATCTGAAACACCATGCCGGCGCGTCGAAGCAACATGCCGCGAATGCAACTCAAGCAGCCTACGCAGGAGCCCGCTGATGATCATCGATACCCATCTGCACCCGACCAATCTCGTCGACGAAGCCTGGCGCCACACCGGCGAGCCGTTCACCGGCGAACGTCTGCTGAAGATGATGGACGGTCCGTACATCATCAACGGCAAGCCGCGCCGCATCGACATGGGCTTCATTCAACCGCCGCCGGGCAACACCGGCTATCGCGACGGCAATCGCCGCGGCCGTGAAGGCATTCGCGATTACATGTCGTATATCGCCGAGCTCACGCAGAAGTACCCGGATCGCTTCATCGGCAACTTCACGTACAACCCGCGTTGGGGCCCGGAGAACGGCGCGGCCGAACTCGAATTCCACGTGAAGGAGTACGGCTTCAAGATGCTGAAGCTGCACGCGAACATGCACGGCTATCGTCCGGATCGCGCGCTCGACTGGCTGCGTCCGGCAATGAAGAAATGTGCTGAACTCGGCGTCGTCGTGCTGATCCACACCGGCGACGGACCGTACACGATTCCGACGCAGTTCTATCCGATCATCCGCGAATTCCCGATGGTGAATTTCATCATCGGTCACTTCGGCATTCAAACGGGCGGCAACTACTCGTTCGAATCGTTCTGGATGGCGATGGATACGCCGAACGTGTATTGCGAATCGGGCTGGTGCTATCAGTCGCGCATCGTCGAATTCGCTCGCGAATTGCCGCGCAACAAGATCGTGTTCGGCACGGACTCGCCGCCGAATGAGCCGGGCATGTGGCTGCGCGAACTGGAAATGCTGTGCGGACCCGCACCGCAAGGCATGGATCTGGATGAAGACGGTCTCGAAGACTATATGGGCAACAACATCGCCCGTCTGGTCGGCATCGAGCCGACCAAGCCGCCGAAGGATCTGGCCGAAGCGGAAAAGCGTTTGAAGGCCACCTACGTCAATGACGTAACGCAACCGGCTTAACGCGTTCAGCGCTTGCTGTGGGGCAGGTGCGAGTCTGATCGCACCTGCCTCTCCCAACAGTCCGCTTTCGTTATCGCATTCGACGGAGTTCACTATGGCGGATAACCTCTTCCGCGCCACGCAGGATTTTCACCGCTTCGCGCAGGCGTATCGCGAGCAGTTTCCCGATGATGTATTGACGCTTAAGCGACCTTTGTCTGCCGATCAGGATGTCACCGCTGTGGTCGCCGAATTGGCAGCACGGGGTCAGCATCAGATGTTGATCTGCGAACAGGTCGACGGCATTGCAACACCGCTGGTCACCAATTTCTTTGCTTCACGTACACGCATTGGGCGTTTGTTCGACGTCGACGCGTCGGGCTTATTCGACGCTTACCAGCAACGTGCGAACGCCCCTATCGCACCGGTTTTCGTTCCCACAGGTCCGGTTCTCGACCAGGTTATCGAAGGCGACGCAGTCGATCTCGCGCAACTGCCGATGATCCGCCACTTCGATACCGACCGTGGTCCATACATTACCAACGCGGTGATCGTCGCCGAAGATCCGGTGACGGGCGTCGCCAATCTCAGCTATCACCGCTCGATGCGGCATGCCCGCAATGCGTTGGCAACCAGCTTGCATTCGCGTGGCCATCTGTGGCGCATGCTGCAAACCGCCAAAGCACGCGGCGACACATTGAAGGTCGCGATGGTGATCGGCGCGCATCCGTTGTTCATGCTGGCCGCTGCGGCACGCGTGCCCTTTGGTACAGATGAACGCGCTATTGCAGGCGGATTGTTCGGTGCGCCGTTGGAATTGGTCCGGACGCCGCGTTACGGTATTGGTGTGCCGGCCTCTGCGGAATTCGTCCTTGAAGGGACGATCGACCCGGATGCCCACGCCGAGGAAGGCCCGTTCGGCGAATTCACCGGCTATTCGTCGGACCGTTCGACCAACAACGTGCTGCGCATCGACACGATGATGCGGCGTAACGATGCATGGCTCGTCGATGTGGTCGGCGGTCCGTATGCGGAACATCTAACGCTGGCCCGCTTGCCACGCGAAGCGGAGATGAGCGAGAAGCTGAAGGCGCGCTTTCCTTCCGTTACCGCGCTGCACTATCCGAACTCGGGCACGCACTTCCACTGCTACGTCGCATTGAATCAGACACGCGACGGCGAAGCGCGCCAGATCATGCTCGCATTGCTGGGATGGGACCCGTATCTCAAGAACGTGGTGGCCGTGGATAGCGATATCGACATCACCAACGATTCGCAAGTGCTGTGGGCCATCGCCACGCATTTCCAGCCGCATCAGGACGTGTTTATCGTCGACGGCTTGCCGGGCAGCCCGCTCGATCCTTCGTCATCCGCTGCGGGCACAACGTCACGCATGGGTATCGACGCGACACGCGGCTCGCATTTCGACGGTATCCGCGCACAGATCAGCGAGCGGGCATCGCAACACGCCGTTGAGATTTTGGCCCACGCGGCCGCCGGAGCACAGCGATGACCCCGCGGCGGCTCGTAGTCGGCATCAGCGGCGCGTCCGGTTTCACGTACGGCGTGCGCCTGCTGCAACTGCTGCGTGACCTCGACATCGAGACGCATCTGACTGTCTCGCGCAGCGCCCTGCTGACGATGACGCACGAAACCGACTACAAGTTCGCCGAAGTCAGCGCCCTCGCCAGCTTCACCTACCGGTGCGACGACATGGCGGCGGCCATTTCCAGCGGCTCGTTCCGCTCGCTGGGCATGATCGTCGCCCCCTGTTCGATGAAGACGCTTGCCGAAATTGCCAGCGGCATGTCGTCGAGCTTGATCTCGCGCGCCGCCGACGTCACGTTGAAAGAGCGTCGCCCTCTGGTGCTGCTGGCGCGTGAAACCCCATACACGCTGGCGCATCTGCGCAACATGATCGCCGTCACTGAAATGGGCGCGATCGTTGCCCCACCTGTTCCGGCGTTTTACGCGCGCCCTGTTTCACTCGACCAGATGATCGACCACACGCTAGGCCGCGCGCTCGATCTGTTCGGTCTCGAAGCGGGCACCGTCAAACGCTGGCGAGAAGCAGAAGTAGAAGTGGAAACCGAAGCGAAAGCACACGCACCGCATATCGCCTGATAGCCGAACCGCACGAACCGCAGTACGAACGAAGAAACGGAGACGAGCCATGAATCACATTCACACCACCCACAACGAAATCGAGAAAATCCCTGTCACGGTGCTGACCGGCTTTCTCGGCGCCGGCAAGACGACGCTGCTCAACTACATCCTGCGCGAGAAGCACGGCCGCAAGATCGCGGTGATCGAAAACGAGTTCGGCGAAATCGGCATCGACGGTGGCCTCGTGCTCGAATCGACCGAAGAGATCTACGAGATGACCAATGGTTGCGTGTGCTGCGTCGGCGCGGTGCGTGAAGACCTGGTGCGGATCGTGCGAATGCTGGTTGAAAGACCGGACCGGCTCGATCACATCATTGTCGAAACGAGCGGGCTCGCCGATCCGTATCCGGTCGCCCAGACTTTCTTCCTCGATGATCCGATCGCGAAGCAGGTGACGCTGGATGCCGTCGTCACGATGGTGGATGCAAAGCATATCGCCGCGCATCTGGACGACGTGGTGCTCGATGGCAGCGATAACCAGGCAGTCGATCAGATCGTCTGCGCAGATCGTATTGTGATCAACAAGGTCGATCTGGTTGGCCCCGCGGATATCGCCTCGCTGACGCAACGCATTCGCAGCCTGAACGCCACGGCGGAGATCGTCGAGTCGAGTTATGCGCGAATCGATCTCGACAAGATCCTTGGCGTGGGTGCAAACGAGTTCTCGCAGATTCTGGTCGAGACCGATGGCTTGCATGAGGAAGAACACGCTCACGAGCATCACCACGAAGAACATGAAGCGCATCACGCTCACGACGAGCACGATGACGATCACGCCGACCACCAGCACGACGAAAGCGTGTCCTCAGTCGGTATCGAAGTCGACGCGGATATCGATCTCGACGCGCTGCAAAGGTGGCTCACCGAGTTGCGCGAAGCCGATGCAACCAACCTGTTCCGCATGAAGGGCATTCTCGCTTTGCAAGGCCAGTCGCACCGCTATGTGCTGCAAGGCGTGCACAACGTTATTGAGCTGCGCGCGGCGCAAGCGTGGGGCAGTGAACCACGCTCATGCCGCATCGTATTCATCGGACGCGATCTCGATCGCGCCGCGCTGACCGACCGCTTCCATGCCTGTCTTGCCGTGCCGGTTGCGGCCTGACGGGATATCCGGTCGGCGCGCGAAGTGATGCTGCACGGCCGAGCCGTGCGGCGCGCACCGATCGAAAACGATAATAGGAGACACGTCATGAACACCGCCATACACCCCGTCGATCGGATTTTGCCGAAGCGCCAGATGATCACGCTCGGTTTGCAGCACATGCTGGTCGCTTATATCGGCGCAATTGCCGTTCCGCTGATCGTTGCGTCGGCATTGAAGATGTCGTCGGCCGACACCACCGTGTTAATCAGCACCGCGCTGTTTTGCTCGGGCATTTCGACGATCTTGCAGACCGTCGGTTTCTGGAAGTTCGGCGTGCGTCTGCCGATTCTGCAAGGCGTCGCATTCAGCAGCGTCGGGCCGGTGATCGCTATCGGCACGAGTCCGGGTGTCGGCTTCGCCGGCGTGTGTGGCGCGGTAATTGGCGCGGGGCTCTTCACCCTGTTCGCCGCACCCTTGATCGGACGCTTACGAAGGTTCTTCCCACCTGTGGTGACCGGCTGCATCGTGACCGTGATTGGTTTGCAACTGTTCCCCGTTGCGTATCAATGGGCCGGTGGTGGCGAGGCCGCGCAGCAGCAGTTCGGTGCGTTGCCCTTCCTGAGCGTCACGCTGTTCGTCGCGCTGGTGATTCTTGCGATCAACCGCTTTGCCGGCCCGTTTCTGCGCAATCTCTCCGTGCTGATCGGTTTGGTTGCGGGCGGCATTCTGGCCTGCTCGCTCGGCATGGGCAACTTCACCAGCGTGAGCGCCGCGCCGTGGTTCACGATGCCGATGCCGTTCCACTTCGGCGCGCCCGTGTTTTCGCTGGTGCCCGTGCTGACGATGATCGTCGTGATGGTGGTGCAGATGGTCGAATCGATGGGACTATTCGTCGCAATCGGTGACATTGTCGACAAGGACGTCAGCGAGGAAGATGTGGTACGCGGCATGCGCGCGAACGGTCTTGCCAGCGCGATTGCCGGCATGTTCGCGGCGTTCCCGTTCATCGCCTTCATGGAAAACGTCGGCCTCGTGATCCTGACCGGCGTGCGTAGCCGCTGGGTGGTGGCGATCAGCGGCGTGCTGATGTGCGTGGTGGCGCTGGTGCCGAAGATCGGCGCGATAGTCGCATCGACACCCTCAGCGGCCCTCGGCGGCGCCGGTATCGCGATGTTCGGGGTGGTGGTGGCAGCCGGCGTGCAAACCTTGGCGAAGGTGGACTTCGAGCGCAATCGCTACAACGTGCTGATCGTCGGCTTCACGATCGCCACCGCGCTGATTCCGGTGATGGCGCCGCAAGTCTTCAAGCACATGCCCGACTGGACGCAGCCTTTCGTGCATAGCGGCGTGGTGCTGGCGTGTCTGGTATCGGTCGTACTGAACGCGGTACTGAACGGCGCGCACGAAGAAGAAAAGATCGTCGAGACGCACAACCTGGTGCGCGAATAAGCGGCGCAGGCAGTAAGACGAGCGCGGCCGTCGCGCCTCCCTGGACCGACGGCCGCTTCGCAGTAACTGAAAGGACATTGAATCGTGAGCATGCAAACTGAAGCGTTGCTGATCAAGAACCCTGTCGCGGTAATGAGCGGCCGAAGTGGTGATAGCGCGCGCCTGGGTCAGGTCGATCTGCGGATTCGCAACGGCCGTATCGCGGCCATCGCCCCTAACCTCGAACCGCGCGCCGATGAACGCGTGATCGACGCGCGTTCATGCGTCGTCTATCCGGGCTGGGTGAACACTCATCACCATCTGTTCCAGAACCTGCTGAAGGCGGTGCCGTCCGGCATCAATGCCGATTTGCAGGAATGGCTGGCCGCGGTGCCGTATCCGCGACTCGCTCGCTTTACGCCGGACCTGGCGCGTGTTGCTGCGCGATTGGGTCTTGCGGAGCTGCTGCTGTCCGGCGTGACAACCTGCGCCGATCACCACTACCTCTATCACGCGGACGGCACCACCGAAACCGGCGATCTGCTGTTCGACGAAGCCGCTTCGTTCGGCATGCGTTTCGTGCTGTGCCGTGGCGGCGCATTGCAGGCTGCCGGCGATCATCCGGGGTTCTCGAAGGTGGCGCTCAAACCCGAAACGCTCGATCAGATGCTCGCCGACATCGAACGACTGAAGTCGCGCTATCACGATTCGGGCGACGCTTCGATGCGCCGCGTCGTCGTTGCACCGACTACGCCGACGTTCTCGCTGCCGCCCGAACTGCTGCCCGAAGTCGCGCGTGCGGCCCGTCGCATGGGTCTAAGGTTGCACACGCATCTTTCCGAAACGACGCGCTACGTCGACTTCTGCAAGGAGCGCTTTAACAAACTGCCGGTGGAGTTCGTCGCCGATCACGAATGGCTCGGACCCGACGTGTGGTTCGCTCACCTCGTGCATCTACAGGCAAGCGAAATCGCGATGCTCGCGGAAACCGGCAGCGGCTGCTCGCACTGCCCGGTGAGCAATGCGCGTCTGGGTAGCGGCATTGCGCCCGCACCGCAGATGGCAGCGGCGGGCGTACCGATGTCGCTCGCAGTAGACGGCGTGGCTTCGAACGAATCCGGCAGCATGACCAATGAAGCGCACTTCGCGTGGCTCGTGCATCGCGCGGCGCAGGGTGCGTCGGCGACCACCGTTGAAGAGACGATTCATTGGGGCAGCGCGGGCGGTGCAGGCGTGCTCGGTCTCGATGCGGTCGGCACGCTCGAAGTCGGCAAGGCAGCGGATTTCGTGCTGTACGACGTCAGCGATCTGCGCTTCAACGGCTTCCACGATCCGGCTGTGGCGCCAGTGACAGCAGGTGAACCGGCTCGCGTCCGCTACAACGTGGTGAATGGCCGCGTGGTGGTCGATAACGGCGTAATACCCGGCCTCGATCTCGACCAGCTTCGCTATGAAGCAGCCGAGGGCGTAAAGCTGTTGCTCGCCGACTAAGGGACGTGCCTCGATGCAATCCCGGCGAATCCGGCTCGGCGTGTTGACGCCGTCGTCGAACACGGCGCTTGAGCCGATCACCGCGGCGATGCTCAGCGAATTGCCGCACGTCAGCGCGCACTTTGCCCGCTTCACGGTGACGGAGATCGCGCTATCGGAGCAGGCGCTCGGGCAGTTCGACGCGAGCCGGATTCTGGCGGCGGCGCGTCAACTGGCCGATGCGCGCGTGGATGTAATCGGCTGGAGCGGCACGTCCGCAGGTTGGCTCGGATTCGAGCGCGACCAGGCGTTGTGCCGCCAGATCACCGAGGCAACGGGTATCCCCGCAACGACCTCGGTGCTGGCGCTCAACGAAATCTTCGCTAAATCCGGCGTGCGGCGGTTCGGCTTGGTGTCACCGTATATCGACGATGTTCAGCAGCGGATCGTCCGCAACTACGAGAAGCTCGGCATCGAATGCGTCGCGGAACGACACCTCGGCTTGCAGAACAATTTCAGCTTTGCCGAGGTGCCGGACACGCAGTTGGCGATCATGATGCGTGAGGCCGCGTTTGCGAGGCCGGATGCGGTGACGACCTTTTGCACGAATCTGCACGCGGCGCATTTGGTGCGGGCGTTCGAGATGGCTACCGATATTCCGGCTTATGACACGGTGGCGACCGTGGTGTGGAAGTCTTTAAGGATGTTGGGGGTGAATACGGAGCCACTGGCGAGTTGGGGGCGGTTGTTCACCGACGTCGCTTGATCGGATGGCCGGTAGCAGCGCGGCCTGCCTCAACCGCGCAATGCCCTCTTCAATCGCAAGCGTCGATTAGCTTCCGTCATGCGTGCGAATGCTGATCAGTGGGATAAACGATACGATAGATGTTTGATCCGAAGCCGCTGCATCTTCGCTAAACTTCGATCCGCCATCCAACCCACCGAGCACCGCACCTTGACCATCCACATCCGCCCTGCCCACGCATCCGACACCGACTTGATTCTCCGCTTTATCACCGAACTCGCGGTGTATGAGAAAGCAGAGCATGAAGTTGTCGCTACCGTTAGCGATATCGAAGCAAGCCTGTTCGCCGCCACGTCCACAGCCAAGGCGTTGATTTGCGAAATGAACGGCGAGCCGATCGGCTTTTGTGTCTACTTCTTTTCTTATTCGACGTGGCTCGGCAAACAGGGGCTTTATCTGGAAGACCTGTACATATCGCCGAAATCGCGTGGCAGTGGCGCGGGCAAACAGATGCTTCGCCACCTCGCACAAATTGCATGCGAAACAGGCTGTGGGCGCTTCGAATGGAGCGTGCTCGACTGGAACGAGCCGGCAATCGGCTTCTATGAATCGATCGGCGCGAGCGCGCAAAGCGAATGGGTTCGCTACCGGCTGGCGGGCGACGCCCTCACGGCGTTTGCCGATGGCAATTCGTGACACGCTAAGCGGAAGTAATGGCAATCTGAAGAGCAACCGTAGCTGGGTGCAACCGCTATTCGCGCTGCATCTGCATCGCGGCTCGCGCGCGCAATGCCTGATCAGCTACCAGATATCGCGGAGCGGCAGCCGATAAGCCGCCGCCCCGGTGTGGGTCAATGCGGGGCCTTACCGTTCGGCACAGCATCCAGCGGTTTGTGCTGTTCTTCGCCGAGTCCTGGGAAAAACGCATTCCATGCGGCGCGTACGCCCTGAGCCGCGGTGGCTTCCGCGCCGATCGATTCAGCCTCGCCTTCCGCAGCTTTCGACGGGTCCGCCGAAAGGCCACGCCAGTGCGTAAAGACCAGCAACGGTTTCTCAGTCCATATCCCGTCGCCAAATTTCGCAAACGCTGTATCCCCGCTGGTCAACTGCACCTCATACCAGCCTTCCCGGACAGGCGTATGGGCGGCAAGCTCAAACCACGTGGTCGGTTCGATTTCCTTCATGTCGTCTCCGCAGATAGATCGTCATAGATAACCACAACCAAGGCATTCTTCATGCCCGAGCCGGGCAAAGGCCCGGCAGGCTCACGCCGCACGCCACGCGATGTTGCAAGGCAGTGCGCTGGGCATGCTCTGCGGGCGATTCGTCGATGTCGCGCACTTCAAAATCGCCGCGCATAAGCGACACGATAGCGCGACATAGGGCACGCGGACAAACGTAAAAACTTACACGCCGCGCCGGGTGGAGATCGAACTTGCCAACCCGCTGCCCGGCTCGCGCGCCATCTCCCGCGCCAGCCCGGCCAATACGCGGACAGCCGGCACCAGTTGCTCCGCTGGCGTGCTGCCGTACCCAATCACCAGCCCGTTCGTGTTCTCGCGCTGCTGCAACGCAAAACCGGATAGCGCGCGCGGATTGAGCCGCTCGGCGAGCGCGCGTTCCGCGAGGGTCCGATCGGAAATGTGCGACGGCAGGCGAAGCGTCAGATGCATGCCGCAATTGCCGCCCAGAATCTGCGACGGCGCGAAATGCGCGTTGAGTGCATCGCGTAACGCCTGCTGGCGCTCACGATATAAGCGCCGCATGCGGCCCAGATGGCGCCCGAATTCGCCGCTGCCGATGAAATGCGCCAGCGCCAGTTGCTCCAGCCGATGCCCGCCGCGCAGCATTTCCTGCAACGCAACAGCGGTGTGCGCGGCGATGGCGCGTGGCAACACCACGAAGCCGATACGCAGTGCCGGAAACATCGTTTTGCTGAATGAGCCGACATACAACACCGGCGCGTCCTCGACCAGTCCTTGCATGCTGGCGATCGGCTCGCCGGTGTGGCGAAATTCGCCGTCGTAATCGTCTTCGATTAGCCAGGCGCCATGGCGGCGCGCCTGCGCGATCAGCTCCAGACGGCGCGTCACCGACAACACTGAACCAGTCGGATATTGATGCGCCGGCGACGTGTAGATCAGCTTCGGCGTATGCGTGCGCCACGCCTCGGGCGGCACCGCGATGCCTTCGGGATCGACCGGCATAGGCACCATGGTCAGGTCGCCGAGATTGAAGGCGGCCTTGGCGCCGCGATAGCCAGGGTCTTCGACCCACGCGATGTCGCCCGGATTGGTGAACAGCCGCACACAAAGATTTAGCGCCTCCTGGGCGCCTTCGGTGATCACCACCTGCGAGCCCTCGCAGCGTACGCCGCGCGCCATCCGCAGATGCGCGGCAATCGCGTCGCGCAGCGCCGGTTCGCCCGTCGGTATGCCATAGCCGAGCGCGAGCGGCAACGCGCGCTCCATCGACCGTTCGAGCGCACGCCGCCAGGCGGCCAGTGGAAAGCGGTCCAGCGCGGGCGTGCCTGGTGTCAGCGGCAAGGTGTTGTCGGCATGGGTGCGCGTCGCCGCGAATTGCTCGACGCGCGCCGCGTAGGCCACCTCCGGCGCGGCCGGCAGTGTCCGCGGTTCACCGCAGGCGGCCGGGCTGGAGAGCGGACTTACGCGCGTGCCCTTTTTGTCGGCCACCACGTAGCCGACCGCGGCCAGATGCTCGTAAGCGATCACCACCGTGTTGCGCGACACGCCCATCTCCGCCGCCAGCAACCGCGACGACGGCAGCAGCGACCCCGCCGGCAAACGCCCGGCGAGAATCGCCTGCTGTAGGCGCTCGATCAGTTGTTTTTGCAGCGGCACGGACTTTTCGCCGTTACCGGCGGTGGTCGCCGCAACCGGGTTGGCGAGCGGGCCAATGATCTCGATCATCGCGGCTGGACCTATCAAATTCGATTGGACTGGATCTTTTTAACATACCACGTTTGCCGTATCGTTCACCATAGCCAAACGATCATCAACCCCTGACAGGAGAGCAGACATGGAACCCAGACGTAACGCGTTCGAGCAGCCGATCGGCGTCCCCGTGACGGGCTGGAACGGCGCCCAGGCGCCCGGCCGGGAGCCGCTGGTGGGCCGTTATTGCCGGATCGAACCGGTGGACGTGGAGCGCCATGCGGCAGACCTGTTCGAGGCCTACAGCTCGGCGCCCGATGGCCGCGACTGGACCTATCTGAATGTCGGGCCGTTCGACAGCCTGGCCGCGTATCGCGAACATCTGACGCGCGCAGCCGCGTCGGCCGATCCGCTGCACTATGCGGTGATCGATCTGGCGACCGGCAAGGCGGTCGGCACGCTCGCGCTGATGCGTATCGACCGCGCGAACGGTGTGATCGAAGTTGGGCACGTCACCTATTCGCCGCGCCTGAAGCGCACCCGCATCGCCACCGAAGCGATGTTCCTGCTGATGAACCATGTGTTCGACGACCTCGGCTATCGCCGCTTCGAATGGAAGTGCGATTCGCTGAACGGACCGTCGCGCACAGCCGCGTCGCGGTATGGCTTTACGTTCGAAGGGATCTTCCGGCAGGCGATCGTGTATCGCGAACGCAATCGCGACACCGCGTGGTTTTCGATCATCGACAGCGAATGGCCCGCACTGCGTCCGAGCTATGCGCGCTGGCTCGATGCCGGCAACTTCGATGCGCAGGGCAAGCAGGTTGAACGGCTGGTGGATCTGGTCGCGCGACAGCGGGCGGCGGCGAGCGAAGGCGGTCAATAGACTCAGGTCCCGCCTGCCGTTCGCCGCAGCACGATGGTCGGCTTGCCTTTGTATGTCGTGCGAAGCTGCTCGCGGTATCCGCACTTCTGCGCGACCCGCAGCGACGGCTGGTTTTCCGGCGAGATGATGCAGGCGGTGTCGCCGTCCGGCCAGTGCGCGTCGGCCCAACCGAGAGCGGCGCGCACGGCTTCGGTTGCGTAGCCTCGGTGGTGCACGGCGGGGTCCAATGCCCAGCCGATTTCAGGTGTATTCATCAACGAAGGCTCGATCTCGCGGTGGTAGTCGGCAAAGCCGACTTCGCCGATGAACCGGCCGCTATCTTTTTCCCGCACGACCCAATAACCGTATCCCAGCATCGCCCAATGCCCGGCGTAACGCAGCAGGCGCGCCCAGACTTCCTCGCGCGTGAACGGCTTGCCGCCAATGTAGCGGATCACCTCGGAATCGGACCACATCGCGTAGCTATCGAGGAAATCATCGCGCGTGTGCGGACGCATGATCAGGCGGTCGGTGGTGAGAAGCGTGGGGCGGGTGGACATGGGCGAGCTGATGGTTGGCGTGGACGCTTTGGGGTTAAGCAGCGTT
The DNA here is from genome assembly GCF_041321145.1 of Paraburkholderia sp. IW21. Lineage (NCBI taxonomy): Bacteria > Pseudomonadati > Pseudomonadota > Betaproteobacteria > Burkholderiales > Burkholderiaceae > Paraburkholderia > Paraburkholderia sp. IW21. The sequence continues at coordinate 360,528 of NZ_JBGGWA010000001.1, read as the reverse complement.
GACGGGGTGCCTGGGATGATCGCAGATTTTTTAGGCTTGGTATCGATCACGACGCACTCACGCGGAATGACGATGCAAAAAAGGTATTGTCGGACGCACAAAACAGTACTGGATTGTATCCACGCAAGCCGCTACGCTGGCGGATCGCTCGTTCCGCCCACCCCCACGCCCCGCGCCGTTTGCCCCGATGTTAGCCACCCTTGAGATTCTGCTTCCCGTGTTCGGCCTGATTTTGGCGGGCTTTGCATGCCGTCGGCGCGGCGTGCTCGGACCGAACGGCGCGTCGGAGTTGAATCGCTTTGTGGTCTGGCTGGCGTTGCCGGCTCTGCTGTTCGACACAATGGCGCGCGCCACCTGGCAACAGCTCTATCAGCCGGCCTTCGTCGCGTCGTTTTCGATGGGGTGCGTCAGCGTGTTTCTGCTGATTCTCGTCATGCGTTTGATGCGTGGCCGGCACCTGGCCGACGCGAGCGTCGACGCGATTGCGGCGTCGTATCCAAACACCGGTTACATCGGCTTTCCGCTGGGCATGATCGCGTTCGGGCCAGCCAGCCTGACGCCGACCACGATCGCCACGATTCTTGTCGCGTGCGTGCTGTTCGCGCTCGCGATCGTGTTGATCGAAGTCGGCTTGCAGACCGAGCGCACGCCGCACAAGCTGGGTTTGAAAGTGCTGCGCTCACTAGCGCGCAATCCGCTGATCGTGTCGCCGATTGCGGGCGTGCTGTTCGCGAGCACCCACGTCGCGTTGCCGCAGAGCGCGGAGACCTTTCTGAAGCTGTTGAGCGGCGCGGCCAGTCCTTGCGCGCTGGTGAGTCTCGGCTTGTTCCTCGCGGAAAAGCGCCCGTCCGAGACCGGCGCGCGAGGCATCTCGCTGCTGCTGACCGGAGTGAAGCTGCTGGCGCAACCCGCGCTGACCTGGTGGCTGGCGGCGCGCGTGTTCGGGCTCTCGCCCACCCTGGTCGAGATGGCTGTCGTGCTGGCCGCGCTGCCCACCGGCACCGGCCCGTTCATGCTGGCCGAGTTCTACCAGCGCGAGGCGCACATCACGTCGCGCACGATTTTGCTGTCGACGGTGGGCTCGGTGGTGACCTTGTCGCTGCTACTGCTGGTGATGGGACATCGCTCGTAAGCGAACCACGAGCGCACCGGCATCCGCGACAAAACCTATCTTGAAGCTGCGTACCCTCTCGCGATGCTAGAGTTGGGGCACGCGCATGGGTCGTCGTCATGCGCACCGCCCGGAACCCACAAAAAAAGCTTCGCTCGGAGAATCGGATGTCTGAAGAATATGAAGTACATGGTCCGCACGACCATGCAGTTGAACACGCCGGCCACCACGACGCCGATCCCTTTGGGAGCCGCATGGCCGTGATGACGGCGATTCTCGCGACGATCGGCGCACTGTGCGCATACCAAAGCGGCAATAGCGAAAACCTGGCGCTGTACTACAAGAACGAAGCCGCCATTAAAAAGACCGAAGCATCGAATCAATGGAACTACTACCAGGCCAAGGGCGAGAAAGAGAATCTCGCGGACCTTGGCGCAACGTTGTCGCTCGGCAATGCCGATGCACACGCAAAGTTCCTCGCCGACGTCGCCAAGTACAAGCAGCAGAAGGAGCCGATCCGCGCGAAGGCTGAAGCGATCGAGAAGGAAGTCGTGGACGCCGACGCCAAAAGTGAAGCGCTCCTGCACGGTCATCATCGCTGGGCGCAGGCCACCACGTTGATTCAGGTTGCCATCGCCCTGTGTGCGATCACGTTGCTGACTCGCAAGAAATGGCTGCGCAACCTGTCGTTCCTCATCGCGGCAGCGGGTGTGGTGACGGGTGCCGTGGCGTTCTTGTCGGCCTAAAGCTCGCCGCACTCCACTTTGTCGTAGGTCAAAGACATGTGGATTGGATGCTCGGCAGTCCAACTTTCATGACATAAATTCAGGACGCCGCGATCTCGCATCGCGCATCCGCGCCGCTGTATAGGGCGCAACCTGTCATGGAGGACTCACCGTGAATGCATCCCCCAACGCTGAAAGCGACCTGATCGCCAACCTCGACGAAAGCGTGATGCTTCCGCAACTCGGCTGCCCGTCTGGCGAAATCGGCGTGGCAGTCGGCAACATGCTGGAACGCTCGAATCTGGCCGTTATCGACGCATCCTTCGATCTGCTCGACCTGCGCGCGAATGAGCGGATTCTTGAGATCGGTCTGGGCAACGGCGGCCATATCGCGTCGGTGCTGGATCAGGCGGCAGGACTCCGCTTCACCGGCATCGATATATCGCCGACCATGATCGCCGAGGCGCGCCGCCACAATGCGTCCTTCGTCCGCGATGGCCACGTATGGCTCGAAATCGCCGACGTCATGTCCTTGCCGTTCGCGCCAGGCTCGTTCGACAAAGCCATTGCGATCAACACCACGTATTTCTGGCCCGACCTGGTCGGCGGTCTGAAGGAAATCCATCGCGTGTTGCGCGCGGGCGGCATGTTGGTGATCGCGGCCATCACGCCTGAGGCAGCCAAGGAGATGGCATTCGCCAAATACGGCTTCACCATCGACGATGCAGCCGCGCTGGAAGCCGCATGCATTGCGGCCGGTTTCGAGCGGATCGGCATCACGCGCTACGTCGAACCACTGCTCGATCCGCCACAAGAATTCGGCCCGCGCGAGTTCTATCTTCTGCTGGCCTGCGCCGCCTGAGGCGACGCGCAACGCTAACGATTACACCCGGCGCGGCGCCGGTCACTGCATTCATCAATGCGCGAGGCCACGCGCGCGCGCGAGCAACAACTCGCGCTCGCGCGCGTTGCGCGTCATGGCCGCGGCGCGTTCGAATTCCGCGCGAGCCGCGTCCATGCGCCCTAGCTTCGCCAGCAGATCGCCGCGCACGCTCGGCAGCCAGTGATAGTTCGCGAGCGCTGCATCGGCCGCGAGCGCATCGACGATTTCCAGAGCGGCGGCCGGCCCGAACGCCATACCGACCGCCACGGCTCGATTCAGCTCGACCACCGGTGAAGGCGCTACCTGCGCCAACGCGTCATACAACGCGACAATCCGCGCCCAGTCGGTATCCCCGGCACGGCGAGCGCGCGCATGGCACGCGGCCAGCGCCGCCTGCAACGCATACGGGCCGCTCGCACCACCCAATGCGTGCGAAGTGCCGAGCGCGGCCAGCCCGCGGCGGATCAGGAGCGGGTCCCAGCGGCTGCGGTCCTGGTCGAGCAGCAGCACCGGCCTGCCATCGGCGTCGGTGCGCGCGTGCGTGCGCGACGCCTGAATTTCCATCAACGCGACGAGGCCGTGCACTTCGCTCTCGCCAGGCACGAGCCCGCTCAATACACGCCCAAGCCGCAGCGCCTCCTCGCAAAGCGCCGGACGCATCCAGTCGTCGCCGGCCGTGGCCGAATAACCTTCGTTGAAAATCAGATAGATCACCTGCAAGACCGACGCGAGCCGCGGCGCACGCGCGTCCGCCTGCGGCACCTCGAACGGCACCTTGGCCGCCGACAGCGTGCGCTTGGCCCGCACGATGCGCTGTGCGATGGTCGGTTCCGGCACAAGAAACGCGCGCGCGATTTCGTCCGCGGTGAGGCCGCCGAGCAGGCGCAGGGTCAGCGCGACGCGTGCGTCGGTGGACAACACCGGGTGACACGCAGTGAACACCAGCCGCAGCAGATCGTCGCCGATATCGTCGGCGCGTGCGGCGTCGAGGGCATCGACGAAATCCGGCACGAGGTGGGCCTCCAATGCGTCGAGATCATGACCCAGCTCTTCACGCTTGCGGGCATGCAACGCTTCCTGGCGCAAGCGGTCGAGCGCGCGGTTCTTCGCGGTCGCCATCAGCCATGCTCCTGGGTTATCGGGCACACCCGCGCCGGGCCAATGTTCAAGGGCCGCCACCAGCGCGTCCTGCGCCAACTCTTCGGCGAGTCCCACGTCACGCACGATCCGCGCGACGTGAGCGATGACCTTGGCGGATTCGATCCGCCAGACTGCCTCGATGGCACGGTGGGTGGCCGGTGTCGTCACGGCCTCAGCCTGCTGCCTTGGCGTTCGGGTCCATGTAGATCAGTTCCCAGATGTGCCCGTCGATATCTTCGAAGCCGTGCCCGTACATGAAACCGTAGTCTTGTGGCGCACGCGGAGCCGCGCCGCCTGCGGCGAGCGCCTTCGCGACCAGCGCATCCACCTCGCCACGGCTCTCGCAGGACAGGCCCAACAGCGCCTCGGTGCTTTCCTTTGGATTGCAAAGCGACTTGCGCGTGAAGGACTGGAACAAGTCCTTGACCAGCAGCATCGCGTAGAGGTTCTCGCCGAGGATCAGACACGCGGCCTGCTCGTTGGTGAATTGCGGCTCGAAACTGAAACCGATCGCGCTGAAAAAGGCTTTCGACCGTTCGAGATTGTCGACGGCGAGATTGACGTAGATTTGCTTATGCATGATGGAATCCATTGATCGGGTTGTGTGCCGGATGGCGGCGGCGTCACGCTCGGCGGCGCCCTCTGATCGGCGTCAGGATCAACGCTTGGTCGCGTTCAGTTCACGGAAGCGATCCACTTCGGGGCCCGGTTCGAAGTCTTCGAGTTCGAACAACTGCCGCACTTCGATTTCGCCGTCGGCCTGTTCGCCGAACGGTGCGGGAAAGCGCCGCGCCCACTCCATCGCTTCTTCGCGAGAGCGGACCTGGATCAGCGTGTAACCGGCAATCAGTTCCTTGGTTTCCGCGAACGGACCGTCGATTACCGTGCGCTTGCCGCCGCTGTAGCGGACGCGCCAGCCTTTCGAGCTCGGTTGCAAGCCCGTTGCGTCGAGCAGCACGCCGGCCTTGGCCAGTTCCTCGTGATACGTGCCCATGGCGGCCATCAGGGATTCGTCCGGCATCCCGCCGGCTTCGCTGACGGCTGTCGCCTTCACTATGATCATGAACCGCATCGCAATTGCTCCTTGGGTTGTGAGTTCGAAAGCCGTCGCCTGTTTGCTGGCCCCTTACTCACACGACGAGCGATGCGCGGCCGGATCGACACATCTGTCGCTATGCCAGGGAAAACCCCATATGAACAGCAGAAAATGTACGAACCCGCTTACTCGAAACACGGCCCGAGTTTGCGGACTTCAACGGTGCACCACGACGCCGCCGGGCAGGCTTGCGCAATCGCCACCGCTTCTTCACGGGTTTCACAATTGAGCAGGAAAAAGCCACCGATCATTTCCTTGGCTTCGGCGAAGGGGCCGTCGAGCAGCTTCGGCTGACCGTCGCGCACCTGCACGCGCACAGCGTCACTGGACGAGGTCAGCGATTCGGCGGCGAGCAGTTTGCCGCGCTCCTTGAGGTCGGCGGCAAAACGTACCATCTGATCGTAGACCTCGCGCCCCGCGTGCTCGCCGCGTTCGATGCGTTGATGCGGGGGTTCGACGATAAGCAGCATGTAGGACATAGCGTCTCCGATTGATCGCGCCGCGGACGTCGGCGCCCGGCAGGCAGGCATACGACGGCAAAAGCGCGCTTGCGTTTAGTTTGCGAGAGCCAGTCTAACAAGCACGGATAACTCGAGCAAACCCGTTTCAGCGCCCGCGCGGCGGCGGATCGCACGCCCTACGGACACTCGTAATACGGACGCGGCATGGGGTTTGCTGAAACGGTGGTATCGACAAACATCCGAGGTGACACCATGCGGAATCGATCTGGTCTGGGCGTCAGTGCGATCGCATTGGCGCTGCTGGCATTCACGACAGGCTGCACGCTTGGCGGCGCGGCGGCGGGCGGCGTTATCGGCAACGAGGCGACCCATCACAGCACAGTCGGCACGGTCGGCGGCGCAGTGGTGGGCGGGGTGATTGGATACGAGTTGGGCAAATAATTGAAAGGCTGAACCGATTCGTTCGCAGAACATGGCGGGCGTCCTCCAGCGCGTGATGGGGTGGCCGCAGCGCTGGTCCGCGAAGCCGCGAAGTTCGGTAAGGACCAAGGATGGAAACGACGCGACGTTGGGCTCCTGACCAACCCGTTGGGCTCGAGCGCTTGCGTTCTACCCATCCGCGAGGTTTGACGAGGGTGGACCACGGTTGCGTCTTGACTTGTGATTGACTCAACCGTCGCCCCGCAAACTCGCAGGCCAAAGTATCAAACCCGCGAGTTTGCATCAACGACGCATCAAGACGCTTTTTCCAGTTTCACGATCGTCATCGTGCCGTCGACGTCTTCAATACGGACCTTGACCTTGTCGCCTTCGTGAATCCGCTTGACCATCGAAGCATCCTTCGCCTTGAAGGCCATGGTCATTGCCGGCATCCCAACGTTCCGCAGCGCGCCGTGTTTCAGCGTGATCATGCCAGAGGCCGGGTCGACCTTTCTCACCTCCGCATCAGTGAGCGCCGCATTCGACGACTCCATTGAAGCCGCCGGTTTCGCGGACATGTTCATCCCCGCCATATCGTCGCCCGCAAACGCAGGTGCCGCGGCAATGGCGCCGAGAGCAGCCAACGCAACAATCAATGTCTTCATCAAATCTCTCCAGTTTGAGTTGTTGGCACGGTTGTGCCGGAAGGTACTGCATGAGAAGGCCGCGCGTCGGACAGACGCTTCGCGCGGCGGCGTTGCAGCAGGAACCACGCTGCGGGAATCACCAGCATCGAAAGGATGGGGGCCGTGATCATCCCGCCGACCATCGGTGCAGCGATGCGCTGCATGACTTCCGAGCCGGCGCCGTGTCCGACCATGATGGGGATGAGACCGGCAAGCACGACGGCGACCGTCATCGCCTTGGGACGCACACGCTGCACGGCCCCCTCGCGAATCGCATCGAGAAGCACCGCCTCGGTCAGCGGCTCGCCTGCATCGAGCCTGCGATTCAATGCGCCCTTCAGATAAAGCAGCATGACGACACCGAACTCCGCGGCCACGCCCGCGAGCGCAATGAATCCCACGGCCGTCGCGACCGACACCGCATGCCCCAGCATCCAGATGAACCAGAAGCCGCCGACCAGTGCGAACGGCACCGTCGACATCAGCAGCAGCGCGTCAGCAACGGAGTTGAACGTCAGGAACAGCAGCACGAAAATGACAACCAGCGTCACGGGAATCACAGTGCGCAACTTCGCCGCCGCTCGCTCCAGATATTCGAACTGACCGGACCACGCTATCGAATACCCCGCGGGAAGCGTCACCTTCTCGGCGACCGCGCGCTGCATGGCCTGCACGGCCGAATGCAGGTCCGTGTCGCGGATATCGACGTAGACGTAACCGGCGAGCCGTGCGTTCTCACTGCGAATCATCGGCGGGCCGTCGGCAATCGTGATGTGCGCCACGTCAGCTAGTCGGATTTGCGCGCCACGGTCTGTCACGACCGGCAGATCGCGCAGCTTCTCGAGCGAATCGCGAATCTCGCGCGGATAGCGGATGTTGATCGGAAAGCGCTCCCGGCCTGCAATCACTTCGCCGACGTTTTCGCCACCCACCGCCGTGGACACGATCGACTGGATGTCCGCAACCGCGAGGCCGTAACGTGCCGCTGCCAGCCGGTCGATATCGACGTCGACGTATCTGCCGCCGTTCAACCGCTCGGCCAACGCCGACGTCACACCGGGCACGGTCTTGACCGCCGCTTCGACCTGCGTTGCGACCTTGTCGATTTGCCCAAGATCGGGGCCCGAAATCTTGACGCCGACCGGCGTCTTGATACCCGTCGACAGCATGTCCAACCGATTGCGGATAGGCGGAACCCACACGTTCGAGAGCCCCGGCACTTTGACGGTGCGGTCCAGTTCGTCGACCAGCTTCTCCGGCGTCATGCCGGGCCGCCACTCGCTGCGCGGCTTGAACTGAATCGTGGTCTCGAACATCTCGAGCGGCGCGGGGTCGGTCGCCGTGTCGGCGCGGCCGGACTTGCCGAACACGGTCTGCACCTCGGGGACGGTCTTGATGAGCCGGTCAGTCTGCTGCAGCAGTTCACTCGCTTTCGCAGCCGAGATGCCTGGCAGCGCCGTCGGCATGTACAGCAGATCGCCTTCGTCGAGCGGCGGCATGAATTCGCCGCCGAGCTGCGAAAGCGGAATCACCGAAGCGGCGAGCGCAACCACCGCCAGCCCGATCGCGAACCATGGACGGCGCAACGTCGCCTCCAGCAACGGCCGGTATAGCCGGATCAGCACGCGATTGATGGGGTTTGCGTTCTCGTGCGGAATGCGCCCGCGGATCAGCAAACCCATCAACACCGGCACCAACGTCACCGAGAGCCCCGCCGCCGCCGCGATCGTGTAGGTCTTCGTGAACGCCAGCGGGGAAAACAGCTTGCCTTCCTGGCCTTCGAGCGAGAAGACCGGGATAAACGACAGCGTGATGACGAGCAACGAGAAGAACAGCGCCGGTCCGACCTCGGCCGCCGACGTGGCGATGAGTTCCCAGCGTTCAACCGACGTGATCGCCCTGCCGGGATGCTCGTGCTCGAACGTTTCGAGATGCTTGTGCGCGTTCTCGATCATCACGATGGCCGCGTCGATCATCGCGCCGATGGCAATCGCAATGCCGCCCAGCGACATCAGATTCGCGTTCACGCCTTGATACCGCATCACGATGAAGGCGGCCAGCACGCCCAATGGCAGCGACAGGATGGCGACGAACGCACTGCGCAGATGGAATAGAAAGACCGCGCAGACGAGCCCGACAATGATGAATTCCTCGACGAGCTTATCCTTCAGGTTGTCCACCGCGCGTTCGATCAGCTGTGAGCGGTCGTACGTCGTCACGACTTCGACGCCCGCGGGCAGCGAACGTTTCAGGTCGACGAGCCTGGCCTTCACCGCGTCGATGGTCGTGAGCGCGTTCTTGCCGGAGCGCATCACGATGACACCGCCCGCCACTTCGCCCTGACCGTTCAGCTCTGCGATGCCACGCCGCATCTCGGGTCCGATCTGAATGCGCGCGACGTCGCCAAGGAGCACGGGCGTCCCTGCTTCGTTCGTACGCAGTACGACATGGCGGAAGTCATCGAGGGTGCGCAGATAGCCGGACGAGCGCACCATGTATTCGGACTCCGCCATCTCGACGACGGACCCGCCCGACTCCTGATTCGCCTTGCCTAATGCGTCGGCGACCATCGCCTGCGTGATGCCGTACGCGCGCAGCTTGTCCGGGTCGAGAACAACCTGGTACTGACGCACCATGCCGCCGATGCTCGCCACCTCGGACACATCCGGTACTGACTTCAGCTCGAACTTCAGGAACCAGTCGTTCAGGGCGCGAAGCTGTCCCAGGTCGTGCTGTCCGCTCCTGTCGACGAGTGCATATTCGTAGACCCAGCCGACCCCGGTTGCATCGGGCCCGAGCGATACCGTCGCGCCCTGCGGCAGCCTGCCCTGCACCTGATTCAGATACTCGAGCACGCGGGAACGCGCCCAATACTGGTCGGTTTTGTCGTCGAAGAGGACATAGACGAACGCATCGCCGAACGACGAATAGGCGCGAATGGTTTTCGCCCCCGGTACACCCAGCAGCGTCGTGGTGAGGGGATACGTCACCTGGTCCTCGACGACCTGCGGCGCTTTGCCCGGGTACGAAGCCTTGATGATGACCTGCGTGTCGGATAGGTCAGGCAGCGCATCGAGCGGCGTTTGAGTCACCGAGTAGACGCCCCACGCGGTAACGAGCACGGTGGCAAGCAGCACCAGAAAACGGTTGTGGATAGACCACCTGATAAGACGCGCGATCATTTGACGCCTCCTGCCGGTTCGACTGTCGTCAACTGGTAGCCGCTGTCCGTCTGCCGGAATCCGAAGTGCACCACGTCACCGGGCTTTGCGTCCGGAAAGGCCGTCGGCGATGGTTTGCCGAATGCCATCGTCATCTTGCCCCAGCCCAGGGCAGGGACCGGCTGGTGGGAGAACGTGATGTCTTCGGCGGTCACCTTTTCGACCCTGCCGGTGGTCTCGTACGTGGGCGACGCGCCGGCTGCGGCGGGCGCGGACGCGGGCGCGTTCGGGCCTGCGTTTGCGCTGCTCTCCAGGCGAGGAAGAACCGACTTCAAGCTGGCTTCCGAGTCGATCAGAAACTGGCCTGACGCCACGACCTGATCGCCATCGGCCAAGCCGCTCAACACTTCGGTTTCGTCGCCTGCATCTTTGCCGATGGTGACATTCACCGGCTGCAAACGGCCGTCTCCGTTCCTGACGATAACCATGGTGCGTTTGCCGGTCGTGATGACCGCCTCGGACGGAACGAGCAGACGCGAGGCCGGTTTCTGCCCGCCGACCCGCACGCGCATCAGCATGCCGGGCGTCAGCTTGAACGCGGCGTTGTCGATCTCGAGACGAGCCTGCAGCGTGCGGCTGCCGGTACTGATGCCCGGCAGAATTTCGCGAATCTGCCCTTTGAAACGCTGGGTGGGATCGCCCGCGAATGCCGCGTCCACCGTCATGCCGGGCTGCACCGTCAGTGCCAGGGATTCCGGTATTTCGACGATGAGCCACAGCTTCGAGAGGCCGGCGACCTTGGCGAGCGTCTGGCCGGGCGTCACCATGGCGCCGTCGCGGACGTTCAGCTCGCTAACAACGCCCGTTTCCGGGGACGTCAACACGATATGCGTCTGCGCCTTTCCAGTCCGGTCGAGGTTCGCGACGACACCGTCAGGTATCGACATCGCCCGCATGCGCGCGCGAGCGGCTTCGAGCATGCTGCTGTCCATACCGCTGCGTTTGAGAGCGAGGTACTCTTCCTGCGGCGCCAGCCAGTCCGGCACGAAGAGCGACGCAATCGGCGCGCCTTTCGCTATCCGCTGCATTGGGGCGCCCGCGTACAGGTGGTCTATGTAACCCGTGACGCGTGACTGCACGACGTCTGAACGCGATTCGTCGAATTGCGTGGTTCCAACGGCATCGAATCCTTCGGCGATGCTCTGCCGCCGTGCCGTTGCGTAGCGAATGCCGAGGTTCTGCTGCAAGCCCGGGTCGATTCTAATGCCGCTCGTGCCTGCGTCATCGGCGAAAACCGGTTCGAGTTGCATGTCCATGAAAGGCGACTTGCCGGGTTTGTCGAAATGCTGCTTCGGAACCATCGGGTCGTGCCAGTACAGCACCTTGCGCCCCGTCTTCGGATCGGTCTTGTCGCCCGCAGCGGACGTCGTCGCGGCTGAAGCCGAACCGGCCTGCACGGCATGACGCGCGCCCGCCAGGTAGCCTGCGCCTGACAAAGCGGCGGCGGCGAATGCAACGAGGGCCGCACGCGCCAGTTGTTTCTTTTGCATGGTGTTCTCCTTCACTGGCTGATGGACATCGACGCGGGCACCACCTGATATTCGAGCTGGGCCCAGGTCTGGGACACCTCGCGCCGAAGGTCGAGCACCTGTAACTGGGCGTCGAGCAACGCACGCCTCGCAGCAAACGCGTCCGCGAGCGACCCGCTACCCGTCTTATAGGCTGCGGCAGCAAGCTGGACGCGCCGGTCCGCAGCAGGCAGCAGAAAGTCGGTGAGATGGGTAATGCGCTCGCGGCCGCTGGCGAGCGTTGCCGACTGCGTACGGATATCCGCTTCGACTTGCCGCTGTGCGTCTTCGTACATCAGCCGTGCCTTGGTGCCCAGCTCCGCCTTTTCGGCGGCGTCGCGGTCCTGGCGATTCTTGCGATTGATCGGCAGCGGGATGCTGACGCCGACCGAAACCATGTTCGAGTACTGCCCGCCACGCTGCTGATAAGAGACTTCCCACGTCCAGTTGGGACTGCGGTCGCTGTTGGCGACGGCCGTATCGGCGTCGGCGACTGCGATGTCCCGCGAAGCTGCAATGAGCAATGGCTGAACGTCACGAAGCTCATCGGGCGGCAGGGACGCCACATACGATTGCGGCGCGGGCGGATCGCCGCTTACATCGAGAACAGGCGTAGCCGTCCAGCGGGCCAGACTGATCAGTGCGGTTTGAAATGTCTGTTGTGCTTTGAGCAACTGATCCTGCGTTTGCGCGAGCATCGCCTGGGCTTGTACGACGTCGGCTGCCGTCGCCTTCGCTCCACGGTAAGACGCTTTCGTTGCGTCCAGTTCGTGGTCCATATGACGCACCAGTTCCTGCTGCAAGGCGAGCGCCTGCTTTGCATAGACGGCGTTCAGCCACGCAGCAGCCGTTTGCTGCCGTGTATTCACGAGCTGCAGCAGATATCCGGCTCGCTCGCGGTCCACCACGTCGTCAGCCCGCGCGGAGCGCAGGCGTCGCTTGTCACCCGATACCCATTCCTGCTCGACGCCAATACGGCGCATGGTCATGAAGTCCTGACCGATGGTGAACCGTTGCGCCCCGTTTACCGGCAGGTTGTCGATACCTGCTTTGAGCATCGGGTCAGGCAACTGCCCGGCACGGGCCGCGGCATCGGAACTGGCGCGCACGGATGCCTGTGCCGCACCCATGGCGGAAGAGCGGTCGGTCGCGGCCTGCAGCGCTGCATCGAGCGTATAGCTTGCTTCCTGAGCGTGTGCCGCGCCGCTCGCAATAATCAGCGCGGCGAACAGCGAACGCGCGCGCAGTGGTGCACGCCGGGTTGACGGCGTGCGAAGAATGAATGGCATGTTCTAACCCCAACGGCGAACTCCCAAAGGGAGTCCACGTCCTGGACGCAGGACGACCTCACCGCAAATGCGGTGACCCTGTCAGCAAGGGATTAGATGGCGCGAGGAGGTCGCCACGGCCCGGTCGGCTCACGGACCGGCAGCGACTGGGCATAGTGGAAGACAACGGTGCTCGATAACCCGGCAGGCCGGGTTATGCCGGTCGGAGAGACCGGGTGATACAGACTGCCGAGCTGGCATTGAGCTGCTACCTTGCAGAAAAAGCGCTTGGCCTTTTCGGTCTGCGATGAATGCATCGACTCGCAGCCGGGCATTTCGGCCGACACCGAATCGCCTTCGTCGGCGCTCATGCTCATCTGCATGGGACATTCTCCCGTCAAGCCGCTGGCCGCCAGCCCACTAATGGGCAGCGCAGCGCACAGCAACAGGAGGATCACAGTCCGCAGAAATTTCATGAGGGAGATTATAGCCGCGGTGTTTTGACCGGGTGCGTCTGATTTGCTAACCGCAGGATTTGCGCAGATGTAAAAAACGCCCCATGTGGGGCGTTTCTCGCTTTTGCGTTGGTCGTGCGTTGGTCGTGCGTTAGTCGCCGCAGAACGCGACCTCGCCTAGACCGTCGCTTCGACAACGGCCTGCGCGCGGGCCGATCTCATCAACCCCTCGATCATCTTGGCTTCCGCGTTCGCGATCTCGCTCAACGATGCGACGGACAGTTGCCCGTCCAGAATCGTCAGCGCCGTGCAAAGACGGGGGTATTCGTGGTCCTCGAGAATCCATGCGCCGTTGCGACGCTCACGCACGTCGAGCTGAACCATCGCCGCATGCGCGCCTTCGATATCGGCAAGCAGATCCTCTCCAAGACCAAGACGCGCCAACTCTTGCGCCACCAGCAAATGCCGGCTCAAAGTCACGTACATTTCCCGCGTGCCATGCCCGCGCCGAAATGCATCGAGGGCGGTGTAGCACTGCAGAAGCATGGCCGCGGTGACTGGTTTGTGAGCGGTGCGGCTATAGGTCAGCGCGCGCAACAGTGGAGACATGGCCGGCTGGGTGGACTTGCGGACTCGCGATTTACTGGACATATCGATTAATCTCCTTCGCTAACGCTCGGCTTCGCCATCGAATTCTGTGCTCTACGGTGGCAAACGCCGCCGATACCCCGGCGGCTTGACAGGCCCTTAATGTGAGTCTGTGAAGCCATCATGGCAAGCAACTATTAAGACAGACTTAAACGACTAAAAGTCTCGTTTAGGGGTGACATCTCGCCGCGCGCAAGCGGATTTCCCGCCGAAGCCGCCCGCGAAAATGCAACGCTGCCCTATCGGTTCGAAACGGCCGAATACAAGTCGCATTGCCGCACTGACGAAAAAAAGCCCTGTTCCCGTGGGGGAACAGGGCCGGACAGGATGGAAGAGTCGTACAGGCGCGTGGATGCTTGCCGACCTATAACCACCGCAAACAAAACAAAGCTGTTGCTACTTGAACTGCCGCTGCATCACAGCCGGGTCCTTCGCCTTCGACAACACCTGGCTGCAACCCCCTGCTGATTCGCGCGCTGGGTGCTTAGATTGCGCGCTGTTTGCATTGCTTCGACTTCCTACTGCTTTACTGCCCTGCCGCGTACTACAACCGCGGCAACTGCCATCAACGGTACGGTTCAAAACAACGCGGGGGAAGTCCGCGTCGATGGGCTCGGTGACTTGTCGCTCCATGGAAAACAGTTTATGTGAGCGCGGCCGCAGGCAATTGCGCGAAGCGAGGGGAATTGGCAGGTCAGTTTGGCGAATCGACGTAGCGGGGCGATTTGTTCAGATTTGGGGCGGAAATAAGCGGCGCGCGCCGCCGCGCGGCCGCACGAGGGCGGTCGCGGCTATTCCCCGCCAGCCAACTTGTCGCGGGCGGCTTCAATCGTGCGCCCAGTCTGCTGAATCGCGTCAGTCCTCAGCCCCGCGCGACAAAATCGGTGATCGTCAGCAGCACCTTTTCGCCCGGCCGCGCCAGCATTTTTCTTTCGGCCACCGCGGTGATGCGCTTGCGCCCATCCGCGAACGTCTTCAATACGCGCGCCTCGCCGGCGCCGCGCTGCAACCAGAAGTGCTGTTCCAACGCCTCACGCGTGACGGCGCACTCAAGGTCCCGTCCTCGCGCGGAAAGCTGGAAAATCACCGCGCGTCCGTCTGCCGAGACGCTAGGTTGTTCAAGCTCAATAATCTCCATGGCCCACCTCGCAAAGTTCGTTGCGCCGCTCGATCAGCGAATGAGGCAAAAGCAAACCGCATGCCAATGAACATATAACGTGCACCGCCGGTCGTCATGACAGCGGCGCAAACGAGATGCGCGCCGCGGCTGGCGAGCTGCAAACGTAGCGTGCGCTTGAGATGGCCAGCGTGACAGTGCGCTTATCCACATAGGCACTAAACGTCGGCAAACGGCACCCCGCGTTCGTCGAACAATGAAGTCGAGAGGTTCGAAACATACGCGCGTAGTAAAAAGCGCTGCCGGCGCGACAATTCTTACCAGGCCGACGCGTTGCCGGTCACGCTCAAGGTGCTCAAGGGCACGCCCGCGAAGCGCCTATGCGAACGACTCGGCTTCGAAACCGTCGGCGAAGATGAAAGACAGTTTCACATGAGAGGCGCGCCGCGCGCGTCGGCGGAAACTCAAGCAGAATGAATGTCTGGTAAAGACTGATGCGAACCGACACGCAATGGACCCTGTTATGACCTTTCGCGACACCTCAGCCATCGGCAACTGGCACGCTCACGTTTATTTCGATTCGAGCAGCCGCGACGCCGCGTGGGCCTTTCGCGAGCAGATCGAAGCGCACTGGAACGGCAAGCTGCAGCTGGGCCGCTTTCACGAACGTCCGGTGGGGCCGCATCCGATGTGGTCGTATCAGCTCGCATTCGCACAAGAGCGGTTCGCCGAACTCGTCGGCTGGCTCACGCTGAATCACGGCGCACTCGATATTTTTCTGCACCCGAATACCGGCGACGCCTTGCGCGACCACCGCGACGCGGCAGTGTGGATCGGCCACTCGCACGAGCTGGTGCTGAGCGCGTTGAACTAGCTCAGAGTGAGCCGTGACGCGACCGCCGCGACATCAGCGCGGCGTCGACTGGGGTTGACAGGTGTGTTCATCGGCAGAATTCGGGCAGCGCCAACGGTTTTGGCGGTCTGCGAAGATTCTAGCGCGAGCGCCCGGTTTTCCGTTTGCAGGCTTGCCGGGCTCCGGGCGTGCAAGTCATTATCGCGGCGGCGTTTGCAGGGCATCGATCAAATCGACCAGATCGTAAGGCTTGCGTAACGAGATCGCGTGCGGCAATACCGTGCGCTGTTCCGGCGTCAGCACGAGATCATAGCCGGTCAGAAAAATCACGCGCAGATCGGGCCGGTCGCGGCACACGTCCAGCGCCAGATCGACACCTGACATCCCCGCAAGCCCCACGTCGGTCAACATTACATTGATCGCATGTTCGCTGAGAATCTGCCTGGCGTCAGGCTCACCTTCGGCTTCCAGAACGTCGAAGTCGAAAGTACGCAGCAGCTCCGCCGTTCCCACGCGAATCAGCTCGTCGTCCTCCACCAGCAGAATCCGCAGCCGAGCATCCCCGGCGACGCTGTCGCCGCGCTCCAGCGCGACTGGCGCGTCGATCTGCAGATCTTGCGGATCGAGCATGCCGAGTTCCGCCGCATGCGGATTCTGGGTTTGCAGCACATAGCGGACTTTGCGCGCCAACGCTTCGTGCGTGTACGGCTTGCTGAGCAACTCGATACCCGCGTCGAGCCGCCCGGAGTGCACGATCGCGTTATCCGTATAACCCGACGTAAACAGCACCGCGATCGCCGGCAACCGCTCGCGCGCCTTGCGGGCGAGTTCGGTGCTGCGCAGCGGACCGGGCATCACCACGTCGGTAAACAACATATCGATCGGCACGCCACTTTCGACGATCGCCAGCGCGCTTTGCGCGTCTTTCGCTTTCAGCACGCGGTAACCGAGATCAGACAGCATTTCGACCACCGTGGCGCGCACGTCCTCATCATCCTCGACGATCAGAATCGTTTCCGTGCCGCCCTTCGCGGGGCCGGCGTCGACATTGGTTTCGAGATCTTCTTCCTGGCGCACGCGCGGCAGATAGATGCGAATCGTCGTGCCGTGGCCTTCCTCGCTGTAGATCTTCACGTGGCCGCCGGACTGCTTGACGAAGCCATACACCATGCTTAATCCAAGACCCGTGCCCTGACCTTCGGGTTTGGTCGTGAAGAACGGTTCGAACACGCGCTCGCGCACTTCCGGCGACATCCCCGCACCGGTATCCGTGACCGCGAGCATCACATATTGGCCCGGCGTGACCTCTGCATTGCGCTTGGCGTAAGCGTCGTCGAGCGCGGCGTTGCCGGCTTCGATGGTGAGCCTGCCGTGGCCGCTCATGGCGTCGCGCGCGTTGATCGCCAGATTGAGCAGCGCGTTCTCGACCTGGAAAGGATCGACCAGCGTATTCCACAAGCCGCCCGACACGATGGTTTCGATTTCGACGCCGTCGCCGAGCGCGCGCCGCAGCATGTCGTCGAGTCCGCGCACGAAGCGGCCAAGGTTGACGACCTTCGGCGCGAGCGGCTGCCGCCGGCCGAAAGCCAGCAATTGCGACGCGAGATTGGCGCCGCGCGCCACGCCCGCCAGCGCATTGCGCACGCGTTGCTCGGGCTTCTCGGAACCGGCAACGTCTTTCGCGAGCAATTGCAGATTGCCGCCGATCACTTGCAGCAGGTTGTTAAAATCGTGCGCGACGCCGCCCGTCAGCTTGCCGATCGCCTCCATCTTCTGCGACATGCGCAGTGCTTCTTCGGCATGCCGCAGCGCCTCGGTGGTTTCCTTGTCGGCGGTGACGTCACGGCCCACGCCATGAATCCGCGCGGTGTCAGGATCGAGCGCGAGCGTCCACGCGACCCAGCGCCAGCTGCCGTCGATCCGCTTGAAGCGGTTTTCGTAACGCACCGGCACACCCGTGCGGCGCAGTTCGGCCAGACGAGCGCGCACGGTTTCGATGTCGTCCGGGTGGACCAGGTCGAAGTACGTATGCGACATCAGCCATGGCGCGTTATGGCCGAGGGCGCTGCTCCACGACGGGCTCACGCGCTGCAGGCGGCCTTCCACGTCAGCCACGATCAGGAGGTCCTCGCTCAGCTCCCAGAGACGATCGCGATCCGCCACCGTCTCGACCACGCGGCGCTCCAGCGTCTCGTTCAGATCGCGCAACGCGTTTTGCGCTTTGGCGCGCTCGGCAATTTCGCTTTGCGCCGCCTGATAGAGCCGTGCATTGTCGATCGCAATCGCCGCCTGCGCCGCGATGCCGGCCAGGATCCGTTCGGCACGCTCGGTAAACACGCCCGCTTCCGGATGGCCGAAAAACAGGCCGCCGACCACTTCGCCATTGCGCGACTGGACCGGCGCGGCCAGATAGCTGCGCACCTTCATATGGCCGGCCGGCATGCCGCGATGCGGCGCGTTATGGCCGTAGCGCGAATCTTGAGTAATGTCGTCGACGCGGACGATGCCCTCGCCATTGAACGTCGGCCCGAATACCGCTGTGTTGCGCGGCATCGGAAACTTCTCGAACGCCTCTTTCGGCACGCCGGAAAGCGTGTACAGCTTGTAGCTGCCGCCCTTGTCGTCCAGCACGTTGTAGAAGAACGAGCCGAACGCGGCGCCGGTCAGTTCGGTTGCGGCGTCGGTCACGATCTGCACCGCGCGCTTCAGATCGAGTTCGGCCGCCACCGTCGAACCGACGCGATTGAGAATTTCGAGCGTGCGCGAGTCCTCGCGCAGCTTCATCTCGGTCTCGCGACGCAGACGGGCGAGTTGCAAATTGCCCGCCACCCGCGCGAGCAGTTCCCGGGCGGAGAACGGCTTGGTCAGATAATCGTCGGCGCCGTGTTCGATGCCGTCGACGCGAGCTTCCTCGCCCGCGCGGGCGGACAGCATTAGCACCGGAGTGTCGCGCAAGTCCGGATCGGCGCGCAGTTCGCGCAGCAGGCCGAAACCGTCGAGGCGCGGCATCATCACATCGGACAGCACCATGTCGGGCGGCGCGGCGCGTGCCGCTTCGAGCGCCGCCTGGCCGTCGGCGGCCAGCTGTACCGTATGGCCCGCCGCACGCAGGATACGGCCCATGTACTCGCGCAGGTCTGCGTTGTCGTCGACCACCAGCAGCCGCGCGACACCCGCCGGCGCAACGTCGGACGCCGTCTCGCCGGCCGGCGCATCGGCCACGATTTCGTTCTCCGGACTCCAGCGCAACGCGGCATCGACATAGCTTCGCGCGTGCTTGCTCATCGCGGCGTGCACGGCGCCATCCACGGCCTGAGGCAGCGCGTCGCCGCTCGGCAACGTGACGGTAAAGCACGCGCCCTCGCCCAAGGTACTGTCGACCTGCACTGTGCCGCCGTGCAACTTCACGAGCTCCTGCACCATCGCGAGGCCGATGCCGCTGCCTTCGACCGAACGACCCGGCGCGCCCACCACACGATGAAATCGCTCGAAGAGGAGCGGTACTTCATCTTCCGCGATGCCGATACCGGAGTCGGTCACGCTGACCTCGGCGCCACCGCCGTCGATCGCGCGGACCGCGACCCGGATCCTGCCGAAGAACGTGAACTTGTAGGCGTTCGACAGCAAATTCATCACGACCTTTTCCCACAGATCGCGGTCGACCTGCACGACGACCGGCGCGGACGGAATCTCCACCGTGAGCTGTAAGCCGGCCGCCTCGATAGCGGACTCGAATAGCGACGCGAGTTCGGCAGTGAACGCGGCGATGTCGGTAGGCTGGGAGTGAATCTGAAGACGTCCCGCCTCGATTCGCGAAAAATCGAGCAATGCGTTGACGAGTTTCAGGAGACGCAAGCCGTTGCGATGCGTGATCTCGATCAGCGAACGGTCGTCGGTTTCTCTGCCCGGACCGGCGATTTCAGCGCTGGCGTCAAGTCGCGGCCTGGCGAGCAGTTCTTCGAGCGGGCCGAGCATCAGCGTCAGCGGCGTGCGGAATTCGTGACTGATGTTCGAGAAAAACGTGGTTTTCGCGCGATCGATTTCAGCGAGCGCCTCCGCGCGCCGCCGCTCTTCCTCGTAAGCCTGCGCGTAGCCGATCGCCGCGCCGATCTGGCCGGCGGTCAGATTCAGGAAACCGCGATAAGCGTCGTCGAACAGACGGCAAGGATTCAGGCCGACGATCAGCAGCACCGCAGGCGCCGAATCACTGCCGGGCGACACCGGCAGAATAACCGCCTGCTCGGGCGTGAGATGCCAGGGGCCGCTCGGCAAAGCTGTGCTGAAACGCTGCGTCAAGCCGCCCACCATGTGCGGAAGCTGGGCCTCCAGCACGTCCGCGAACGGCCATGCCGGCTCGCTGTCCAGACTCATGGATTCGGGCGCGGCTGGATGACCCGGCTCGATGCCGCACGCGCCGACGAGCGTGACCTTACCGCTGCCGGGTTCGCCCGCATACAGCAGCGCGAATGGAAGATCGCGCGGATTCGACTGCAACGCGCGCGCGCTCAGTTCGCACGCCTCACGCCAGTCGCGGCCGTCCGGACTGGCTGCCGCCAGTTCCTTCAACAGCGCCAGTTGCCGTTCGCCGACCACTCTTACGGTGTCGTCGCTATTGGCGCAGATGATGCCGCCAGGCTCGCCGTCGTCGCCGGGAATCGGGCTGTACGAGAAGGTGTAATACGTCTCCTCGGGGAAGCCGTTGCGCTCCATGATGAGCAACTGCTGTTCGACGAAGGTGCCCTCCGCACCCTTGCGGGCAGTATTCAGGAGCGGCTCGATATCGGTCCAGAGTTCGCGCCAAACCACATGGGTAGGCTGACCCAGCGCGACCGGGTGCTTGCCGCCGATGATCGATTTGTACGGGTCGTTGTAAAAATAGAGAAGCTCGTCGCCCCAGCCGATCCAGATTGGCTGACGCGAAGTCAGCATGATGCGAATCGCGATCTTGAGTCCTTGCGGCCAGGTGTCGGGCGCCCCGAGCGCCGTTTGCGTCCAGTCATAGGCGCGGATCAGCGCACCGAGCTCGCCTCCGCCGGCCAGAAACGACGGCATGGTGAAGCTGGCGGGCGAACCCTCCGACATGAAGCTGTCCGGCTTTTTCAACGCGGTCTCCTCGACGCTGCTGTGTCAAATCTGTGCGGACCGGCGCTGCAAAAACGATGCCCTGGCACAATGGACGGCCGCTCGATGGCGGCCAATTTGACGTAGCGCGATTCTCGCACGGAGCGGCACGATGGAGGAAGGTAAGGCGACGCACGAAAGCCCTTAAATGTAGGGGGTTTTAGCATTGTCGGGCTGAGCATTCGGCAGACACGTCGTACGCTTGCACGCAATGCGGTGAAATAGCAGGGGAACTCCGGTAAAACGTACCTCGACGATGCGAGCGGGCGAGGCGATCTTCCCGATTTCGCGCGCTGCCTGCATTGCCAACAAGAAATCGCGACACCGTTTATCCTTTCCGCCGTATCGCACCGTAACCGTCCCACTTCGGAGTTGACCATGGAATACCGCAAATTCGGCCGCACTGGCCTGACCGTCTCGCGCCTGTGTCTGGGGACCATGACCTTTGGCCTGCAGACTGAAGAAGAGGATTCGCATCGCATTCTCGACACGGCGGCGGACGCCGGCGTCAATTTCATCGATACCGCCAATGTTTATCCGCTCGGAAGCGGCGAGAGCATTGCCGGGCGCACTGAGGAGATCGTCGGAAAGTGGCTGAAGGGCAAACGCGACCGCTTCATTCTGGCGACGAAAGCGGTGGGCAAAATGGGGCCTTCGGCATGGGATCAAGGCGCGTCGCGCAAGCATTTGCTGGATGCGGTCGATGCGTCGCTGCGGCGGCTCGGCACGGACTACGTGGACCTTTACCAGCTCCATTCCGACGACGCGAATACGCCGCTCGATGAAACGCTTGAAGCGCTGGACGTCATCGTACGGTCGGGGAAGGCGCGATATGTCGGCGTGTCGAATTTCCTGGCGTATCGGCTGGCACGGGCTCTGGGTCGCGCCGATGTATTGCGCGTGGCACGGTTCGTATCGGTGCAGCCTCGGTATAACTTGTTGTTCCGGCAGATCGAGAGAGAGTTGTTGCCGTTGGCGGCCGAAGAGCAGCTGGCCGTGATGCCCTATAACCCGCTGGCGGGTGGGTTGCTGACGGGTAAGCATCAGGTCGATGCCGCGCCTGCGACCGGGCGATTCACCGAAACCGTCGGGAAGGCGGGGGCGATGTACCACGCGCGGTACTGGCATAAGCGCGAGTTCGAGACGATCGATAAGTTGAAAGCGATCGTTGCGCCGACAGGCGAGTCTTTGACTCGGGTGTCTCTCGCCTGGGTTTTGGCCAATCCCCTGATTACCTCGGCAATTATTGGCGCAAGTCGCGCTGATCAGTTGAGCGATACGCTGGCTGCTTCGGAGCTCGTGCTCGATGCTCAGGTTAAGGCGCAGCTCGATGAGGTTAGTGTGGAATATCGATGGGGTGACGCGGCCAGGTAGTGCGTTGTCTTTGACGGCGGCGCCGGTTGCCCGGCCGCCGCAAAGGCAAAAAATCACCGTCCGTATCGCAGCACGGTACTGGTGGTAGCAAGCACGTGATCCCTGATAGCGGCCTGCAACGCGTCCCGCGTCAAGCCCGCCGGCAATGCGTCGGGCGGCAAATCAAGCGCGTAGACCTGCGCGAGATAGTGATGCGGAACCTCCCCAACCGGCGGGCACGGCCCGTAATACCCAGGGCCGCCAGTCCGATTCGTTCCGGCAACGCTACCGGGCGGTGTAGCACCGGCGCCAAGGCCGGCCGCGGAGGGCGCGATGCCATAGAGTACCCAGTGCACAATTCCCAACCCCTTCGCACCGTCCGGGTCAAACATCGTGATCGCGTAGCTCTTCGTGCCGACCGGCGCATTCCGCCATTGCAGCGCAGGCGACACATTCCCGCCACCGCAATTATTCGCGCTCGCTGCATGGCTTGAATCCAGCATCCCGCCGTCGGCCAAACCCGGCGACGACAGCGCGAAGGCATCCGCCGCGCGGGCAGCCGCCACGGAAAAAGCCAGCGCGGCACACAAGCCGACGCCTACCAGGCGTCGTTTAACGACGGAGTTATTGATTCGAATCATGGTTGATTGCCCGGGTAAAAGTTAGCTAACCTGACATCACTTGAAGCGGCCGGACCGCTCATTGGCTTCCGGCAACTGCCGCGTCTCGCGCAATGACTTCGGATGCCACAGCCGCGCGCCGCCTTCAATACCCGCATCGTTCGAAACGGTCGCTACGTTCGCCGGCAAATTAATCGTCAGCCGTGCCGCGTTGCCTCCGCCGATCCACAGCTTGTCGTAGTTCACCAGCGAATCAAGAATCCCGATCACCTTCTCGACGCGGCGGTTCCAGCGCTTATTCCCTGCCTTCTCGCGTGCCGCGTCGCCGATGTACTCGTCGTACGCCGCGCCCTTCTTACTGACTGGATGGTGCGCTAGCTCAAGGTGAGGCATCAACTCGCCGTCGCGGAACAGCGCCGTGCCCGCGCCCGTGCCGAGCGTCAGCACGAACTCGAGCCCGTGGCCTTCGATCGCGGCAAAACCCTGCATCTCCGCATCGTTGATCATCCGTACGGGCAAGCCGCCCAGACGCTGCGCCAGCGAATCGGCTAGCGCAATGTCGTGCCAGCCCTCAACGCCAAAGTGCGGCGCCGTCAGAATGCGGTTGTTGCGCACCACGCCCGGGAAGCCGATCGACATCAGCGTGGGTGGCTCCTTTTCGACTAGCGGCTCGACCAGCTTCACCAGCGCATCCACCAGTTGATCCGGTGTGCAGGGATGCGGCGTCGGCACGCGCAAACGCTCGCTTTTCATCTGTCCGTCTGCATCGATGATCGCGGCTTTCAAGCCGCTGCCGCCGACGTCGATCGCCAGAATCCGCTCGGTACTGCTTTTCTGTTTCGTCTTACGTGTGGCCACGGTGTCCCCCGATTGTGTTGGTGCGTCTCATGGAGTTACTTCTTTTCGACTGCGTTCTTTTGCAA
This sequence comes from Paraburkholderia sp. IW21, assembly GCF_041321145.1. Taxonomy (NCBI): domain Bacteria; kingdom Pseudomonadati; phylum Pseudomonadota; class Betaproteobacteria; order Burkholderiales; family Burkholderiaceae; genus Paraburkholderia; species Paraburkholderia sp. IW21. The sequence goes on along the minus strand of NZ_JBGGWA010000001.1, from coordinate 336,919 downwards.
AGGGCGCCATGCGTGGCCGTTGCGTGCAAGCAGCGCATCCGCTTCCGCAGGGCCTTCGCTGCCCGCGGCGTAGCCGTGCACCGGCATCGCGCCGCCGGTCTTCGGATGCAGCACGTCGTCCACCACGGCCCAGCTCGTTTCAATGCTGTCGGCACGCTGGAACAGCGTCTCGTCGCCGAGCATGCAGTCGTACAGCAAAGTCTCGTAGCCGACGTTGGCCTGTTCCGCGAAAAAATCCGCATAGTCGAACGACGATTGCACCGCGCCGATCTGCATCACCGGCCCCGGCGTTTTCACGTTGAAGTCGAAACTCGTGCCGTGCGTGGGATCGATGCGCAAGGTCAGCACGTTCGGCGTCAGCGCGTCGACGGGCGTGTCGCGGAACAGGCGGAACGGCACCGGCTTCAGTTGCACCGAGATCTCCGTGCGGCGCGCAGCCAGTCGCTTACCGGTGCGCAGATAGAACGGCACGCCGGCCCAACGCCAATTCTCAACGTACACGCGTGCGGCGGCATAGGTTTCCGTCGTGCTGTCCGGCGCGACGTCCGGTTCCTCGCGATAGCCGACGCCCGCAGGACCCTTTTCGTATTGACCGAAGACGACGTCGTCGGCGGTCAGCGGCTGGATCGCGTCGAAGATTTCAGCCTTCTTGTCGCGCACGGCTTCGGCATCGAACGAATTAGGCGGCTCCATCGCGACCATGCCGAGCAACTGGAACAGGTGGTTCGGCACCATGTCGCGGAACGCGCCGGTCTGCTCATAGAACCTGCCGCGCCCCTCCACGCCGATCGTTTCGGCTGCGGTGATCTGCACACTGTCGATGTACTCACGGCGCCAGATCGGTTCGAACAACGCGTTCGCAAAGCGCACTGCAAGAATGCTCTGCACCGTGTCCTTACCGAGGAAGTGATCGATGCGATACACCTGCGACTCTTTCGCGTACGACAGAATATCCGCGTTCAGATCGCGCGCCGAGGCGAGATCGGTGCCGAACGGCTTCTCGACCACGATGCGGCGAAAGCCCGCGCTGTCCCCTTCGCCTTCTTTCAGCAAACCCGTTTTGCCGAGATGCTCGACGATCGGCTTGAAAAAGCGCGAGCCGACCGCCAGGTAAAAAATCACGTTGCCGCCCGGCGATTGATCGAGCTTTTGCTTGAGCTTCGTGAACGTGTCGTCGGTTTCGAATTCGCCGGCCATATATTCAAGCCGCTGCGCGACCCAATCCCACGCTTTGTCGTCGAGCTTGCCGGCGTGGAAGGTGCTGGCTTTGTCGGCGGCGAACTGTTGCAGCGATTTGTGCAGGTCTTCGCTCCATTCGCTCGTCTCGCGCTCGCCGTGATTCACGCCGATGATCTTCATGCCGCCGTCGAGCAGGCCGTCCACCGAGAGGTTGTACAGCGCCGGCATCAGCAGCCGTTTGGTCAGATCGCCACCCGCACCGAAGATCACCAGCGTGCAAGGCGGCGCAGGCCGCTTGCCGGCCGGCGACGGCGGCGCCTCTTGCGGGCTCGCGCTGACCTTGCAACTCGGTTCCTGACCGGCGCCGGCGCGGGGGGAGGTTGGGGTGTTCGGAGTAGTCGACATGGGATTCGCTTGAAGGAGCCAATGGAACGAACGTGGCGGTACATGAAAGACCACGCTTGAACCCGCACAGTTCAAAAACAACCACTTAACCTGTCCACCATGCGCGGTTGTATGCCTTATGTAACCTCGCGCACGTTTTGGGCGGCGCTCGCTACTTGGTCACCGCGCTTGCCAGCGCGGGCGCAGGTTCGGGCGCGGATTCGGGCGGCCCTGCCGGCGCCGGCGCCGAAGTCGACGTGGGAATCGGCGCCGCGTCCGGCTCGCCAGCCAGGGGCACATTACCTGATGCCGCCATCACCCTCGGTTGCAGAAGCAACGCAACCAGTCCAGTCCAGCCGGTTTGATGCGAAGCGCCCACGCCACGCCCGTTGTCGCCATGGAAATACTCATGGAACAGCACGAGATCGCGCGAACGCGGGTCGGCTTGCAATAGCGGATATGCGCCCATCACCGGACGTTCGCCGTTTCTGTCCTTGAGGAACAGGGTGGTCGCCCGGCGCGCCAGTTCGTCGCCGATTTCGCTGAGCGAGAACTTCTGCCCAGACCCGGTCGGATATTCGACGCGGAAATCGTCGCCGTAATAGCGATGAAATTCGTACAGCGATTCAATCAGCAGATAGTTCACCGGCATCCACACCGGACCGCGCCAGTTCGAATTGCCGCCGAACACCCGTGTGTCGGATTCGGCCGGCAGATACTTGACGGTAAAGCTGTTGCCATTGTGGTTGAACACGAACGGATTGTCGCGATGGAATCGCGACAGCGCCCGCACGCCGTGATCGGAGAGAAATTCGCTTTCGTCGAGCGCGCGGCGCAGCAACGCTTTCATCCGATGCCCGCGCAACAGCGAGAGCAGCAGCGCGTTGCCCTTGCCCGGCTCATTCCAGCGCGAGACCAGCTTCGCCAGATCGGGGCGATGTCCGAGAAACCAGACGAGACGCTCGCGCAGACCTGGCAAACCGCCGTGCAGACGCTCTTCGAGAACGTGCACGGCGAACAGCGGAATCAGGCCGACGATGGAGCGCACCCGCATCGGAATGCTGCTGCCGTCGGGCAGGCGCAGCTTGTCGTAGAAGAACTCGTCTTCGCTGTCCCACAGGCCGGTGTCGCAGCCGTCGTCACAACTCACGGCCTCGGCGATATACAGGAAGTGCTCGAAAAACTTCACGCCGATATCGACGAACACATTGTTCGCATACGCCAGTTCGAGCGCGATACGCATCAGGTCGAGCGCGTACGCGGCCATCCACGCGGTGCCGTCGGCCTGATCGATATGGCCGCCCGTGGGCAGCGGCGAGGAGCGGTCGAAGATGCCGATATTATCTAGCCCGAGAAAACCGCCCTGAAAAATATTCCGGCCGTCAGCGTCCTTGCGGTTCACCCACCACGAGAAATTCAGCAGCAGCTTGTGGAAGACGAGTTCGAGAAAATCGCGGTCCGCGTGGCCGGTGAGCGCGCGGTCGATTTCATAAACGCGCCATGCGGCCCACGCATGCACCGGCGGATTGGCGTCGCCGAGTGCCCATTCGTAGGCAGGCAGTTGCCCGTTTGGATGCTGATAGCGGTCCTTCACCAGCATCAGCAATTGACGCTTGGCGAACGCCGGATCGATTAGCGCGAACGCGGCCGCATGAAACGCAAGGTCCCACGACGCGTACCACGGATATTCCCATTTGTCCGGCATCGACACGATGTCCGCGTTGCATAGATGCTGCCACTCCGAATTGCGGCCGTGCTTGCGGGCGGCTGGCGGTTTGGGTTGCAGCGGATCACCCTCAAGCCAGCGGTGTACGTCGTACTGGTAGTACTGCTTGGACCACAGCATGCCGGCGAGCGCCTGACGCTGCACGAGCCGCGCATCGGGATCGTCGATCTCGTGTTGCAGCGCGCCATAGAATTCATCGGCCTCGGCAATGCGTTGAGCGAACACCGCCTCGGCATCGAGCGGCACGTCATCGGGACTCGACTGCGGACGCCATCGCATGTACAGCACGGCGCTGCCATGCGGACCCAGTTCGATCGACGCGTGAGCACCCGCCTTGGTGCCGGCGTCGCGGCTTACCGCCTGTTCGTCGCCGTGCACGAGGTAGTCGTTGAAGCCGTCCTTGAACGGACCCGCGGCCTCCATATTGAACAGGCGCTTGACGTTGGTCTCGTTCTCGCAGAACAGCCACGCCATCTGCGGCGCGTCCTTCGACCACGCTGTCACCACGATTGGCTCATGCCCCTGCTGACGCCCAACCACATGGGCTTCGCCGTTGTGGTCCGCGCCGGCCACGAGCGACGGCTTGTCCGTGTTTTCTTTCCACGACCATGAATTGCGTGCCCAGATCTGCGGCAGCACATCGAGCGAGGCCGGCTGGTCGGCGCGATTCTCGATCGTCACGCGCATCAGGATGTCATCGGGCGCATGTTTTGCGTATTCGACCTGCACGTCGAAGTAACGCAAATCGTCGAACACGCCGGTGTCGAGAATCTCGTACTCCGGCATATCGCCGCCTCGCCGCGCGTTTTCCTGAATCAGGTCTTCGTACGGAAAAGCGGCATGCGGGTACTTGTAGAGCATCCGCATGTACGAATGCGTGGGCGTACCGTCTACGTAGAAGTACAGCTCCTTCACGTCCTCGCCGTGATTCCCCTGCGCGTTGGTGAGACCGAACAGACGCTCCTTCAGGATCGGGTCTTTACGGTTCCACAGCGCGAGCGACAGGCACCAGCTGAGTTTGTCGTCGCCGAAACCGGCGATGCCGTCTTCGCCCCAACGGTAAGCGCGGCTGCGTGCATGGTCGTGCGGAAAGTAGTCCCAGGCGGTGCCGTCCGGGCTGTAGTCCTCGCGCACCGTGCCCCATTGACGCTCGCTCAGGTAGGGTCCCCAGCGCTGCCAATGGGCGCAGTCGGCCGAATGCAGGCGTGAACCTTCGGTGGTGGCGAGCAGATTGGCAGCGCGCAGCGGTGGCATGACTACGTCCTTGCTTCGGGCCTGGCGGTGGGACTCACATCGTAGCGCGGTTTAAGCGGCGATGGGATTCAACCGGGCAAGCAGGCTTTCGATGCGCAGCAACTCTCCCAGCGACCACGCCTGAAACGGCGTGCCCGCGGGTGTGTGCGGCGCGTCGCCGTCGGCGATTTCGGAGAGATGATCGAGGCCGGCGTGATCGAGATGCGCGTACAGCGGGTCGAGAAAGCGCGCTTTGGCTTGTGCCTGAGCATCCGCTTCGGCGCCGTGAACTCGCAGCCATGCTTCGACGAACGGACCTAGCAGCCATGGCCAGACCGTCCCTTGGTGATAGGCGCCATCGCGCTGCAGCGGTGTGCCGCCATAGTGCCCGCGGTAGGCCGGATCAGACGGGGCGAGCGTTCTGAGACCGAATGGCGTGAGCAAGTGCGCTTCGACCTGATCGACCACCGCGCGCGCCGCCGCGCCTTCGAGTAACGGAAACGGCAGGCCGCCTACGGCGAAGATCTGGTTCGGGCGGATCGAGCGGTCGACTTTGCCTTTCACAAAATCTACGTCGACATTATCGAAGAGCGCTTGCGTGGACGGATCGGTAAAGCGTTCATGAAACGCTTCCAACGCTCGCTCCGCAGGTTGCTGCCACTGCGGATTCCACGTTGCTGCAATGCGCAATGCGTTGATCCAGAGCGCCTGCACTTCCACGGGTTTGCCGATGCGTGGCGTGACCACCCAGTCGCCGACCTTTGCATCCATCCATGTGAGTTGCACGCCGGGGACGCCGGCGCTCAGCAGGCCGTCGTCGGTGGATGCTTTGATGTTGAAACGCGTGCCGTTCGTGTAGCCCGTGAGAATGGCTTCGACTGCCTGTTGCAGGCGCGCTCGGGTATCGGCGTTCGCGTAGTTCGTCGCCAGATAGTCGTGGACGGCGACGACGAACCATAACGATGCATCGACCGAGTTGTATTCCGGCGTATCGCCATAGTCGGGGAAACGATTCGGCAGCATGCCTTCGGACAATGTGCCCGACCATTCGAGCAGGATCGCCTCGGCTTCGGCGAGGCGGCCCGTTGCAATCAGCAAGCCGCGCATCGCGATGAAGGTGTCGCGGCCCCAATCGGTGAACCACGGAAAGCCCGCGAGGATCGTGCGGCCTTCGTTACGTGCGACCAGGTAGGCATCGGCGGAGCGTTGCAGGCGTGAGCCGAGTGCGCTACGGCGTGCTTGTTCGATGTGGGCGAGTTCTGCAGCGTGGGCGGCAGCTTGGCTTCTTAGGCTTGTCGATTTATTAGCGTGGGCGGCCGCTCGCTCCGTGCCTGTCGACTCCGTTGCGAGGGCGGCGGTGCCGGCCGACTCGGCTGCATAGGCGGCGACCGCCGTCGTGCCCGCCGCCTCCGCTGCCGGCGCTTTTACCGACGCCGAAGATGCGATCCACGCGCTGAGGATCATCACCGCTTCGCCATCGGCGAGATTGAAGCTGAATATGCCGGGCGTGGCGAGGTCTTCGCTGAAATCAAGGCCTCGCTCGCGCTCGCGAACGTAGCAGAAGTTTCGGTACCAATCAGGCGCATGCGTATAGAGGCCATTGGTCGCCGCATTGATGACCGGCAGGTCGCCGTAGGGCTGCCAACGCACGCATGCCTCGTCGCCGCTTGTCTGCGCGTTGAAGTTGAACGCGGGATTCTCGTGGTGCAACGCGTGGTAGTCGCGACCTGAGAGCAAGGGCCTGACCTTTAACGTGAATGCCACCGTCTTGGGGACTGCCTGAATCCCTTCCAGTTGCCAACGTAAAACCGTTTCACGCGTCGCCTTGCTCACGAACACCTCGGCCGTCAGCGCGATCTGCCTATCGAGTTGGAAGCGCCACGTCGGCCACGGCCCCGTGTCGAACTCGAGGAGACTCGCTGTCAGGTCCGGATAGATCACGTCCGGCCCGTACCGCTGCATGCTCAATGGATAACGTTTGCCGTCCGCTTCGAGCCAGGCTTCAACGCCGTTGACCAGCACCACGCGCCCGCCGGGTGAACGTGTAGCCGTGAGCAGCAACGCGTGATAGCGGCGCGTGCGCAACGTGCCGACGGTGCCCGATGCGAAACCGCCGAAGCCGTCTGCTTCGAGCCATTCGTCTTCAAGACGCGTGATGTCGAAAGGTCTTTCGATGCGTGTCATGGACTTACCAGAGTGTGCAAAACCGCAAATCTTTCGATGTGCCTGATTTCAGCCGTGTGGCGCTAACGTGAACATTCTCCTGCTTACTGCTTTCCATCTCCTTTCGAATAGCCGACGTTGAGACGAGAGTTTTATTCACTCGCAAACGTTTCACAATTATTTCTTGAAAGAATTGGAGACTGCATCCGCCCTCACGAAACTGGATGCAGACATGAGAAGAGACAAACGCGTGGCCGCCGCCGCTTTTGTTGCGCTCGCAACTTTCGCGTTGAGCGGTTGTGGTGCGGACGACTCCGCGTCGGCTTCTTCATCGCCGCCCGTTGCCAACAGCGACGTCGCGCAAAACGCAGCGATCAAACCCGCGACCGGCGTGCTCAACCTATCCGCGCCACTTGCAGCCGACCCTGCCGCTGCGTCCGACACGATCACACAAACCATGCAAGCCAGTCTCGCCGCCGACAGCCGGCAAGTCGCGCCCGTGATGCATTACGCACCGGGCGACAGCGCCAACAGCAACTGACCCGATTCCACCGGCGCGCAAGGCGCGCTATTCTTCCCCTCGCAGAAGGTGATATTCGATGACATCAACTAGCCGTCGCCGTTTCCTGCAGACCGTGGCTTCATCCGCCGGCGCTGCCGCCGCGCTGACCGCGCTGCCCGAGTCGATTCGCAATGCGCTTGCCGTGCCCGCGTTTTCGCGCACCGGCACGATCCGCGATGTCGAGCACATCGTCGTGTTCATGCAGGAGAATCGTTCGTTCGACCACTACTTCGGCCATCTGCGCGGCGTGCGTGGCTACAACGACCGCTTTCCGATTCCGCTGCCGAGCGGCAAACCGGTGTGGTATCAACCGTCGAAGGAAGACCCGACGCAGCCGGTGCTGCCGTTCCATCTGAACACGGCGACGACCAGCGCGCAATGCGTCGGCGATCTCGATCACACCTGGTACAAAACCCATGCCGCAATCGACGGCGGCCGCTACGACCAGTGGCCCGCGAACAAGACCGACATGACGATGGGCTATCACCTGCGCAGCGACATTCCGTTCCACTACGCGCTGGCCGATGCATTCACCATCTGCGACGCCTACTTCTGCTCGCTGCCGGGACCGACCCACCCGAACCGCTCGTATCTGATGACCGGCATGGTCGACCCGACCGGCACGCTGGGTGGTCCGCTACTCGACAACAACGATTTCGTCGACGGCGACCGTCCGCCGAATTATCAGTTGCTCTCGTGGACCACTTACCCGGAACGTCTGCAAGCCGCGGGGATTTCGTGGCAGGTGTATCAGCAGGGTTTGACCGGCGCCGATCCGCTGAACGGCAACTACGGCACCAACGTCCTGCAGAATTTCAAGAACTTCATCAACGCGCAGCCCGGCTCGCCGTTATATGAGCGCGCGCAAACCGTGCGCACCATCGACGACCTGAAAGCCGACGTGCTGGCCAACAAGTTGCCGCAAGTGTCGTGGTTGTGTCCACCGGCTGCGTACTCCGAGCACCCGAGCTATACGCCGGCATACGGCGCGGAATACACGTCGCAGATTCTCGATGCGTTGACGTCGAATCCCGAGGTGTGGAGTAAAACCGTGCTGTTCATCATGTACGACGAGAACGACGGCTTCTTCGATCACCTCGTCCCGCCGCAACCGGCGACGACGCCGGCCCAAGGCCAATCGACGGTCAGCACCGATGGCGAAATTCACAACGTGGTGAATCCGGCGCGCGGCGGCAGCTATACCGCTGACGGCTTGCCATACGGCCTTGGTCCGCGTGTGCCGATGACGATCGTGTCGCCGTGGAGCAAGGGTGGCTTTGTGTGCTCGCAGGTGTTCGATCATACGTCGGTGATTCGCTTCATCGAAACGCGCTTTGGCGTGCATGAGCCGAACATTACGCAATGGCGCCGCGCGGTGTGTGGTGACTTGACGACGGCGTTCGATTTCCGCACGCCGGACTCGAAGGTGCCGCAACTACCGGACACGAGCAACTACAAAAGCATCGCCGACAACCAATGCGCGACGCAACCGAAGCCGACTGTGCCCGCGACGCCTGGCGCGATCGATCCGCAGGAAAGTGGTATTCGTTTTGCGCGCGCGTTGCCGTATGAGTTGCACGTGAACGGGCATGCTGATGTGAAGAAGAACACGTTCGAGATCGTGCTTGCCAATACCGGTGATCAAGGCGCGCATTTCTACGTGTACTCGACGAATCGCACGGATGGTCCGTGGCGTTATACCGTTGAGGCCGGTAAGTCACTTCGTGAGACGTTCGATCTGACGGCGACGAACGGTGTGTATGTGTTCGAGGTGTTTGGGCCGAATGGCTTCGTGCGTAAGTTTGCGGGTAATACGCAGAACGCCATGGCACAGACAGCACAAGCTGCGGGCGGGCATGATCACGACAAGCCCGCGCTGCCGGAGATCAAAGTGCAATACGATGTTGCGAACGGCAATGTGTTTTTGAAGTTCAGCAACAAGGGCGGTGGTGTTGCGCGATTGACGGTGACTGACAACGCGTATGGGGCGCGGACACGTCCGGTGCTTGTGCCGGCGGAGGCGCATATCGAGGAAGCCTGGGTGCTGGCGTCGAGCCATCACTGGTATGACTTGACGGTGACGAGTAATGATGACGCCAGCTTCTCGCGTCGTCTGGCCGGGCACGTTGAGAATGGGCGGCCGAGTATTAGTGATCCGGCGGCTGTGGCGCCGGTTTTGGTGGTGAATTAAGGGCGCGTGAGGGGGCTGGGCTTCGGTGGGGTGGCTGCGTTATCGGGGCGCTCGATCGATGCTCAGTTGCGTGACGCCGTTGCGGCGAAGGAAAGGGGTGGGCGAATCATCGCCGCGCGCGCGAACGCGCAAGAAGGTCGACTCCGGCGCAACAGCGTCGGCATAACACACGGCTGCGCTCCGCACGAATTGGCGGAGAGCGTTATAGTGATTCTCCACCACTGCTTGCCGATGGGGACGCCATGGACCGCGAAGCATTCACTGAAAGCCTGACGAAAGACGGTTTCCCTGAAGCTGTCGTTGTAGCGCGGGAGGCGAACATCGAAATGGATGTGCATGAACATTCATTCGAAGCGAAAGCGTTGATTCTGGAAGGGGAGATGCACATCCGCGCGGATAACACCGAGCAGACGTATAAAGTGGGCGACGTCTTCCATTTGCCGGCAAACAAACCGCACGCGGAGCGCTATGGTCCGAATGGTGTGACGTATCTGGTGGGAAGGAAGTAGGGAGCGCGGAGCGACCGCTTCGACCTTTCCGGGCGGCACGAGGCGCGTCTTCCCGTTCGACATGGCGTTTGGCGAGGACCAGTGCGGCGTGAGGGTCGAGAATGCCGAGCAGGAATTCGCGATCAGGACGCCGTTTCACCATGAGTCGGTTTAAGCGCGATACAAACTCATAAACGGGACTGACGGTACGCCGCCGCAAGACCTACGCTAACGATCAATATCGCGCCAGCCTGCTCGGCCTGTGAGCTTCATGCAATTGCCCCAAGATGGCCTCGCGCTTAATCCTTTTTCGGATTTGTCCGATAGATACGCTGCTGTTCGTACATAAAATCAACAAATCAATAAAAGGGGCCACAACCCAGCCGTTCTATGTAAAAGGAGATTATGTTGATTTCAGCAGATATCATTGGCCGCAGATCTTATTAAGCGTGGCTAGTCCGTTGATTGCCCGCTTGAAAGCCCAGTTTGCGTTTCAGAATGCACAAAGATAAAACCAACCGTAACTCTGGTCGGAATCGAACACATCTTCCATGAATAGAAGGCCTGCATATGCAAGCGACGCGCGCACATGTTTTGGTTATAAAAAACATCGTGAAAGAGAAGCTGGCATTTCTTGCGCTCTACAGCTTGATGGTGCCAATGCCGCGCTTGGGGAGAATTATTCTGCCCGCGGCATTCTGTTTGGCTTCCGTGGCATCTGAGGGAAAAGAAACCCTTGATGCATTGAAGCATTTCAAGGACTGTGACGTCTGCTCCGAGATGGTTGTTATTCCGGCCGGTGAATACATGATGGGCGCTAGGAAGGAGGACTTCGAGGGGGAAAGGAATTATACGTTCAGGTATGCGGATGAAACTCCACTGCATCCGGTGTCCATCAAGTCATTTGGTATCGCGAAATTCGACGTGACGAGGAAACAGTTTTCTGTTTTTGCGAAAGAGACCGCGTTTGATGGCAGGGGGTGCTCCGTTTATAACGGAAAGTGGTGGTGGCCTAGCTCGCGTGCGGATTGGAAGAATCCGGGATTTACCCAGAGCGACGATGATCCGGTTGTCTGTGTTTCCTGGGCAGACGCCCAGAAGTTCATTGCATGGCTGAATTCCAAGGCGCCGGCTGGCAAGATCGGAAAATATCGGCTGCCGACCGAGGCCGAGTGGGAATATGCGGCGCGTGCCGGTACGGTTGCCCGCACCTATTGGGGCGGTGCACGCTCGGAACAATGCAAATATGCAAATACACGGGATATCTCCGCGCGAGATCTGGATCCCGAGGCCCCCTACGTAAACTGCGAAGACGGTTACGTCGAAACATCGCCGGTCGGATCGTTCAGACCGAACTCGTGGGGTTTGTATGACATGCTCGGCAACGCGTATCAGTGGGTTTCCGATTGTTTCAAATTTACCTATTCAACTGATCCAGAAGATCTTCATTTTCCCGATTGTTCGAAGAAGACAGCGCGAGGGGCAAGTTGGGCGACGATTCCGACCGGAGTTCGCTCGTCGGTTAGACATGTTTATAAAACGGAAGCGCGCGACAGCACTGTCGGATTTCGAATTGCAGTTGATTTATAAAAATAATTTACGAAAGGAAGAATCATGAGTGGAATAACCGTCATTGAAACTGGCGTGAATGTGGCGTCATTTAGCAACGCGTGGGTTGACTTTGCCACTGCGGTTCAGGGGTATGCCCATGGAGAAGCGACGCCGGAGAATGTCGAAACTGCCACCGCCGCTTTAGCATCCGCCGCGACAGCACTTTCCAAGGCGCCAGGCTTTTCCACAATTTCCGGTGTGGCCGGCTTTATATCAGGAAAGATGGGGCTAGAGGCCGATCAACGAGCCTTGGCGGACGCCGTAGACAACCATAACAGCATGGCTCAGGCGGCAGCCGTTGCCGGCTTGATAGCCGATGGCGCGGCAATAGCTGGAGGAGTGGCGACTACAGTCGCGGTACTCTCCCCCAAAACAGCCCCTGCAATGGGTCTGATTGCAACGGCTTCAGGCACTGTCTCACTGGTTGCTGCTACGGTGCAGAAGGCTATCGGCGGCGTGAACTGGCTGCAGGATTATCTCAACGCTCTGAACCAAGCGATAATAGATGCGGCGTTTAAAGAAAGTGCAGAGTTGCAAATCATGCTGAACGACATGCATGGCAATGCAGAGATTTTTGTCCCCGGAAACGGTAACGACAGTTTTACCGGAAGCCTCGCGGGAGGAAGCCTATTCGAGGTCACAGAAAGCGGCACCGAAACTGGCCGTGTCGTCCTCGATATGAGCGGTTCAAAGATTAATGTAAAGATCACTGGCTCGGACATAGTCTCGAACGTCGACAATTTCCAGATTGACCTCGAAGACGGCGCAAGTGCGGCGATTAACGGAAAGGGAAATACCATTAACCTTGGAACAGGCGCCACGGTCACATTCAACTTTGCGGATGACAATCTCATTCTGGACGGTGCAACCGGAAACGAAATTCGCATCGCGAACGGCGCCGTTACCGCATCGGGTGAGCATGGCGTAGTTTCCGGGGGCGTGACGGGCAGCGTGACGAGTTTTGACGATGGCTCGCAGGACGTGTATGCATACAACGCGGCAGGCGTCAAAACAGACAGATTGCTGGTCCAGGGCGGCGGCACATCGGTGCATGAATTCTACGATGAGCACGGAATCCTGGCGGAGGTGGATATGAACTTCGCCGACGGCTCACGCTATGTTCTCAAATCGAATTCAGCTGGTCAGGTGGTCGAGCAGACCAACTACGCGTCGGACGGGTCGGGCCGCCAGTTCATCGTGGATCCGGTGTCACGTGGCGTTATAGCGATAAACGACATCCACGCCGACGGTTCGGTGGACAACGTCTACCGTATCCTCGCTTCAGTCCGGATGAATGCGAGTGATAGGGCTGGAGTCGAAACTGAAATCAATCAGGGCGCCGCAGTCATCACTGATTTCCCAGCAGAGATTGGGATACCCGATTCGAATGCATCCGCTTCAGGCGAAGTGGACCGGCGCGCAGCGCAACTGATCCAGGCGATGGCTGCTTATGCGCCAGAATCATCCGCGCAGACGTCTCTAACCACGGCACCGGTGAATCCGGAGATTCAGTTCGCGCCTTCCGTGCATTAGTCAGTTCCGTCGGTACACATGTGCCGCATAGTCCCACGTACAGCTAATGAATATGAAAAGTCGCTGAGTCAACGTCGCTAGTCGCCACTATTCCGTCTAGTCGGCGCGTAAAAAAGACACGAGCAATCGCGTCTTTCTCCTTTCCGGGGCGCGGTGACCATCGGTGCACGTTAACGCTACGCGGCGGACGTCAGCCGCACGGCAAGAAAAAAACGCCGCCGCAAAGCAAAGAGCAACGGCGACCTTCACGCCCCCAACAAAACCCCGGTCCTAAAAGCCTTCTTCCCCGTCACCCGTCCCAACGGCGCACCAGCCGTCACAAACCGAATCGCCCGCCGCATATAAAACACACCTTCAGTGTTACTAGACAAAGTAGTCGTCTCATCAGTCAACGGATCGACGATATCGAACAACGCCTGCCCGACGCGAATCGTGTCGCCGATCTTCGCGCGATGAATCAGAATCCCACTAACGGGTGCATAGAACTGCTCGCTCCCGGCGAGCGGCGTCGCAGGCGACAATAACTCCGGCAATGGCTTGACCACATCAACCCGAATCGCCTTCCGCCAACCAAGATAATCAATCAATGCGTCAGCATCCTCCTGCGCGGCTTCATAAGACACATCCCGCTGCCCACGGCATTCCACGGTCACAGCAATCGACCCATTAGGCACGGGCTTATCACCTGGCATTTCCTGCTGCAACGTCCACCACAACAAGCTATGAGTCTCATCAAACGATTCGCCGCCCGAGTTAGTCGCAAGCAACGAAGCCTGCGCGCCCAAATACCGTGACAAAGGCTCAAACTCAGGCCACGCAGCCTCGCTGGTATAGAGATGCATCGCCGCTTCCAAAGAGCAATGCAGATCGATCACGACGTCCGCATCGAAAGAAAGCTGCAGTAAAGCCAATTGCAGCGACTCGAATTCAGTCAACGGCTTCTGTTCAGCCAGTTCAGCAGCAATCAACTCCCGAACAATCCGCCGATTCTCCGAAGCATCCGAACCCAAAGCCTCCTTGGCCCGCGCCACGAGCCTGGCGAACTGCATGAAATGTCGATTGAAGTTCTTGCCGCTGCCAAGATCGAAGCGCCCGAGAAACTGCCCGAGCACATACTGCCCAAGTCCAACAGGATTCGCCACCGGCACCAGCACGATTTCCGCGTTCAACGCACCTTGCTTCTCCAGTTCGAGCAATCGACGCTTAAGCAAAACCGTCGTCAACATCGCCGGCGTTTCATCAGCATGCAATGACGACTGGATATAGATCTTTTGTCCGCTATCCGCGGGGCCAAAATGAAACGACACCAGTTCGCGGTGCGTGCCGATCGCCGGCGATAGAAGCGGAATCGATTGCTTGTTCATGAGCGGAAGGTTGGGAGAAGAGTAGGGAAAATTGAATCAATTGCCGTACGGATCAAAGTCGAAGTATTTCCTCGCGATCTGCGCGTACGTACCGTCCTTGCGCATCGAAGCAATCGCCTCGTTCATGGAGGCCTGCACCGCAGTCTCATCCTTGCGTAAGCCGATGCCCACGCCACGATCACCCATCGAAAGCGGTTCGCCGACAAACGCAAACCCCTTCCCCGCCGGCGTCCGCAAAAAACCGTAGTCAGCTTCGACGGAACCAAGCAACGCGCCATCGAGGCGGCCGTTCTGCAAGTCGGCGAACACCTCATCCTGACTCTTGTACGCGACCACATGCACGCCAAGCGGCGCCCAGTTCTTCAGCGCGTATCCCTCGAACTGCGTCCCCGACTGCACGCCGATCTGCTTGCCGGCCAACGCACTCATGCCGCCCGCGAGCGGGGAACCTTGCTTGGCGATCAACCGCGATTTGAACTGGAACAGCTTCGACGAAAACAGAATCTGTTGCTCGCGCTTTTCAGTGATCGCCATCGACGAAAGGATCGCGTCGATCTTGCGCGCCTGCAGCGCGGGAATCATCCCCGAGAACTCGAGTTCGACCCACTGGCAATGGGCATGAATGCGCCGGCAGATTTCGTTGCCGAGATCGACGTCGAAACCTTTGAAGCTGCCATCGGGCGCCTTGGAGTCCATCGGCGGATAGGTCGGATCGATACCGAGACGCAGCGTGGCGGGGTCGGCGGCAAACGCACCACTGCTGAAAACCAGCGCGGCGCTCAAGATCATCAGCGGAATTTTCATGGGAGACGGGTGTGAGTTGGGCGGATTACTACGGGGCCATCCTATGCCGTCGCCGCGCCTCAAAGAAGTCCCGAAAGTAATATCATGATCACTTTTACCGATCACAGAGATTCTTCATGGCATTGACGATCTCCCAGCTACGCGCGTTCACCGCCGTTGCCGAGCACGGCAGCATCCGCGCGGCGTCGCGGGCGCTCGGCATCGCCCAGAGCGGTATCACGCAGCAATTGCAGAACCTCGAATCGATGCTCGGCGCGACCTTATTCACCCGCACGAACCGCGGCATCGCGCTGACGGCGCTCGGCCAGCGCCTGCTGCAACGCGCCGGCGCGATTCTCGGCGAATGCGAGCGGGCCGAACAGGACGTGCAGCAATTGCGCGGCGACTACGCGGGTGAGGTCACGTTCGGCATGACCACCGAGCCGCTCGTCGACGCTCTCGCGCCGGTGCTGACGGAATTCCGCGCGCGCTTCGAGCGCGTTGCGGTGCATTTGCGCACCGGCACGTCGCGGATGATGATTTCGTGGATTCGCGAAGGCACGCTCGATTTCGCTGTCGCGCTAGTGTCGAAGCATACCGACACGGCCGATCTGTCCGTAACGCCACTCTATCCATCCGATCCCGTGATCGTCTGCCGTCGCGGTCATCCGAAAGCGGGCGCGACGTCGCTCGCCGAGCTCGTCGATTGCACATGGGTGGCCACGCGCTCGCCGAATCTCACCGACGATCCGCAAGTCAATCGCCTGAACCATCTGTTCGAGAGCCACGGCTTGCCGCCGCCGAAAATCATCGCGACGGTGGAGGGTCTGTACGAGACGCTACATCTGGTTGGCGCGACGGACTGCCTGTCGCTGGAGTCATCGATCGTCGCGAAGCGCGGCCCGTTTGCCAGCACGCTTGCGTCGATCAATGTGCGCGAGCGCGCGATCGAACAGAACGTGTGCCTGTTGCAGCGCGCAGCCATTCCCGTCACGCCCGCCGCGCAGGAACTCGCGACGATGATTGCGTCGTACACGCGCACGGTGCGGGCGCGATGAGCACTGGGCCACAAGGAGCCCGACGAGGCCGCTGTAGCGTCGAACGTTCATTCGCAATGCACAGCGCTTGCGGCGGGTTGCGTGGTCGGCACTGACGGCTTGGCGTATCGCCGAGGGTTCGCCGCGACGTCGCTCGGCAGAATCAACCTGGCGTTTCGAGCGCAATCAACTCCTCGATAGTTTGACGACGCCGAATCAACCGCGCCTTGCCGGTCTCCAGCAGCACCTCAGGCGCCAGCGGTCGGCTGTTGTAGTTCGATGACATCGACGCACCGTACGCACCAGCGTCATGAACCACGATGATGTCCCCCACTTCCGGCGTCTGCATGGAGCGGCTCGTGACGACGCCACCTGCCTCCTGCGTGAACACATCTCGACGTCGATCCTGGGCTCGCCTTCGCTATACGGCACCGACAAACCGCCGCCCGCGGAAATCGCTTCGATATCGTGTCCCAAGCCTTGCACCGCTTCGATCATCGCATCGCAAACGCGCGACAGATGCGCGTAATCGACGCCGGAGCCGATATGCATGTGCAGCCCGACCAGCTTCAGGCCATAACGCCGCACGATGGCTATCGCCAGCGGCACGTCGTCGAGCCAGATGCCGTGCTTGCTATGCTCGCCGCCCGTGTTGGTCTTGTTGCTGTGTCCGTGGCCGAAACCGGGATTGATCCGCAGCCACACACGGTGCCCTTCGGGCGCATGCTGCCCCACGCGTTCGAGCATATCGAGCGACCCGGCGTTGACCGTGATGCGATGCTCGATCACGCCAGCCAGCGTCGCGTGATCGATGATATCCGCCGTAAAAACCACGCCCTCAGGATCGCCGTCCGGCGTGAAACCCGCAGCGAGACTGCGCGCGATTTCGCCCAAAGACACTGCGTCGACCATCGCTCCTTCGTCTCGCATCAGCTTCAGGATATGCACATTCGAACACGCTTTCTGCGCATAGCGGATCACGTCGAAGCGGCGCAATTCGGCGATACGTTGGCGGATCACGTCAGTGTCATAGACCCAAAGGGGCGTGCCGTGCTCTTGCGCGAGTTCGACGGCTATCGTCAATCCGCTTACTGCGCTGGATTTCGCGGGCCGCAATCTGCATATCCGGCCGCTCGGCGTGTCGTTGCCGTTTCGCGTGAGCGTGGTTCATCCGGAGCATCGTCCGAGCCATCCGCTGGCCGGCGCGTTCGTCGAAGCGCTGCAAAGCGAAGCCGCCGCACTACGGCTACAATTGAAAATCCACACCAGACGCAAGCAGTAGCAGCCCTGCGGATCGGCGATCAATCCGGGCGAGGCGAAGTGCTTTGACCATTTCATTGATGGCCCTCAAACGCTGAATCGCATCTGAAAGCACGGCCTTTCCCATCGCCCGCGCCATTACCGACATTGCCCGGGAAACACCGGGCACGCTTCAAGCTAAGTACACGTAGCAAACCGATTGCGGACGCGAATAGCGCATGACGTACCGCGCCTTCGCGCTGCATGGAGTTTTCACATGCTGCTGGCCCATCAACAGGAGTTTCCCAAATGATGAATCGAGACAACCCCGTCTGGCTGATTACTGGCTGTTCCACCGGCTTTGGCCGCGAACTGGCGAAGCTGGTGCTGGAGCGCGGCTGGCGCGCGGTAGTTACCGCACGCGACCCGTCGAAAGTGCAAGATATCGCCGCAGGACACGGCGATCGCGCGCTGGTTCTGCCGCTCGACGTAACGAACCGCAAGCACATCGAGGACGTCGTCACACAAGCCAGGCAGCGTTTCGGCCGCATCGACGCACTCGTCAATAACGCGGGCTACGGCTATCTGGCCGCGATCGAAGAAGGTGAGGACGACGAAGTCCGCGCGATGTTCGAGACCAACCTGTTCGGTCTGGTCGACATGACGAAGGCGGTGCTGCCGATCATGCGTGAACAGCATAGCGGGCTGATTGTGAATGTGTCGTCGATTGGCGGCATCGCGAGTTTCGCGGCGACCGGTTATTACCATGCGACCAAATACGCGGTGGAAGGCTTGTCCGAATCGCTCGCGATGGAAGTGAAGCCGCTCGGCATCGACGTACTGGTCGTCGAGCCCGGCCCGTTCCGCACCAACTGGGCGGGCCCGTCGATCAAACAATCGGCGACGGTGATCGACGACTACGCGGCCACGGCCGGCGAGCGCCGCAAGCAGACCGAAGCGCGTAGCGGCAAGCAGGCAGGCGATCCGGTGCGCGCCGCCCAGGCGATCATCGACGCCGCGCTGTCGGACAAGCCGCCCCTGCGTTTGCTGCTCGGCAAGATGGCGCTCGAACTGGCGCGCAAGAAGCTGGACTTCATGCGCGGCGACTTCGATGCGTGGGAAGCCACGACGGTCGGCGCGGATTTTCCGGAAGGGACGGGTTAAGACCGCTGAATGGCCCGGCGCTCAGCCGGGCTTAAAACTCGACCAGCGCAATCTTCCTTGCTCACATCGCACAGGACTATCGATGAAGCCGGCGGCGAGCGCCGGCGTAAGGTCGGATGCTTGAAGCGCGGGCTGTGGAGGGTTAAACGAACTGGTTCAGCACGATCGCGGCGATCAAGCCAGCGGCGCCGATGAGACCCAGCAATTGCAGCAGAGTGAGGGATTTACGCGATGCGGTGGGGATTTGTTGCGTGGTCACGGGGTATTCTTAAAGATCGGAAAAAGCGAAATGGTACACGGGTCGGAGGCTGGTGCATCTCGATTAGCGCAAACCTAGGTGTATCAGATGCCATTATCGCCGCTCGATCGGCATGGATTCTCATGCCGGCTGGAGATGAATCAATGCCCCACACCGGGCACGATCGTAACCGGCACAAGCGATTTGAAAGGCTCATTGGATCAGGTATTCGACAACGGGTTGCCGTGACGCGAATCCCAGAAGCGGATCACCGCAGCGCCGCCGGTGCCGGCGCCCACCACCTGATCCGGCGCACCGCTCTCGCGCAGCAAGGCGCGTAAGTCGTTGATGACCGGGAACACTTCGTGATTCCAGTCCGCGCCCTGCGAATCGTGAGCGCGTTGTTCGGCTTCAACGATCTCGCGGTCTTCCTTGAAGATGCGTTCAGTGAACCACACGAGTAGCGGCCACGCGAGATTCAGCACGCCGGGAATACCGGGTTTGCGAATCGACAGCAGGCCGAACGTTCGGTTAGTGCGCTGCTCGCGATCGAGCGGCACGTAGACGATCCACAAATCCATCACCAGCGTCTGATCGGACGTGCGGATCTGCAGCGTCTGATACGGATACTCGGTGCGGATCGTCATCACGTCCTTGTCGTTATCGCCGCCCGTCTTGCGGCTCTGACCGAACACAATCGCTTCGCCGATCGGCTGCTGGCCGGCCATGCGCGCAAACGTGTAATCGACTTCGACCCAGCCCTCGCCGCGCCGCCGGCCCAACGAACGCGCACGCATCTGCCCCATTTGCCGGCGATGCAGGAACTGATGGTTCATGTCCATCAGGTTCTCGTGCATGAACGAATAGTGGCAATTCACCGGGCGCCCGAAACGGCGCGTTTTGTACTTCTTGTCGGATACGGAGCCGAATGCGGGCAGCGGCTGCTTTTCGGCCAAGGCGGTATCGCCGGGAAACACGAAAATCAGGCCTTCGACTTCGCGGCACGGATAAGACCGCACGCCGTTCGGCAGACGTTCACGGCCCAGATACGGCACATCGATGCACGTGCCCGAGCAGTCGTAAGTCCAGCCGTGATAGCCGCAGCGGATCGACTCGCCGTCCACTACGCCCTGATGTAGCGGCACCTGACGATGCGCGCAACGATCTTCGAGCGCGAACACCTTGCCGGACTCCGTGCGCGCCAGCACGATCGGCTCACCCGCGAACGTCACACCCTGCGTCTTGCCCCGCTTCACTTCATGCGACCACGCGAGCGGATACCAGTAATCCGGGTGAATGCCGACGCGGCGCAGGTCACGGACCGGGGCGCCGTTGGCGGCTTGATCTGGCGTGTGGGCATTCCCTGCCGCAGGGGCGTTGGTTTGCGCGGCTGCATGAGCCAGCGACGCATCGGCCGGCGCATCGACGGTGTCTTGTTCGAGCGGGGGAACAGCATGCATAAGTGGAGCCTCCGTGCACGAGCGGATAGAGGGTTGACGGCCCGTTATTTGCGACCGGCATCGTCGCACAGTCTACTCGAACCCGCAGTGGCCTGGTTCTGCCAACCGCCCCCTCCATGCCCCCGCTGCGCAGCCCACTCGCGCAAGCGCGCCTGCCCGCCGCCTTGTGTGCGTCAACTAAAGCGAGGGGCGACTAAAGCAGGTGGCGGCTAACTTTCGTCGTGCGCCACGAGCCCGGCGCGGCGCTGCGCGCCCCACGACCGCCCGCCACGCAAGAAATGCAGCCAGCCGAGCAGTGCGCCGACATGCCGCACCAACTGGAACGTGAACGGCTCGGCAATCGCCGCGAGTACCGCCATCCACAAACTGGCGCGGGTGCGCTCCCCGGTCCAGCGGCGGTACAGATGGATACACCATAGATAGAACGCGAGATCGATTGCCGTTTTCAGGCCGATCACGCTGAAAATCGACACGACGATCGCGCCATGCCCGCCAAACAGAAAGCCGAGCAGCAAGGCGAAGGCGGTCAGCCCGTAGATCGGCTGCATCGTATCGATCGCCTTGACCGGGAGCATCAGCATGCCGAGCGAGCCGTAGCGCGGGTTGCCGGTCATGTCGCGGTTCCAATACTGCGTTTGCAGGAAGCCGGCGAACCAGCGGCGGCGCTGGCGAAGGAAACTGCCGAGGGTGCCCGGCGCGTCGGTATGCGCATGCGCGTCGCCGACCACGCGCACGTCCCAACCGAGACCATGATCGACCGAATAGCGGCGCAGCCGATGAATCAGTTCGTAGTCTTCGACCAGACACTGCGGATCGAAACCGCCCACGTCGACCAGCGCGTCGCGCTTGAACGACGCGAAGGCGCCTGAAATCAGCAGCAGACTGTCGGCGCGCATCCACGCAAAGCGGGCGATGAAGTTACGCATGTACTCGTAAGTCTGGAACCACTGGAACACCCGGCCCGAAACCGATTTGCCGCAGACCGGCACCAGAATGCCGGCCGCCGCGACCAGTTTCGGCTCGCTGGCGAAGGCAGCGCGCATGGCGTAGGTGGCGTCGTCGTCGAGCAGCGTGTCGGCGTCGACGGTCATCACCGTGTCGGTGGTCATGACCGTGATCGCGGCGTTCAGCGCGCGCGCCTTGCCACCGTGCGGCACGCGCAACCAGAACAGATTCGGGTAAAGCGAACTTGGCGCGCTCAGTACGCCATCGGCTGCGGCGACCAGGCCAAAGCGTTCGGTGAGCAGCTGGCGGGTGGAGTCGGTGGAACCGTCGTCGGCGATCACGATCTGCGCCGGCCCATGCGTCTGACGCAGCAGCGCGGCAAGCGTCACCGGCAACACCGACGCCTCGTTATGCGACGCGACGATCACTCCCATGCTCGGCAGGCTGCGCGAGTCGAAGTCAGGCTCGAGCGGCGGCGTGGGCCGCATCAGCGGCAGCGTTTTCCACGTGACGAACGCGAGCAGCAACGTGTCGTACACGACGTATGCGATACCCGTCGACCATGCCACCACGCCTTGCAAAAAAAATGCGCGTGCGAACAGCAGCAACCACAGTACGACAACGCTGAGATGGATCAGCGTGCTCAGCGGCGTAGTGGGACGCGGCAGAATGCGCGGCGATGTGAGGGCGAGTGCCTGTTCCAGAGTGTTCTTCAAAATGACTGCTGAGTCCGTCGATAGTACGGTTGGCAAATTAAAAGTAGCGTGACGGTACTCACGGCACCATGCGTTTCAGAACTGACTTGCGATCGATCCATTGGTGCTTCAACGCGCCGCCGATATGCATGGCCAGCAGCGCATACAGTGCGTAGCCGAGCCACGTATGCAAGGCGCCGAAGCGGTCGTGCAAGGTCTCCTTGAGCGCCGGGTCAAGGTGCGTCACATAGCCGATACGCGGCCAGGGGAACAGGTTGAACAGGCGCATGGGATGCGTGGCCGCGTCTTTCCACGCGGAATCGTGCAGCCAGCCGGACAACGGCAGCGCGATCATCAGCAGATACAGCAGGAAATGAGCGAGGTGCGCGGCGATCTTCTCCCACGACGGAAACTCGTGCGGCAGCGGCGGCGGCTTGTGCGTCACGCGCCACAGGATACGCATCAGCGCGAGACCGAGCACCGTGATGCCGATCGACTTATGGGTATCGACCACCGGACGCACCCAGTCGTCCGGCAGTGAATCGGCACTCAGGCCGAGCACGACATTGCCGATTATCAGCAGCGCGATCAGCCAGTGCAGCGCCATAGCCGTGCGGGTATAACGCGACGGCAGCAGCGTGCCGGGCGAATCGGTCAGTGAGTCGGCGTGGGTGTTCATGAGTCGTTCCGTCTGCAAATGATTTTCTAGCGAAAGCTGGTTGAAAATGCAGCCATGCCGCGGCAATGTCTGCTTGCGCCGCCGGTGTGAGGCAAACGCATTAGTGTGACGTTTTATTCCGCCACGCGCTTGGCGATATGTTTCAGATTATTTCGACGGTGCGTGAGGTGCGGAGCTGATACGCCTTGAACGTGCATGCCGCCCTACGCCGCGCGATCAATGCGGTCAATTCGATCCGCTCGTCGAGCGCGCGGCGCCGTCACTCCTGAAGCGCCTCAGCTACCCGCGCCTGTAAAGTCGGCAACACTTCCGCGTCGAACCACGGATTGCGCTTGAACCACGCGATATTGCGCGGCGATGGATGCGGAAGCGGCATCACGTTGGGGCCATAGTCTCGCCAGCGCAGCAGCGTATCGGTTAGCGTCGGCCCAAACGCGTCTCCGAGGCCAAAACGCTGTGCGTACTGGCCAATCAGCAACGTGAGCCTCACCTCGCGCAACTGCGCGAGCAAGGCCTGATGCCAATGCGCGGCGCATTCGGGCCGCGGCGGCAAATCACCACTCACCCCTTTGCCCGGAAAGCAGAAACCCATTGGCACGATCGCCACTTTCGAGGCGTCGTAGAAGGTCTCATCGGAAATCTGGAGCCAATTGCGTAAGCGTGCACCACTCGCATCGCTCCAGGGAATGCCCGACGCATGCACGCGCGCACCGGGCGCCTGGCCGATGATCAGAACGCGCGAGTCGGCGGACGCCACGACGACCGGCCGCGGCGCATGGGGCAGCACCGGCGCGCACACCGTACAGGCGCGAATGTCGTGTAATAGCCGATTCAGCAGAATGGGTTTCCTTACGTTCATACCATGGCGCGGATCACGATTCAGGTTCCGGTGGATAAAGGAGCATGCCGCCCGGCTGCGCCTGCGCGCCCGGTGTCATTGTCGCGGCAGGGGTGTGGTGCGCATCCATGATGTGCAATACGGTTTCGCCGCGCAGCAGCAAATAGTCGGCGATGATACGCCGGTGGCACCGCCACCACACCGCTTCCGAGCACATCACCGCGCAACGCTGGCGGTGGCCGAGTTCGAGGAGGCGCGCGAGACCTTCCTGAAACGTCGCCGTCATTGCATAGTCGGCGTAGTTGCGAAAGGCGGGATGCGTCCAGTAACCATTCGGCGACGGCGCATCGCCTTTGTGACGACTGCGGCGGCCACCCAGTTCGCTCAGGTGAAGGTAGTCGATGCGCGCAGGCGCGAGCGAGCCCGGCAGCGTATCGAGATTGAATTGTGGATTGGTGCGCGAACGTGGAATGCTGCGCACGTCCACCACCGTCTCTATCCTGGATGCTTCGAGTAACTCGATGAACTCGCGCAGCGGATGCGTGGAATGACCGATCGTGAAAAACGGAATCGTCATGGCAAGCTCACCCAGGCATTGGCGGAGAAGCTCTACGTTTACCCCGCGCGCGACACCGGGTCAACCGCCGCGCCCAACGCTGCCTGCACGCAAAGCGACGCCTTTAGCGCTTTACAAACCGATAATGCCCCACGCCCCACTCGTTCCCGTTCGCATAGCCGAACAACTCGGCCACGGCCATATAAAACATGCGCCACCGCTGGAGCCACACAGCAGCATCACGCACGCCATACGTATCGACGAGCATCGGCATCACACGGTCACGCGCCGCATCGAGCGCAGCGAGCCAATGATTCGCCGTGCGTTCGTAATGCGTGCCGCTTACCCACCACTGACGCTCCATCCGCAGATCGTCCTGGAAGTTCAGCAAGAGCGCCTCGGACGGCATCGTGCCGCCTGTGAAAAAATACTTCGACATCCAGTCGCTGCCGTCCTGCACCTCGAAGTGATACGCGAGCGTGCGATGCACGAAGATATGCACGAACAGTTTCGCCTCCTCGCGCATCCAGCGTGAAATCTTCGCGAGCAGCAGCCCGTAGTTCTTCATATGCTCGAACATCTCGATCGACACCACCCGATCGAAACCGCCGCCAAGCTGCGCGTCGTCGAATTCGAAATCGACGACATTGCCGGTAACCACCGAGAGGTTGAGCAAACCCAACTCAGCCGCGCGCGCTTCGATGAACGCGCGCTGACCATGCGAATTCGATAGCGCAACGATCTGCGCGCGCGGATAACGCGCCGCCAGCCACAACGACAATGAGCCCCAGCCACAGCCGAGATCGAGAATCCGCTGACCGTTGGCCAGTTCTGCTCGTTCGGCATAGCGTTCGAGCATCGCCGCTTCGGCTTGCGCAAGCGTCTCGTTGCCGGTCGGGTAGAGGCAGCACGAGTACTTCAGGTGCGGTCCGAGATGTGCGTGGAAAAACGATGCCGGCACCTCGTAATGCTGCGTGTTGGCGGCCTGCGTTTCGACCGCAATCGGACTCGCGCGCAGGTCGTCCAGCAGACGGTTAAGCCGTTGCGCCCGCAACTCGCCGTTGTCGACCGCTTCGTCGCGCAAGCGCTGGCGCATCAGTTGGCGCATGCCGAAACGGATCAGGCTGTCGGGCAGCCAGCCGCGCTCGCAGCTCTGGATAAGCCAGCCATCGTTCGGCTCGGCGGGCGACGACGGCGGCATCGTATGGTCGGTGGTGGAAAGGCTCATGAGGCTGACTCCCTATCGTTTTTTCTGGATTCTTCTGAAGTTTCACTCGGGCCGTGGCTTGCTCATCTCAATGCCGCGGCGGCCACGGAATCAACGCGCTGGTGGTGCGCATGTAATCGGCGTAGCCGGTGCGCCGTTTCGCCATGCTTTCTTCGAGCAGTGGGATGCCGGACAGCTTCAGCAGCAGAAACGCCATCAGCACCGGCGGCAATAACGTGAACCATCCCCACGGCGTACCGATCGACAGCGCGATGTAAGCAAGCCAATGGACGCACTCGAAGAAGTAATTCGGATGCCGCGAATAACGCCACAAGCCGGCACGGCATACGGCGTCGTGATTGGCCGGATCCTGGCTGAAGTGTTTTAACTGCCGGTCCGCCATGCCTTCGCCGACGACCGAGACAATCCACAGCGCGACAGCCAGCACGATCCAACCGGTAGCCGGTGTGCTGGTACGGTACGACGGCACCAGGAATGCGATCGAAAGCAGCATCGAGACCACGACTTGCATCTGGAAAAACCAGAACATCTTGCGGGCCGCCTTGTCGCCCCATTCTTCCCGGAAGCGGCGATACCGCGCGTCTTCCGGCTTTCCGGCGTTGCGTTTCCACAGATGTGTGCCGAGCCGCACGCCCCACACCAGGCCACCCAGCGCAGTGAGTACGCGCGCCACCGGGTCGCCGGTACCGAGCACGGCGTAGAGCACCGCTACCAGGCCGAGCGAATACGCCCAGACCGGGTCGACCATGCCGGCGTTCTCGGTCTTCAATTGCCACGCCCAGACAGCGCTGAAGATCCCGACGAGCCCAATCAGGGCGATCACGGCGGCGGCAAGTGGCGGCATGGGGTCCTCGTTCAGTGGCAATGCGGCTTATACGTTGTAAGGGCGCGATCAGATGCGACGAACGCAGCGCCTCGCATGCCTCTCGCTAGTCCTTGTCACCCGGCGAGGCAAAGCCCTGTTTGCCCAACTGGTCGGGCCGCTGCGGCACGCGCCTGAAACGCGACGTGTCGTAGCCCATCGCATCGAGCCGCGCGAGCAGCGACCGATAGACGGCGTCGCTCATGTCGGGCTCACGCGAAAAGATCCAGCCGAGGTTTTTGCCGGGATAACCGAGAATCGTGTAGTGGTAATCGGGATCGACATAAAGTGTCAGCTGGGTGACATGGATCGGCCAGAACAATTGCACGCTCCACTCGCCGCCTTCCTTGCCAGGCACGGGCGTGTCGAGGAACTGATAGTGCTTTTCCGGTGCGTCGAAACTCTGCTTGCGACCGTAATACGAATCGTCGATCTTGCCATCCGGTCGCAATTTCCATTCCGCGCGGCTCCCCACCATGTCGCGCTCGGCGAAGTACGGGATGTTCGCGATGATGTACCAGCGGCCCATGTAGCGCGGCAAATCGACCGGCACCGTGGCAAGCGGCTCGCTGGCGTGCGGATTGGGATTGGGCGGATCGTTGGAACAGCCCGTGAGGGACAGCAGCAAAACAGTCGCCACAGCAGCGGCGGCACAGACAAAACGGCGCATGGCGAGGGCCTCGGACGTAGCGGTAATAAACGTATTACGTTCGGCGGGGCAGGATGGATGCGCGAGGGCCGTCAGGAATCGGGGTGGACGTGTTCTCGGCGAACCATAAGCATCGGCATAGGCATCGTCATCGGCACGATGCGCATCATCAGCACGAGCTCGATTTCGCATGGGACGGCGACGAGCCGCACACCCACCCGCATTCCCATGCGCCGGTCATCCACGCGCACGCACATTTCCCGGATATTCATCACCGGCATACGCATTGATTTCCCGCCTCACCACGCGGCGCGGGCGCTCGTGGCAGCGCAAGACAAAAATCTCTGTGGAACGGGTCATGCGATAGGTCGATTCAATTGGCATCGCTGCGGAACGCATCCTCTAATAAACAGCTACCGTCCGTGCTCAATCGTGTCCCCTCTACCCTGGAGAGATCCATGTCCCAACCCGAGCCTAACGTCGAAGAAGTCGTGAAAAGCATCGCAGAGGAAACCGATACGCCCACGGAAACGGTCTCGAAGATGTATGCGGACACACTGGCCGACTATCGGCACGACGCGCGCGTCTTCGATTACGTGCCGTTGTTCGCGGCGAAGAAGGTACGCGACACGCTGCGCCATACGTCAAAGCACAAACACTGATACCGCGGCGCGCGGAGACCGCCCCCTGCCTCATAGCGCTCTGGATCAACCCGGCCGGGTCGTAGGCCGGTTCGCGCGAACGGGCACCGATTTATTTTTCCCGCTGCTAGACTCTGACCCGGATATATCGATTCGGGGGAAGATGGCATGCGGGTAACGATCGTAGGCGCGGGGATTGCCGGCTTGAGCACGGCGTGGTCGCTCGCGAAACTGGGACACGACGTCACGCTGATCGAGCAGGGCTCGATTCCGAATCCCCTCGCCGCCTCGGGCGACCGGCATCGAATGATCCGCCGCGCCTATGGCGATGCAGACGGCTATGCGCGCAGCATCGCTGAAGCGTTCGATAGTTGGGACCTGCTGTGGAATGATCTGGGCGTCTCCCACTATGCGAACTGTGGCGTGCTCGGCATCTCGCAACATGCGGGCGACGGCGCCGAACTGTTCCGCGCCGGCCTCGACCGGATGAAATTCGACTATGAACGGCTCGACCCACGCGAAGCGGCCGAGCGTTATCCCTTTCTCGACCCTGCCACGTTTCGCTACGCCTATCTCGATCATGACGGCGGCGCATTATTTAGCGAACGCATAGCATGCGACATGAAAGCGTGGCTCAAGATGCGCGGCGCCGAGATTCGCACGCATGCCAAGGTACTTGCAGTCGACGCGCACGCGGCTTCCGTGCGCATCGAGGGCAACACTATCATTCGCGCCGACAGACTCGTGGTCACCGCCGGCGCGTGGACGCTGCAGCTATTCCCCGCGCTCGCCGAAAGTCTGACGACGTATCGCAACGCGGTCGCCTACATGGAACCGCCCGCGGATCTGGCGGACGCATGGTCGAATGCGCCCGCGATCGTCGATATCGGCGGCAATAGCGACGGTTATGTGCTGCCGCCGGTCGACGGCGTCGGCTTGAAGTTCGGCGCCGGCGTGCATAAATCGCGCGCTCCTGATCCAGACGCCGATCGCATCGCGGCGCCCGGAGAAGGCGACAGTCTGCGCCGGCTGTTCTCACCGCCGTTCAGCCGCATTGACGACTATACGGTCACCGAAGTAAAAACCTGCGCCTACACGTTCACGGCGGACAAGCGTTTTTTTTCGAAGCGCATCGGCAACACGCTGGTGGTGTCGGCATGTTCGGGCCACGGCTACAAATTCGGCGCGGCGCTCGGGCGCCGGGTCGCGCAAGCGCTGGAGACGGATGACGACGCCATGCTCACGCGTTGGCTCAGAGCGGAAGCGGTCTAGTTCATTTTTTCATACAAAAACACCTCCATTCAAACTCAACAATGGTCGATGCCAACGCTTTGTTCATCCCGCAGCAGGACGGCATGGACGCGCATCTGCATTTCCCGCACGTGATCCTGTCGGGCGAACACCCGGTGATCTGGGAGCAGCCGGGCCGCCTGCCTTTGAGTTTCTTCGACGATATGCCAACAGGCGGTAGCCGAAATTCGTGGCTCCAAATTCCGGTCGCATTGTGGAGCTAACAATGAAGCCGCAAATTTCTTATGCTGATGGTTCAGGCGTCGCCACTCGTCCCAACCATAACTAAACAAGGAGTCACACCCATGTCCGACCCGATCCAGATCCGCCCCGTCACGCCCGACGACTTCGAGGCGTGGCTGCCGCTATGGGACGCTTACAACGCGTTCTACGGCCGCTCGGGCCAAACCGCATTGCCGCGCGAGATCACGCAGATCACGTGGAAACGTTTCTTCGACGCCTACGAGCCGATGCATGCGATGGTCGCGGAGCGCAACGGCCAGTTGCTCGGCATCGTGCATTTCCTGTATCACCGCCACACCACCATGGCGGCGCCAATCTGTTATCTGCAGGATCTCTACACGCTGGACGCGGAGCGTGGCAAAGGGGTGGGCCGCGCGCTGATCGAAGCGGTTTACGCACGGGCGAAAGCGGACGGTTTGCAGCGTGTCTACTGGCAGACGCATGAAACGAATCACACGGCGATGAAGCTGTACGACAAGGTCGCGGAGCGCTCCGGCTTCGTGGTGTACCGCAAGGCGTTGTGAACGAGGCCCCTCAAAAAGTGGACTTTCGTCCACGCTTTTGGGGGTAGTTCAGAAAATAGTGCCTCCTTATCATGCAAAAAAAGCTTATTCCCGATAATTCTCAAACTCCCATCTGGCGAAGCGACTCAGTTTTATAGCAAGAGCGGACCAATCCTCTGCCATAAGACGATTGATACGATTCTCAAGATAGGAGTAAATCATCTCCCAGTTGTAGCCGAAGACTATTAACAGGTTCTCGCCCAACACCGCAGTCTTTCCGGCGTTCTGCCTGCTCAGCCAGCCTGGCGTACACACCGTCATCTGAAAAATATCAGATGTGTGATCGCCTTCCGGCCTGATGGAGCGCTATCGGGAAAGAAAAACAGGTTTCGTCTTCCGGACAGTATGTTTCAAAGTCGACGTCAGGAGAGTCGACCGACTTCAGTTCCGCACACACTTTCCGTCCTATACGAGGATGTTCAGGTAAACATCATTTTGCGCTAGTCGCACCTCGCCGCTGCAGGGGAAAAGGCGCGATTTCTCGCTTAGCCTTGATACGGGCGGTAGTCCTCGAATTCCCAGTCGGCGATTCGGCTCAGTTACTGCGCGAGTGCCTCCCAATCATCGGCAGTATGTGCACTTACGATCTCCCGGATCACCGATAAAATTGCCGGCCAGTCATATCTGAAGACGATCAGCAATGACGTCTCTACGACCCGCCGCTTTCCCTTGATTCTCTCTGGCAATCCAGGTGGGCGTACAGACAATCATTTGGAAAATATTTCCTCCCTTACCACCTTCGTACCCTATTGTCATTCCGATCGGAAGGAGAAGCAATCTTCGTCCTCCGGACTGTAGCTATCGGAATCGATGTCTGGCGAATCAATGAATTTCAGCTCTGCTCGCATTTCTAATCCCACGGGATCCATGAAAAACTTGCTCCCGATAACTCTCAAATCCCCATCTTGCGATGGCAGTTTGCGATTTATGCTCCACGCTTCCTCCCAAATTTTGATGGCCCTCATGCAGTTGCGCATCGCTTCGTTCGCCGTGACCAGTTTAAGGCTGGATTTACACCCGCAGGAGTGCGCCCATGCTAGGAGCGCGAAGGCTTGCGCCTTTTTGCACGAATCGGACTTGGATTCCCGCCGCTCACGGTTGCATGTCTTCAAACTCCCAATGCGCATAGCGCGCGATCTTCCGCGCGATGGTTAGCCAGTCGTTACCGCAGCATCGGCGCACCAGGCGTTCACATTGATCGGTGATTAAGTCGAGGTTATATTCCTTCACAATCAGGAAGTGACGGGCCCATCGCGCCGGTGAATCTTTTTCAAGTTCCTCGGCGAGCCACTGCGGCGTGCAAACAAAAAGGAGAAAATCGTCCGCCCCCTCCTCATCCCTGGGGCCGATTGAAAGACGAATCGTTGTGCCGAAATTGTCCCGCTCAATGGGCCGGTAGCGGTCCAAATAGTCTTCAAGTTCGATGGAATAAAAACCCTTAATTTTTACGTTCATGGTGCGATGTTCAAGTGTATGTTGCTCATAGATCTGCTGGTTGGCGATGACTTCAAGAACTAACCAGTGGTCACCCAGCCGCGATAGGAAAGGCGCGAGCGTTTCGTGCTCGCGCCTTTGTTACAACCACATTAGGTACATTCCTCTGCAGGTCTACATTTTGTAGTCTTCAAATTCCCACGCGGCGAAGCGGGCGATCTTTACGGCAATTTCTTGCCAATCGTCACCGGAGCACCGCTGGACCATTCGATCAAGTTGATCGGCAATTGCGGCAAGGTTGTATCCTTTCACGATCAAGGAGTGGCGTCCCCACTGGGCGACCGGATCTTTTTCAAGCTCTTCGGAAAGCCACTGCGGCGTACAAACAAAAAGATCGAAATAGTCCGCCCCAAGTTCGTCAGTCGGGCCGACTGAGAGTCGAATCCATGTGCCAAAGTTGTACGTCTCAGCTGGCCAGTAGCTGCTTATTTCGTCTTCAATCTCAAGCGAGTAAAGCTTCTTGATTTCTACTTTCATGGCAATATGTTCAAGTGTCCGTTGGCGTAAGGTTTGATGTTCGGCCTTGCTTTTAATTCAAAATTAGCCTGAACGCCGTAGGTTGCTCGGGGATTATTCGGCTTGTGCGCCGGGTAGCGATAGACGCGCAAGCCGTCTGCACTGACCATCCCGGAGCCATCTCGTGTTTGGCGAGCGCCGGGACCGACCCATGCTTCACCGAGCAACTGTGCATCCTCGGCCGTCGCCGCGCCTAGCGTAAAGTTATCTTCTCCGCGCTGTGCTTCCCTAAGAATAACGCTCATCTCCTCAAACGTCAGTTGCTGGGGAATCGCCGCACACTGTTGCGCGTCCGCCTCTGGTTTGCCTGTATTCCTGAGCATCGACCAAATTGGATCGCGGGCCAATTGAAACGCTGTCCACGCAAGCCGGGGGCCGGCATAGAAAACGCACTCCACGCAGACTGGCTCTAACTCCGGCTCCTGAACGAACTGAAGCGCCTTGACCCATCCGAGCAGATTGGCGGGTGGCCCCACGGGATCGCTGCCCGCTTCGTAGTTGTCCAGCCACTGATTAATCTCGTCACTGCTGATTAACGTCGCGGCCCCGCCGTTTTTCGACACCGTGCCACTACGGGACATCACCCGGCCGTCAGCCGAATAGCCGTAATTCACGGTTAGCAGGCGGGCTAGACCGCCCGTTGCGTTTGTAGCGTTTTCGTTATAGGTGAACCGGGTAATTCGTCCCCGTGCGTCATACGCAATACGAGCCTCGCGATAATTGCCATTCTGTCGCGTCACGCGGTGTGCCGCGTCCCGGGCTGTGTCGCCGAAGAGCCACCCCGTTACGAGGTTCTGTGCTGTTTCCCGATTCCCCGTGCTGTCGTAAAAATAAACCCAGTCCTCCGTCATGACGCCGTTGACGTAGGCCTTCGCTTCGGCCACCCGGTTAAGCGCGTCATACCGTACGCCGATGGTCTGTTGCTGACCGGACGCTGTTGCGTCGAATCCGCTTTCGCCGGTTGCATCGCTCGTGCCGAACTCGCTGAGCCCCGTCACGTTGCCTTTCGCGTCATAGACGAACGCTCGCATTCTGCCCGGCGAAGCAATCGTCGAAGGACGAAGGGATGTCGCGTCGGCGTAGCGTACCGAGGTAACGGACGTACCTGACAGCACGCTATGGACTACCGCGCGAACCGGGCGACCGGTGTCGTCGTAGGTGTACTGAGTGCGACTACCGCTGACCCCGGTCTGGGACGACAGATTGCCCGCTGCGTCCCACGTCGTGCTGGCTGCGCCTTTGGCCGATCCGGTCGTGGTTGGCCTTAGCATGCCTCCAATGGACGAGAAGTTCATCGTAAGGTTGCTTTGCCCGTAGCTAAGGGTAGTTGCACCGTTGGCGTAGGCGAATTGGATATTGCGCGATGAATCGGGGTGGCTAACCGCGTTCGCGCGTCCCTGCGAATCGTATGTCCACGTCGCAATACGAGTACCGGTTTCATCAATCTCACCGGTTATCGCATTCTTGAAGCGCGCATCTTCGTAGACATACCGCCGTACATTGCCATCCGGCCACGTGACTGAGACGAGATTGCTGTTCGCGTCGTAACCGTACTGCGTCAAACCATTCGCTGGGTCAGTCAAGCGGACAATCCGACCTTTGTCGTCGTAGTCGAAGCGAAGCGTCAGGTCGAATTTGGCGATTGCATCGTCGCCGTGCTGGCTGATTGCCGTAAGCCGACCGGAGCCGTCATAGGTCAGGGTCCTGACGAAACCGGTCCTGGTACGCTCCGAAAGCAGGACACCCTGGGCGGAATACGATTCGACGGTATCCGTCTTGAGATCGGTAAGAGTCCATCCCGAACCAGACTGAGCCAGAGCAAGACCTGTAAATCCTGCTGTGCGCCAGCTGCCGGCCGACCAGTTGAACGTGACCGGTTCACCGTTCTCGCGATAGGCAAGAACCTTTGACGAACTGCCGTTGTTCGCATTGGCCAATCCGAGGCTGCGCTGCCAGCTATGGAACCAGACCGGTCCCATTGCCGTGACATTATTTGCGAGCGGTTTTGAGCGGTAAGTTCGTGTGAACCGAATCGGTATGTCGTCACCGCTAACGAAGTCCACCTTAGTCAACGTAACGGCACCGCTGCCCGGATATACGGGATCAGCAACCGGGCAACTCTCTTCCGGTTCGTCCGTCGCCGGGATTGAGCACCACTGATCTATGAGGGCGATGTTGTTAATGCACGCATAGTTGCCCATGCCCCCAGGCGTGTTGCCGGTGACATCGTTCCTACAGGATTTTGTACCGGGCGTCGCACCTGATTTTGCGTAGAGCGAATAACAGAAGTCGTCCGCGTTCGCGCCGAACGCGACCATCAATAACAAGAACGCGGCCAGCAGGCGGAGCAAACTACCCATTGGCCGGTGAGAAGGATTGTTTATTTTCATGAATCTCCCTTTTTTAATGCACCGTTAGAAATGCGTAATATTTCGAACACTGCATGAGGGAGTTGGGAATCCGAAATAGGAACATTCCGATAATCCCAGTCTCGCAATACATATTCACAAACCGGCTGAAATCAGAAACAGCACGGCAGGACCGGCGCAAATCCGCGTGCCAATACAAATAACACCCGCGACACGAATATTTCTGACGGTGCAAACCCTGAGAGCGACGGTCTACAACGATCGGGAAAAGGCATGCT
Source organism: Paraburkholderia sp. IW21 (assembly GCF_041321145.1). Taxonomy (NCBI): domain Bacteria; kingdom Pseudomonadati; phylum Pseudomonadota; class Betaproteobacteria; order Burkholderiales; family Burkholderiaceae; genus Paraburkholderia; species Paraburkholderia sp. IW21. The sequence goes on along the minus strand of NZ_JBGGWA010000001.1, from coordinate 302,718 downwards.
GGTCGCTCAAAAAGCAAAGGGCACACCACCCGGTGTGCCCTTTGCCGTCCTGCCACTGCGCTCCTTCTACATCAACCGCCAACCAAACTCATCACACCCTCAAGCCTCCAGCTGCTCCAGCACCTTCCCCTTGGTCTCAATGCCGAGAAAATGCACCGCAATCGCCGCAATGAACGGCACAGCCGCGAGAATATAAAACGCCACCTGCAGATTGCCGCCGATCATCGTCTTCGAAACGATCGCCGGCGCGAAAATCGCCGCCACCTTCAGCCATGCGCCGCCCACACCGCAACCCATCGCACGGATGCTGGTCGGATACAGCTCCGGCGTGTACACATAAGCCGTGATAAAACCGCACGCGAGGAAGCCGAGCGAGAACGCGCAGCACGTCGCCACCACATACACCGACGAAGCGTGGAAAACACCAGCCAGCAACAACGACAACGCGCAGGCCACGAACGACAAATTGATAATCGGCTTGCGTCCCACCTTATCGACCAGCAGCGCACAGGTCAGCGAACCCACCACGCCCAGCACCGAAGCCGCCACCGCCAGATTCAACGCCAGTTGCAAGGGCGCGTGATAAACCGTGCGATAGATCGTCGGCAGCCAGGTGGACAGACCGTACTGAATGAAGCCGCACGTAATCCACAACATCGCCACGGCCATCGTGCGCTTCAGATACGCCGGCCCGAACAGATCGGCCATGCGGCGCTTCGGATGACGATTGGCCATTGCTTCGAACTCAGCCGAATTGGCGGCCTGCGGCAGCGGACCCTTCACCGCGCGCTCAAACGCATGCACCGCTGTATCGGCATCGGCCATCCGTTCGCGTTCAGCCAGCCAGCGCGGGGATTCCGGAACCAGCTTGCGCAACACGAAGAACAGGATCAACGGCATACCGCCGATAAAGTACATCGCTTGCCAGCCGAAGCGCGGCACGATCCAGGCGCCCAACGCATTCGACGCGAGCAGGCCGACCGGGAAAACGATTTCATACAACAGCACGAAACGGCCACGGCCATGCGCACGGCTGATTTCGTTGATGTACGTCGCGGCCACGGGCAATTCGCCGCCAAGCCCCAGCCCCTGAATCACACGCAATACGACGAACGCCGCAAAGGTCGGTGCAAAACCGCACGCAATGCTGGTGATGCCGATGATTCCCGAACTCAGCGCAATCGCTTTCACTCGCCCCTTGCGCTCCGCGTACCACGGGAACGCAAACGCGCCGATCAACTGCCCGACCGAACCGGAGCCGATCAGGAAGCCGATTTCCCACGGCGTCAGATGCCACTTCGCAATCAGGATCGGCAGCGTCGCCGCGATCGCGATCACGTCGAAGCCGTCGAAGAATGTCGCGAGACCGATCAGTATGCGCGCGCGCACCTGCATCGCATTCTTTGGCAAGCGCTCGAGTCGCGCGATGATCGAGCCCCGGGTCACTGGGCCTGAGACACCGGCGCTGCTGCGGTCCCCCATGGTGTTGTCGATGGTTCTCATGCCGTTGTGCCGTCCGTAGGTGTGGTTAGGCAAGCGCCGTTGAGGCGTCGGTCAGGGTGGCAAGGTCGATGGTCCGGCCTTGATTCATCCACTTGCGCGACAGTTTCAGTTCGCGTGGAGTGTTGATGGCGATCACGCCGCGAATCGCGCCGTCTTCCAGATGGAAAAGCGTGGCGCGTTTGCCCGGCAAATCGCCGCGTACAGCAAGTTGTGCATCGCCCGGAATGTCGCCGAGAATTTGCAGGTTCACGTCGTATTGATCGGACCAGAACCACGGAATGTCCGCGTACGGTTCGAATGTGCCGAGCAAGGCTTTTGCTGTCGAGATCGCCTGGTTCTGCGCGTTGGCCCACGATTCGAGCCGCACGCGGCGCTTGAGCCACGCGCTCGGATGGTTCGCCACGTCGCCACAGGCAAAGATTCGCGGGTCGCCGGTCGCGCCGAAGTGATCGACGACGATGCCGTCTTCCACTTTGATTCCTGCTGCTTCGGCCAGGGCCGTGTGCGGCGTGAGCCCGATGCCGGCGACTGCGAAATCGGCGTCCAGCGTCGAGCCGTCCGCGAAGGTTGCACGGATACGGTTGGCGTCGTTCGGATGATCTTCGAGTGTGGCAAGCGATGCATGCAGACGCACGTCCACGCCGTTCGCGCGATGCAAGTCGAGCAGGAAGTCCGACACCATCGACGGCAACGTGCGCGCACACAGACGTGCTGCGCCTTCCACTACCGTTGCTTCGACGCCGAGCTTGCGTGCGGTCGCTGCGACTTCGAGACCGATCCAACCACCGCCCACCACCAGCACGCGCTTGCTTGCACGCAGGCGTTCGCCCAACGCGACAGCTTCGTCGAGCGTACGCAGATAGGCGATGTGCGAGGTCTTCACCAGGGATTCCGGCAGCCGCCGCGCCGCGCCGCCGGTGGCGATCACGAGGCGGTCGTACTGCACGTCACGGCCCGACTGCGTGCGCACGATGCGTTGTTCACGATCGATCGACGTCGCGTAATCCGGCTGCCATGCTTCGACATTCAGCGCGTCGAAATCGTCGGGTTTCACGAGGCGCACCGTTTCGATGTCCGCTTCGCCGGCCAGCACGGCCTTCGAGAGCGGCGGGCGCTCGTACGGCAAATGGATTTCGTCGGCGATCATCACAAGGCGACCGTCGAAGCCTTCCTTGCGCAGCGTCTTCACGACCCAGCCCGCTGCCTGGCCGCCGCCGATCACGACGATCGTGCGCGGCGCTTCGAGTCCGGCGTGTGCGGCTTCAGCCTTTGCAGCAGCAGCGTCAGTCATTTTTGCGCTCCGTCATGAACTTGCCTTCCGGCGCCTTCGCGTTTTTCTGGCGACGCGTATTGCCGTCGATGCCACCGTCGATCGCCCATTCGGCGAACACGGTCGGACCCGGTTCGAAATCGCGCGGCTGCCATTCGGGCGTGAGCTGGTCTTCGTCGGCGTAGTACTCGATCAGACCGCCGGCCGGATTCTGGAAATACCAGAAGTACGCCGACGACACCGGATGACGTCCCGGGCCGAGTTGCGTATCCCAGCCGCAACGGCTGATATGCATGCCACCGCCGAACACTTCGTGGATATCGCGCACGGTGAAAGCAACGTGATTCAGGCCGCGCTTACCACCGGGCAGCGCCAACAGGAAAATGTCGTGGTGGCCGCCGTGCGGAGCGCAACGCATGAACGCGCCACGACCCGGATAACGGTCTGACATTTCGAAGCCGAGCAGTTCGTGGTAGAACTTTTCCTGTTCCGCGAGTTGGTTCGTGAAGAACACGACGTGCCCCACTTCGACCGGTTCAGCGCGTTCGTAAATCGGCGACGGCTGATCGACGCGCAGCGTTTGGCCCCACACGTTCGACGGTGAACCGTGAATATCGAGCGCAAGCTTGCGGGTCACTTCGACACGAATCGCCATGCCGTTCGGGTCGATGCAACCAACCGCATCCTCAGTTTCGAAGTGACCCGGCTGACCGGCAAAGCGGCCGCGCAGTTCGTCGAGCTCCGCTTTCGTCGCCACGCCCCACGTCACTTCGCGCAGCGTCGGACCTTCTTCGAAAGCGGGCGGCAGCGACGGGTCGTTCGCATCGACGACGAGAACCGTGCAGCCGTTCAGCGTTTCGAAGCGTGCGTGCGTTTCATCGTGCGCGACTTCCTTCAAACCCCAGTCCGAGAAAAACCGACGACAGGTAGCGAGATCCGTCACGCCGTAAATAATCTGTTCAATGCCGAGAATCGTCATCACGTGCCTCTTGCGTATTAGTTCGCCCACGCCAGCGGCGCGTCGTTCAAGCCCCAGTAGAGGCTCTTCTGCTGCATGTATTCGCGGATGCCGAGTCGGCCCTTCTCGCGTCCCAGGCCGCTCTCTTTCCAGCCGCTGAACGGCGTCGAGATCGAGAACAGCTTGTAGGTGTTGATCCATACGGTGCCGGTTTCGAGCGCGCGGGCGATCCGGTAGGCGCGTTTGTAGTCGCGTGTCCAGATGCCGGCCGCGAGGCCGAACACACTGTTGTTGGCTTCTTTGAGCAGCGATGCTTCGTCGTCGAACGGCATGGCGACGAGTACCGGGCCGAAAATTTCTTCCTGGCAGATGCGGGCGTCATTCGTCAGGCCTTCCAGAATCGTAGGCTGGAAATAGGTGCCTTCTTCGCGGCCATCGCCAACCGGACGTTCGCCGCCGCACAACAGGCGGCCGCCTTCTTCTAGGCCCAGCGCGACATAACGTTCGACCGTTTCGCGATGCGCGGCGGTAATCAGCGGACCCATCTGCGTTTCCGCACGCGACGGATCGCCGACGCGCAACTTGCGTGCGCCTTCAGCGAGACGTTTCATGAAGGCGTCGTAAATCGAGCGCTGCACGAACAGGCGCGAACCTGCAATGCACGCTTCGCCCGACGAACTGAAAATGCCGTACAGCACGCCGTTGACTGCATGATCGAGATCAGCGTCGTCGAACACGATGGTCGGCGATTTGCCGCCGAGTTCCAGCGAGACGGGCATCAGCTTGTCCGCTGCAATGCGCGCGATGCCGCGACCCACTTCGGTGCCGCCCGTGAACGACACTTTCTTGACCAGCGGATGGCGCACCAGCACATCGCCGATCACCGAGCCTTTACCCGGCAACACGCTGACGACGCCCTTCGGCACACCCGCTTCTTCGCAGATGCGAGCCAACGCCAAAGAGGCCAGCGGCGTGACCTCAGCCGGCTTCAACACCACTGCATTGCCGCCTGCCAATGCCGGAGCGAGCTTTTGTGCATCGGAAGCAATCGGCGAATTCCACGGCGTAATCGCCGCGATCACTCCGATCGGTTCGTGAATGCTCATCGTCAGATAGTCGCCACGCGAAGGCGTGACTTCTTCGTCGAGCGTTTCAAGGCAGGCCGCGAAATAGCGGAACGTGTTGGCGGCGCTTGCCACCAGCACACGCGTTTCGCCGATCGGCTTGCCGTTGTCGCGGCGTTGCAATTGCGCGAGCGCTTCGTGACGCGTCATGATCAGATCGGCGATGCGATACAGAATCAGCGCGCGTTGATGCGGCTTCAGTCCCGACCAATCCGCCTTGCGCCATGCGATATCTGCGGCTTCCACAGCTTCGCGTGCGTCGTCGGCATTGGCCGTAGAGATTTCCATGTTGACCGACTGATCCGCCGGATACAGGCTTTTGTACGGGTTGCCACGCCCTTGCCGCCATTCGCCGCCGATGAAAATATCGCCGGTTGGCACGAGGCTGGTATCGAAGTGAGTCATGTCGGTCGTTCCGGTTTGCTTCAACTATTCAGCGAATGTCTTAAATCACGCAGCGAGCCGCGCGATTGCGCAGCGCACGGATCGCGCTATACGCGGTCAGTGCGGAGGTCTTGGGATTGTCCGGCAGCGGCTTGCCGCACATTTCCAGCGACATCTCGCCGAATGCGCCGCGCGCCACGATGCGATGCACGTTGCGCGTTACGTTCGGATCGGCGATCAGGCGCACGGTGGTCTGGTCCAGACCAAGACCGGCCAATGCAATCGTCGCGGCGACGTTGGCGTTCTTCGGATAGCGCCGCGCCGCTTCGCGCGCGCTGCCTTCGAAAATCACGCGCTCTTGGGTCAGCGTGTGCAGATTGCAAACCTGTTCCGCGGGCGTGCCGAGCCACCCCGTAGGTGGCTTGCGGCCCGTGTACAGCACTTCGTCGAGACCGCCGAGCTTGGCTGCAGCCAATGCATCCACGCCGCCGATCGCACCGGACAATAGTGTCAACGTCGCGTCACCCTCATCGGCCGCAGCGGACAGCGCGTCCAGCAGCAGCATGTCGGAGAGCGCACCGATCGACGCGACCGCGCAATCGGTGCCGGCTTTCAGCAATGGCACCACGTGATCGACCAATGCGCTGTGCCCCGCGCATTCCAGCGCGAAGTGCGGCTGGCTGTTCAACGCGGACACCGACGCCACCACGTCGACCGACGACCCCACCACTTCACGCACCGACGCCATATGGCGTTCCGGCACGATCACGTGCGAGACGCGCACAGTCGGATCGGCGACGACCGAGCGGTACACCGCCTGGCCGATCGCGCCGAAGCCGATCATGACGACGTCGACGGGCGCGTGATGCCCTGCGTAGCCGGCCTCATGCATGTTCCGGCTCCTGTTCCTTGACCGGTGGCCCGGCGAACGCGGTGGCGAACGAGCCAACGGACAGCATGTCCACTTCGACCAGCACCGGGCCGGTCTTCGCCATGCCTTCGCGGATCATGTCTTCAGCCTGGTCGAGCGATTTGATGCGGTAGTGCGTGAGCTTCAGGCTCTCGCAGAACTGCGCGAAATCCGGCTGATGCAGATCGACGTAGCAGCGGCGGCCGCCGTATTGCGCGTCCTGAATGTTGCGGATCACGCCGTAGCACTGGTCGTTCATCAGCACGATCATCACGTTGGCGTTTTCCTGCACAGCCGTCGCGAGTTCGCCGACGTTGACCATCAGGCCGCCGTCACCCACCAGGCACACGGTCTTGGCGGCGTTCCCAGCGAGCGCTGCGCCGATACCCATCTGCATGCCCTGGCCGATGCCGCCGCCAAGAGCATGCACGCCTGCGCGCGGCGAGAAGATCTTCAGCATGCGATTGCCCCACGTGCTGTTCGAGATCGTGACGTCGCGCACCCAGTTGTAGTCGCGGCCCACTGCCTGTTGCAGCGCGTCGACGAGGCGCTTGTACGGGCCGAGGCCCTTGCCCACATCGGCGACAGCGCTTTCACGCGCGGCGGCCAGGTCTTGTGCGAACGTCGGATCGACCTTCAGGCGCCCTTCGAGCAGCGTCGCGAGTTCTTCCAGCACGGCCGATGCGTCGCCATGTACGAACATGTCGTTGCGATAGCCGCGGTTGTCGGCGAGCGCGTCAGCATCGATGCGATACAGCGGTCGGGGCAACGCCAGCTTGTACTTCAGCGTTTCATTGCCACGCAGACGCGAGCCCACCACCACCAGCGCATCACATGTCTTGTAGAAGCTTTCGACAGCAGCATGCACGTTGAACGCACCAAGCGTCGCCGGATGATCTTCCGGCAACACGCCGCGACCTTGCACGCTAGTCACCACGCCGAAGCCCAACGCCACCAGACGCTCGACCGCGGCACGCGCGTGACGCGTACCGCCGCCGAGCCACAGCAACGGACGCTTTGCCGTCACCAGTTGTTCAGCCAATTGCGCGACACGCTTGCGGCAATGCGTGAGTGGGGTGACGTGCGGCGCGGCGAGATCGACGGGCCATTCGATTTCGGCCGCTTGAATGTCGATCGGAATTTCGACGCTGACCGGACCGCTCGGTGCGGTTTGCGCGACACGCACGGCTTCGCGGATCGTCGGCAGCGCGGTTTCGACCGAGCGCACGCGGAACGCGGCCTTCGAGATCGACGACAGCATCGACAGTTGGTCCGGCGCTTCGTGGATATACGCGAGGTCCTGATCCAGGTATTCGGTTTCGATCTGGCCGGTGACGTGCAGCAACGCGGTGCCTGCCGTCAGTGCTTCGACCATCGCGCCCGCTGCGTTACCCGCTGCGGTGCCCGTGCTGGTGAACGCAACGCCAAGGCCGCCCGACACACGCGCCAGGCCATCGGCCATATTCACCGCGCCAGCTTCGCCACGTGCGCCGACGTAGCGGATCTTGCCGCGGTTGTGGATCGCGTCGAGGATCGGCATGTTGTGGATCGAGATCACGCCGAATGCGGTTTGAACGCCGCATTGCTCGAGAAAAGCGGCGATCAGCTCGCCAACGGTGGTTTTGTTAGACATGTCGTGCAACGCCTCCAGAAACATCGATGTGACTGCCCGTCGTATAGGACGACAGCGTCGTAGCCAGGTAAAAGAGCGCTTGAGCGGCTTCTTCGGGGCGACCGAAGCGGCCTAGCGGAATGTTTTTCTTGCGCGCGAGTTCGGCGGTCCAGTCTTCCCAGCTCTGGCCCGGCTGCGCTTGCGTGGCGTAACGGCGGCGCCATTGACCCGATTCGACGATGCCGATCAGAATCGAATTCACGCGAATGCGTTGTGGCGCGAGTTCTACCGCGAGCGATTTGATCAGGCTCAGCACGCCGGCACGCGCCGACGAGGTCGCGACCATGTGCGGCTCCGGTTGCAGCGCAAGCAGCGAATTCACGCAGACCACTGCTGGGTTAGCGGCGTCGCGCAGCATCGGCAGGAACGCGCGGGTGGGGCGGATCACGCTGAAGTACTTGAGGTCGAGCTCTTCGCGCCAGGCGTCGTCGGTGGTGTCGGCGAAGGTCGATACGCGGCCCTGGCCGGCGTTGTTCACCAGCATGTCGGTGCGGCCGAAACGCGTTTGCACCACGTGGGCGAAGGCGTTCACTTCGTCGGCGTCGAGCACGTCGCAGGTTTGCGCGAGCAGTTGTGCGTCAGGAAACTGCGCCTTCAACACGGCTTCCGCTTGCGCGAGACGTTCGCTGTCACGACCGCAGATCGCAACGGATGCGCCGGCCCGCAGAAACAGTTCGGCAGTCGCGAGGCCGATGCCGGACGAGCCGCCCGTCACCACCGCCACCTGCCCGGTCAAGTCGATTTGAATCATTTGAGCCCCAATGCCTTCATGTATTTCGAGCCCGCGTTCGGACCACTCGCCGGCCGATAGTTAAGCCGTTGCGACAGTTCGTCAGCCGAGCGGCGGACCTTGTCGATCAGGCCGCTGTCGAGCAGCGATGCATCGATCTCGTGACGCGGAATCGTCGTCGTGATGACGGCGACGATGCGGCCCGTGTCGTTGCGCACCGGCGCGCTGACCACCGAAATGCCGCGTTCGAACGACGACTCGCTGATCGCGAAACCGCGCTTGGCGTCGTCGCGAATCCGTTCATACAGGTCGTCGATCGTGGCGGGCGTTTGCTTCGTGAAGCGTTCGAGTTCCGGCTCGGGATAGAGCTTCTTCAACTCGTCGAGCGTCATGTCGCCCATCAGCACCTGGCCGTGCGTCGTCGCATAAGCCGGCAGACGCGTGCCGACATTCACCTTCACCGAGCTGAAAATCGGCGCATGGCTTTGCGCCTTGGCGACGAACACGACATCGCGACCATCGCGAATCACGATGTGGCTCGTGAGGCCGGTGTCGTCACGCAGTGCTTCGATGATCGGCAAGCCGAGGTCGGTCAATTCGAGCGAGCTGAGGTATTCGAAACCGAGCCGCAGCACCGCCACGCCGAGGCGATAGTTGCGGTCCTTGTCGGCACGCTCGAGAAAGCCGAGCGATTCGAGCGTTTGCAGCAGACGGAACACCGTCGTGCGGGGAATCTTCAGGCGCTTCGATAATTCCGGCGCGCCGAGAACCGGCTCGCGTGGCGAGAACGCCGTGAGAATCTTCAGACCGCGTTCGAGACCCGGCACCCGGTAGCTGACATCGCTGCCGGTGTCGTTGTGGTCGTCGTCCGCGTCGCGCTCGGTGCTAATCGTGTCGGGCGTCATTCATTGGCTCCGTTGTCCGTCGCTCGCGCGACAGAACGCGTCGATGATCGCGGTGTACGCGGCGGATGCTTCGATATAGCCGGCGTGCCCCGCGCGTGGCACGACCTGCAATTGGGTGCCCGCGGCCAGGGCGAGTCGCTCGCAGGCTTCGGGTGTCGTAATGGTGTCTTCAGCGCCGACTGCAACGCTGATGCGGCCTTTGAAGCGCGCGAGGTCGCTTGCAAGATCGGCGTTGGCGAGCAAATGGGTGGCTTGTACGTAGCCATGCGGGATCACGCGCGACATGTTCCAGCGCACCCATGCGCTCGCTTCGTCGCTGGCGTGAGCCGACACCATATTGGTGCTGCGCTTTTCGGCAAGGCCTTGCGGACCGAGCGCTTCGATCATCGCAAGACGTTGATTGCGTTTCGTATTGCGCACCTCGGGGGATGCGGCACCATAGCCGCCAGCCGGCGACAACAACAACAAACCGGCCACACGCTGCGGATGGGCCGCAGCAAACGCGCCGGCGATAATCGCGCCGAGCGAATGGCCGAGCAGCACGCAACGTTCGATGCCGAGTGCGTCAAGCCACGCCTTCAATACAGCTGCGTAATCGCTGGCTGCCGGCGAATCGGCCTCTACCGGCGTGGACGCGCCATACCCCGGCGCATCCCACGCCAGTACACGGCGCCTCTCACCCAGCACTTCGAATTGCTGCACCCACGACGCCGCGCCCGACCCGATACCGTGCAGCAACACGAGCGGCAGCGCTTCGCTTTCTGCGCTATCCACTTCGCGATAGCTCACCGCGCGTTGCGAGGCCAGCCCGATCTGCTGCGCCGGAAAGCGCGCGAGACGCGCTTCGAGCGTGGCGTTCTGATCGGCGGTAGCGGATGGGACTGCGGACATGATTTCCTTCGCGGGTGTTTTCAAAACGGCGCTGGTAACTCGTAACCAATGGCTTAGCGCTTGAGCTTGGCCAAAGGCGAATCCGGCGGATACGTCGGCGTAATCGGCTTGGCTGCACCGAGCATCACGCACATCAGCGCGTCTTCTTCACCGATGTTCACTTCCGTGCGATACACGCCCGGAGGCACCGAAATCAGATCGCGTTCGCCAAGCACGGCTTCCCATGTTTCGCCGTCTTTCTCGCAGATCACTTTCATCTTGCCGCGCAGCACGAAGAAAATTTCTTCGACATCCATATGAATATGGCTCGGGCCGATGTTCCCGGCCGGGATCACCATGGTCGAGAACGTGAAGCCGCCTGCGGGCACCGTATTCATGTCTTTCGCGACGCCCGTGCCGCCCGTGCCGACATAGCGCATTTGCGCGCGGCGATATTTCGGGTCGTAGTCGGCCTGAAACTTCAGCGCGTCCCAGTCATAGCGACGCGTTTCCAGGCGCGCGACGCGGCTGTCGAGCCACTGTGCAAAGCTCGCGTCCGCAGGTTGGTCCCACGATTTGCGTTCGATATCGGCGTCCGCCATCTCTTTCTCCTTACGATTCGACAAGATCAATTCATCACGAAGCCGCCGTTGACCGGCAGCAACTGGCCAGTCACGAAGCGCGCGGCATCGGACAACAGGAACAGCACCGGCCCGGTGACGTCGTCGGGCACTTGTGCGCGCGTCAGCGCGCGGCCTTGCAGGTAATACTGGTGACGCTCGGCAGGCACGTAGGCGGTCGCTTCGACTTCGGTGAGACCCGGTGCGATCGCGTTGACCGTCACGTTGTGCGCGCCGAATTCGCGCGCCAGTGAACGGGTCATCGAAATCACCGCGCCCTTGCTCGCGACATACGCCAGCAGCTTAGGCGCCCCCCACATCGCTGTATCGGAAGCGATGTTGACGATGCTGCCGCGGCCCGAGTCGCGCAGATACGGCAGCGCGGCCGTACTCATCAGCCAGGTGCCACGGACGTTGACGTTCATCACGGCGTCCCACGTATCGACCGACAACTCGTCAGCGAACTTGCCGCCGGAGTTGGTGATCGCCGCGTTGTTGATCAGTGCGTCGAGGCCGCCGAGTTGCGCCGCAGCCTGATCCGCGCACTGCTTGATGCTGGCGGGGTTGGCGAGATCGAGCGGCAGGTACGTCACCGCGTGGCCTTGCGCAACCAGCGCAGTAGCGAGAGCCCGGCCTTCGTCATGCAGCACGTCGCCGAACACCACTTGCGCACCGGCTTGCACCAGCGAGCGAACGAACGCCGCGCCGAGACCGCGCGCGCCGCCCGTCACGAGGACGCGCCGGCCTTTGAGTGCTGACAATGCCGGTGACGCTTCGTTATGCATGGCTGTGGCCCGCTGCTTCGTTTTGCGCGGTGCCGGCCTGTGCGGCTTGAGCACGATGCGCATCCAGTTCAGCGAAATGCTGCTGCGCGCGCTGACGGAACATGCGGCGCACACGCGTCATGCCGACGTCGTGCTGATAGAGGAATTCGTGTTCGCGCGCATTCGGCGCCATGCTTTCGAGAACATAGCGGTCTTGTTCCAGCACGGCCCAGTGCAGCGCTTCCAGACGGTTGCGATACATGAAGCGCCATGCGTCGCGCTGCCAGCCCGACACCTTGCGCGTGCGCCAGAAGTAAACCTGGCAGTTGTCTTCGTCGACCGGTGTGGCGAAGCCGATGATCCCGAAGTTGCCGCCCGGGCCGAACTTCTTCTTGTACGGAATCGCGAGGCGCATCCACAGCGTGCCGGTTTCGCCGAGCTCGACCCAGTCGAAGTTCACATCACGCTGGCCGACCTTTTCGAACATCAGACCGGTTTCGGTTTTACGCACACGCATGTCGGCCTGCTTGTCGCCTTCGGCCATCGAGTGCGACGTCGCGTGCAGATACGCACCGTGCATGGGGTCCATTACGTTGTCGATCGCGTACTGGTAATTGCACTTCCAGTTCGACATGCACAGGAAATTCGCGTATTCCTCGCCGACCAGTTCTTCCGGCAGCACGAGCGGCGCCGGTTCCTTATGAGCGTCGTCGCCGAACCACAGAAAGATCGCGCCGGCGTGTTCTTCAACCGGATACGACTTCACGCATTTCTGGCCTTCCAGCGGGCAGTTCGACACAGCCGGCACTTTGGTCACCGTGCCGGCGCCGTCGATTTCGATGCCGTGATACCAGCACGCAACACTGCCGCCGAGATTCCAGCCGAGCGAGAGACGCGCACCACGATGCGGGCAGCGGTCTTCGAGCGCGCGGACCTTACCTTCCTTGTCGCGCCACAGCACGATCTGGTCGCCGAGGCGCGTGATGCCGATCGGCGCGTCGCCGACTTGCCAGCTCGGTGCAACGGGATACCAGTAATTGCGCAAGCCTTTATCCAGGTAGGACTGGATCGGGTCAGCGGCTTGTGTCGTTGTAGTGGGGGACGTCATGAAGAGACTCCGGATACGAAAGCGATAAAACGTGTTCGGGAAAGCGCGCTTATTCGGCGAGCAGACGGAATTCGGCGGCGAGGCGGTCGGCGTCCCATGCATTGCCTTCCGGCGTGCGGAACCCAACGTCATTCAAACCGTCGACGACTTCCTGCAACTCCACAGCGCCGGCTTCGAAAACTTTTTCGAGCGCGTCGCCGAAGTCGTTTTCGTATTGGGTCGGCTCAGCCTTACGCGTTTGCCAGATGAAGTTTTCGGTCTCGCCCGGCTTTTCGATCACGCCCTTGCCGGCGACGTTGTTCGGCTGCGGCGCGAGCCACGGCTTCAGGAAGGGATTGAAGTTCACGGTTTGCTCTCGCATGTCATTCCACCTTGATCTGGATTTCTTCGCCGGCGAGACGTACCGAGTACATCTTCAGGTCGCGGCCACCGGGCTCTTTCAGGCATTTGCCGGTCGGGATATGGAACACGGCTTCGTGCAGCGGGCATTCGACGGTGTCGCCGTCGACAAAGCCCTGCGTCAGCAACGCGTACGCATGGGGGCAGACGTTTTCCAGCGCGTACAGCGCATCGCCCACCTTGTAGATGCCGATTTCGGTGCCGTCGAGTTTGAACTCGAGCGGCGCGTCTTCGGACAGGTCGCCGGCATGGCCGGCGCAGCGCCATTGATCAGTCATTTCTCGCCTTCTCCTGAAGCCTTATGTTCCATATAAGGAACATCAGTTCGTGTATGGATAATTATAGGATTGGCTTTGCCCAGAGAAAATAAAAATCTGGGCTGGTAGGGGAAAACACCGACTGTGGCGTTCAGAACACAGCTTTGCGGGTTTTGGCGTGAATGGGCTCGCGTGCGTGCAACCCTTTACGGGCTTGGGTTTGCCCATAATTTTCAGACAAATGCCGAGCCCTTCATACGGGTTTGTACGGGGTCCGAAAATTTATTTTGACCACGCCGAGAATCACTATACTTTTCCATAGGCGATACAAACGCCCATAGGTGGAACATAAAACGTAGCAGTTTTGGCGCATAAACCCAAAGCTGCATTCAACCCAAAGCAAGGATCAGGGACGACGAATCGGCGCGAGCTATCCGTCGTGTGATCAGGAGAACCAACGGTGAAGCACATCATCGCGGCCGGCTTGACGGCAATCTGCGCAACGACTGGCGCATGGGCACAGAGCAGTGTGACGCTATACGGCAGCCTGGATGCCGGCGTCGCGTATATCAGCAATGCGGGTGGCCATTCGAAATGGATCGAGGAACAGGGCAACATGCAGCCTGACCGCTGGGGCCTGAAGGGCGTCGAGGATCTGGGCGGCGGTCTGAAGACGGTTTTCCAATTGGAAAGCGGCTTCTACACGAACACGGGTAACTTCGCCAAGGCCGGCACGCTGTTCAATCGCCAGGCGTTCGTGGGCTTAAGTTCGGACAAGATCGGCACGCTGACACTGGGTCATCAGACGCCGTTCAGCTTCGACGTGCTGGGGCCGTTGAGCACGGCTTATCAGGCTGCGAGCTGGTACGCGTTCCACCCGGGCAACATCGACGAACTCGCCGACACCGGGGTGGTGCCGTTCGACAACTCAGTGAAATTCCGTTCGGCGAGTTTCAACGGTTTCTCGGTCGGCGCGATGATGGGTCTCGGCAACACGACCAACTTCTCGACCGGCAAGACGCTAAGCTTTGCACTTAGCTATGCGAACGGTCCTTTCAAGGCCGGTGCGACCTATGCGAACGAGCATGACCGTACGCCGTCGATCGTGACGACCGGCATCACCAACTTCCAGGGTGTGGCGTCGGCGAACTACGCCGCAGGCAAGGTCGAGAACATGGGCGCGGGCGCGTCGTACCAGTTCGGCAAGCTGCTGGTGCATGGTCTGTACACGCGCGTGAAGCTGGAATCGACCGGGCACTCGGACACGTATCAGAGCTACGACGTCGGCGCGAATTACCAGTTCACGCCGTTCAACACCGTCGCGGGCGGCGCCGCGACGACCACCCTGGCAGGCCATCGCTGGACCCAGTTCGAGATCGGCGATATCTACGCACTGTCGAAGTCGACGCAGCTGTATGTGAATGCGCTGTATGAGCGCGCGGGCTCGAATACGGATGCCGCGTTCTTTACGGCAGGTGTGTCGAGCAACCGGAACCAGACTATTCTCCTGACTGGCATTCACCACTCGTTCTGATGGGAACGAAAGCAGTCAAGCAAACGGCCCGGCTGTGAAAACAGCCGGGCCGTTGCACATAAGCGGAATTAGTGGGCCGCGACCGGCTTGCGGCGTGCCTGAGCCGCAGTCGGATCGTCGGGCCGCGGACGATAGCTGAGACGTTCGGACAGTTCGAGCGCCGCCGCGCACACCGCGATGATGAGCGGTTCGCGTTCTTCGGCTTCACCGATATCCGAACGCGGAATCGTGACAGTCAGCGCTGCGGCGATCTTGCCGCTCTGATCCCGCACCGGCGCGCTCACCACCGAAATCCCCCGCTCGAACGACGCTTCGCTCAACGCATAGCCGAGCGCGGCGCTTTCGCGCACTCGTCCATACAGTTCTTCGACCGTTGCCGGCGTGCGTTCGGTAAAGCGTTCGAGTTGTGCTTCAGGATAGAGCTGACGCAATTCCTCGAAGCTCAAATCGCCCATCAACACCTGGCCATGCACGGTCGCATGCGCGGGCAAGCGTGTGCCGACATGCACCTTCACCGAACTGAACATCGGCTCATGCGTCTGCGCTTTGGCGACGAACACCACGTCGCGCTGATCGCGGATCAGCAGATGCGTGCTGAGGCCGGTCGCGTCGCGCAAGCGTTCGAGAATCGGTGTGCCGACGTCGGTCAGTTCGAGCGAACTCAGATACTCGAAGCCGAGCCGCAGCACCGCGACGCTTAAACGGAAATAGCGGTCGCCGTTCACGCGTTCCAGAAAGCCGAGCGCTTCGAGCGTTTGCAATAGACGGAAGGTGGTGGTGCGTGGAATGCCGATGCGCTTCGACAATTCGGGTGCGCCCAGGATTGGCTCACGCGCGCTGAACTCGGCGAGGATGCGCAGACCGCGCTCAAGCCCGGGCACGAGATAGGTCGATCCGCCGGTGCTCTCTTCATCGGCGGGATCGGAGGAGTGGGTGCCGTCCACGTGGGACACCACCGCATCGTCTTGCGAAGTCGACGCCGTCGCACCGCGTGCCCTCGCATGCTTGCGTCCCGCTCCTGTCTGCTCTTCTTTTGCCATCTTGGCTGCCGTTTCTGCTGTTCATCGGATACAGATCAGCATGATAGCGCGAAGCAAGGAGCGGTCATCTATCAAGAGCCATCGCGAGGCATCCGGACGCCCTGCTTATGTCCGATGCCATCCAGATCCGGGTTGCCGAGATTCGCATCTTGATCCGGGCTGCACGGTTCACATCGCGCACGTACCCTGGCCGACTCGCGCCGCTTGGCGATTTGACGGGCTCGGTGGATCTCGCGTAAGCGCGGGTATCGTCGCCGCCCGCGGCGACGTCGTCCGTATGCCCGCGGCGGCGCTGCGGAACTCGTCGTACCTTTTGCCTTGCATAACGCGCGTTGCGGCATAGACTGATAAAGCAATACTTCGCAATTTGTACGGAACTGCCATGCGACTCACCATCCTTATTAACGGTTCCGATCCCACCGTCAACCACGATTACGCTGTGCTATGGCTCGACACCGAAGAACACCGGTGGTCGAGGGAAGCGCATCAAGGGATCGATCTGCCCCCTTGGGGCGAGTTACACGACGAGAACGGCGTGACCACCCTGTGTGCGCCGAGTGCGGACGCACCGCTGTGCACGCTGCGTGGATTGCATGTCGATCGCAAGCAACGCGTTAGCGCGGCGCAAGGTGCGGCAGCATGGACAGCGTTGCCCACGCGTGCGCCGACGAGCGGCTTCTGGCGTTTGCAAGCCGTCGACCGCCAAAACGTGCGCGCCGAAAACAGCGTATTCGACAATTAGGTTTCAGCGCTTTCTTGTCGGCCGGAACGCCCAATCACGCAAATCGCGCCGCCAGTGCGCGGGCGAAGGCGTGCGGGAGTTCGTACGCCAGCACACACATCATCCTCCGCTTTCCGCGCGCTTAAGCCCATCTTAAGTTTGCGTGCGTAGAGTCGGAAGTCCACGCATTAGGGTCGCCGCAAGGCGGCCCCTTTTTTTTTGGGCGCCGCGGTATGGGCGCTTCATGCGCTCGCTTCATTTTCATCACCCCGTGCCCTGCGCACATTCATTTCACGTCGCTCGAAACGGGCTCGCGACGCTATACTTGCGCGCCCATCTCTCGACTGACTGACACATGAAGAAGTGGTTTGCCTGTCTGTTGTTCGCCGTTGCCGCTCACGCGAGCGCAGCGCCTTCCTGCACCCAGTTCACCCCAAATGCGCAATGGCCGGTTCTGAGCAATCAGAAGATGGCGCCGAAAACGCGCATGCTTTGCTACAGCGATTTCGCGGTTCTGCATTCGGGTATTACACATGGTCCGCTGTGGTCCGCCGAGCACCTGACGCGCGACCATATCGAAGCCGCCAAAGACATGGTGCGCACCAACAAATTCTTCGAAGACGCGCGTTTGCCCGACGGCGAAGGCGCAACATTGGCTGACTATAAGCGCAGCGGTTTCGATCGCGGTCATATGAGTCCGGCGGGCAATCGCTGGAATCAGGAAGCGATGGCGCAATCGTTTTCGCTTGCCAACGTCGTGCCGCAAAATCGCGAGAACAATCAGCGTTTGTGGGCGCGCATCGAAACATCGGTGCGCAAGATTTCGATGTCGTACGACGATACGTATGTGGTCACCGGGCCGATTTTCAGCGGCCGGCAATTGCAAACCATCGGACCGACACGCGTCTTCGTGCCGACGCAATTGTTCAAGGTCGTCTACGTGCCGTCCCGGCAGATGGCGTTCGCAGTGATGGTGGACAATGTCTCGACCAATCGTTACGACATCAAGACGATCCACGAACTCGAGGCGGCATCGGGCATCCGTTTTCCGGGCATTCCGGAGAACCTCAAAGACCAGCGACCGGGAGGACTAAAAGGTGTTTAAACCCTATTCGAACGATGACGACGTGCTCAACATCCAGGGCGATGCCCTCACGGTCAGCAACGGCACCACACGCGTCGTGCTGAACGGAACGCTGGCGTTGACTCAAGACCAGCGCGGGCTGAAGGCGGCGCTCGCGCTGAAAGAAGCGGTCGATGCGGTGGTGGCTGCACTGCAGGCGCAAACCAACCTGCCGGCGAAGGTGAAGGACGAACCGGATGCGAAACCGGGCGTCGTGCAGAACCCCTTTCAGTAACGCGTCACGGAATCGTTGCCGGATCGAGGCGGGATACGTTTGCGCCGCCTCGCCCGTCTCAGGCTGAATCAGGACCCCGATATGTTTCAGCCGTTACGTTTTGTCACCAGAGCGCCGTCAACTCCTGTCCTCCGCCCAACGTTAAACCGGCAGCGCTGAAACATTTCAGCTGCGACACAAGAATCAACCGGTTAAACCAGGAGTTACACCATGAAGACGCTTTTCGCCGCTCTCGCTTCCGCTCTGCTCGTGTCGACCGCATTCGCACAAACCGCCGCCCCCTCGGCCGCGCAGCCCATGCAAACGCAGCCCGCCGGTCAAGCGAATCTGAAGGCCAGCACCGCCGCGCAAACGGGCGCTACTGACGAAGGCACCGCCGCAGCGAAAGCGCCGACGAAGACCGCCACGAAGGCGCATGTGAAAAAGACTTCCGCCGCTCACACGGCAAAGATGCATAAAGCCACCAAGAAGACCGCTGTGGAATCAAGCGCAGAGAAGACCAAAACGGCGAGCACGAAAGAGGCCAGCACTGGCCCGGTAAAAGCCGACGGCGCAATGACCGACACGACGAAAACGCAATAACACGTGGACGGTTTCGGCACCCACCGGCCACGCATGCGTAGTTAATCGAAGCCGACTGTGCCGTTCAGGGAGGGCGAGTCTCACGACTCGCCTTTTTTTATGGGCGCTTCGCATGGACGCTGATCTCGATTATGCTGACTTCGACCGAGGAGCGGCATCCATGAGAACGCTGACGCAACAGCTTACGCAATACGCGGCCTACCATCGTGACCGGCGCAATATCGCCACGCATTTCATCGGCATTCCGATGATCGTGCTGGCATTGGCCGTGTTGTTGAGCCGGCCCGCTTTCAGTGTCGGCGCGCTGCCGTTCGCGTTGTCGCCCGCGTGGGTGTTGTTCACCGCGGCCACCGTCTATTACCTCGTGCTCGACGTGCCGCTCGGCGTAATGATGGCAGGGGTGTCGGCGTTGTGCGTCGCATGCGGACAGTGGCTCGCCGGGCAATCGACGTTGACGTGGCTCGGTTCGGGTATCGGTCTCTTTGTGATCGGCTGGGTGTTTCAGTTCATCGGCCACGTGGCATACGAGCATCGCAAGCCGGCCTTTGTCGACGACATGATCGGCCTGCTGATCGGGCCGCTATTCGTCCTCGCTGAAGCGTTGTTCGGTCTTGGCTGGCGACCCGCGTTGCGTGAAGCGATCGAGGCGAACGAGACGCACTCCATGCAATGCCGTTAGCGCGACCGCAATCCAGATCGGAATATACGTGGCTAACTGCGCCGCGCTCAGCGTCTCGCCAAGCAACGTGATCGAGACAAGCACGAGCAACACCGGCTCGATATAGCCGAGGATGCCGAACAACGCAACCGGCAGCAAACGGCTCGCCTTGAGATACGAAGCCAGCGCAAGGGTGCTGAGCGCGCCGAGGCCCGGCAACAGCAGGCACCACATGTCGAGACGGCCGCCGATCGTCGTCAGCGAGCCGCCGCTGATGACGAACACGATCGCTGCCGGCAACAGCAGCGCCATTTCCACCGTGAACATCGCCAGCGAATCCTGGTTGATTTTGCGGCGCAGCACGAAACACGGTGGATAACCGAGTGCGACGAGCAAGGTCGGCCACGAAAACGCGCCCGTTATCCACAGTTCATGCGCGACGCCCAAAGCGGCACAGATAACCGCTAGCCACTGCAAACCATCGAGACGCTCGTGATAATAAAAGCGACCTACGAGCACCATGACCAGCGGCAGCAAAAAATAGCCGAGCGAGACTTCAAGCATCCGGCCATGCAGCGGCGCCCAGAGAAACACCCACAGTTGCGCGCCTAGCAAAACCGCGCTGACAACCATCGCCGCGCCGAGTTTCGGGTTCGCCACCATGCGGTAAAGAAGTTGCCGGAGAACGGGCTGTCGTTTGCGCAACACGATCAGCAACAGCGCGCCGGGCACGGTCCACACGACACGCCACGCGAAAATGTCGAGGCCGCTCAACGGCGCAAGCAGCTTGGCGTAGGCGGATAGCAATGCAAACATCGCGGCCGCGCCGACTGACAACGCGATACCGCGTTTTGGGTCATACTGGTTCATTGCCCGGTCCGTTACGTGAGCGTTTCGACGTGCAATGCAAATACAGGGGTGTGCCGCGCGGCATGCGGCTGCGCGGCCTGAGTTGTTGTCATTAGAAGTGGTGTCTCACAAGCAGGCAGTACGGATTAAGCGCTGCATTTTTATCTTCGATATGTGACGCAAGCGGGCATTCTAGACGGGTTCTCCGCCAACGTGCCCGAACATACCTTGCCGCAAGCAGCAATTTATTCCGTGCGCATCGCGCGGCGATGCACTAGAACATAACTTCATGCGCACGGGCAAATCCGGCGCTGCAACGTCGGCAACCTTCCGTGCGGTCGCTCAAGCGCGAATCTTGCTACAAAGTCCAGCGACACCGTTTGCAACGTCATCTGAAAAGACATCCGTTGCCGTCATCATTTGCAATTGTCATTTGCAACATCAGTGCGCCGGGCCGGCAAAGGCAGTCCACGCGGACCGAGCCAGCCCTTCTTTCCCACGGCATGCGTCACCCTCGTTTCACCGCGCATGCCGCCGCCCGGCCAGCAATCCCGCTCATCGAATGTGACTCCTGGAGCCAGCATGACCCAGCCAGCCCTCTCGCACGAAGCAGCACCTGAGCTGCGCGCCGCCTTCGCCGCCGACGTCCGCGCCGGCCTCATGCACGCGCCGCAGAAAGAGCTGCCGTCGAAGTATCTGTATGACGAAGTAGGCTCCGCGCTGTTCGAAGTGATCACCGTACTGCCCGAATACGGCGTGACGCGCGCCGAGGAGCGGCTGCTCGCGAAGCACGCAGCGGACATCGTCGCGCACTTGCCGCACGACGTGACCGTCGCCGAACTTGGCAGCGGCAGCGGCCGTAAAACGCGGCGCATTCTGGAAGCGCTGTGTAAAAAGCGCCCCACTTCTTACTGCCCGATTGAAATTTCGCGCAGCGCATTGCAGTTGTGCAGGCGCGAACTCGGCGACATCGAGCGGATTTCGATTGTCGGGTATGAACGCGATTACCTGGCCGGCCTCGCCGAAGTGAGTAAGAACCGCGCGGCGGACGAACGGTTACTCGTGCTGTTTCTTGGCAGTACGATCGGTAATTTCGGCAGACTCGCGGCAACGCGTTTTCTACGCGATATCCGCAACATGATCGCGCCCGGCGACGCGTTGCTGCTCGGCACGGATCTGCTCAAGCCGACGCCGGTACTCGTGGCCGCCTACGACGATTCGATCGGCGTAACCGCATCGTTCAATCTGAATTTGCTGGCGCGCATCAATCGCGAGCTCGACGGCGACTTTCCGCTCGATGCGTTCGAACACGTCGCGCGCTTCAATCCGGACGCGCGCAGCATCGAGATGCATCTGCGCGCCAGGCGCGATATCACCGCGCACGTGGGCGCCGCGCAATTGACGGTCTCGCTCAAAGCGGGCGAAACGATCTGGACCGAGAGCAGCCACAAATATCGTGCGGACGAGATGCCCGCGATCGCCGACGATGCGGGCTTCGTGTGCAGCCATCAATGGATCGAAGATGAATGGGGCTTTGCGGAGAGCTTGCTGGTGGCGCGATAAGCGCCAAGTGCTACGAGGCCGCGAGCCGGACACGCAAAGACCCACAAACGGCAAGGCGACGCGCTATCGATGTGATGGCGCGTCGCCTTTTTTTGCGCCGGGTCCATTCGCTCAGTGCTGCTCGAAACGCTCGTAACGTTTTCCGGTTGCGCGCTCCTCGCCGGCCACCTCGGTCACACGCGCCGCCGGCGGCCCATGACGCAGCCACGACAGCATCCGATCGACCTGATTGGCCGAACCCTGCAACATCGCTTCTACAGAACCGTCGTCGAGATTCGCCACCCATCCTTTGATACCGAGCGCGTGCGCCTGCCGCACCGTCGCGTGGCGAAAGCCGACGCCCTGCACGGTGCCGCGCACTCGCACGTAATACGTTTCGATCCGTTGATCCAGATCCGGGGCCATGCCGTCCTCTCCTCTGTCGATCATGCACGCGTGCGCGTCGATCCATGCAACGCAAATCTTTCAAGCCGGCATTCTAATCGCGTCGCCGCGAGATTGCTCGGCCGCGCCTAGTTCACGCTCTGCACGCTTAAGCCGCCCACCGCGACACACGGCGCGCGCGACACGTACAATCCGTCGACTGTCACGCAGGGAATGAAAGAGAATGACCGAACAGAATCGCGATCTCGTGCTCGTGACCGGCGCTTCCGGCTTCGTCGGCTCGTCGGTGGCGCGCATCGCGCAACAGAAGGGTTTCAAGGTGCGCGTGCTGGTGCGCGCCACCAGTTCGCGCAAAAACGTCGAGTCGCTGGATGCGGAAATCGTCGTCGGCGACATGCGCGACGAAGCGTCGATGCGCAACGCGCTGCGCGGCGTGCGCTATCTGCTGCACGTGGCCGCCGACTATCGCCTGTGGGCGCCGGACCCGAGCGAAATCGAGCGCTCGAATCTCGAAGGCACCGAGGCGACCATGCGCGCGGCGCTGAAGGAAGGGGTCGAACGTATTGTCTACACGAGCAGCGTGGCGACGCTGAAAGTCACCCGTTCCGGCCAATCCGCGGATGAAACCTCGCCGCTCAAGGCCGACCAGGCGATCGGCGTGTACAAGCGCAGCAAGGTGCTGGCCGAGCGTGCGGTTGAGCGGATGATCGCCGAGGACGGCCTGCCCGCGGTGATCGTCAATCCGTCCACACCGATCGGTCCGCGCGACGTCAAGCCGACGCCGACCGGGCGCATCATCGTCGAAGCGGCGCTCGGCAAGATTCCGGCGTTCGTCGATACGGGGCTGAACCTCGTGCACGTGGACGACGTCGCCGCCGGCCATTTTCTGGCGCTCGAACGAGGCAAGATCGGCGAGCGCTACATTCTCGGCGGCGAAAATCTGCCGCTGCAACAAATGCTCGCGGATATCGCGGCGCTGACCGGCCGCAAGGCGCCGACGCTGAGTCTGCCGCGCTGGCCGCTTTATCCGCTCGCCATGGGCGCCGAAGCGGTCGCCAGGTTCACGAAGCGCGAACCCTTCGTCACCGTCGACGGCTTGAAAATGTCGAAGAACAAGATGTATTTCACGTCGGCGAAGGCAGAACGCGAGCTCGGCTATCGCGCGCGGCCGTATCGCGAGGGCCTGAGCGATGCGATCGAATGGTTCAGGCAAGCCGGGTATTTAAAGCCCTGAAGCGTGCATGGAGTCAGGCCGGCCCGCGCTGGCGATCCGGCGTGGCCTGCACGCACTTTGTTACAACGTCACTTGGTTTGCGGCAGGTAAAAGCCTACGCGCAGCAGGTAAAATCGTGGGTCTTACCAGAGAAACCTCGCATGAACCTTCACGAACAGCTCGGCGCGCTGGAAGTGGGCGTCGATCAGCTCATCCAGGCTGTCGTGGCCCCGCAGGCCGAAAACATCCCCGAAACATCCGCACAAGCCGCCGCGCAGGAAGCGCCGGTGGATCACGTCGTCACGTGCGAATCCAAAGCCGAAGGCGAAGCGGTTGCAACGGAAGCAGAGGCGGCAGCCGCAGCGGACCAGGCATCGACGCCTGCCGAAGAACCAGCAGTTCGCATCCAACCCACGCTCGAAATCAACCGCCCCGCGCGGAACGAGATCACGATGACGATCGGCGGCCAGATGGTCGCGCTGCGTGCTGAGCAAATCGGGCAACTGATCGAGGAATTGTCGAACGCGCGCGCCTCCATGACGCCGGAGCCGCCCCCGGGCATCCCACCTGGCTGGCGCTTCGTGTCGACCAAGAATCCCGTCATGGCCGTGCAGAAACAGTCGAATGGCGACCGTCTGCTGGTCATGCGCCATACCGGCCACGGTTGGGTGCCGTTCACCTTCTCGCCCGACATGGTGATTCAGCTGTACATGCTGCTCACCAAGGGGTGACGAAAAAAACGGCGCCCGGGTGAGCGCCGTTTTTTTCATCTGACAAATGCTTCACAACCGCTGTGCTAGCGCTCCTGCACCGGCGCCTGCACGCGCGCCTTCCATTGGCCGCCCTTACCGCGCCAGTAGCGCACCGCCGACGCGAACGTCGCACCGACGTAGAACAACGCGACCAGCGGCAGAAACGGCGCCCACAGCGGCGAACGCCGGTAGTAGCTGAGCATGGGCGCATAAGCACAGCACATGGCCGCCCACGCAAGCCACGCGGGCCAGCCCAGAGGACCCAGCACCAAGGCGGCCACAGGCGGCATCAGGTAAATGATCGTCATGCCCACCAGCGTGCCCGCCAGCAGCAGGGGTGAGTAATGCAGCTGGGTGAATGCGGTGCGCGCAATCATGTTCCAGATCTCACGCCAGCTATCGTACGGACGCAGCGACACGCTACGCGCCGCCACATCCAGACGGATCGGATGACGCCCCGTGCCGCGATGCTTGATACGCGCGGCGAGGCTGCAATCGTCGATCAGCTCGGCGCGAATCGACTCGATGCCGCCCGCTTCCTCGAGCGCGCTGCGCCGCACCAGCATGCAGCCGCCCGCCGCCGCCGCGGTGCGATTGCGCGGGTTGTTCACCCATGCGAACGGATACAGCTTGGCGAAGAAGAACACGAAGGCCGGGATCAGCGCCTTTTCCCAGAACGAATCGCAGCGCAGGCGCACCATCAGCGAGACGAGGTCGCGCTTTTCCGCCTCCGCCCGGGCGACGAGTTGCGCGACGGCATCAGCGGGATGGCCGATGTCCGCATCGGTGAGCAGCAGAAAATCGGCAGGCAAGCCGAGCGTGCGCACCGCCTCGATGCCTTGCGATTGCGCCCACACCTTGCCCGACCAACCGGGCGGCAGCGGCTTCGCGCTCAGCACGGTCAGGCGATCCGGGCACTGCAGCTGCAACGCGGCCGCGCGAGCGGCGTCGGCGGTACCGTCGGTGCTGTGGTCGTCGACGACGATCACGTGGAATTCGCCTTCATAGCGCTGCTGAAGCAGCGTGGTGACCGCCTCGGCAATCACGTCGACTTCATTACGGGCCGGCACCACGGCGGCGACCGCCGGCCACGCTTCACGCGCTTCGAGGGTGAGCGGCGCAGCGGGACGCGCCCGCCAGAACCCGCCGCGAGCGAACAGCAACACGCACCAGATCAGCAGGGAAAGACACGAAAGAAGAAACAGGACTACCGCCATTCAGCATGACCCTCGATTGAACGCGCACGCGAGCGGCGCACCGCGCACCAGCGAGCCTCGAAACCTTTCTGTAAAGCGGGCGCAAACGTACGCCGCAAGACCACGTAGTTTAAGGGTTCCGCCAAACCGGTGCAGCGTGTAATCATTGCCGCATGCGTCATGAAGGGGATGCCGGGTGGCGGCCCCACGGCCGCGACACCGGCCCAGCACCTGGGCGGGCGCGCCAGAGCAAAGCCGGCCTGATAGCGTTAGAATGCGCGTTTGGTTTTGCTGTACCGGCGCGTCGCCGGGGCTCAAGACATCAACTAGATAGATGGTCGCGGCGATAAAGTCATATTTACCGGCTTCGTCGAAATCCGCGTCAGTCGGAGTTCGCCAACTTATGCGAGTGATCCTTGCTCAGCCCCGCGGCTTTTGCGCGGGGGTTGTTCGTGCGATCGAGATCGTCGATCGCGCGTTACAGCAACACGGCGCGCCCGTGTATGTTCGCCACGAGATTGTTCACAATCGCCATGTGGTAGATAACCTGCGCCAGAAAGGCGCGCGCTTTGTCGAAGAACTTGACGAGGTGCCGCAAGGCGCCGTGGCGATTTTCAGCGCGCACGGTGTCGCTCAGACAGTCGAGCGCGACGCGGAACAACGCGGCCTCGACGTGCTCGACGCGACCTGCCCGCTCGTGACCAAAGTTCATGTGCAAGGGCGCCAATATGTGAGCGCGGGCCGCACGCTGATTCTGATCGGCCACGCCGGACATCCGGAAGTGGAAGGCACGATCGGCCAGATTCCCGGCAAGGTGGTGCTGGTGCAGAGCGAGGCGGAAGTCGCGCATCTGGACCTGCCGCCCGATACGCCGCTCGCGTATGTAACGCAGACCACGCTGTCGGTCGACGACACACGTGGCATTATCAATGCCTTGCTGCGTCGCTTCACCGACATCGTCGGGCCTGACACGCGCGACATCTGCTATGCCACGCAAAACCGCCAGGCGGCGGTGCGTGAACTGAGCAACGAGGTCGACGTGTTGCTGGTGGTGGGCGCAACCAACAGTTCGAACTCGAACCGGCTGCGCGAGATCGGCAGCGAAAGCGGCGTGGCGAGCTATCTCGTCGCCGACGGTTCGGAAGTGAAGCCGGAGTGGTTTGCGAATGTGCAGACTGTCGGCATCACGGCGGGTGCTTCGGCACCGGAAGAGATGGTCGAGAACGTAATCGATGCGCTGCGCGCATTGGGGCCCGTCGATGTCACGACGATGGCGGGCCGTGAAGAGAAAGTCGAATTCAAGTTGCCATCGAAACTGATGCAACCACTCGCTGCACGCGAAGTTTAAGGAGGACGTCTTGTCTATTCCGCTGCTACAGAAAGTCCGGGTCGGTGCATACATCATGCGTCAGCACCTTTCGCGCAACAAACGCTACCCGCTCGCCTTGATGCTGGAGCCGCTGTTCCGCTGCAATCTTGCCTGCAATGGCTGCGGCAAGATCGATTATCCGGATCCGATCCTGAATCAGCGTCTGTCGCTCGAAGAATGCCTTGGCGCAGTCGACGAATGCGGCGCACCGGTCGTTTCGATTGCAGGCGGCGAGCCGCTGCTGCACAAGGAAATGCCACAGATCGTGAAGGGCATCATCGCGCGCAAGAAGTTCGTGTACCTGTGTACGAATGCGTTGCTGATGGAAAAGAAGATGGACGATTACGAGCCGAATCCTTACTTCGTCTGGTCGGTTCACCTGGACGGCGACGAGCAGGCGCACGACCACTCGGTGTCGCAGGAAGGCGTCTACGTCAAGGCTGTCGCCGCGATCAAGGAAGCGAAGCGCCGTGGCTTCCGCGTGAACATCAACTGCACGTTGTTCAACGACGCGGTGCCGGAACGGGTTGCTGCATTCTTCGATACGCTCGGCCCGATGGGCGTGGACGGTATCACCGTCTCGCCGGGTTATGCATATGAACGCGCGCCGGATCAGCAGCACTTCCTGAACCGCGACAAGACCAAGCATCTGTTCCGCGAGATTTTCAAGCGCGGCAACAATGGCAAGAACTGGTCGTTCAGCCAGTCGGCGATGTTCCTCGACTTCCTGGCCGGCAATCAGACGTACGAGTGCACGCCTTGGGGCAACCCGGCGCGTACGGTGTTCGGCTGGCAAAAGCCGTGCTACCTCGTCGGCGAAGGCTACGTGAAGACCTTCAAGGAACTGATGGAAACCACGGACTGGGACAACTACGGCACGGGTAACTATGAGAAGTGCGCGGACTGCATGGTGCACTGCGGCTTTGAAGCCACTGCCGTGATGGATACGGTTGCGCATCCGTTGAAGGCTTTGAAGGTCAGCCTGCGCGGCCCGAAGACGTCGGGTGCCTTCACGAAAGACATTCCTTTGGATAAGCAGCGTCCCGCTGAGTATGTCTTCTCGCGACACGTCGAGATCAAGCTTGAAGAGATCGGGCGCGCCGGGACGGGCAAGAAGGTGCAGACGGCTGCGGCTGCGGCTGCGTCTGCGTCTGCGCACTGAGCGTGTGACACGGGGGCGGTGTTGCACCGCCCCAAGCTGGGCAGCGTTCGAAAGCGCGGTAGCTTTGTTGCTACCGCGCTTTTTTGTTACCCGGCGCTCCGCGCATTGTGGGCGGTCAAAAACTTGATCAGCCCGTCGACTCCGCCTTTGGAAAGCTGATCGGAAAACTGCGTCTGATAAACCTGAATCAGCCAGGCGCCCATCATGTTGATGTCGTAAATCTTCCAGCCGGAGGCCCCTTTGGTCAGCCGGTAATCGATGGCATCGTCGCCGCCATGACTGATCACATGCGACTGCACGACTACATCCTTGGCACCGGCAGACACGTTAGCCGGTAAAAACTTGAATTTCACATCCTGATCCCGCAGTTGCGAAAGCGACGAAGCATAAGTACGCACCAGCAGCAGCGTGAACTGCTCGTATAGCTGCTTCTGCTGCTCAGGCGTCGCCGTGCTCCATGCCTTGCCCACCGCGATCCGCGTGGTTCGCTGAAAATCCGTGGCCGGCACAAATCGCGTTTGAACCAGCTCGGTAATCTTCGCCATATCGCCGCCGCGCGCTTGCGGGTCGGCCTTCATCGCGGCAACCGTGCCCTCGACGGCACTCTTTACCACCGCATCAGGCGCGCTCTGCGCATATGCCGCCGTAGACACCACAGCCGCAGCCAAAAAAGCAGACAAATAACGTTTCATACGTTCGCCGAGACCCGAAAGAAGTAAGCGCGGGCAGCCTTACAGCCCGCGATAAAAAGCAAGATAGACCAGTATAACGAGGTTGCGTTCCCGCCCCAGTGCCGCCCCGGGCGCCGCGCTTGCTACCGAAGACGCGCCAGATTGCTCCGGCTCTGTATACTTGTGCACTTTCTTCAAAAACAACAACCGTGATAAGGCCGCCTCCGCCTACATGCTGAAGTCATCTATTGTCCGTCTCGTTGCCTATTCGGTGCGTCATCCGTTACGGATCATCGCCCTGTCGTTCGTGCTCGCCGTTTTGAGCGGCTTTTACGTCGTCCATCACTTCAAGATCAATACGGATATCAGCCGTCTCATCGACACCGACAAGGAATGGTCGTCGCTCGAGCACGCCATGGACGGAGCCTTCCCGGATCGCGGTCAAACCGTGCTGGTCGTGGTCGAAGCCCGCGCCCCGGAGTTCGCCGACGCCGCCGCCAATGTCCTGACGGCCGCGCTCAAAGCCAATCAGAAGGAGTTCGTCGCGGTCTCGCAGCCCGCCGGCGGCCCGTTCTTCGAACACAACGGCCTGTTATTCCCCTCGACCGATGAAGTCCTCTCGACCACCTCGCAGCTCGTCCAGTCCCGCCCGCTCGTCAATGCCCTCGCGCACGACCCGAGCCTGACGGGTCTCGCCGGCACGCTCACCACGAGCCTGTTGCTGCCGCTGCAACTCGGCCAGGTGAAACTGTCCGACATGAGCCATTTGCTGTCGCAAAGCGCAACCACGCTCGACCGCGTGCTGGCCGGACAGCCCGCGGCATTCTCGTGGCGCGCGCTGGTCGACAGGAGTGCCGGCACAGAGCCGGCGCGCGCCTTCGTCACGGTGCAGCCCGTCGTGAACTACGACGCGCTGGAGCCCGGTGCGGCCGCCTCGCAGGCGATCCGCGACACCGCCGCCTCGCTGCACCTCGATACACGCTTTGGCGCCAGAGTCCGCCTGACCGGCCAACAGCCGCTCGCCGACGAAGAATTCGCCTCCGTCAAGGACGGCGCGGCGCTCAACGGCATCGGCACTTTTATCGTCGTGCTGGTCATTCTGTGGCTGGCGCTGCGTTCGGGCCGCATGATCGCCGCGGTGTTCATCACGCTGTTCGTCGGCCTCGCGATCACAGCGGCGCTCGGCCTGCTGCTGGTTGGCGCGCTCAACATGATTTCAGTCGCCTTCATGGTGCTGTTCGTCGGACTCGGGGTCGATTTCGGCGTGCAGTTCGGCGTCAAATATCGTGAAGAGCGTAATCGCGACGACCGTATTTCCGCCGCCCTCACGCACACCGCGCACAGCATCGGCGTGCCGCTGACCCTTGCGGCGGTCGCGGTCGCACTGAGCTTCTTCTCGTTCCTGCCGACGGCGTATCGCGGCGTGTCGGAATTGGGCGAGATCGCCGGCGTCGGCATGTTCGTCGCGTATTTCACCAACATGACGCTGCTGCCGGCGCTGTTGAAAATCTTCAGGCCACGCGCCGAGGCGGCCTCGCCCGGCTTCAAGCAGCTCGCTCCTGTCGACGATTTTCTCGATCAACACCGCAAGCCGGTGCTGATCGGAACGCTCCTCATCGTGATCGGCGCCACGCCTTTGCTGACGCACTTGCGCTTTGACTTCAATCCGCTGCATCTGAAGGATCCGCATACCGAGTCGATGGCGACGCTGCTATCGCTCAAGGACTCGCCGGAAGCGGCGGTCAACAACGTGCATGTGCTGGCGCCAACGCTTGCCGATGCGGACCGGAAGGCCGCGCATCTGCGCACGCTGCCGGAAGTGGGCCGCGTCACCACGCTCGACACCTTCATTCCTGCCGAGCAGCAGCAAAAATTGATGCTGATCGCGAGCGCCGCGCAGCAACTGTTGCCCGCGCTGCAGCAGCCGCCAGCCCCTCAGGCCACGGACGCGGTGCGCGTCGCCGCGTTAAAGCGCGCATCGAACCAGCTATCGCTCGCCGCCGACGACCATCCGGGTCCGGGCGCCGCCGAAGCGAAGCATCTGTCCGCGACGCTGCAAAAGCTGGCTTCCGCAGACGCCGCCATGCGCGACCGCGCCGAAACCGCGATGTCCGAGCCGCTGCGTATCGCGCTGAAGCAATTGGCTGATCTGCTGCAGCCGACCGAAATCACCCGCGACACCCTGCCCAAGGAGATCTCCACGAGCTGGGTCTCGAAGGACGGCCGCGCGCTCGTCGACATTGCGCCGAAGGTCATATCCGGCACCGATCCGAACGACGACACCATGCTCGCCCGCTTCGCCCATTCGGTGAAAAAAGCGGAGCCAGATGCGATCGGCGGCCCGATTTCGATCCTGCATTCCGCGGACACGATCATTAAGGCGTTCCTGCAGGCCGCCGGCTGGGCGTTGCTGTCGATTTCAATCTTGCTGTGGATCGCGCTGCGGCGGCTCGGCGACGTGCTGCGCACGCTGGTTCCGCTGCTGGTGTCGGCGCTGGTGACGCTGGAGCTGTGCGTGGTGTTCGGCATGCCGCTGAACTTCGCGAACATCATCGCGTTGCCGCTGATGCTCGGCGTCGGCGTAGCATTCAAAATTTACTTTGTGATGGCGTGGCGCAACGGGCAGACCGGCCTCTTGCAGTCGAGCCTCACGCATGCCGTGTTGTTCAGCGCGGCGACCACCGCGACGGCGTTCGGCAGCCTCTGGCTGTCGCACCATCCGGGGACGTCGAGTATGGGACGCTTGCTGGCGCTCTCGTTGTTTTGCACGCTGATCGGCGCGGTGGTGTTCCAACCCGTACTGATGGGCAAGCCGCGCCAACGCCGCGCCAGGCACAAAGGAATATAAGCATGAAGCTCCGAACTACCGTGCTGACGCTGACCGCCGCCGGTCTCATCTCCGGCTGCGCGACCGGCCCCGACCGCAAGCCTGGCGACCCGTTCGAACCGGTGAACCGGGCGGTATTCAATTTCAACGACGGGGTGGATCGCTATGTCGCCATTCCGGTCGCCAAGGGTTACCAGAAAGTGACGCCGCAGCCGTTGCGCACGGCGGTGAGCAACTTCTTCTCGAATCTCGGCGACCTGAACAACGCTGCCAACAATCTGTTGCAGTTGAAGATCACCGATGCGACCGAAGACCTCGTGCGCTTCGCGTTCAACTCGACCTTTGGCCTCGGCGGCCTGCTCGACTGGGCGACGCCGGCCGGCCTGCCGAAGCACCACCAGGATTTCGGTCTGACGCTGGGCCACTGGGGCATCCCGTCGGGTCCGTACCTCGTCTTGCCGCTGTTCGGTCCGAGCACAGTGCGTGACAGCATGGGTCTGGTGGTGGACGTGAGGTTCAACCCGCTGAATTACATGGAACCGGCGTTGCGCAACCCGCTGTACGTGCTGCAGTTCGTGAGCGTGCGCTCCGACCTGCTGGGCGCGACCGACCTGCTGCAACAGGCCGCGCTCGACAAGTATTCCTTCGTACGCGACGCCTACACCCAGCAGCGCCGGGCGCGTTTGCGCGGCACCGGCGACAACGCCGCGCCGCTCCCGAACTACGACGACCAGGAAGACTCAGGCGCAGGCGCGACGCCCGCCAAAGGCGCCGGCGCCGACTCACCGGCGGGGTTGCCGAACTACGCGGACCCGGGCGACGCTGCGGACGCCCCGAATGCCGCCTCGGGAAATGCCACGGGTGCTCCGGCGGGCGTACCGAACTACACGGACCCAGGCGACGCAGCGCAAGCCCCGAACGCCGCCTCGGGAAGCGCCAAAGGTGCTCCGGCAGGCGTGCCGAACTACACCAACCCGAGCGAGAGACTGCACGCCCCGACTGCAGTGCCTGATGCAGCTTCGGGCGCAGTGACGCCGGTGCCGGCAGCACAAACGGCGCCGACGGGCAAGAAACCGCCGGAAACAGTACCGGCGGCTCAATAGGGGGCTTGAGTTAGGTAATCCAGCGCGCGAAGGCGCGCTGGGTAGGCAATGCACAGGCAGCAGGCAGCCGCCTTCAGGCAACAACCATCCGCAAGACCCCAGCCTCACCCATCGCATATCGCGCCTGGACCAGCGAGGTCCGAGCCGCCCGCGCGTCGACGGCGACCTGAATCAGCGCCCCGAGCTGCGACGGCTGCCGCAGCAGCTCGCGCAAAATCGGCGCCAGCGCCGTGGTGCCATCGTCACGCAAGCCAGCAGTCGCGGCGAAAGGCAGCGTGCGCCAAGCCGGATCGACAATCGCCCGGCACACGGCGAACGGCACGCCATGCGCGGCGGCCGTCGCGCCGGCAATATGCGACTCCATATCCACGGCCAACGCGCCGGTCGAGCGATGCAGCACGCGCTTGTCGTCGGCGGTGATCAAAGGCGCGGTGACGGCTGCCATCAGGCCACGCCGCAGACGCGCCGCCAGCGGCCCGGTCGCCAACGCCGCGGCGAGCCTGTCAGCCCACGGCCGATCGGTCTGCAGCCGCCCAAACGGCCCCTCGACGGCCTCCGCGACGATCAACGTGCCCGGCTCGAGATCAGGCGCCACACCGCCCGCTGTGCCAAAACTGATGATCCCCGAGCAGCCGCGCGCGACCGCCGCGCTCAACGCCCGCTCCAGCAAATCCGCGCGTGCGGCGTGGACCACCTCGACACCCTTGCCGCGCGCGATGCGCGCTTCGAACGCCATACCCGTCACCACGATCACCGGCAAGGTGCTGCGCTGCGCATCGGCTGACGGCGTTGTCGAAAGCGCCATCCGTTACATCCCGACCGCGACGCGCGTAAGCCCGTTGCGCTTCAGATGACGGAAGCGCGCCAGCGCCCACAGCGGGAAGAACTTGCGATAGCCGTGATAACGCAGATAGAACACGCGCGGGAAGCCGGTCGCCGTAAAACGCGTTTCGTCCCACAGGCCGTGCTCGCGCTGTTCGCGCTGCAAATACTCGACGCCGCGTGTCACCGCTTCGTGATTCACCTCGCCCGCCGCCATCAGGCCCATCAGCGCCCATGCGGTTTGTGAAGCCGTGCTCGGCGCGCGTTCGTAGCCACGATAGTCGAGCTTGTAGCTCTCGCCACCCTCGCCCCAGCCGCCGTCTTCGTTCTGGATCGACAGCAGCCACTGCGCGGCGCGCTTCATCCGCGGATCGTCGTGCGGCAGGCCTGCGGCGTTCAGCGAACACAGCGCGGTCCACGTACCGTAGATGTAGTTCAGGCCCCAGCGGCCGTACCAGCTGCCGTCGGACTCCTGCTCCTTCAGCATGTAGGCCAAGGCGCGTTGCGCCGGTTCGCTGCCCTGCGGCAGTTCACCGAGTTGCGCGAGCATCGACAGGCAGCGGCCCGACACGTCTGCGGTCGGCGGATCGAGCAAGGCGCCGTGATCGGAGAACGGAATGTTGTTGAGGTAGTACTGCGTGTTTTCCGGTTCGAACGCGCCCCAGCCGCCGTCGCTGCTCTGCATGCCGACCACCCATTCGCGCGCCCGCGCAATGGCTTCGCGATCGACATCCGATTGCGTCAGCGCCGCCGAGCGTTGCATCGCCATCACGACCACGGCCGTATCGTCCACGTCAGGATAGTGCGCGTTGTTGTACTGAAACGCCCAGCCACCAGGACGTACGTTCGGACGGCGCGAAATCCAGTCGCCGCGCACGTCGAGAATCTGCAGCGGACGCAACCACGCGAGCCCGCGTTCGGCCGCCTGCCCGGCATGCGCTTCGCCGGTCTCGAGCAGCGCGTGCGCCGCAAGCGAGGTGTCCCACACCGGCGACAGACACGGCTGGCAATATGCTTCGTCATCCTTGATGACGAGCAGCTTTTCGATCGACTCGCGGGCAATCGCGCGGTTCGGGTGATCGGCCGGATAGCCGAGCACGTCGTACATCATTACCGAGTTGGCCATGGCCGGGAAAATCGCGCCGAGGCCGTCTTCGCCGTTCAGCCGTTCGTCGACGAATGCCACCGCCTCGCGCACCGAACGCTCGCGCGTGACTTTCGGGAACAGGCCGTCGACCGCGCGCAGCATCATGTCCACGCCACGGAAGAAGCGGAACCAACCCAAGTGCTGATGCGGCGCCCGATCACGCATGCCCGTGTTGACCGGCGCGGCGCGGAACAGCTCGTCGATACGCACGCGGCGCGGATTACGCGCCACCGGCCGCTTCGCGTTCAGCACCAGCAACGGCACGATCACGGTCCGCGCCCAGTACGATACCTTCGACAGATGGAACGGGAACCATTGGGGCAGCAGCATGATTTCCACCGGCATCATCGGCACGGCACGCCATGACACCACGCCGAACAGCGCAAGCAGAATCCGTGTGAACACGTTCACCGTTTCCGCCCCACCGTTCGCCAGAATCGCCTCACGCGCACGGACCATATGCTCGGCATCCGCCGGGTCGCCGATCATCTTCAGCGCGAAGTACGCTTTCACGCTGGCGCTGATGTCGAGCGCGCCGTCGGTGAAGAGCGGCCAGCCGCCGTTCGGCAACTGGATGCGGCGCAGATAGCGCGCGATCTTCTGCTCCAGTTCCACGTTCGGCGTTTCGCCGAGATAGTGGACCAGCAGTACATATTCGGCGGGAATCGTCGCGTCGGCTTCGAGTTCGTAGACCCAGTGGCCATCCGGCTTCTGCGCGGCGAGAATCGCCTCGGTGGCGCGCGTGATCGCGGCGTCCAGCGACGTTGCCGGCGCTTGCGCCGCAGCAACCGGCTCAACGGTCGGCACGTTCGGCGCCGCTTCGGCACATTCAGGCAACACGGCGTCCAGTTGCTGGGCTTGAGATAAGTCGTTCATCGGCGTTCCATCGGTTCATTCAGCAACGTATCCGCGGCCTTCTGGCCGGAGCGGATCGCGCCTTCTATCGTTGCGGGCAGGCCGGTGGCCGTCCAGTCTCCCGCGAGCGTCAAGTTGGTCCAGCGAGTGCGCGTGCCGGGGCGCAGCGTTTCCTGGTCCGGCAGCGCGGCAAATGTCGCGCGCTTCTCCATCACGACCTGCCAGGCCGGCATCGGCTCGGCGGGCAAACTGGCGACCTGAGCAACTTCCGCCCAAATGGTTTTCGCCAGCGCTTCATGCGGCGTGTCAAGCAGGCGCTCTGCGGCGTTAATCGTGACCGACACACGGCCCGCAAAGGCAAACAGCCAGTCGGCCGTCGCATTGAGCAGCCCCGTGATCGGCGGCATACCGAACGGCGGCTCGACGGCGAAATGCACGTTGACGGTTGCCGCGAAGCGATTCGGCGCGCGCAAGCCGGGCACGAGCGTCTGCGCAATCTCCGACGGTACCGCGAGGACCACGGCCTGTTTGGCCTCGATCGGGATGCGCTCGTCCGCGAAATTCAGTGCCGACACACGGCCGGTGCCGGCAAATACGATTTCCTGCAGACGCGAACCGAGCCTGATTGCGGCGCCACCGTGTTGCAACAGCCGCAGCGCCGGATCGACAAAAGCGCTGCCCAGACCGTTGCGTGCGACCAGCGGGCGGCACGCCAGGCCGCCGGCGATCAGCGTCTCCCTGACCATCGCGCCCGCCATTTCCGCCGACGCTTCGCGCGGCTCGACGTTGAGCATCGCGAGAAACAGCGGCCGCAGCAGGCGGTCCCACAACGGGCCATTGCTGCGCATGGTCTGCGCCACGCTGCGCCCGGGCTTGGCGAACAGCAGTGGCGCGAGGGTCAGATAGTCGCCCGGTCCGGTGTTCGGCACGCGCGCGTTCGGATCGAAAATCCACCACGGCATGCGGCCCGGCGACAGGCGCACGGTCCAGCGCGCCCGCGTTGCCAGATCCACGAACGGATATTCGGGCTGCGCCGGACCGCCCAGTTCGTCGGCGGCGCCGATCGCTCGCAAGTAGTTGAGCGTCGCAACATGGCCGGACAGCATCATGTGATTGCCGCTGTCGATGGTCGCGCCCAGTCTCGCGTCGTAGTACGAACGGCACCGGCCACCCGCTTGGGGCATCGCTTCATGCAGCACGACTTGTGCACCGCGCCGCTGCAATTGCACCGCTGCGGCCAAGCCGGCGACGCCGGCGCCGATCACATGTACGAACTTGGGCATCAGTTCACAAGAGCGCGTAACGCGCGACGATCCACAGCATGCGCAGACGCGGCTTTTTGACCTTCGTACGCGGCATGTCGAAACCACGCTCGAGCGTGCGTTCGAGCAGCACGCGATAGACGCCCGACATGATGCGCGGCGCACGCACGTGGTTGCGCGGCTCGCGGTTCATGATCGCGTCGGAGGCGGCGAAATGCTGCCTGGCGCGCTCGGCCAGCGTCGCGCAGACGCGCGGCAGCGACGGATCGTCGGCGATCTGCGTCGGGCTCTCCACCGCGATGCCTTCGCGCGCCAGCAATTCGTGCGGCAGGTAGCAGCGGTTGATACCGGCGTCTTCGTCGATATCGCGCAGGATATTGGTCAGTTGCAGCGCGCGGCCCAGGTGGTGCGACAGCAGACGGCCCGATTCTTCCTGCATCCCGAATATCCTCACCGATAGCCGGCCCGCCGCACTCGCGACACGGTCGCAGTAGAGGTCGAGCGTGGCTTCGTCGGGCGCGCAGATGTCAGCCGCTGCATCCATCGCCATGCCGTCGATCATGGCGTGAAAATCTTCGCGTTGCAGGTGAAACGTATGAATGTGCCGCGTCAGCGCGCACAAGGACGTGCGCGGTGTGCCGGCATAGCACGCGTCGATGTCGGCGCGCCAGCGCTCGAGCGCAGCGGCGCGCTCGGCGCGCGGCATGTCGCTGTCGGCGATGTCGTCGACAGCGCGGCAGAAGGCGTAGACCTGATACATCGCATCACGCTGCGCGGCCGGCAGGATGCGCATCGCGAGATAGAACGAGCTGCCGGACGTGGCGGCAGCGGCGTCGATTTCTGTATCGTCCACGACAAGATTGGAAACAGCCAAGACGATCTCCACTGGAGGCGCCCGCTGAAAGGCGTTCAAGAAATTTTATGCTTACCGCAGAGCAAGCGCCCCACGCGCGCGGACACGCGCGAAACACCCGGCGGGGATGCCGGAAACGGCGAAAAGTATAACAACGTTTGTAAGATGCCGCAGTTTTGGGCGAATAAGGGCCGGATACGGCCGCGACGCTGCTGAACGGCGTTGGGAAAATCGCGCGTGGCCGCGCGAGGGAGCTGAGAATCAGATAAACGCCACCGAACGGTTGCGTCCCTGCCGCTTCGCGCTATACAGCGCCGCGTCGGCTTCATTGATGAGCACGTCATAGGCGGGCACGCCCACTCGCGCCGCCGCCCCCCCGACGCTTGCCGTCACCGGTACACTCGTGCCCTGCACTTCGACCGGTGTGTCGGCGATCGTGCAGCGGATCTTTTCCGCGACCCGCATGGCGTCTTCGAGCGGCGTACACGGCAGCAGCAAGGCGAACTCCTCGCCGCCGAAGCGCCCGAAGGTGTCCTGGGCCCGCACCACCTCGGCGACCCGCTGCGCCATCACGCGCAACACCGTATCGCCGACGCCATGGCCAAACTGGTCGTTGATTTTCTTGAAGTGATCGAGATCGAACAGCAGCACGGACATCTCGCCGCCGTAGCGCTGCCAGCGCGTATATTCGTCGCTCAGGCGCGCTTCGAAGAAACGGCGATTGGCAATGCCCGTCAACCCGTCCCGATCCGCGTATTCCTGCAGCTTGGCGACCGCTTCTTCGCGTTCGCGCTGCACGATGCTCACATGCGTGACATCCGAGATGGTCACGCACACGGCCACCACTTCGCGATCGCGCATGAGCGGCATGAACGTACAGTCCTGCTGCATGAAATCGACACCGCCGGTAATCGGCCGGTCGTGATCGAACTTGAAGAGATACGGCCGCTGCTCCCACGAACTGAACGCGAAACTGCCGAGCTGAAACACGCTTTCGATCTTGCGCGACAGCCACACGCGCGGCAGCTCCGGAAAGCGCGTAAAGAGCGATTTTCCGACCATCTGCTCCGGCGACAAACCGCTGTGATCCTGCATGAAGCGGTTCCACATCAGCACGGTCATGTTGCGATCGAGCACGAAGATGCCAAAGCCGACACGTTCGACAACCAGATCGCTCAACGAATCCACGGGAACATTCATATGCTGGACAACAGCGCGTCGAGCGCCCCGCTCATATGGCGAATCGACTCTTCGGCCATCAGCATCACGAGGTGCGCGCGGAAGCTCTGATCTTCGAGCGCGAAATTCACTTCGACCAGCAACGCGACTTCCCATTGCAACACGCCCGGCTGGAATACTTCGTCGAGCGTCATGGCTTCGCCGAGCAGCCCCGGCGCGGAGAAGACCGGCGTGCGGCCGAGCTGGTCGAGAATGCACGAGACGCACGCGCCGGTCAGCACGTTCGCGACATCGAACACGAGCTCTTGCTGGCTCACCGCCTCGTAGCTCGAGCGCGCATAGGGATCGCTAACGAGCGAACACAACTGCGCGATGCTGTCGCTGCGACAGATCACCAGCGCCTCGCCCTTGATGTCGGAGCGAAAGCCCTGGCGCACCGCGCTCACCGTGTCCTCGATCCCGGTCATCTCGCGCAGCGCCTCCGCCGCCTCGGTCACCGCCACCACCTTCACGCGCGGCACCGACAGTTCGATGAACGCATCGAGCAGCCGCGCGAGGCGCGTCGCGGCTTGGCCCATCGCCAGATTGGCGACCTCTTGCAGCGCGTCGCGCTGGTCTTCGTTGAGGACTGGCTCAGACATACAACCCGTACTCCTTGAGGATGGGTAGTACCGCCTCGGGCGTCACGGGCTTGGCGATGAAGGCGGCGGCGCCAAGCGCGCGCACGCGCGACTGGGCCATCGGCTGAACATCAGCGGAGACGACGATGACGAAGGTGTTCAGGTCCTCATGCTGTAGTGCTTCCAGCACCTGATAGCCGGTCATGTCCGGCATTGTCAGGTCGAGGAACATCACCGACGCTTTGCCTTCGCGATACAGGCCGAGCGCTTCGCGCCCGTTCGCCGCGTAGGACACGTCGACATCCCAGTCCGGCGGCAATGCCTTGGTGAGCACCTTGCGGGCAAGCAACGAATCGTCGGCGATCACAATAGACAAAGGCATGGGCGGGTCGGTAAGCGGAATTAGCTCTAGCGCGTTAACGGCGGGTAGAGGCGATTTCTTTAGCGCGAGGTCTGTCGACCAGCGGCGAAGCGGGTTGAGTCTTGCGAGATTGCAGCTTGAAAACGAACGGAGAGCGCGCGCAGCGCGGCGCTTTTGACGGAACCCGGCGCACACATGAATGCGTGCGAACCCGGTGGACGACGGCTATGGCCAGCATATTCGGAGCCTACCCCGTAGATGAATCCGCGCGGTTTCATGGATCGGGCTGGTCCCCTTGCCGCGCGCTTGCTTCCGCGAGTGCCTTCCGTTACGCGTTGTACGCGCTGTCTGGCTGCCCTCGCGGCAGATGCATCCGAACATGGCGGACGCATTCTTTGTGATGGCGTGGATTTTCGAAGCAAAACGGCGGAAAGGCAACTCGCCAATTTAGCGTTCGTTAAATAGATTCTCCCATTAAATACTATTTGTGGAAAAATTTGGATAGATCCTGGCGGTTTACTTTTACATTTATACTTTTGTGTACGTTTGCGCTTGCCGATTCGTCGCTGATTCAAAGTACAGACAAATCAGCCGCG
This sequence comes from Paraburkholderia sp. IW21, assembly GCF_041321145.1. Classification (NCBI taxonomy): domain Bacteria; kingdom Pseudomonadati; phylum Pseudomonadota; class Betaproteobacteria; order Burkholderiales; family Burkholderiaceae; genus Paraburkholderia; species Paraburkholderia sp. IW21. Next base: position 262,567 of record NZ_JBGGWA010000001.1, on the reverse strand, counting down.
CCGGCTTGCCGCGGCAACGACGACCACCGGCACGGGTCTATGTTTCTCGTATGATGCCCACTCCCGGCCTTTCCGTCCCAAACGACCTTGAGCGTTATCGAACATGACACCAGACCGGTTCGACCCGCCGCAAGCGAGCCGCCTTTCCGCTATCCGGCAGAACGAGGCGCCGTTCCCAGCGGTGCCGGAACACAATTTCCAGGTACGGCGCATCACGCTAATCGCGTTGCTCATCGCAGCCATCGTGCTGCCGTGTGCGTACGTTGCGACGATGGCGTTCAACGATCTGCATGCGCGCATGGCCGACGCCACCGATTCGACGCTGAGCACGGTGCGCGTGGCGGAAGAACACGCGCTGAAAGTGTTCGACATGAACGAGACGCTCGACGCGCGCATCGTCGATCTGACACAAGGTCTGGACGACAAGGGCATTCGCGCTAAAGAAGCCGGGATTCACGAGAAACTGCGCACCATGGGCGGCGGCTACCCTCAGGTGGCCGCCGTCTCGATTTTCGGTCGGCAGGGTGATTTGCTCGTCACCAGCCGTTTCTATCCTGCGCCGGCATTGTCGATTGCCGATCGCGAAGATTTCACCGGCATTCGCGAAGGCAAGGACCTCGAGCATGTCTCGAAGGTGATAACAGGACACGTTGTGGGCGAGCAGCTGTTCGACACGGGCGTGGAACGGCACGCCGCCGACGGTTCATTCGCCGGGGTCGTCTCGGTCGCGCTGCGGCCCAGCTATTTCGATGCCTTCTACCGTGAATTGCTGGGCGGCAGCGACAGCACGCCGATGATCATGAGCCTGATCCGCATGGACGGCGCGATCCTCGCACACTATCCGCGCCGCCCGCGCGAGCCGGTGGCGATGCCGCCTAATTCGCCGCTCGCCGAAGCGCTGGCGCAAGGGCGGCGTGCGGGTGTCGTGCGGATGCGTTCTGACCTCGACAGCGACAACGTGATCCTCGCCTACCGTCGCGTCGGCGCGTATCCGGTGTACGTGTCGTGCGGCTATCGTACCTCGGCGATCTGGGCAGCGTGGTATCGGCACCTGAGCGTGCTGATCCTGTCGATGTTCACGCCGTCCATCGTCCTGTGGTGCGTCATCTGGTTGTCGCTGCGGCGCCTTGGCGCCGAAGAGGAAGCGTGGGAGCGCTGGCAGGCTGAGGCGTCGATGCGCCGCTCGATCGAATCCGCGTATCGCCAGTCGCGCAAGATGGAGGCGCTCGGCAATCTGGTCGGCAGCGTGGCGCATGATTTCAACAACCTGCTGATGATCATCTCGGCCAACGCGCAGATCGTGCGGCGCCGCGGCACGCCGGGACTCGATCGCGAATTGTTGGCGATCGAGCGAGCGCTCAAGAGCGGTCAGTCGCTCACCCGGCAATTGCTTGGCGTCGCGCGCAAGCAGCCGTTGCGCAACGAGACGCTGGCGCTCGAACGCTGGCTGCCGGCGTGCAGCGAATTGCTGCGCGCGTCGCTCGGCGCGAAGGTTTCGTTGGTCATGGACATCGGCAACGAGGTCTGGCCGATGCGCGTCGACGTCGCCGAGCTCGAACTGGCGCTGATCAACATCGCGGTGAACGCGCGCGACGCCATGCCCAGCGGGGGGCGTTTCACCGTGCGAGCAGCCAATATTAATTTCCCCCATGAGGACGGCTTTCCACTCACCGGCGACTTCGTGCAACTGGCGCTTGAAGACACCGGCGGCGGCATGCCGCCTGACGTGCTCGCGCGTGCCTTCGAACCGCTTTTCACGACAAAGCCGAACGGCATGGGCACGGGCCTGGGCCTGCCGCAGGTTTTTGCTTTCTGCGAGCGCTCCGGCGGCCTTGCCGCGCTCGACAGCGCGATCGGCGCGGGCACCTCGGTGCGTCTCTATCTGCCGCGCGCCACGACCGCGCTCGAGGCGGAGCTGCCGACCGATCCGGGTGTCGAGGAAAGCGGCGTGCCGCAAGGCCTACGCATTCTGCTGGTCGAAGACAACGACGAGGTCGCAGCCGGCACGGAAGCCCTGCTGCAGATGATGGGCCACCAGGTCACCTGCGTCTTCAATGCCGATACCGCGCTGCGTCTGTTCGACGACGCCCACGCCAGGCAGGCTCGCACCGGCGAGCCGCTGCCGTTCGATCTGGTCCTGTCGGACATCCACATGCCAGGCACGTTGAACGGCATCGATCTGGCCGAGGCGGTGCTGACGTTCCACACCAAACTGCCTGTCATTCTGGTCACCGGCTACGCGGAAGAACTCGACCGTGCGCGTCATGTCAATGTGCGAGTGCTGTCCAAACCCTTCGATGTCGCGTTGCTGGAGAAGCTCCTGCAAGCGATCCAGCGTGACTTGGCGCAGGCGGCCGCCGATCCGGCGGCGACGGCGCATCCGGGCGGACTAGCGGTCTAAGTCCGGCGTGGGCGGATATCGCCGCCAATTACCAGCGGTTGTAAAAGCGCGGCAGCGGGATGCCGCGTTTTCCACGTGAGCCAATTGGCGCAGGCGGGCACGAGCGACTGTGGGCGTATCGTGGCCGTCCCGGCACGATCATTGCGACGTTGGTGAGAAGGAGGGTGGCGCGTTCATGCACCGTCCATTCCGCTTAAATGCGTCGGGAGACAGCCATGCAACACACCGTGATTGGTTTATTCGACACCTATTCCCAAGCAGAAACCGCCCGCGACACGCTTGTGCAAACCGGCTTTGCGCGCGAAACGATCGAATTGCAGGCGAATCCAGAGCCCTCAGTCGGTTCGGCCACCGATGAAGTCGCCGGCTCGGGTGTGCTGGCCAATATCGAACGCTTTCTGTCGAACCTGTTCGCGTCCAGCCCGCGTGCGCCGGAAACGGCTCGCTACGCCGAAGCGGTGCGCCGCGGTGCCGTGCTGGTGTGTGTGAGAGCAGCAAGCGAATCGCATGCGGAGCTCGCCCGCAATACCTTGACGAGACTCGGCGCTACCGACATCGGCGAGCGTTCGCCCGATTGGGATACGCCGCCGGACGCGAGCCGTGAGCATTCGATGCTCGACGAACTCGGCATCGGCGCCGTGACGCCCGGCACGCCGCACTCATCGAGCGTGGTTTCGCCCGGCGTAGCGGCCCCGAGCACAACCGCTCGGCCTGCGACTGCTACCGATCCGCTGTATTCAGGGTCCACGAGCACCGACGCCGAGCCGTTCGTACCGCCGCCGCTGACTGAACGGCCGGTACTCGACCCGATTAACGAGCCAGTCACCGATTCGCTGGTCGGCGATGCGGGACGCAGCGCGATCGCTGCCGGCTCCATGCCGGGTTCGGGCGCCATCTTGCGGCCGTCGGAAGTCGTCTCCGAAGCGGGGCAGCCGACCGCGGGCTTAGGCGGTCAGATTCCGAACGAGTATCTGGAGTATGAAGAGGATTTCCGCACGCACTACGACGAGCAATACGCATCCGAGAACGCGCGGTATGAAGATTACGTGCCAGCCTATCGCTACGGCGCTGAGATCGGTCAAGACGCGCGTTATCGCGACAGGCTGTGGGACGACGTCGAGCCGGAAGCCCGGCGTCATTGGGAGACCACCTCGCCGGACAGCACGTGGGAGCGCTTCAAGCTCGCCGTGCGACACGGCTGGGAACGGGTGACCGGGCATCACCACGTGTAAAACGGGGAAGCGGTGGCGCCGGCATACTGCGAGGTTGCAAGGTCGGCGCCATCAGTCTGGACATTTTGCGCGAAGCATCCGTCAGGCAGCGGTATGCCGTTTGACCCACGTCACGTAGCGATCGACGAAAGTCTGCAAGAACTTGCGCGTGCCGTCGCTCACGATCTCGCCCTTTTCGTTGATCACCGCCGGGTCGTGCTTGATGAATACTTCGGGCTGGCCCAGCGTGGGGACATCGAGATACGCCAGCACATTGCGCAAATGCTGTTGCGCCAGCGCGGAGCCGGTTGCGCCGACCGAGGTGCCGAGCACGGCGCCAGGCTTGTTGCCCCATGAATTTGTGCCCCACGGCCGCGATCCCCAGTCGAGTGCGTTCTTCAGCACGCCGGGCATGGAGCGATTGTACTCAGGCGTGACGAACAGCAGGCCGTCAGCGGCTTCGACACGCTGTTTTAATTGCCTCGCGACTTCAGGATAGTCGGCGTCGTAGTCCTGGCTGTAAAGCGGCAAAGAACCGATGTCGATGAATTCGAATGTGAAGTCGGCGGGCGCCAATGAAATCACGGCTTGCGCTAATTGACGATTAAACGACTCGCGGCGCAGGCTGCCGACGACAACTGCGATGTGATGGGCCATGTTCGCTTCCTTGATGTGAGGCGCTTGACGCGCGAAAGGGTACGAACTGTCCATCATAGGCAAAAGCCGCGCGGGATGGCGGCAGCGAACACGAAAACGCCGGCTTTTGGCGATCCGCAAACCAAGGTCCACGTTGCTACCGGTGGATAACCCGGTAGCCCCCAAAGTTATCCACAGATTCACTGAATAACCTTGTGGATAACTGGAACTTTTGCCTTGTCAATCAAGCATGCTTTCGGGCTAGGACGATTTGAGGCAAATGGGCGTTCGTCGCCGCCCGGCCGCACGAAAATCGAGGCAGGCGGCATAAGTGACCGACGGTGCGGGTCGAGCCGTCGGCAGTGAGGCATCGATCTGGCCGTGAGCCCCGCCCACGGCGGCAGGGCCGCTCAGAGGGGCAGGGCCGCTCAGAGGGGCGCGAACAGTGCGCGCCTAGCTGAGATGGAGCCCACTTTATGGAGGATCCAGCAATGAGTCTGAATTACGCAGGTAAGTCGCATGACGAAGCCGTGGCCGCTCGCAAGAAAGAAAAGCAGCGATCGCAGGAGCAAGCCGGGGGCGAAATGGCCGTCGACGGTACGGAAGCCGACGCGGTGCACAGCTCCGGCGAACTGTCCGAACGGGGCAAGGCGGTATGGCGCCAAGGTAATGGCATAGACGGCGGCGGGAAAATCTAACCGCCGGTTGCGGCATTCATTTGCAGCGGGCCGTGCGAACCGCGGCCCGTTCATCGAGACGCCCGGAATGGAGGCCGGGCGCCTGGCAAATCGTGTCTGCTGATACGGTTCGTCTGGTCATTCACTCCGGGACGGCGATATCGCCATCCACCAGTTGCCAGCCATACGTCTGCGCGAAAAGTTGAGCGGCGTCGGCATTCTCAAAAAAAGGCATGTCCGCATGGCCCTGAAAAGGGTAAATCACCCGCTCGTCGCTCAAGCGGGTCACTTTCAGCGTCGGCACAGTACCGCTGGATGTACGCCGCGACGACACCGCGACCTGATAGTTCGCCCGGCCAGTCAGCGGCCCGGGATTCGCGCCCTGCGAGCGCCTGGAAACGTGGCTTGCCATCGGTACTCGCATCAGAGCCCGGCGATCGACTCGCCGGCAACCATGCCGTCGATCACCCGCTCTGCATAACTGGCCGACGCAATCCGCGCGTCGCCTGCGGCGCCGAACGGCGAACGGCTCGGCACGCGGAAAACGCGGCTGCTGGTCAAGGTGTCGTCGGTGCCGCGCCGGCAGATTCGCACTGCGGCGTCAAAGCCCGCATCGTAGTGACGCGCGCCGTCGAGACTGCGCGGCTGGTGTGGATAAACCAGCGGATAAATCTCAAGGCCCCGGTAGCTTCTAATTGTATTGCTCATGATGGTCGTCTCCGGTGAAGGTTCTCGCGAAACGTGTTGCTGTGGCTTCGGCATAGCGCCGGGCGAGAATCGCGGCGGTTCTGCGAAAACAAAGTGTTGATCGACGATGCGCGTAAAGAGCGGCCGCTTTAGTCAAGCCACGCCGACGACACCGTAAAAGCTGAGTAGAAGGAAGGGACCCTGTTCGATCGAGGGTGCTGTGATAGAGGCAGATGCTTGAGGGACTGCGAAAGACGCGCAGGAGAACTGCAAGCTGTTGGCTTACTGTAACACGTAAGTAGAGTGAATATTCGACGCATTTGCACGCCGGGCGCGGGTGTTGCTTCGGAGTGCCGCGTATTGTGTACTGCTTTCTGTTTCGGGGCGCTGGCATGCCGGTGGGCGTTGGTCCGCGCCGTGTTTTGCGCGTGCCTCGCATGCGCGTCAAAAGTGTGGGATTTGAATGCAAAAAAGGACGCCTTTATCGGCGCCCTTCTTGGCTTCGAGAAACATCTCGTTGTCAGACTTGCAGACTTGCGCCGGGATATGCGTCCGGCGGCGTCCCTCAGACGATTAGTTACCGAAGAACACGTTGCAGTACGATGCCGGGCCGTTACATTGGGCCGGCGCAGCGGCCTGGGCTGCGCCCGAAGCAGCAGCAAACAGAGCGACGGAAGCGATCAGGGCGGTAAGAATGCGTTTCATGGTGCTACTCCTCTTCGGCGTTTGGTTCGCGATCAGGTGCGATCGATGGAATGAAGAATAGCAATTCAGTGTTCGCCTAAAAATACCGAAGACAAGAAGACATTTTTTCAAATAATGAAATAATTCGAACATCTCTCTGCCGGCGGAGTTACGCCCTGTTTGCCAGCAGGCTTCCCGCCTCAGCCTGACGGGAAGGTTCATCCCGCTGCGTTGGTTTCAATTTGCGCAACAATGTTTTTGATGTCATAAAGCGCGTCGCGGCACGACTAAGCTCATCAGGTCATTGCTTGCTGGCGGACACATGTTCAATACCGATTCGCTTGCGCAGGAACGTGCGGGAGAATGGCGCACACGTCCGGGAACTGCGCGAGGAAATTCATCCGCCTATGAACCACAACGATTCAAGAAAAAACGTGCAGCAATCGCGAGCGCGGCGACGGAGCACGCCATGGCGCAAGTAAGCGGGCCAGCGCTCGACGATCCCGTTTATCTGACGCAACTGCGGCGTGATCTGCTGCGCTTCGCCCGCTTGCAACTGCGCGATGCCGCAGCCGCGGAAGACGCCGTCCAGGAGGCCCTGGCCGCCGCATGGACGCAGGCAGACCGGTTTGCCGCCCAATCGGAGCACAAGACGTGGGTGTTCGGCATCCTGCGGCACAAGCTCGTCGACACCTTGCGCGCCCGGCAGCGCACGGTGAACGTGTCGTCGCTCGAATCCGAAATCGACGGCGAGGCGCTGCTCGATCGGGAGCTCTTTAAGGACAACGGCCACTGGTCGCGCGAGACCAAGCCGCAACCTTGGCCGACGCCGGAAACCGCGCTGCGTCAGCAGCAGTTCTGGACGTTGTTCGAGATGTGCCTGGAACATCTGCCCGAGCACATCGGCCGCGTGTTCATGATGCGTGAATTCCTCGATCTCGAGACCGAAGCGATCTGCGCCGAACTCCAGATGACCGCCAATCACTGCAGCGTGCTGATCTACCGCGCGCGGCTGCGCTTGCGCACTTGCCTGAGCGAAAAGGGCCTATCCAGAGAGGATGCGAATGGGGAAGTGTAAGAACATCACGCGCCTGTTGTCCGACGCGCTCGACCGCCCTTTGACGACCGGCGAATGGGTCGCGATCCGCCTGCATCTGCCGACGTGCAGCGGGTGCCGCAATTACCGCAAACAGATTCGCCTGCTGCGCGTGGCGGCGCATACGGTGAGTGGGATTGCGACACCGGACCCAGCCGCCGGCGACGATTGAAGCGTAGCGTGTGGACGTGAGCGGTCCGCTCGTGCGGAGACCCCCGCACGTCGTCTCCTCTAGCGCTCGCCGGGCGGTGTGTTCCGGTAGCGCTCCAAATAGCCCGCGTGCTGCGCTTCGTCGATAGAGATGGGATGCGGTTCGGTGCGGGCCGGATGTTTGGCCAGTTGCGCCCGCGTGCGGATCGGTCGATGCTGGAAATTGCCGCCGCAGTTGGGACACACGTTACGCAGCGTGCTGAGCGCGCACACTTCGCAGAAAGTGCATTCGTACGTGCAGATCATCGCGTCGGACGCGTTCGGCGGCAAAGATTTGCCGCATCCTTCGCAGGAAGGTCTCAGTTCAAGCATGGTGGCTCCGCGTTCGCAGGGAATCGAGGTGCCGGGCTGCACCTCGCGTGTATCGAAGCAGTGTAAGCGACCTTTCATGCTGAATTGGCAGCTGCGCGTCAATTTCTGCCACCGGCTGCGCTACCTATACCGTCATCACGTCAGCATGGTCCACAACAGGAGCGTCAGTGCCAGGCCGACGACCGACACGATCGTTTGCAGCACCGACCAGACCATCACGGTCTGCTTCAATTGCAGCCCGAAGTACTCGCGCACCATCCAGAAGCCCGCATCGTTCACGTGGCAGAAAAATACCGAACCCGCGCCGATGGCGAGCGCCATCAACGAATTGTGAGTCGTGCTGAGGCCCACGACGACCGGCGCGACGATACCGGCGGTGGTGGTGGTGGCGACCGTCGCCGAACCGGTGGCCTGGCGCAGCGCGACGGCGATCAGCCACGCAAGCAGAATCAGCGGCATGTGGGCGCCGACTGCGATCTTGGCGATCGTGGTGCTGATGCCCGCCACCACGAGCGCCTGCTTGAGGCCGCCGCCTGCGCCGATGGTCAGCAGCAGCGCGGCAATCGGCGGCAAGCTCTTGCGCAGAATGCCGCCGACCCGCTCGCGCGCCATCCCACGCGACCAGCCCAGCGCCACCACCGCGAACAGCACGGTGAGGCCGAGTGCAATCAACGGCTCGCCCAGAAAATTGAGCGCGTTGAACAGGAAGGTCTCAGGTTGAAGCAGAAGTTTGGCGACCGTGCGGCCCAGCATCAGCACGACCGGCAACAGGATCGTGATGAGCGAGATCGCGAAGCTCGGCGGCTCGATGGTATCGGGTTGCGCAGTGAAGAGCTTGCCCATTTCTTCCGGCTCGACCACGTGCATCCGTTTCGACAACCAGATGCCGTATAGCGGGCCCGCGAGAATGACTGCCGGAATCGCGACGATCAGGCCGAGCCCCAGCGTCAGACCGAGATCGGCATGCAGCGCGCTCACGGCGATCAGCGGACCCGGATGCGGCGGCAACAACGCGTGCAGCGTGGTCATGCCGGCGAGCGCCGGAATCGCGATACGCAAAATCGGCTGCTGCGAGCGCCGCGCCATCACGAAGATGATCGGCACCATCATGACGAGACCGACTTCGAAGAAAAGCGGCAGGCCGACGATGATCGCCACCAGCGCCATCATCCACGGCAGCGTGCGTGGCGTTGAATGTTTAAGGATCGTCGAGACGAGCCGGTCGGCGGCGCCTGATTCAGCCATCAGCGCACCCAGCATCGCCCCGAGCGCGATGATGATGCCGACGTCGCCGAGGAGTGCCCCGGCGCCTTTGCTGAATGCGCCAGCCACTGCATCGAGCGGCAAACCGGCCGAAAATCCCGCCGCGAAAGTGCCGACCAGAATCGACAGAAACGGCGCGAGCTTCAGCACGCTGATGAAAACGATGATCAGTGCGAGCCCAAGCACGCACGACAGTATCAACTGGGTGTCGTGGGATGACCACGGCGCGAGTGTTGTCGTCAGATGCACGATGTCCCTTTTTGTCGATTGACGAAGCCGCGGCAGTGGCCGCGCGCGGATCACGGATTGTAGCGGCGCCTGGCGAATGGACGCAGCGAGACACGCAGATAGCGGCCTGCGGTATGTCCCGTTCCATCCGGCGTGATTTGCTTATGCGAATTTATCGGTTCGTCCAAACTGGCAGACGAACTATCGTCGGAGCCAACCGGTCCGTTTTGCGGCCGTCTTTCTAACGAGCACTCTTATGTCCCGTCATCCGCGGCTCACGCGCCGCGCATTTATCGCCGGCGTGAGCACCTCGCTGGCCGCCGGCATCTTGCCCCTTGTCCCCACGTCTGTCTTCGCCGCGGACGCGCATGCGAAAGAAATTCGCATTGGCTATCAGAAGGCGGCCAGTACGCTGGTGTTACTGAAGGCGCACGGCACGCTCGAAAAGCAACTCGCGTCACTCGGCATCACGGTCAAATGGACCGAGTTTCCCGCCGGGCCGCAGTTGCTCGAAGGCTTGAACGTCGGCGCCATTGACTTCGGCTATGTCGGCGAAGCCCCGCCAGTATTCGCGCAGGCCGCCGGCGCGAACTTCGTCTACACCGCCTATGAGATCCCGACGCCCCATGCCGAAGGCATCCTCGTACATCAGGATGCACCGATCAAAACACTCGCCGACCTTAAGGGCAAGAAAATCGCCTTCAACAAAGGTTCGGATGTTCACTGGTTCCTGGTCGCCGCGCTGCAGAAGAACGGCGTGAAGTACAACGAGATCGAGCCCGTCTATCTGGCGCCGGCCGATGCGCGCGCAGCCTTCGAACGCGGTGCTATCGACGCATGGGCGATCTGGGACCCGTTCCTGGAAGCGGCGAAGCGGCAGTCGAACGCGCGCTTGCTAGCGGACGCCGAGGGTATCGTCAGTCACCATCAGTTTTTCCTGAGCGCGCGGCCGTTTGCGCAGCAAAACGGTACGGTGCTCGCGATCGCGATGGATGAAGTCGGCAAGGAGGGCGCCTGGGTACGCGGCCACTATAGCGAAGCAGCCGCGCAGCTTGCGCCGATTCAGGGGCTCGACGCGGGCGTGATCGAAGCCGGTTTGCGGCACTACGCGCATATCTACAAACCCGTCGACGCGAACGTACTTGCAGAACAACAACGTATCGCCGACACATTCAGCGAACTGCGCATCATCCCGACCAGGATTGTGACCAAGGATGCGGCATTGCCGGCCAAGGCCTAAATCACCTAGCTCGCGTTGTTTCGACACTCACTCGAATAGCGCTCCGACATTTTCCGGCGGGCGGCCAATCACGGCTCGCCCGTCTCGCGCGACGATCGGTCGCTGCAGGAGGATGGGGTGCTTCGCCAATGCTTCGTATAACTGAGCGTCGCTTAACGTGGCGTCGGAAAGTTGGAGTTCTTTGTATTCGGCTTCCGTGTCGCGAATCATGTCGCGGACTGGGCAGCCAAGCTGCGCGTTGAGTTGCTTCAGTTGCGCGACCGTGAGTGGCTGCTTCAGGTATTCGACAACTTCCGTTGGTTCGTTTGCAGTGTTGTAGGTGCTGGCGATCAAGTCGCAAGCCGCACGCGATTTGGAACAGCGGGGGTTGTGGTAGATCGTGATCATGGTTGTCTGGTTAGGCGTTGCTTGTACCAAGTGCAGGGCGCGTTTTGGTTGGGGGATTTTAGCGGTTGTCGTGAAGGGGTGGGTGGTGGGGCTGCGGGCTGCGATGTGTCGTGTAGTCAAAGGAGGAGCGGCCCCATTCCCAGCGCTAACAGATCTGCCCCTCCGGTTTATGCGCATAAAGCGCTTGCTTGAGGCTTGCCATCACTGGTCAAAGCCTGTCACGCATCTCTCAATCGCAAAGGCCTTCGCTCGCGACGTGCAGCTGCCGCATGGATGAGCGCCATCGACAGACGCAGACTCCAAGCCAAGCCACGGTCTTCATGCATCGATTCGCCAGGTCAAGGATCAACGCCGAGGCAGACTCAATCTGTGCATACCCCGCAACAGGTTTATGCGCATAAAGGTGCCGACGCGAAATAGCTCCCGGGCAGATCAGCACCGCCCGCTTCAAACAGAGACACCAGACGGGCAGAACCGTGTGTCGTCATCCCCGAGATCATCCTCAAGCTACCCTCCCCTTCACCGTGACAACGCATGGATCGTGTGGGCAGCTTTCTGTCGTCCGCTAGCTAGCCGTGGTGGATTTCAACCGCGCCTCCAAACTGGTCGCTACGCCGTCACGTCTCAGTCACTACGCTGTGGCCCTCCACATCCACGCGGTTTATGCGCATAAACCTATCCCAAGCGGCTAATTCTTCTCGCGTTTACACAAAACGATTGAAATGCGAATTCATCCAGGTAAAATCCATCTGCGTCTAAAAAGAGGAGGTGAAGATTGGCAGCAGAAATCATCGCGGTAACTCAGCAGAAAGGTGGGGTCGGGAAGAGCACAATCGCGATGCACCTCGGCGCTGCGTTCCATGAGAAAGGCAAACGCGTTCTCGTTGTAGACGCAGATGGTCAAAACACCCTGATCCACTGGGCCAGCGCATCAGACGGCGAAAACGGCATCCCCTTTCCGGTCGTCAACCTCTCCGAGGCCGGCAGCCAGATCCATCGCGAGATCAAGAAGTTCGTGGCTGACTACGACATCATCGTCGTTGACTGCCCCCCCTCCATTACCGAGAAGGTATCCGGCGTCGTGTTGCTCGCGGCGAGCGTCGCCGTTATTCCAACGTCGTCATCGCCCGCCGATTATTGGTCGAGCGTCGGGCTGGTGAAGCTCGTCCAGCAAGCCCAGGTGATGAACGAAGACCTGCGCGCAGTCTTTCTACTGAATAAGACCGAAGAGAAACGGATGCTGACGCGCGAACTGAAGCGCGCGCTAGAAGAGCTCGGATTCCCACTGCTCAAAACCCAGATCCCGACGCGCGAAGCCTATAAGCAGGCCATGGCGTTAGGGCAAACAGTGCTTCAGATGAACGATCGCGGCGCGAAGCTCGCCGCCATCGAAGTACGGGCGTGCGCCAATGAGATCGCCGCCTTGCTCCCGTGAATTTATGCGCATAAAGGACCCTGAATGAAACCCTCCCAATTCGCCAAAGGCTTTCAAGCACGTCCTGATACGACCAGCAGCGAAAAGCGAACCGCTCTTGACCGCCTGAACGCGATCGACGGTTTGGTCAAGCATGGCTCCACGAGCAGCGATGCGCCAAGCCGCCTCGTCCAGCCGGTCGCGCCGCAGGGCGTCGCGGAAGTTGAAACGGCTGACACCGCCAATGAATCGGTTGCCTACCGAGCTTGGCGGACCGAGCACGCTTACCGTCCGGGCCAGGTTATCGACCTCGCGCTCAAAACGATCAAGCCGAGTCCGTTCAATCCGCGCCATTTCTATCTCAAGTCGTCGATTGCGGAGCTTGCCGTCAATCTGGCTAAGCAGGGACAGCAGCAGGCGATTCACGTCATTCCCGATTACGACAATCCCGGCAGCTACTTCGTCAGCGACGGCGGTCGGCGAGTGCGGGCGTTGAAAGAAGCGAACAAGGAATCGGTGAAGGCGATCGTCATCGATCTGCCGATCGGCATCCAAAGCTATAAGCTCGGCTACGACCTCAACGTCCAGCGCGATTCGCAGACGGTGTTCGACAATGCCGTCGTCTGGAAACGCTTTCTCGACGATCGGCATTTCCAGAGCCAGAAAGAACTCGCCGAGCATCTCGGACTAGACGAGTCGACCGTGGCCGTTGCCTTGTCGATCGCGAAGTTGCCCGAGCTGGTGATGCATGAGATGGTCGCGAGGCCTGACCGCTTCGGCTCGAACATGGCGTATCAAGTGGGCCGTTATCACAGTGCGCGCGGCGCCGATGCGACGCTGCGCCTGATCAACAAAATCCTCTCCGATGATCTGAGCACACGGCAAGTCGCGGATATTGTGAAGGGTAGGGCAAGCGCACAGGAGAGCACCAAGCCGGCGGGCCGGCAACGCTACGCGCAACGTCTGGAAATCAAGCTCGGCGGTGTCGCGGTCGGCGATCTGAAATCGTATGGGGACGATCGAATCGAGTTGCGCCTGAAGGGCCTCACGCGTGAAAAGCGCGACGACATTCTTCGTCAGATTGAAAAGATGCTGAAGTAAAAAGCAGATGAAGTACAGCAGGGCAGGATTCGGCGGCACACCAGAGAGGGCCGCCGTCCTGAAGAACCAAGCCTAAGCCGCGCGCGATTGGCTCAGCGTGAAAGCGAGCAAGTCTCCATCCGTGGGTTCGCCCCACGTCTTGCGAGCCAGCCAATCGAAGAACGCCGTTTCGACGATCTTCGAATCCAGTCCACGACGGCGCCAGTCGTCTCGCATGTGAGTGCCTAGATCGGGCAACTCGTCTTCCTCGAACGACTTTCGGGCGATCTCCCGCTCGGACTCACCTTGCTCGTCGTAAAGCTCACGCGCTTCCCTGCGGCGATACGCGGAGTACTCGCCAAGCAAACGCGCTTTCAGATCGTCCGCCGGCGCCGCTACCGCAGCCTTTCCACCGCTGCCGGACGGCAGTGTTTCGACCGGCGGCGCATAGCCCTTCTTCAACGCGTCCTTGAACAGCGCCGGTGCGCTGCGCACAGCCGGCAGCGACGTGCTGCGCATGCGTTGTTCGGTCATCTGCAGCGCCGCGCGAATCCGATTTTCCTCACTATCGGCGTACAGCGTTTGTGCTTCCTTGAGCGGGATACCGATCTTCACCATGCGGTCCACCAGCGTGCTGTCGAACACGTTCGGGTGTTCGTCGAGTGCGAGCATGGGTTGCTTGCGTTCGGTCACGCGGAACTGGATCTCGGCGACGCGTCGCCCTTCCCGATGCTCGATCAATTCGACGAAGATGTTGGTGACGGCATTCACTTCGGCGATGGCCGGCCGCAGGTAATCACGCTTGAAGTACTTGTACTCGCGCTTCGCTTCGTCGCCTGCTTCCGTGTCCGGCGTGCCGGAGAGAATGGGGCGCCACCATTCCCACGATTCGCGCATCGTCAGATGGCTCGGGTTGGTCAGGTAACGAACGCAGATCTCATAAAGCGCGAGACCCGCGCTACTGCGCAACTGGCTCTGAAACTGCAGACTCAGGCGTGCATATTGAACCGGATCGAGCAGCTTCTTCTTGATCTTCGGCGCGAACGAGAACTCCACCCAGACGCGGCGAGTAGTGGGGTCTTCGAGAATTTCCGCGTCGGCGATCAGCGTGGAAATGCCCCATTTCCGACCCGGCTTTTGACTGGACGTGCCCGTGCTCCATTCGACCTGCACCGACACCATGCGCCGCAGGTGCTCTTTCACCAGCGCGGTGTCGTTTGAATCGAACGCCGAATTGGCGACGATATCGGACAGCAAGGCGCGATACGTGTCGCCGGACTCGTCGGCTTGCTGAGCAACGGCGAGCAGCACGTTGAACAGCTTGCGGGTGAGGAGGGTGATCTTGCCGCTCTTGGGCTGGATGGCAATCGCCTCGACGGCCTTGCGCAATTCGGCCGAGCTCGGGCTGACTACATCGGTCTTCTTCGCGCGCTTGGTGGCCATGCGTCTGGTCGAGGAGGGATTTGGCGAGAGCATACCGGCTGTGGTGATACACGTCTATAGCGTGGCTCTCACCGTTCCCGGTGAAGTGAGCTTACGAGGCGCAACTCACCTCGAGCAGCTCCCGAAAACCCTCACCTCACCCGTTTCGCGCCAGGTTCGGGGCATCCTTGCAGGTCGCGGCCTCCCGAATACGGACCAATTTCTGACTAACGGTGAACGGGAGCCATTCGATCCCGAATCCTCTCACCTCAAAAAAATCTCGTGAATTTTGGCTATACCGTACGTTGCGAATGGAGCGCCCTCGCACTGGGTCGGTGGCGCGAAAGCGCCCGATCTATTTTCCGCGGATAGGGGGCAATCGCCGCATGGCTGCAGCACAAATGTTGTCGGACACGCAGACAGCCGCATCCTAACCGGTGCGGCAAACCCGACTAGCGACAAACTCCCCCCGAAAAAGCTCACCTTAACGCCCGCCGAGCGCTTGGAACGACGCGGCCTCCAGACCTGGAGACCCTAAAAACCGTCGATAAAGACTCCCGAAAAGCCTCACCATGGCGCCTTGCCGAGGCCCGCGCTGACCATAAAAAAGCCCCCCGAAAACCCTCACCTTTGCGCGGCGCACAAAAATAATCCAATGATTTCATTGACTTATAGGAGTCGACTTAGGCCAGCTATTTCAGCCTCCTCCCGTATATCCTCACCTTTGACCGCTTTTCGGTGAAATCCGGCGTTTCCGACGCCGGTCCTGAAGGTCCTGAAAAACCTCACCTTTGGAATTGATCTGCCGAAAAACCCGAATCGCTCCGACAGCGTCTGTAGGGCCTTTCCGGTCCGTCGCGACGATTTTGGTCCTGTATTTCCTCACCTTAGCGATCACACGCGCCCCAAAAGGCTCCCGAAAAGCCTCACCTCTCACCCAAAAGGGCAATTTGCCGAGCTGGCGACCACTCCGATCCACATCTCCCGTATTTCCTCACCTTTCCTCATTGACGACCCATGCCTTCGTCGACGCCGTCAGCCGAATTTCCGTCGAAATCCCACTCTGCTCCCGCAAACCCTCACCTTAAGGCCTCGAATGCCTAGAATTAAGGCAAAAATGACGCCTCTTCCCCGAAAAGTCTCACCTTCGGTTCGCGTTTTCTCCCGTCTTGACTCACCAATAGGGTGCGTGAGCCCAAAATAAGGTCAGAAATCCGGGGCCAAGGTGGTCCCGAAAGCGCTCACCTTCTGTGCGGCCACACTCTGGAACGACTTTCGAGCGCTACCGGGCGATCCCGGACGTTCAGGTCCCGCAAAATCTCACCTTTGGCCAAACCGCGTTTTTGGGGTGTCTCCTGAACCCGCTCACGTTCTGTCCCGGACCCGCTCACCGAGGCCCCCGAACCTCATCACTCAATGCTCCCGCAAGACCTCACCACCGCTCCCGTAAAGCTTCACCTTACCGGGCTGAAACCCTTGTCAGATAAGGGTTTGCGATGGCGTTAACGTTTTTAACATGGGTTCAAAGGTGTTTACTTTTATTACTCTCTAGCATTTCCCCGCGTGTCGCTCAGACAAGACCTTCCCACCCCGATCGCTCCCATCACACGATCGTGAAACAGTGCACGATCAACGACGAACTGCCGAAACGTCTTTGCTTACAAAGACTTATTGGCTAATCTTAGTTTTGTTTCACGGAAAAATAGACCGTGCTCCGATCCATGGACCTAACGGAAGCCTCAAAACACACCAGTTCGCCAAACCGCACTCACATCAAACAAATTCGTAGCATTTAATACGTAAATTGTTATGATTAATCCAATTCAAGTGACATCGAGGTGTGCATGAATCTGGACCAGGAACGGCAAGCTATTCGTGATGAGCTTGAATCGATGCGAACTAACGGTGCGCGGCGGCAAGAACTCTCACTGCATGCCTGCAAGCGGCTCTTTTTCGATTTGGGGATTCGCCCGTCAATGGCTGCGGTCCGCGACCTGACTCAAACAGGCAGCGCGAGCGACATACCGAAGGACATCGACCATTTCTGGGAACGCATCAGAAATGTGTCGCGCGTAAAAGTGGGCGCCGGCGCCATCCCCAGAGCATTGGAAGACCGGGCCGGGGAACTCTTGGGTGCACTTTTCGAGGAAGCCGTGGTGCACGCGCGCCTGACGCTTGACAGCGAACGCGAGGAAATTCGTGCTCAAGTCACCTCCGCCGACCAACGCGCGCGAGAAGCAGAAATTCGCCGCGACCTATCGGAGGAAGCGATCAAGCGTAGCGAACTGCGTGCTGAAGCCGCTTGGGAACGTGTGCGCGCAGTCGAGGCCGAACTCTCCAGCGCCACCACGCATGGAACTGCTCACCAGGAAGGCCTACAGGCAACCGTTCGCCGCCTCGACGGAGAAAACGAAACGCTGCGTCAGCGCCTGGATAACGAACAGGCTACCAATGCGGCGCTTCGCGACCGGATCGATGCATTGCACGTTGAATTGCGCCAAAGCACCGAACACTATGCGCAACAAATCAAAGATGCCGTCGCGGAAGCCGAACGACGCGTGAAACCAATGCTGGTCGAGTTGGATTCCTTACGCAGCATGGCCGCCACTTATCAGTCGGGGGTGCGTGACGCAAGCCGCAAGGAATTCGAGTTCATTCAACAAATCGCCTCTGCCAAGGCGCGCGGTGACCGGCTCGACGCGCAGCTGCGCGAGCAATCGGACGAATTGGATACGCTGACGAAAGAAGTTGCCGCACTGCGCGGGCAGCAAGGTATCGACCCGGCGATCGCGAGCCTACTGTGTTCGCTGGTCGAAGCGGGGCGGCTTACGAGTGACGAGTTGACGGCGATCGGCACTGCGGCGGACGGCCATGTCATGCTGCCGCTGCGCTGTCCAAAATGTGAGGAAGGTGAGCCGGAACTATCGCAAGTGGATTACCGCTTCGAATTGCAGTGTCCGGAATGCGATCACTCTTCGGGACCCGGAGAATCAAGGCTGGAGGCGGTTAGCCGGTTTCTGTCGAGCGGCCCGATCGCGGCGTCGGCATGACGGCTTCTCGGGTGCTGGAGCGGATAAATCGCCAAAGGTGAGGAAATTCGGGACCCCAACGGTGAGTATTTGCAGGGCTTCCCTGATCACCCCTTCCTCGTCAAATGCCCGTCACGCCTAGGCTCGGGCAGCGGCGGAGCGGCCGGATCGGGTTCTTCGACGACAGGCGGATCCTGCTCATCCATCCACTTTTGCCACGCCCGATACAAACGGTTGGCGGACACCGCCTGAACAAATCCCAGCCATTGCCCGACCAGTTCTGCTTCAACCCCGCTCTCGAATAGATCTGCGGCAAAGGTATTGCGCAATGTTTGTGGACTGGCGCGTGACTCTCGCGACGCAGTGATTCCGGCCGCATCGATCAGCGCGTCGACCGCGCGCAGCATCGTCGCCTTATGCATGGGCCGTCCAGAAGGCGACGCGGGAAAGACCAGATTGCCGGCCAGTTCGGCAAGGCGCCGCTCGGCCAGCCATGCGTCGAGAATGGCCGCCGCGAAAGGTGCGAGCCGCGTGCGCCGCGTCAGCATCGGATTCACGGACTCGATCGTCACCCACGCTGAGCCGACACTCACGCAACTAACCGTAATAGGCGCAGCCTCGCCAGTCTTGAGTCCACCGCCGAGAAACACCGCAATCAATGCGCGATCGCGCCGCTCTCTCCAGCGCTGGGATGCGGACAACGCCGGCAAGGGCGAAAACAGATGTGCAATGAGCGCGGTTCGTTCGGCATGGTTGAGAAAACCGGTCGGCTCGTTATCGCGTGCGTTTCGCCATGCTGCTTCGCCATCCTGGGCAATGAAGCGCGCCGGATTGGTCGACGCGGACTCGATTTCGCGGACGTGGTCCAGCACCCGTTCAATCAGCCGCAAGTATCTGACGCGTTGTGGTTTTCGGATCGCAAGCCCACCCACGAATTCAGCGATGGTTCGCGTATCGACCGTGCCCAGACTCTTGTGGCGAGTGCCAAGCCAGTCGAGGAAAAGCCCCCACTGTGCTTGGTAGACTTCAGCGGAAGAACGCCTGAAATGCTGCTTGGCCAGCCATGCGTCGAAGGCGATTTGCGGGTCGCGGCGCCAGTCTTCGCGTTGCTGATCGAAGAGATCGGTAGACGGTGCAGGGCGCGCGACGGGGTCAGACAGATGAGGAGGAGACATACGCAATCTTTCCGTTAGTTGCGCCTATTGTAGGTGGCAGCCGACGCAAATACAGCACTCAGTCGCCCCACGCCCGCGCGCGCTTTGGCGGAGTGCCTTCAGGGGACGGTTGCGCGGCGTGGCGTGCCGCCTCTTCATAAGAAGACACGGCGAACGCGAACACGGCGGGTAACGCCGTAGATGTGCCGAAGTCCACAGCCTCGTCCGTTTCCGGATAGGGCAAGTCGGACGGCCGCTGAAACAGACCCAGCATGATCGCGTCGTGCCGGCTGGCAAATCCGAGATCCGCCAATGCTTCTGCCTCGATCGCATGCAGCAAGCGCCATGAAAGGGGCACCTGCTGGACGATGTAGCGCGCCGCGATGTTGCGCACAATGTGTTCGAGATCGCGCGCCGCGGTTTGATAGCGCAGCGCGGCCAGAGCATGCTCGGCTTGGTCGGTGGTCAGGTCTTTCATTATCGGCTCCAGTCGATACCCTGTACTGTACAAATATACAGTGTTTCGCGCAACCTCGGCCGAACGACCGATCCAGCATGATTCCGCCAACTATCAGCAAAGGCGCGTTCGCGCATTTAGCCGTGAATCACCACCAGCAACGCTTTCGCCTCGCCCTTTCCGGCGTTGCGGATCGCGTGGGGCTCGTCGGCCACATAGCGTGCGGTGTCCGCGGCCTTCAGTCGCTTCGTCGTGCCCGCCGCCTCGATTTCGATCGATCCTTGCAGCACAGTCAGATGCTCACGCGTGCCGGGTTCATGCGCGTTCGACACCAGCGCCCCGCCCGGTTGCAGCGTCAACTCATACCACTCGAACTTGCCGGCCAGCTCGATCGGCCCCCACACGCGCAGCTGATACTTGGCCTCGTGCCCGCTCAAAGTCGGAATGTCGTGCGGACCGGAGACGGCGATCGCTTCCGGGGTCTTTTGCGGCGCGAACAACGAATCGAGACTGACGCCGAGCGCGTTCGTCAAGCGCCAGGCGACCGCAATGGTCGGATTGGCCTTGTCGCGTTCGATCTCCGAGAGCATTGATTTCGACACGCCGGCCGCGCGTGACAAGTCGTCAAGCGTCATGCGCCGTTCGGCGCGCAGACGCTGAATCTGCTCGCCGACGCGAGGCGGCGCTGCGCTCGCCGGGACCGCGCCCGCGCTTGAAGGGGGTGCCGTGGTGCCCGCTGCACGGCGGTTTCCCGAACTTGCCATTTACTGACCTATCGTTTAGAGTTGTTCGACATACCGGATTTTAGTTCGGAAAAACGAAAATATCCGCTAAAACCGACAGCCGACTATAACAGGGCGCCTCGTCGTCGCGAATGCCGGACATGTCGGCTGCGGGCGCACCACCCTTTCAGGAGTCTGGTTCATGCGTGACCTTTACCTTGCCCATCTGCGCGGCACTCTCCAGCAGATCCGCGCCGACGGTTTTTACAAGAACGAGCGCGTGATCGCCAGTCCGCAGTCGGCTGACGTGCGTCTCGCGAACGGCGCGGAAGTGCTGAATTTCTGCGCGAACAACTATCTCGGCCTCGCCAATGACGAACGGCTGATCGAGGCCGCGAAGCAAGGGCTGGATCACGACGGCTTCGGCATGGCGTCGGTGCGCTTCATCTGCGGCACGCAAACCGTGCACAAAGACCTCGAAAAAGCGCTGGCCGCATTCCTGCAAACCGACGACTGCATCCTCTACTCGAGCTGCTTCGACGCGAACGGCGGTCTGTTCGAAACGCTGCTCGACGAAAACGACGCGATCATCAGCGACGAACTCAACCACGCGAGCATCATCGACGGCGTGCGGCTTTCGAAGGCGAAGCGCTTTCGCTACAAGAACAACGACCTCGCCGATCTCGAAGCAAGACTGAAAGAAGCCGACGCCGCAGGCGCGCGCTTCAAGCTGATCGCGACCGACGGCGTGTTTTCGATGGACGGCATCATCGCCGATCTCGCCGGCATTTGCGATCTCGCTGACCGCTACGGCGCACTAGTGATGGTCGACGATTCGCACGCGGTCGGCTTCGTCGGCGAACACGGGCGCGGTACGCCGGAACATTGCCGTGTGCTGTCGCGCATCGACATCATCACCGGCACGCTCGGCAAAGCGCTCGGCGGCGCATCGGGCGGCTACGTCGCCGCGCGGCAGGAAGTGATCGATTTGCTGCGTCAACGTTCGCGTCCCTATCTGTTCTCGAACACGCTGACGCCGAGCATTGCTGCTGCATCGCTGAAAGTACTCGAATTGCTCGCCAGCGACGAAGGCGCGCAACTGCGCGCCCGCGTGCGCGAAAACGGCGCGCATTTCCGCCGCGCGATGAGCGCGCTCGGCTTCACGCTCGTGCCCGGTGAACACCCGATCATTCCGGTCATGCTCGGCGACGCGCAACTCGCATCGAACATGGCCGACGCGTTGCTGAAAGAAGGCGTCTACGTGATCGGCTTTTCGTTCCCGGTGGTCCCCAAAGGCCGCGCGCGAATCCGCACGCAAATGAGCGCCGCACACACGCCCGAACAAATCGACCGAGCCGTCGATGCATTCGCACGCGTCGGCCGTCAACTCGGCATTATCTGAAGCGGGGGCGCACATGAAAGCATTGGCAAAACTCGAACGCGCACCGGGCCTCACGCTCACGGACGTCAAGAAGCCCGAAGTCGGTCACAACGACGTGATGATCCGCATCACGCGCACGGCGATTTGCGGCACCGATATCCACATCTGGAAATGGGACGACTGGGCGCAAAAGACGATTCCGGTGCCGATGCACGTCGGCCACGAATACGTCGGTGAAATTGTCGAAATGGGCCAGGAAGTGCGTGGCTTTGCGATCGGCGATCGCGTGTCGGGCGAAGGGCACATCACCTGCGGCTTCTGTCGCAATTGCCGTGCGGGACGCCGGCATCTGTGCCGCAATACGGTGGGCGTCGGCGTGAATCGAGAAGGTGCGTTCGCCGAATACCTCGTGATTCCTGCCTTCAACGCGTTCAAGATTCCGCCGGAAATCTCAGACGATCTCGCCGCGATTTTCGATCCGTTCGGCAACGCCACACATACGGCGCTGTCGTTCAATCTGGTCGGCGAAGACGTGCTGATCACCGGTGCCGGGCCGATCGGCATCATGGCGGTGGCGATCGCGAAACATGTTGGCGCGCGCAACGTCGTGATTACCGACGTCAATGACTATCGCCTCGAACTCGCGCGCAAGATGGGCGCCACGCGTGCGGTGAATGTGTCGCGTGAATCGTTGCGCGACGTGATGGCCGATCTGCACATGGCCGAAGGCTTCGACGTCGGGCTGGAAATGTCAGGTGTGCCAAGCGCCTTCACCGGCATGCTCGAAGCGATGAACCACGGCGGCAAGATCGCGCTGCTCGGCATTCCGCCTGCGCAGACTGCCATCGACTGGACCCAGGTCATCTTTAAAGGCCTTGAAATCAAGGGCATTTATGGTCGCGAGATGTTCGAGACCTGGTACAAGATGGTCGCGATGCTGCAAAGCGGTTTGGATTTGTCGCCAATCCTCACTCACCATTTCAAGGTCGACGATTATCAAGAGGCATTTGCCACGATGCTGTCAGGCGAGAGCGGCAAGGTGATTCTCGACTGGACCGCCGCGTGAGCTGAAGCGAACGGCGCACTCAAGCGCAACGCGTAAAAAGAAATGCCCACAAAACGCCCGCACCGCGCTCACGCGCCTGCGGGCGTTTTGACGAACTCGGCCTGAACGCGCACATGAATGTCGTCCCCGACAGCCGGATACCACGTCGCCAAACCGAACCTCGCGCGGCTGAAATGACCATCGGCGGAAAAGCCGAGCGTATCTTTTTTCGTGAGCGGGTCGGGTGCGAAACCGTTGAAGGTCACGTCGAGCACTACGGGTTGCGTGACACCGTGAATCGTCAGGTCGCCGGTCAACGTGCCACGCGATTCGCCGGTGCGCTCAAAGCGCGTGCTGACGAAGCGCACCTCCGGATAGCGCGACACATCGAGCATGCTGGCGCTTTTCACCATCTTGTCGAGTAGCGGCACGTTCGTATCGATGCTCGCGGCGTCGATCGTAATCGTCGCTGTACTCTTGTCGAGACCCCCTTCGTTCCAGTCGAGGTGCCCCTGCTTGCGATCGAAGCGCATGGTAAAGCGGGAATACTTGAAGTGATCGATGTCAAAGGTAATGCTGCAATGGTCCGGATCGAGATCATAGTGTCCGGGCGGCACGCGCGTTTCGTTCTGGCTGACGGTATGCGTGAGCACTTGCACGGGCGTGCAGGCCATCGCCGTCAGCAGCGCTGCGCTGAGCAATGCGCGCACAAACGTGACGCGGACAAGAGTGGTACTCATGAAATTCGTTCCGGTTAGCCGATCGTCATCAAGATAGCAGCTTGCGCACCCAAGCCGCAAAAACGCTCGACAACTTGACGAAGGAGAATGATCGTTCTACCCTTCGTGCATGGTGACTGAACCCCAAACTGAATTAGCGGCATCTGGCAGCGCGCGTGAGCGGCTGCTCGACGCAGCGGAGGCGCTGATCTACGCCGGCGGCATCCATGCAACCGGCGTCGACGCGATCGTCAAGCAGTCCGGCACCGCGCGCAAAAGCTTTTACACGCATTTCGAATCGAAAGACGCGCTCGTCGCCGCCGCGCTAGCGCGGCGCGATGAACGCTGGATGAACTGGTTTATCGCGGGCACGTTGCGACAGGGCAAGAGCGCGCGCAAACACTTGCTCGGCATGTTCGATGTGTTGCGCGAATGGTTTGCATCGGAGGATTTTCATGGTTGCGCGTTTCTGAATGCCGCCGGTGAGATCGCTTCCGCAGATGATCCGATCCGGATCGTCGCGCGTGAACATAAGGAACGCCTTCTCGCGTTCGTGCAAACACAGTGCGATGAATACGCTGCCGAATCGGCTATGGACACCCGCCGCGCAGCGCGCTTGTCGCGCCAATGGCTCATCCTGCTCGACGGCGCAATCGCCGTGGCGCTGGTGAGCGGCGAGGCCGACGCAGCGCTCGACGCGCGAGCCGCAGCCGAAGCCTTGCTCGACATCGAGTCGGCGAGCCAATCACGCAAGCTCGCAGCCAGGAATCCAGGCACGTCCCCACGCAACCGACCGCCGTCCCGGCGAACCGCAACCTGACTGAGGAAACATCATGGCTGACCCGATCGAAACTCGCCCGCCGCTGCCGCCGTTCACGCATGAAACCGCGACCCGGAAGGTGCGCGCCGCAGAAGACGGTTGGAATACCCGCGACCCCGAGCGCGTGTCACTCGCATACACGCCGGATAGCGTGTGGCGCAACCGCGCCGAGTTCACGCATGGCCGCGCGGAGATCGTCGGACTGTTGCGCCGCAAATGGGCAAAGGAACTGGACTACCGCCTGATCAAGGAACTCTGGGCGTTCACCGGTAACCGCATCGCGGTGCGCTTTGCCTACGAATGGCACGACGACTCGAACAACTGGTTCCGTTCATACGGCAACGAGAATTGGGCGTTCGACGAGCACGGGCTGATGGCGCGCCGTCATGCCAGCATCAACGATCTGCCGATCCGCGAGGCCGACCGTCTTTATCATTGGCCGCTCGGCCGTCGCCCGGACGATCATCCGGGCTTGTCCGACCTCGGCCTCTAGACTTTATCCATGCATTGAAGGTGAACGGCTGCCGCGCGTTCACGGCTCTGCCATCGGTCCTCCGTTATTGTTCCGTCTTCGAGGCTGCCGGGCACGTCTTGTGCCCGTATCCCCGAGTGTGTCCTCCACGTCGCCTGTGCGGGTTGAGGTACAGTGCGCGACGGACGGCAAGCAAGAATACCCACAACAAAGTGACACCTGCGCTCGACCGGTGGCGGAGAACACATGCATTTTCGGCAGATAAGGAAGCACGCTCGACACACCGCCGTGGCGCTCGCCGCGAGCTTCGCCGCGGCGTCCGTGGCGCATGCGGACGACTGGTGTCAGGGCGGCGTATGGGTCGACGCAATGCTCGGCTCGTATCACATCAACCCCGACCCAAATACCCATTTCGAACAGTTCAATCCGGGCCTCGGCGTCGAATGCTGGATCAACAACCAGTGGGCGGTGACGGCCGGCGGCTTTCGCAACTCGCTGCGGCGGCCTTCTTACTATGGTGGCGGTCTCTGGGCGCCGGAATTTGCGCACTGGGGCATTATGCGGATCGCGGCGCTCGGCGGGATCATCTCGGGCTATAACTACGGCAACTGGGGCTTGGGCCGCAACCACACGATCGGACCGGTGGTCGCGCCGATCGTGATGGTCGAATACAAGCGCGTCGGGGCGAACTTCATTGTGATTCCGCCGATTCCATCGAACGATCTTCCGTTCACGATCGGGTTTCAGTTGAAGGTGAAGTTCTAAAGCAGGTTTTACGCTGAATCCGTCTCGAAGGACCGGACGCGAACTTCGGGCGTAGCGACTGGTATAGGAGCCAGAACGCTGAGGAGCTGGCTGGCGTAATAAGCTCCGAACCTGGCGTAAAAAGCCGCTTGCGAGCGTGTAGCCGGCCTCGACGCAAATATTCGCTATCGCTTCAGCATCCCGCGCTCTATAACTTATTTGCAGGGCGATTATTACGTGCCGACGGGTCCACAAAATCCGTTGACACTGCCAGTTCGCACGCCACCTTGCGCCCGGGGCCTCGGCTCGGCGCACTGCTCTCCTTATTTTTCACAACGACCCAAAACTTTGACCGCGAGCAATTCGCCCGCGGACCGAAGAGCGCTTCGCGCGTCCGAAAATCCCCCACGAATGCCGACTAACGGGCACGCGAATAACGAATCGCATGAGTAAGAACGCAACCTGAATTAAGGAGCTAACGTGAAATCACAACTGATGATCGCTTCTGCTGCCGGATTGCTTGTCATCGCCGGGTTTGCGCATTCGCAAGCCATGCCGGAGCAACAATCCGCTCCACAGGAAAACGCAGCGACTCAGGCTGCCCCCGCCGATACGGCGACGCAGGCATACGGCGGCATGCCCGACACGAGAGTACAGGGCGGCGGAAAACATATGAAGTCCTGCGGCAATGACCCGCAATGCAATATCTTCTTCGGCGGGAGCTAAAGCAAACTGATGGTGCGCGGGGCAATAACGAAAAACAACGCGTTGTGACGGTTCATGGAGGAAGAGACCGTCGATCACTGGTGAGGACTTCGGCATGCGGTCCCGAATATCCTCACCTTTGAATCTAAAGTGCACGGACAGGTAGCATTATTCTCACCGCGCCAGCTCCCGAATATCCTCACCTATCGGCTTCCTTCCCCGCCGCCACCACTCACCTTGTATCAAGCCACGAGTATCACCGCTATGGCGCATGAGGAAAACTCCCTGGAAATCCTCACCTTATTCCGGGTGCGTGTTCAATACGGCGATGGCTCACCTCCTGGAATCGCTCACCTTGCGCGTCGTCTCCTGGAATTCCTCACCTTGGCGTATCTACGCGCGCTTCCAGGGGCGGCTTGCCCCTCTGCACCACTTCATGCGAGTCGTAGACGATCGCAAGCGACGCGTTGTCCTGCCTCTTCCCCGAACGCTTCGAAGGCGGGGATCGCCCACAGCGGGTCGCTCAGGTGCTACACGTTGAAAAAATGAATGGTCATGAATTAACGGCGTTAAGACCCAAAACTTTAGAAATATATTTAACCCCGTTTTCGCCATTCAAAACCCTGTAGTCATCGCTTAGTAACATGCGTCGGTAATACTCGGCAGCGCTGCAAGCATGACCAGGCTGCAGGCATCACCACACTTTGCAAAAAACGCGCTGCCCCGATCGAGGGCTGACGCAAAAGGCCACACCCGGGGGTTCACATGACTATCCGTCATCGCATCACGCTTTTGGTTGTCTTGATGTTCGTCGCCTTGTCGGCGATCGGCGGCTACGCCGTGTATCAGACGCGCGGCAGCGCAGCCGAAGTGCGCAAGGTAACAGAAGGCGTGGTGCCAAGCGCGCTCGCCTCAGCCGACCTCGTGTCGCAAGTCAAAGACGTGCAACTGGCCACGATGACCCTCGTGTACGCCCCCGACGGCAACGTCGTCGCTCAGGCACAGGACGAACTGAAGAAGAAAAAGGTGTCGCTGCAACAGGCCCTCGCGCTGCAAGCCAAAGATGCTGCGAGCCACGCCCAGCAAGGCCTCGTGTCACAAGCCAACGACAGCCTCGAGAACTACTTCTCCGCGATCGGCGAGACGGAAAAAATGAAGGCCGACGGCAAGAACGAACTCGCGCAGGCGTATCTGTTCGCCAACGTCGCACAGTATCGCGACGAACTCGAAGGCATTGTCGAAACCCTGCGCGTCGAGAAGAACCGCCAGAAAGACGAGGCGATCACCGCACTGAATGCCACGCTCGCCACGACCACGACGGCCATCGCCTCCGTTACCGGTATCGCGATCATTCTGCTGACCTCGATCGGCTCGCTGCTCTACCGTCAGATTACGCGCCCGCTTAGCCGCATGCAGGCCATGATGAGCGAAATCGCGTCGAGTCAGGACTTCACGCGCCGCGTGCCGGTGGGCCGCCTGGACGAGATCGGCCATTCGATCGTGGCCTTCAATGGGATGATCGAAAAGATCCAGGAAAGCTCGGCGCAACTCAAGCAGAAGACCGCCGACATTCAGGCGATGTTGCAGAACATGCAGCAGGGTATTCTGACCGTGATCGACGGTGCGGTGATCCATGCGGAGTACTCGGCGTATCTGGAAGACATCTTCGAAACGAAGGACATTGCCGGCCGCGGCCTGATGGATCTGGTGTTCTCGGATACCGAGCTCGGCTCGGACGTGCTCTCGCAAGTCGATGCGGCGGCGCACGCATGCCTTGGTGAAGACTGCATCAATTTCGCGTTCAATCAGCATTTGCTGGTCGGCGAAATTTCGAAGCGCATGCCCGATGGCCGCGTGAAGATTCTCGACCTGAGCTGGTCGGCGATCACCGACGAAAACGACGTCATCGTGCGTTTGATGGTGTGCGTGCGCGACGTCACCGAACTGCGCAAGCTCGCTGCTGAAGCGAGCGAGCAGCGCCGCCGTCTCGACATGATCGGCGAGATTCTCGCGGTGAGCGAAGAGAAGTTCCATCACTTCATCGAAAGCTCTGCCGGCTTTGTCAGCGAGAACGAGCGGATCATTCGCAAGCATTCGGAAGCCGATCATGCGGCGATCGCCGAGCTGTTCCGCAACATGCACACCATCAAGGGCAATGCGCGGACCTACAACCTGGCGCACCTGACCAACGTCGTCCACGAAACCGAGCAGAGCTATCACGAACTGCGCCAACCGGACGCGGACCGCTCGTGGGATCAGGAACATCTGATGCAGGAGTTGACGCGCGTGCGCGAGGCGATCGAGAGCTACGCGAAGATCAACGAGCATAGCCTCGGCCGCAAGGGCAAAGGCGGCGTGAACAACGCCGGCAACGCGAGCCGCTACGTGATGGTTGAGAAGGAACATATTCAGCAGACCTTGAGCATGCTGGACAAGACGAACGCCAGCGAACTCCAGGACTTGCAGTCGATGCGCGATGCGATGCGTCAAACCTTGCGCGCCTTGGGCAGCGAAAGCGTGCACGATGCGCTGTCCGGCGTGCTGGACGCCCTGCCTTCGCTCGCGCAAGAGCTGGGCAAGCCGGCGCCGACCGTCCGTATCGACGACAACGGCTACCGTCTGCGTGGCCAGGCGGGCGGCACATTGAACAATGTGTTCATGCACCTGCTGCGCAATTCGATGGACCACGGCATCGAAACCGCCGAGGCGCGAAGCGCACACGGCAAGACACCGGCTGGCACGATCGATATCGAAGTGGGCGTGGACAAGCGGGCACTGCAGATCACGCTCAGCGACGACGGCCGTGGCCTCGCGCTCGAACGGATTCGCGGCATCGCCGTCCAGCGCGGCTGGATCGGCAGTCACGAACACTTGAGCGACGAAGCCACCGCCGAATTCATTTTTCGGCCAGGCTTCTCGACAGCGGAAACGGTCACGGAAGTGTCAGGCCGCGGCGTCGGTATGGATGCCGTGCGCGACTTTCTCAAGCGCGAGAACGGCAGCATCGAACTGCGCTTCACCGACGATCACAAGGGCGCGCCGTTCCGTCAGTTCCAGACGATCGTCTGCCTGCCGGATAGTGTCGCCGTCGATACGCTCGGTATGGAAGCGCGCGGCGATGCCGGCGCAATGCAATACGACGCGATGGCGGAGTAAGCGTGGGTCGAGTGCTGATTGACGGATTTCGCGACGGACTTAGGAAGGATGGGTTGTGATTCAACAGTATGTATTGGCAGCGGCGGCAGGCAGCGCGGTGACCGCGCTGTTGGCGTTTATCGCGCACAAGCTGCACAGCGCAAAGCTGACGGCACGCCTGCGCGCCGAAGTAGACGCCCGGATCAAAGCGCTGTCGGCCGAACAGGCTGACCATGATGAAGCCATGCGCGAACGCGAACAGGCCGCGCAAGAGATGGAAGCATTGGCTGCACAGTGGCGCGAGGACTTGATGCAGCAGTCGGCAAGCGTCGACGAGTTGCGCGCAACGCTGAAAGCGGCGACCGACGACAAAGACCAGTGGGTGCATCAGGCGCAACAGATCGCCAGCGAAGCCGCGCGTCTGAAGAGTCTCGGCGCGACATTCGAGCGCTGGCATGAGCAGATGATCTCGCTGATGACGCAAAACCACGACATGCACGCGAAGAATCAGGAGTTGTCGTCGATCGTCCGGCATGTGGTGATCGTTTCGCTGAACGCGTCGATCGAAGCCGCGCGCGCGGGTCCAGCCGGACGCGGCTTCGCAGTGGTGGCGAGCGAGGTCCGGGCGCTCGCCGCGCGTTCCGAGGAATTGTCGAAGAGCTATCGCGACAGCCTGCACCGCAACGATCTGACCACGACCTCCACGTTCCAGGATATCCAGGCGGGCGGCAAGATGATCGCGGCCTCGCTCGCCAGCGTCGAATCGCTGGCCAATCAGTTTCACTCCAAGTTGCACGAGGTGCCGATGTGATCACGGCCCACGCGCAGGACAGCTTCGAACGCATTTTCCGCAAAGCGGCGCAGGCGCGCTTGCCGCTGGATTCCGGCGATCCGTGCGAGATCGCGCCGATCGCCGAAGCCGGCTCGGGTGCAACGAAGGACACTCAGGTGGTCGTGCTGACCATCTCGTCGATCGTTTTCAGACTGTTGCTGATCCTTCACTTCGACGAAAACGACAGCACCCGCAAGTACTACCTGAACGAGGCTGACGACCGGCCGTTTCAGGAAGTTTTTCTGGAAGTCTGCAATCTGTGCTGCGGCGCGATGAATCAGGAACTGCTGCGCTATTTTCCGGACCTCGGCATGTCGACGCCTTATGTGTTGAGTGCGCGTTGCCTGCCGCATCTGCGGGAATTGAAGCCGGCTTTTTTGTCGTCGTATTCGGTCACGCTTAACGGTTCCGTGCAGCTTGCCGCGACGATATGTGTCTGTGCGCATGCGCCGATCGACTTCGTGGCGGACACGAACGCCATCGAAGAAACCAGCGGCGAGCTGGAGTTGTTCTGATTGTTGTCATAGGAAAAAGTCATGTCAAAAATTCTGGTGGTGGACGACTCGAGCACGGTGCGCGACGAAGTAGCCAGCTTTCTGAAGAAGAACGGTCTCGACGTCGACACCGCGGTGGACGGCAAGGACGGCCTCGCCAAGCTGAAGGCCAGTCCGGGCATCAAGCTGGTGATCAGCGACGTCAACATGCCGAATATGGACGGCCTGACGATGGTCGAGAAGATTCGCGGCGAACTCGCGAACAAGACCGTCAACGTCATCATGCTGACGACGGAGAGCAGCCCGGCCATGAAAGAGCGTGGCAAGGCGGCGGGCGTGAAGGGCTGGATCGTCAAGCCGTTCAAGGGCGACGCGGTGCTCGAAACGTTCCGCAAGCTGGCGAGCTAGACGCCGCACGCGCCGCAGCCCAGGCAAAGGTGAGTGTTTTCGGGAGCCCGCGCAAGCAGCTCGGCGCATCACAACCAGGTCAACCTCGGTGCGGACGACGCACTGTCAAAGCGCACCGATCTGTACGCACGGACCGGCTGCCAGAAGGCGAGCGGCAAGTTGGTGAGCGCACAGGCTTCGATCGGCGATGACGGCCGTGCTTCCTCGACGTGTTTCACGCCTCAAGGTGAGAACATTCGGGAGCCGGACCGTGATCACGGGACGTGAGCCCGTCCGTATCATTCCGCCTCACCATCCAGCAATTCCGCGAGGGCTGCCGCAAACATTCGTTGAACAGATCGGCTGCGGGCGCCGACGTATCCGCGCGCCACACCGACGGATGAGTCGTGAGTAACCGGTAAGCGCACACGTCAACGCGGCACAGCCCGGCACCCTTCCTCTTACCTGGGTATGCAGATTACCCGACGACCTTCAAAGGTGAGAGTTTGCGGGAATAGCCTGTTCTGGACCATCGGTGTCGCGCCCAGCATGCCTTTGCGGCC
Source organism: Paraburkholderia sp. IW21 (assembly GCF_041321145.1). NCBI lineage: Bacteria > Pseudomonadati > Pseudomonadota > Betaproteobacteria > Burkholderiales > Burkholderiaceae > Paraburkholderia > Paraburkholderia sp. IW21. The sequence continues at coordinate 230,960 of NZ_JBGGWA010000001.1, read as the reverse complement.
TGTCCCCAAGCGCTAAAGGTGAGTGTTTTCGGGAGTGGCCCGATGTGCGCTTCGCGCCGGGCCTCAGTTGCTTCGCGCTAAAGGTGAGACTTTTCGGGAGCCGAGTCGCCCATCGCCGAGCGCGGCGCGATGGCCGCGCAGGGATAGGCGCACCGGAAACGCAGACTTCGGGCTACACGCAAGAGATCAAGGCAACGGTCCGAGCATGTCTGCAAAGCGTCGCGCGGCTTCGAGGCCGAACCTGGTGGGCAGCAGTTTTACTTCGCGATCATGCTGGACCTCAAAACCCATCCGCCATGCCGCGATACGTTTGCCGTAACAGATCAAGGTATCCAACGACTGCATGACGAAGACTATCGCGGGCAGCACTTGCCGGTACAGCGCTTCGGCGTGCGCAACGTCGCCGCTGATGAACGCCTGATAAATCCGCTGCTGCCAGTCGAAACAGTCGGGCGCCACGATCATGCCCGCGCATCCGGCGCGCAGATTGTCGAGCAACTCCATGCCGCCGCGCCCGTTGAGCACCGGCATCAGATGGCCGACGCGCGCCACCGTTTCCGCCAGCACGATCGACGGCCCTTCACCCTTGAGCACCCGAAAGTTCGGGCACTGTGCGGCAAGACGTTCGAGACTTTCGGCTGACAACCCGACGCCTAGATATTCGGGCGCGTTCTGAATGCCGACCGGCACGCCGAGTCCGTTCATCACCTCCGCAAAGAAGTCGAAATAGAACGCTTCGGGCTGCGGTATCGCGCCTGCGGCCAGCGCGGGCGGCTGCAGGATCAGCCAACTAGCGCCTTGTGCAATTGCGTAGCGAGCCAGATCGCGCTGGGCCTCGACTGAACTGCCGCTCACCGTGACCGCGAGCGGCAGCGTGCCGCCGCTATCTTCGATCGCCCACTGGATGATCTGTTCGCGCTCGGTACGCGACAGCTTGTTGACCTCGGTGGCAAGCCCAAGCACGGCGACCCCGGGCGCTTGCGCCCGGACGACGGCTTCAATTTGCCGGCGCATTGCGTTGCGGTCCAGACGATTGTCGCGATCGAAGAACGCGTACAGGATCGGATAGATTCCGGCGATGCGGCCGGAATGGACAGAAGGTTGATTCATGACTTTAGTTCACCGTGGTCGCGGCGGTTCGCTCCGCCACGCATTCGTTCGCGTTGGCTGGCTCAATCAATGCGAATCGCGCGGAACGGCCGCGCCGCTGGAGCCGACAAGGAATTCCAGGTCGGCGCCCAGATTGGCCTGCTGCACCGTTTCGACATACAACTTGTACCAACCGCGCGCGGGCGCGGCAGCCGGCTTCCACTCGGCGCGCCGGCGTGCCAGTTCCGCGTCGTCCACATCCAGATGCAGGCGCCGCCCGGCGACGTCGAGTTCGATCATGTCGCCGTCGCGAACGAGCGCCAGCGTGCCGCCCGCCGCGGCCTCGGGCGCCACGTGCAGCACGACCGCACCATACGCCGTGCCGCTCATGCGACCGTCGGAGATGCGCACCATGTCGGTAATGCCCTGCTTCAGCACCTTGGTGGGCAGCGGCATGTTGCCGACCTCGGCGAAGCCCGGATAGCCTTTCGGCCCGGCGCCTTTGAGCACCATCACGCAATTGGCGTCGATATCGAGGCTTTCGTCGTTGATGCGTGCATGCAGGTCTTCGACGTTTTCGAACACGACGGCGCGGCCGCGGTGCTGCAAGAGTTCGGGCGTGGCCGCCGATGGCTTGATGACCGCGCCGTCCACGGCAAGGTTGCCTTTCAGCACGGCAATACCGGCCTTTGGTTTGAACGGCGCGGCGAGCGGAAAAATCACCTTGCGGTCGAAGCATTCGGCGTGGCTCACGTTGTCCCAAATGCTGCGGCCGTTCACCGTTAACGCGTTGCGATGCAGCAGTTGCGCCTCGCCGAGTTCGCGCAGGACGGCGGGCAAGCCGCCGGCGTAATAGAAGTCTTCCATCAGGAATTCGCCGGACGGCTGCAGATTCACGAGACACGGCACATCCGAACCGCGTTCCCAGTCTTCCAGCTTCAGGTCGACACCGATGCGCCCCGCAATGGCCAGCAGGTGCACCACGGCGTTGGTCGAGCCGCCGATCGCCGCATTCGTGCGGATCGCGTTTTCAAATGCCTCGCGCGTCAGGATCTTGCTCATCGTCAGGTCTTCACGAACCATCTCGACGATGCGGCGCCCCGCCATGTGCGCCAACACCTGGCGGCGAGCGTCGACGGCGGGAATCGCGGCGTTATGCGGCAGGCCCATGCCGAGCGCTTCGACCATCGAGGCCATGGTCGACGCCGTGCCCATGGTCATGCAGTGGCCGCGCGAGCGGTTCATGCAGCTTTCCGCTTCGATGAACTCCGCCATCTCCATCTTGCCCGCTCGCACCTGCTCCGACATTTGCCAGACGCCGGTGCCCGAGCCGAGGGTCTCGCCACGGTAGCGGCCGTTCAGCATCGGGCCACCCGAGACGGCCAATGCAGGAAGATCGCACGAAGCCGCGCCCATCAGCAGCGCGGGCGTGGTCTTGTCGCAGCCGCATAGCAGGATGACGCCGTCGATCGGATTGCCGCGAATCGACTCTTCGACATCCATCGACGCGAGGTTGCGAAACAGCATTGCCGTGGGTCGCAAATTCGATTCACCCAGCGACATGACCGGAAATTCGAGCGGGAAGCCGCCCGCTTCGTAGACGCCCTTTTTGACGTATTCGGCGAGTTCGCGGAAATGCGCATTGCAGGGCGTCAACTCAGACCACGTGTTGCAGATGCCGATGACAGGCCTGCCATCGAACAGATGATGCGGCAGCCCCTGGTTCTTCATCCACGAGCGATGGATGAAGCCGTCTTTATCTGCCTTGCCGAACCAGGCCTGGCTGCGTAGTGTTTTCTTGGGTGCGGTGCTCATGATCGTCTCCTTCATCACGCACTCGTTGAATCAGCGGGCGGTCCGCGGATTCAGGTTTGTCGAACGGGGGGCCGTCGGAAACGAGCGTGGTTGTGGATTAACACTCTATGAGCGTCACGACGCTTCGTCAACCTACGTAGTGCGTGTCCCACATACAAAGCTGATTTTCATTTTTTCTAAATTAGCGTTACTAACTAAAACATAACGCATTCAAATTGAGCGCGGCAGTGCGCGGTGGCTCGGGTGCATTTTGCGAAGAAGAGCAAGGTGCGACACGACGGTCGCACCTCATGTGATTGATCGGCCTATCAGCCGAAAGGTGAGGGTTTTCGGGAGTATTGAATGCGCCCGTCAGCCTTGCTTCGCGACCTCGCGGATGTCGGCCACGGGCGTTTGCCCGAATGCATCGCTGAAGGCGTAGTCGAGCAGTTGGGTCGCGCATTGTTCAGGCGTCGCCAACTGGCCATTGCGCTTGAGGTCTTCGAATTTTTCGCGCATCGGGAACTGCTCGGTGCCGCTGCCGCGAATTTCCGCCTGCATGTTCGTATCGATGACACCCGGCGCAACGCTGCAAATGCGCAATGCGCGATTCGCGTCGAGCGCGACGGCGCGCGCGTGATGATCGAGTGCGGCTTTGGTCGCGCAGTAGATGCTCCAGCCGGGGTATGCATTGCGTGCGGCGCCGCTGGAAATATGCACGATGCGCCGATCGGACGCGTCGACGCTGGCTGCGGCGAGTGCGCTCGCCAGTATCAGCGGTGTGGCCACGTTCAGGCTCACGGCGGTTGCAACGTCCATGACGTCCTGGCCTTCGATCGGACCGATCGGCTGCACCATGCCGGCGTTGTTGATCAGCAGTACGCTCTGCGCGCCGCTGACGAAGCTGCGCAATGCATCGGTTGCCACCCATTGCGCAACGCGCGTGGGATTGGCGAGTTCGAGCTCGATTTCTTCGAGCAGCGCCGGGAAGCGCGCGCCAAGCGTGGCGTGACGCGAGCGGGACAAGCCCAGCACCGCGACGCCGCGTGCGAGCAGTTGCTCGGCAAGGGCGGCGCCGAGACCGCGAGTATGGCCGGTGACGATCGCGCGGATCGGAGAAGAAGTAGGCATGTCGTCCTTGTGATCGTTGGCTTGATGAGAACGTCATTTTCGCACGCAACGCTCCATGCTTGCTGCGGCGCGAATTTTCGAGCCGCATTGAGTCTGCGTGACGGCATTTTAGTTACGCGCATTGAGCCTTGATCCCTTTTTTTTCAATTGCCGTCAAAATAGGCGCATTGCACAACGGCGCGCCAACCCTGTCATGGTAATCAAAAACCTTCTCCGAAGGCTCGACCTCACCACGCTTCAACTCTTCCTCGCCGTCTACGAAGAAGGCACGCTCACGCGTGCCGCGGAGCGCGAGGCGATTGCCATATCCGCCGCGAGCAAGCGCTTGCTTGAACTCGAACAGGCAGTCGGTGCCACACTGTTTCAGCGCAACGCGCGCGGCATGACGCTGGCGCCGGCCGGCGAAACGCTGCTGCATCACGCGCGCCGCGTGATGCGCGACATCGAGAATATCGGCATCGAGCTGGCCGGCCATGCAAGCGGCGTGCGCGGCTACGTGCGGATGATGGCCAACCTGTCGGCGATCGTCGAGTTTCTGCCAGAGGATTTGCGCGCGTTCCAGTTGCAGCACGAGCGCGTCAAGCTCGATCTCGAGGAGCGGCCGAGCGGCGGCGTCGTGGAAGCCGTCGACGACCGCCTCGCCGACCTTGGCATCTGTTCCGGGGAGGCCGATACGCGCGATCTGCACGTCGCACACTATCGACACGACTCGCTGGTGCTCGTGATGCGCGACGACCATCCGTTGGCCGCGCGCGGCAGCATCGCCTTCGCCGAAACACTGGACGGCGATCACGTCGGCCTGCACGCGGCCAGCTCGATCAACGCCCGCACCCATATGGCCGCGCGCCAGGCAGGCAAGCCGTTGCGCCTGCGCATTCAAGTGCCGGGTTTCGACGCGGTCTGCCGGATGGTGCAGGCCGGCATGGGTGTCGGCGTTTTGCCTCTAATGGTCTGTCAGCTCCTGGGCCGCCCGCTGGGGCTCGTCGGCGTGCCACTCGAAGATGACTGGTCCGAACGCAGCCTGGTGCTAGTCGTGCGCGACGTCGAGGCGCTGTCGCCGGTCAGCCGTTTGCTGTTCGATCACTTGCGCTCGATCGAGGCGTCGGAAACCCCGCTGGCCGCCGCCGGGACCTGAGCGTTCGCCGATCGCGAACGGTCGTTGGCGAATTGCGGTTGGACGCCGCTGCAGTGCCGCGCCTAAGCTGTCTCTCACCACGAAATCAGCTCCGGAGACAGCATTATGGGTGGACCCCTTCAAGGTATCCGCGTCATCGAGATCGGAACCCTTATCGCCGCGCCGTTCGCCGCGCGCCTCATGGCCGAGTTCGGCGCTGAAGTCATCAAGATCGAAGCGCCCGGGACGGGCGACCCCCTTCGCAAATGGCGCAAGCTGCATGAGGGCACCTCGCTCTGGTGGTATCTGCAGTCGCGCAACAAGAAATCCATCTGCGTGAACCTGAAGTCGGCGGACGGTATCGATATCGTCAAACGGCTCGCCGCCGACGCCGACGTCGTGATCGAAAATCTCCGCCCCGGCGCGCTCGAAAAACTCGGTCTCGGCTGGGACGTGCTGCACGCAATCAACCCGAAGCTGACGATGGTCCGCATCTCCGGCTACGGCCAGTCCGGTCCGTATCGCGACCGGCCGGGCTTCGGCGCGATCGGCGAAGCGATGGGCGGCATCCGCTATACGACCGGCGAAGTGGACGGTGCACCGGCGCGCGTCGGTGTGAGCCTGGGCGATTCGCTCGCCTCGCTGCACGGCGTGATCGGCGCGCTGATGTCGCTGCTGCGCGTGAAAACGGGGCAGGGCGAAGGCCAGGTGGTCGATGTCTCGCTGGTCGAGAGCGTGTTCAATCTGATGGAAAGCCTCGTGCCCGAATACGACCTGCTTGGCCACGTGCGCGAGCGCAGCGGCGGCGCATTGCCTGGCATCGCACCATCGAACACCTATCCGACCAAAGACGAGGGCTATGTCGTGATCGCTGGCAACAGCGATCCGATTTTCAAACGCCTGATGCGGGTGATTGGGCGCGCCGATCTCGCCGACGATCCCGCTTTGGCCCACAACGACGGCCGCGCGAAACAATGTGCGCTGCTCGATCAGGCGATCACAGCATGGACCTCGCAACACGCCACCGATGACGTGCTCACCGCGCTCGAAAGCGCTGAAGTGCCTGCAGGACGTATCTATTCCGTGGCCGACATCGTTGCTGACCCGCACTACCAGGCGCGCGACATGTTGTTGCAAGCGCAACTGCCTGGCGGCGCCTCGGTGAAGATGCCGGGCATTGTGCCGAAGCTGTCGGACACGCCGGGCGAAGTGCGCTGGCAAGGTCCTGCGCTGGGCGAGCATACCGGCAGCGTACTGAGCGAATTGGGATTCGCCAACGAAGATATCGAGCGGCTGCGCCGCGAAGGAGCCGTGCAATGAAAATCAACGACACCAATTTCGACCCACTGATTGTGCAGGAAGTCGCGCCGCGCGACGGCTTGCAGATCGAACCCACATGGGTCGACACAACCGACAAGATCGCGCTGATCAACGCGCTGTCAACCGCGGGGTTCACGCGCATCGAGGCAGGCTCGTTCGTCTCGCCGAAAGCGATTCCGGCTTTGCGTGACGGCGAGGCCGTGTTTCAGCAGATCGAGCGGCATCCAGGGGTGATCTACGTTGCGCTGGTGCCGAATCTGAAAGGTGCCGAGCGCGCCCTGGCCTCGCGCGCCGACGAGCTGAACCTGGTGATGTCGGCGAGCCAGACGCATAACCGCGCCAACATGCGGATGAGTTGCGAGGCGTCGCTGGTGGCGTTCGGCGATATCGTGCGACATGTCGAGGGTTCGTCGCAGGCGACGCTGAATGCCTCCGTGGCGACCGCGTTCGGTTGTCCGTTCGAAGGCAAGATCGACGAAGACCGCGTGATCGGCATTGTCGATACGTATCGTGAGATGGGCATACAAGGCATCACGTTAGCCGATACCACCGGCATGGCGAACCCGCGGCAGGTGGCACGGCTTGTCTCGCGTGTCCTTGAACGACTTCCGGCTTCCGCGCTAACGCTGCATTTCCACAACACGCGCGGCCTGGGTCTTGCCAACGTACTGGCCGCCTACGAAGCCGGCGCGCGCCGCTTCGACTCAGCCTTGGGCGGCCTCGGCGGCTGTCCGTTCGCGCCGGGTGCCTCCGGCAACATCTGCACGGAAGACCTCGTGAACCTGTGTGACGAAATGGGCATCCCGACTGCGATCGACCTGGAAAAGTTGCTCGCGCTGTCGCGCGGATTGCCCAGGCTGCTCGGCCACGACGTACCTGGGCAATTGGCGAAGGCCGGCCGCAATTGCGACCTGCATCCCGTGCCCGACTACGTTTTATCTATCTGAGACTTCTTTAATCAACTCCCTATCGGGACAATTTTTATTCCGCATGTCATTTCCAGTAAGTGTTCGCGACTAAACCCATGAAACACCCGGACGATCGTGCATGGCGGCCAGCCCCGGGTGTTGCATTCCCAGACCCGGCGTGTGCAGCGGATCGACCGCGGCCTGTCTGTCTGAGCGTTTGAACGTCGCCTACGTAGCCGATTTTGAAGCCCGGCTACTCACTTGAGACTGGAGATGACATGAAATCGATCCGAGTTGTAATGATGTGTGGCCTGTTGCCACTCGCGCTTATAGCGGGTGCTGCACAAGCACAGGGAATAGGGCGCGCCGGGACGTACCTGATGCCACCGAACTACGGCATGATGATGGACAAGCTGACGCCCGAACAGCGCACTCAGGCCATCGGCATTGAGCAAAAAATGATGCAGATGGAAATGGAGTATCAGGACACGATGGCGCAGATGGAAATGAAGCACGCGCATGAAATGATGCAGATGCAAAATCAACTGCTCGATATTTTCAAGGGCCATTGAGCGCCGTCACGGTCCGACCGGGTTCGCGCGCGCACTAGCGTCAGGCGCGCCCCGGTCGTCCTCTGCCATGCAACGCTGCGATTTCCTGCCAATCCAGATCGTGTTCGAGAAGGGTCAGCAGTTCGTCGTGAATCGAACCCGTTCGGTGCATATGCAAGAGTTCCACGCGTCCTGCGGATACGGCGGTCGGAACCACGTCGTAATGTGCCGCGCGGGCTTCCGAAGGAAACGCGGCTTCGCTTTGTTAGGCCTCGGTAATGCGGGCGCGATAGCTGTATTGCTCCAGCAATCGTGGATGAATCACGCTGCCATCTGGTCCATGCACCAGCGGTTGGATCGCGGCCGGGCATCGTTTCGGGGAAACACGATCAGGACCAGTTCGGGATCGAGACTGACGGGAGGCAGTCCAGGTACGAAGGCCATTGCCCCCCCGCCGAGCAGAAGCGCAGCGGCGGGCGGCAGACGGAACCGTTTGGCGAGCAGTTCGAGGCCAATGATCGCGGCGAGCGACAGCAGGATGAGTGAAGGCCCTGACGGAGGACATGCGGGAGCCTCGACGAGTGGCATAGGGTGCGGCGTTTCTTTTTATCGCAGGGCTGGGCTTCTGCCTGCGGCTGAGCCGACGGGAGATACGCGTGCGGCATCAAGCACTTGGCTGGCCTGTGCGCAAGTTGTCCACAGGCTTGCGAACAAAAACTGGGGATAACTGATGCGGCCTCTCAGCTTCCCTCTACCTTCGCGCAGGAATATCTCGTGGCCGGACTAGTCGCGAGGGCTTAGTTGCGTGAGTACACGGTGGCGCCGCGGACGACCGGTAATTGAGATAGTTCGGGGTGGGCTGACGATAGATATAATCCGCCGTTCCACCCGTCCCACAAAGAGCCTTCATGCGAGTCGCCGTCATTAGCGCCTACTACAAAGAACCGCGTCACGTCTTACGAAGATGTCACGAAAGCGTCCTTGCGCAGCTAGGCGACGTGACCCACTTTATGGTCGCCGATGGATTTCCCGCCTCCGAAGTTGATAGCTGGACGGGTGTGGTCCACATCAAAATTCCCAATCACGCCGACTACGGGGATACACCTCGCGGTGTAGGTGCCGCTTGCGCAGCCTCCAATGGATTTGATGCGATTTGTTTTCTTGACGCCGACAACTGGTATGAGCCAAACCATGTTGAAACGATGCGCATGATCGTCGAGAAAACGGGTGCGCAAGTGGTCACGGCGGCTCGAAATATTTTCACTGTCGACGGCCGTATGCTCGGCATCTGTAAAGAATCCAACGGCGTAGATTTCAACGACACCAACTGTTATTTCCTTACGCGTCCCGCCTTTCCCGCATGCGCGGCGTGGCTATTCAAGGACGTGCGCGAAAGCATTGGCGGCGACAGGGTATTCTGGAACGCCGTGCAAACCGGTGGCTACACGCGGTTCCACTCAACCGCACCAACCGTCAACTACGTGAGCACGCTCGCATTTCACTACCAGATGTTCGGAGAGATTCCGCCCGACGACTCAAAGATGATCTTACAATTGACCGGCTGCCAGCACTTTCAGATGGTTAGTTACGCGCAATTCAAGGCGACGGGCGGAGTGCCCGGTTGGTAACAGCGGTCGTGTACACCCCAATTAAAGCGTATTCCTCCGCAACCTGTCATAGACGCGATTACCAAAGACGTAGCGGAAAACAGCGGTGCAAAGCTGACTCACAAATTTTGTGGACAACTAGGGACCGAGGCCGCGCCTGATCGCGAGAGCTGAGTGATGCTTACTCACGAGCCGCCAGAAGATACTTCTGTTGCTTCAACCACTTGATCGGGATGTGCGAAGGTTGTCCACAGGCTTGCCAACATTTTATGGGGACAAGTTTTTCGCCCTCTGCGCCACCGTTCTGTGTGCCTACGGCGTTAGCCACCGAAGAAGCCCAACGCCGCAAACGCGCAACCCATGCCGCTACCCAAGGCCAAAGATCGCTTAAGCCTTCAGCGGCGAAGCAGCCACTTCTTCCCGCGACTGCACCTGCAAAACCGCATCCCGCTTGTCGAGCAGATGCTGCCGAAGAATCGCGCTCAACTTCTTCCCGTCCCGAGCTTCGAGCGCCTTCAACATCTCGTCATGATCGTGAATCGCGCTATCCCACTTAGGGATCTGAAAATTCGACCGAAACCTCAAGGCCTGCAAGCGCCGATTCACAGCGACATAAGTCTGCCGCAGTGCTGAATTCCTCGCCGCCTCATTGATCTTGTCGTGAATCGCCTGGTTGCGGCTGTAGTACCCGGCCAGATCGTTCTGCGTACGACAAGCGAGCATCGCGTAATGCAACGCCTTGATCTCGGCAAGCTCCGCAGCCGTTATCCGCTCCGCCGCCAACTCGCCGGAGAAAGCTTCAAGACCACTCATCAATTCGAAGGTCTCGCGCAACTCCGCTTCCGACATCTTCGACACCGACGCGCCTCGATTCGGCGAAATCTCGATCAGCCCTTCCGCGGCCAACACTTTCAGCGCCTCTCGCAACGGCGTGCGCGAAATCCCCAGCGTCTCGCATAGCTCGCGCTCGTTCAGTTTTTTGCCCGGTTCGAGCACCCCTTCGACGACAAAGCGGCGAATGTGCTCCACCACCGTGTCGTGCAAGCGCTGACGCTCGACCCTCGGCATGAGCGGGGAAGCAGCCAGACCGGCGTCAAAATCCGAATTTTGCATACAAAAGTCCTCAACATCACGTTAGTTCGGATTTTATCGGAAGCTCACGGATTAGTTAATAGCGAGGGTAAACACGGGTCCTAGCAAGCGATTTTCGCCTTGGGAACATTGTACTTCCTCTGATATAGTTTTTTGAATGCAAAATTCAATCGGAGGAGCCTAATGCTCAAGCTAGACTTTCACCCCGCTGGCCGTCACTTCCTGCAGATCCCGGGTCCGAGCCCCGTGCCCGACCGCATTCTCCGGGCGATGAGTTACCCGACCATCGATCACCGCGGTCCCGAGTTCGGCGAACTCGGTCTGAAGGTGCTTGAAGGCATCAAGAAAATCTTCAAGACGCAGCAGCCGGTGGTGATCTATCCGGCTTCCGGCACCGGTGCATGGGAAGCGGCGCTGTCGAATACGCTGAGCCCCGGCGACCACGTGCTGATGTTCGAAACCGGGCACTTCGCGACGCTGTGGAAAAAGATGGCGGAAAGCCTCGGGCTGAAGCCTGAGTTCCTCGGCTTGCCCGGCATCGAAGGCTGGCGCCGTGGGGTTCAGCCGCAAATGATCGAGGAGCGCCTGCGCGCCGACACGCAGCACGCGATCAAGGCGGTATGCGTCGTGCACAACGAAACCTCCACGGGTGTCACTTCGGATATCGCCGCCGTGCGCCGCGCGATCGACGCCGCCGGTCACCCGGCGCTGCTGCTGGTCGACACGATCTCGGGCCTCGCCTGCGCCGACTATCGCCACGACGATTGGGGCGTCGACGTCACGGTGTCGGGCTCGCAAAAGGGTTTGATGCTGCCGCCGGGCATCAGCTTCAACGCAATCTCGCCGAAGGCGTTCGCCGCCAGCAAACAGGCCAAACTGCCGCGCAGTTTCTGGGACTGGACCGACATCGTCGAGATGAACAAGACCGGCTATTGGCCGTACACGCCGAACACGAACCTGCTGTACGGGCTCAACGAGGCGCTGGAAATGATTCTCGGCGAAGGGCTCGACAACGTGTTCGCTCGTCACGAGCGTCTCGCCGAAGCCACCCGCCGCGCGGTGCGTGCATGGGGGCTGGAGATCCAGTGCGCCGATCCGGCCGTGTATAGCCCGGTGCTCACCGGCGTGATGATGCCGGACGGCGTCGATGCCGATGGGGTGCGCAAGATCATCTACGAACGCTTCGACATGTCGCTCGGCACAGGCCTCGGCAAGATGAAAGGCCGTATGTTCCGCATCGGCCACCTCGGCGACTGCAACGACCTGATGTTGCTGGCAACGCTGGCCGGTTGCGAAATGGGCCTGCGGCTGGCGGGCGTTCCACTCGAGGAAAGTGGCCTGCCGGCCGCTATGGAGTGGTTGAGCGAGCCGACGCAAGCCTCAGGGCTGAAAGCGGCGGCTTGAGCGCTTCAGCGCAACGGCGCGTACCCGCGCGACAGGCAACTCGCAGCAAGGGAGGATGGCAAGCACTTCCCTCAGGAAGCCGCGCATAGAACGCGGCCCTGAACAACATGCAATGGTCCCGCAGCGTATGCCGCTGACGGGCGACGACGCAGCGCGCCATTCCAGGCGCGCCGTCGAATAGACTGCAATGGAGAGAGACGATGAAGCGGTTTCGTATAAGCAGTGCGACCAGTATCGTTCTAGTGATGCTATGCATCATGTACTTCATCACTTACCTCGACCGCGTCAATGTCAGCACGGCGGCGGCAGGTTTCGGCAAGGAATTCGGACTCTCGCACACGGAAGTGGGCCTGGTGTTTTCAGCCTTCGCCTATCCGTACCTGATTTTTCAAATCATCGGTGGCTGGGTCAGTGATCGTTTCGGTGCGAAGCGCACGCTGCTGTTCTGCGGCGCTATCTGGGGCGTTGCGACCTTGCTGACCGGCTTCGCCGGCGGCCTGGTTTCGCTGCTGGCCGCGCGCGTGTTGCTCGGCTTCGGCGAAGGCGCCACATTTCCCGCTGCGACCTCTGCGATGGCGCGCTGGGTCGCGAAAGAAAGACGCGGCTTCGCGCAAGGCATCACCCATGCAGCGTCGCGTATCGGGAATGCGATTGCACCCGGCTTGATCGTGCTCGTGATGGCGACCTGGGGCTGGCGCGAATCGTTCTACATCTGCGGCGTGTTCAGCTTGCTGTGGGTGGCGGTGTGGGCGTTCACGTTCACCGAGCATCCGAAAGATCATCCGCGTATCACGGCCGAAGAGCTCGACATTCTGCCCGCGCCGAAGCCGAAGGCGCCCGGCATGCCCTGGGGTAAATTGTTCCGCCGCATGTGGCCGGTCACGGTTGTGTACTTCTGCTACGGCTGGACCTTGTGGCTGTTCCTGAGCTGGATTCCGCAGTACTTCCTGCACAACTATCATCTGGACCTGAAGAAGTCGGCGATCTTCGCTTCGGTGGTGTTCTTCGCCGGTGTGATCGGCGATACGCTCGGTGGCATCGTGACCGACTGGATCTTCAAGCGCACCGGAAGCCTGAAACGCGCACGTAGCTGGATGGTGTCGCTGTGCATGCTGTTCTGCCTGATATCCCTGATTCCGCTCATGTTCACGCACAGCCTGTATCTCTCGATGGCGTGTCTCGCTTCAGGCTTCTTCTTCGCCGAAATGACGATCGGTCCGATGTGGTCCATTCCGATGGACATCGCGCCGGAACACTCGGGCACCGCGAGCGGCATGATGAACACCGGCTCGGCGTTGGCCGCGATCATCTCGCCGGTGGTCGGTGGGTTCCTGATCGACTACTTCGGCAACTGGAATTTGCCGTTCGTCGGCAGCATTCTGTTGATGGGGATCGGCGTTGTTCTCGCGTTCCGTATGCAGCCGGAAAGCAAGTTCGAGCTCAACGAAGCCCCCAAAGCGCCAACTGTCACCAGCGTGGGTGCATAAGCGGCAACGCGGATCCCCTATCTCTCCAGTTATAAAAATGACGATCACTTTGAGTCAGCGTCTTGCCGACGCGCGCCGCAACCACGAGACGCTCGACACGTTGCCGACCGGCCTGATACCCGCCGATGGCGCCGCCGCCTACACGATTCAGCACGGCATCCTGCGCGTATTGAGCGTGCCGATCGGCGGCTGGAAGATCGGCGCGAAGTCCGACAGCGGCCCGATCCAGGGCGCGCCGTTGCCTGCAAGCGATCTGCATGCCAATGGCGCGCGGCTGCCGCGCGAAGCCTTCGCGCCGTTGGGGCTCGAACTGGAGATCGCGTTCCGTTTCGGCCGCCGCTTCGAGCCTTCGACAACACCCTATAGCGAAGCCGAAGTGCACGCGGGCATCGGCTCGATGGGCGCGACTATCGAGATTGTGGCGAGCCGTTATGCGGCGTGGCCCAACGTCGACAAGCTCGCCCAGCTGGCGGATTTGCAGAATCACGGTGCGCTGATCGTCGGTGAATTCACGCCGTATCGCGAGGATTTTCCGTTTGTGGCGCCGTCGGCGAGTTTCTCTTTCGAAGCGCGTGACGTGGTCGAGACGACGCCGGCCAACCCGGCCGGCGATCCGCGGCGTCTGCTGACATGGCTCGTCAATCACGCCACGTCGCGTGGTATCGCGGTCACGACGGAGATGGTCGTCACTACCGGTTCGTACACCGGAATGTTTTTTCCGAAAGACGCGGGCACGGCGAGCGGATGCATTGAAGGTCTCGCGCCGGTCAGTCTGACGCTGTACTAGCCTGTTCCTATAAGCCGACGATATGACGAACCCCACTTCCGCTTTACTCGTCAAGCCGATCCATCTGGTGCCTTCCGCTGCGCGCTTGACGACTCCGCTCGCGCAGCATCTGCGCAAGTCATTGCGTGGCGACGTGTTGTTCGATGCCGCAAGCCGCGGCCGTTACGCGACCGATGCGTCGATCTATCAGATAACGCCGATCGGCGTGGTGGTGCCGCGCGATCAGGACGATTTGCGCATCGCGCTGGACATTGCGCGTAGCGAGAAAGTCCCGCTGCTCGCGCGCGGCGCGGGCACGAGCCAATGCGGCCAGACGGTCGGAGAGGCGCTGGTAGTCGACACCAGCAAATGGTTGAACAACATCGTTGCATTCGATGCCGATGCGCGCACCGTGACGGTCGAACCGGGCGTCGTGCTGGATCATCTGAACGCATGGCTGAAGCCGCACGGCTTGTGGTTTCCGGTCGATGTCTCGACGGCGGCGCAATGCACGATCGGCGGGATGGCGGGCAACAATTCTTGCGGCTCGCGCTCGATCGAATACGGCAACATGGTGCACAACGTCGAAGCAATCGAAGCGATTCTCGCCGACGGCAGCGAAGCGCGTTTTGCCTCGCTACGCGAGGCACCGCAGGGCGCGCGCTTGCAGCAGATATTCGAAGGCGTAAAGCAGATTGCCGAACGTGAGCGCGATGAAATCGTGGCGCGTGTGCCGAAGGTCTTGCGTCGCGTGGCGGGCTACAACATCGACATGTTCGATTGCCAGAACCCGCGCGCCTATACCGACGACGGCATCGCCAATCTCGCGCATCTGCTGGTCGGCTCCGAAGGCACGCTTGCGTTCAGCCGGCAATTGACGCTCAAGCTCGCGCCACTGCCCACGCATAAAACGCTGGGCGTGGTGAACTTCCCGACCTTCTGGCAGGCGATGGATCTCACGCAGCACATCGTCAAGCTGAAGCCGGTGGCGGTGGAGCTGGTCGATCGCACGATGATCGATCTGGCCATGAGCAATCCCGCGTTCCGTCCGGTGATCGAGAAGGCGCTGGTCGGTCACCCGCAAGCAATCCTGCTGGTGGAATTCGCGGGCGAGAGCCACGATGCGCAACTCGCGTCGCTCAAGCAATTGACAGAATTGATGGCTGACCTCGGCTTGCCCGATTCGGTCGTCGAGATGCCCGCCGCGAATGAACAGAAAGCATTGTGGGAAGTCCGCAAAGCCGGCCTGAACATCATGATGAGCATGAAGGGCGACGGCAAGCCTGTTTCCTTCATTGAAGATTGCGCGGTGCCGCTTGAGCATCTGGCGGAATACACGAGCCGCCTGACTGAAGTGTTCCACCGGCACGGCACCGAAGGCACCTGGTACGCCCATGCGAGCGTGGGTACGCTGCACGTGCGGCCGATTCTCGATATGCGGCGCGACGGTGCGGGGAAGATGCGCGCGATCGCCGAGGAAGCGGCCGCATTGGTGCGCGAATACAAGGGTGCGTATTCGGGCGAACACGGCGACGGGTTGTGCCGGGGCGAATGGGTCGCGTGGCAATACGGGCCGCGTCTGAATCAGGCGTTCAGCGAGATCAAGGCGCTGTTCGATCCGGATAACCGCTTCAATCCCGACAAGATCGTCCGTCCGCCGAAGATGGACGACGCGCACAATTTCCGCTTTGCGCCAGGCTACCAGGCGCATCGGATCGAAACCGCGCTCGACTGGTCGGCATGGAACGTCGAACGCGATCCGCTGACGGGACGGGAGACGCTGCCGGGCAGCGGCAACGATCTGTCGGGCGGCCTCGCGAAAGCCGTCGAGATGTGCAACAACAACGGCCATTGCCGCAAGTTCGACGCGGGCACCATGTGCCCGAGTTATCGCGTAACCAAGGACGAACAACATGTGACGCGAGGACGCGCGAACACTTTGCGTCTGGCGATTTCCGGCCAGCTTGGCGAAGCAGGACTCGCCAGCGACGACGTCAAGGACACGCTCGATCTGTGCGTCTCGTGCAAGGGCTGCAAGCGCGATTGTCCGACGGGCGTCGACATGGCGAAGTTCAAGATCGAGGCACGGGCGGCACGCGTCAAAAGCCACGGTCTGCGTTTGCGCGACAAGCTGGTGGCATTCATGCCGCGCTATGCGGCAACGGCGAGCCGCGTGCCGGGCTTGATGGCACTGGCTGACAACGTGCCGGTGGTGTCGGCGTGGTTGAAGCGCTCAGTGGGATTTGCGCCTGAACGCTCGTTGCCGCGTTTCAGGAAATCGTTTCTATCGGGCGCCTTGGCGGGCAAACCGGCTCAAGGCGGTGCGCTGAAAGAAGTGCTGTTGTTCGTCGATACATTCAACAACAACATGGAGCCGGAAAACCCACGCGCTGCGCAGCAGGTGTTGGAAGCCGCGGGTTACACGGTGCACTTCAACACACGACGAGGCGAGCGGTCCGTGTGTTGCGGTCGCACGTTCCTCGCCGCAGGTTTGGTCGATGAAGCGAAGCAGGAAGCGCGGCGCATGCTCGATCTGTTCAAACCGTTTGTGGAGCGTGGCGTGCCGATTGTCGGGCTGGAGCCGTCGTGTTTGCTGTCGTTGCGCGACGAGTTTCTTCATTACGGTTTCGGCGAGGAAGCACAGCGGCTTTCGAAGCAGGCTTTTCTATTCGAAGAGTTTCTGGTGCGCGAGGAAAAGGCCGGGCGGTTGCAGCTTGCGTTGAAGCCGTTGGCAAAGCAGCAGGCGCTCGTACACGGCCACTGCCATCAAAAGGCCTTCGACGCGTTCACGCCTGTGCAAACCGTGCTGAACTGGATTCCTGGATTGAAGGTCTCGACGGTCGAATCGTCGTGCTGCGGCATGGCGGGCAGTTTCGGCTACGAGGCGGAGCACTACGCGACCTCTCAAGCGATGGCGGAACTGTCGTTGCTGCCCGCAGTGCGCAAAATCGACGGCAACACGGTCATGGTCGCCGACGGCACGAGCTGCCGGCATCAGATCCACGACGGCGCGGGCGTCGATGCAATCCATGTGGCGCGAGTGCTGGCGATGGCGTTGAAATGAGAGACGAGCGGCGTGGCGAGAGGCAGGTCAGCGCGGCGCCGCTATTCAACGCCAACCGCTTGCCGATAGGCAGTCGGCGCCACGCCGACGCTTTCACGAAAGCGGTGACTGAAATGGCTGGCATTCGCATAGCCGCATTGTTCGGCGACTTGCGCGAGCGGCAGCGCCGTGGTGCGTAGCAGCGTGCGGGCGCGTTCGAGCCGCTGCTGCGCGATCCACGCAGCAGGCGGTAGTCCGAACGATGCGCGGAACATGCGCGCAAGATGAAATTCCGACAGTGCCGCCACACCGGCGAGATCGCCGAGCGTGAGCGTCTGCGCGAGATGGCTCTCGATATAGTCGCGTAGGCGCCGCCGGGTTGCGACCGACAGACCGCCCTTAAGCGACGCATCGGTGCGGCGCACGCCTTGTGCACGCAGCAGCAAACTCAGCACCTGATGGGCGGTTTCATTGGTGCGCAGCAGACCGTCGGGGTCTTGCCAGTTTTCATTGGCGAGCGATTGACACAGGCTGGCGATGCGGGCGTCTTCGAAATACGTGCGATCGGCAAGCGTCAGTTCGCGTGGCTCGCGGTCGAGTTCCTGCACGGCACGTTGCGTAAAGTGTTCGGGCAGGAAGTACAGGTGCATGAAATGCATATGGCCGCGCACCCACCAGCGCGACTCATGTTCACCGGGTAGCGCGCAGAGCCGCGCCGGCGCGCCGTAGCGCCCCGGCATTTTCTGTCGCTCGGTGCGATAGCCGCCGTTTAGATAGCACGACAGCGTGTGATGGCCGGGCCGGTCATAGATGGTCTCGGCTTCCTCGATGTCGCGCGTCCAGATGGCGATGGCCAGCCGATCCCCGAGCCAGGCGAACCGTTCCAGATTCGCGTTGGCGCTGCGCAGCGTGTGGCATACCGACTGAAGGCCGAACGGCGTTTCGGTGGAGTCCATCACGGGAGCGGGCGGTCTGACGTTCACGGAACGAGCGGGATGCATCTGATGACTGGGTACGCCAGTATAGAGCGAGCCGTCGGCGGCGGCTTGGCGCTCTGAAAAAGTGCGCAATCCTGGACAAGTGCGGTCGCCTCCGCTGCTGCATAGTTTGAGCTTCCGTTCTACTGTTGCAGGCGTGGCTATGAATTTTTTGCTCTATGCCGTCACCGTTCTGATCTGGGGCACCACGTGGATCGCGATCAAATGGCAACTGGGGACGGTGCCTCCGCCCGTGTCGATCGCGTGGCGTTTCTGGATCGCGGCGCTGGTGCTATTCGCGCTGCTGCGCATCATGCGCCGGCCGATCTGGCCGCCCCGCGCCGCGTGGCGCTTCCTGTTCGCACAAGGATTGGCGCTGTTTTGTCTCAACTTTCTGTGTTTCTACTACGCCGAGCAGATCGTGCCGAGCGGCTTGGTAGCGGTGGTGTTTTCCACTGCGCCGCTGCTGAACTCCATTAACGGCCGTCTCTTCATGGGCCGCCCTTTGCAGCCGTCGGCGGTTGCCGGCGCGGCGTTGGGGCTCGTCGGCATCGTGTGTTTGTTCGTCCAGCAGATGGCCGGACACCTGGGCGACCACGCCGTGTGGTTGGGACTCGGTATCGCGCTCCTCGGGACTTTGTGCTTTTCGGCCGGCAATCTACTGTCGAGCCGGATGCAATCGATGGGCTTGCACCCGTTCGCCACCAATAGCTGGGCGATGCTGATCGGCGCCAGCGTGTTGACAGTAGGCAGCGCGCTGGCCGGCTTTTCCTTCGCAATCGAGCCTGACGCGCGTTATCTGGGTGCGCTCGCCTACCTGGCGGTGTTCGGCTCGGTGATCGGTTTTACTGCGTACCTGATGCTGGTGGGACGCATTGGGCCGGAACGGGCGGCCTACTGCACCGTGCTGTTTCCGATTGTGGCGCTGACGGTTTCGACGGTATTCGAAGGCTACCAATGGTCCGCTTTGGCGGTGGTCGGGCTCTTGCTCGTGCTGGCGGGCAATCTGGTGGCGTTCGATCTGACGCGGCGCATCTTCGGACGGCGGGTGAGGGTTTCCTGAACGCGCGGCGCCCGGGGTGCGTCGGGCACCCCGGGCGGGCAATGCGCATATGCGAGGATAAACGTCAACGTTTAACTATGCGCACTAATTGCTGTGGCACGGATTCAACGCTATGGGTGATGCGTGGAACCTCATCGGGAAACCTAAGTATTCTGCTCTACGCCACTGACGGCACCGCGCTCTCCGGCAAGTTTGCATTGCCCGCTGGCGCCGTGCCGACTGACATCGCGATCACCCCGTCGAGACAAATTCTTGTTGCCGACACCGGACCGACACAGCTGATTCCGACGCGCGCGCGAAAGTCCTGATGTTTCGATGGACGCCTTAACGTGGATCACATCGATCGCGCTAAGTCCGATCACGAATGGACGGCAGCGCATGATCGGTATATAACAACGTGAAAGGATGGCGTGTTCACCGTTGCATGGGACCGGAGTAAGCGCTGAAGCGCTAACTCCGGATCGACAGCGTTGCATGGGACCGGAGTAAGCGCTGAAGCGCTAACTCCGGTCGACAGGAGAGATGTTTCATCATGACGCAAGACGTAACACCTAAGCCCCCCACCGGCGACCGGCCCGAACTGGAACACCTCGACGCAGCCCTCAGTCACGTGGATCAGCAGGTATCGTCCGGCAGCATTGCATCGGGTGCCGCAAAGGGCATTCTGTATAGCCTGATCGAAACGCTCGGCGCGTTCGTCGGCGATCCCGATCTGCCGGAGCACGCGCGTTCGGGTTACGAAGGCCTGCTGGAAGCTGCTCGAGAATTGCGCGCGAAGCTCGACCGTTGAGGATGGTGGCGCGCGGCCTGCAGGCGGCGGGGTTCGCATCGGCATAAGAGCCGGCTTGAGCGCCGATGTGGCGCAGGTGTTTGCTGTTGCGATTTGCCGGGATAATCCGGCGTTGCGATTCTCTGTGATAAAAAGGCGCACTGTCTCCAACACTGCGCTTTTTTTATGCTCTCTGCGTCTGCTATCGCGTTGCTGGCCATCGGCATTGTCGTCGTGCTGATTACGCCGGGTCCTACCAATACACTGCTTGCCGCAGCCGGTTTGCGCCAGGGCGTGCGGCGTTCGTTGCCACTGATTGCGGCCGAACTGGCCGGCTATCTCGTGTCGATTTCCGTGTGGGGGCATTTTCTCGTGCAAGCGGCGCACGCGCTGCCATGGTTGCCGTCGCTGTTGCGCGTGGCGGCCGGCGTGTACATCGCTTATCTTGCCGTCGAGATGTGGCGCGCGGCAGTGGCCTTGCCCGATTCGACGCAGCGGGCGAGCGGCATGCGCACTTTATTCGTGGCGACGCTGCTCAACCCGAAAGGCTTGTTGTTCGCCGGCACGATCTTTCCTGCCGTCGCGTTCGCGCGTGTGCCCGCCTATGCCGTGGCGATGCTGATTTTCGCCTGCCTGCTGGGGCCGATCGCGCTCGCATGGATCGCGTTCGGTGCGGCGCTCGGCAGCGGCAGACTCACCTGGCTGAATCCGGTGAAGATGCAGCGCGGCGCGTCGATCGTGCTGGGGGTGTTTTCCTTGTCGCTCGCGTGGGCCGCGCTGCATTAAGGGCGCGCTTACGCTTCTGCGTTGCTGTCGGCACTTAAGGCTTCAAGCCACGCCGGCGGCGCGGACGTGATGTCCAGTTGCGGTGTGCCGTGCCAGTCCGCACAGCGCTGCAACGCGCGGCGCAGATCGCCTGCGAGCCTTGCACTCAGGCGTACGCCAGGTTCGATGTGCAGAGTCTTCAGTTCGAACACGCCGCTGGCCCGATGCGCTTTCGCATCCACGCGGCCCACCAGGCGCCCCCGGCTCAGGAGCGGCAACACGAAGTAGCCGTATTTGCGCTTCGCCGCCGGCGTATAGCATTCGATCGCGTAGTCGAAGTCGAAGAGGGCGGCGGTGCGCTTGCGGTCCCACACCACCGGATCGAACGGCGACAGCACCGTGGTGACGGTCGACGCGAGCTTGCCGCTCGCTGCGTCGTCGATCATCGGCGCGAATTCATGATGGATGAAGGTGTCCTGCTTCCAGCCTTCCACCTGCACCGGGATCAACGCGCCCTGATCGGCGAGCACGTGCAGTTCGTCGCGATAGGGGCGGTGCGGCAGCCGGTAGTAATCGGCGACCCAATCGGCGCGCACGACACCGAGCGCGCGGCAGGTACGGCGCAACACTTTCTCGGTGACGGTTGCCTGCGGCGGCAGATCGCGCGCGTCGTCCCAGTTTGGCAACACGCGTTCGGTCAGATCGTAGACGCGATGAAAATTGCGCCGTTCGGCCACCATCAGTTGCCCGATCGCGAACAGCACTTCCAGGTGGCGCTTCTCCGGCTTCCAGTCCCACCAGCCATTACCCTTGCCCGCCTCGCGGGCGAAGTCCGCTGAACGCACCGGGCCTGTCGCACGGATGTGCGCGAGCAGTTCGTCGATATCCTTGCGATGCTTCTTGTGCCACTCGGCCGCGTATTTCCAGCCCATGCCGCTCGGGTCGAGCATGCGGTGGCGCAGCAGCCCGTAGTCTTCGGTCGGGACGAAACAGGCTTCATGCGACCAGTACTCGAACAGCTTGCCTTCGGCGAGATGCTCGTCCAGCCATTGCTGCGGATACGCGCCGAGCCAGCTGAACAGCACGAGGTACGGGCTGCGTGCCACCACGTGGATCGTATCGATCTGCAATTGCGCCATGCGGCGAATCGCGTCGAGCACGTCGGCTTTGACGGCCTTGCGGCGCGGCGGCGTCAGCAAACCTTGCGCGGCCAGATGCAGGGTGCGGGCGGCGGATAGTGGAAGCGTCTTCACGCGGGCATTGGTCACGGGTTTGGGGTCAGTGTTACCGGCCGTGCCCATGATGGCGATCCCAGCCGCGATGTCGGCCATTGTCATGCCAACGGTGCCCGCGGTAGTAATCGCCGCGATACCCATAGCCATACGCCGGTTGCACGGGCGCATAAATGACCGGCGGCGGCGCATAGACTACGGGCGGCGGGGCATACATGAGGCCTGGCGTGTTGACGAACACGCCGACGTCGACTCGGGCCGACGCAGCGGTCGATGCGCAGGCGGCCACCAGGCCGAAGGTGGCGAAAACGATCGCGCGGTTGATCATGCTTATCTCCTGTTCCGAAAGAGCCGGCCATTCACTGTCGAATGGCTGACGGCAATATTACGAAACAGAAAGCAAGTCAGGTGCAACCAGTTGAAGGCGTGTGTAACAGCAGATTACCCGCCGGTCCTTCAGGCGCCCAAAGCCACGGCCTCTCCCGCCGACATCGCCAGCAGCTGATGAATCTGCGCGACTACCGCCGCCCCTTCTCCGACCGCCGCCGCGACGCGTTTCGTCGATCCGGCGCGCGCGTCGCCGATTGCGTACACGCCCTCCACCGTCGTTGCGAGATCGCAGACGGATGCCCCGTCCACGCCAGTGCCAGTCAGCACGAAACCCTTGTCGTCCAGCTCTACGCCGCAGGTGCGCAGCCAGTCGGTATTCGGATCCGCACCGGTGAAAAGGAACAGATGCCGCGTATCGAAGCTTTCGGTGCCGTCCGGCAAGGGCTTCTTCAACGAAACCGAGGCCAACCCGATTTCGTCCGCGTCGAGCCGGCCAATCTCCGAATTCGGATGCACGAAGACATTTGGCAGCGAGCGGATGCGGTCGATCAGATAGCGCGACATGGTGGCTTCAAAGCCGCTTCGGCGGATCAGCACGTGGACCTTGGCCGCATGCGTCGCCAGATAGACGATCGCCTGGCCGGCCGAATTGCCGCCGCCCACCAGCACGATTTCCTGGCGCTTGCATAGCTTGGCTTCGACCGGCGACGCCCAGTAATAGACGCCGCGTCCATCGAAGCGGTCGAGCCCTTCGAGCGCGGGGCGCCGATACACCGCGCCGCTCGCGATCACGATGGCGCGGGCGGTGATATGGCCGCCGCACTTGAGTTCCAGCCGATGGGGCGCCTCCGCGCAATGCAGCGCCTTGACGTGAACCGGAATCGCCACGTGCGCGCCAAACTTCTGCGCCTGCACGAACGCGCGACCCGCCAGCGCCTGACCGGAGATGCCGGTCGGAAAGCCAAGATAGTTTTCGATCCGCGAGCTGGCGCCCGCCTGGCCACCCGGCGCGCGGCTGTCGAGCACAATGACCGACAGTCCTTCGGACGCCGCGTACACCGCGGTAGCGAGTCCGGCCGGCCCGGCGCCGACGATCGCAACGTCGTACACATGCGCATCGTCGAGATCGGGCAGCAGGCCGAGGCAACTGGCGAGTTCCGGCATGCTCGGATGACGCAGCACGGAGCCGTCCGGGCAGATCACCAGCGGCATGTCTTCCCGCTGCGCGGCGAATTGCTCGATCAGACGCAGCGCGTCTTCGTCGCGTTCGTCGATGACTGAGTGAGGGTGGCCGTTGCGTGACAGGAAGCCCTGCAACATCACGAGCTGTGCATCGCTGCTGTTGCCGATGAGGATCGGGCCGCCCGCGCCTTTCTCGATCAGCGAGACACGCCGCAGAATCAGGGCACGCATGATGCGCTCGCCCAGTTCGGCTTCAGCGACGATCAGCGCGCGCAGCTTGTCCGGCGGAATCAGCAACGCGTCCACTGAACTGAGCGCCATGCCGTTGACCAGCGCGGGACGCCCGGACAATTGACCGACTTCGGCGAGAAAATGCCCGGCGCCATGCTCGCCAATCACGACCTCACGCCCAATGCCGTCGCGCTGATAGACCTTCACGCGCCCATTCAACATCACGAACATGCCGGGGCCGGTATGGCCGGTTTCGAACATCAGCTCACCGGCTTCCCAGTGACCCACTTCGCCGAAGCGGC
This sequence comes from Paraburkholderia sp. IW21, assembly GCF_041321145.1. NCBI lineage: Bacteria > Pseudomonadati > Pseudomonadota > Betaproteobacteria > Burkholderiales > Burkholderiaceae > Paraburkholderia > Paraburkholderia sp. IW21. Next base: position 206,803 of record NZ_JBGGWA010000001.1, on the reverse strand, counting down.
GCAGACGATCGATTTCCGCGCACGTGAGTTCGGGGAACATCTGATGCATGCGTGTCGAGAGCGACGAAAACGGCGCGTCGGCGACGATGGTTTGTTGCCCTTCAGTTTCTTGAGTCGAAAGCATTGAACCGCTCCTTCGGTGTTCATCCTGATTGGTCGACACGAGGGGCCGAAGCGGCGCGGGCGCGCAAGGGCGCCATTAGAGGTGCGCTGCTACGCTACACGGCCTTCGGCGCGATCTCGTCGACCGCCACGTCCGACGGCGGCGTGTCGGGCAGCGCATCCACCGCCTTGCCCGAGTCGCGCCAGGCTTCCATGCCGCCGCGCAACGGCAGCACGTCTGAGAAGCCGGCTTCGCTCAGCTGTTTGGCCATCCATGCCGCGGAGATTTCGTTCGGGCACGAACAGTAGATCACCACTTTCTCATCGTGCGGGTACGTCGCGATGATCGCGTCGAGCTGCCGCTCGTCAGCGAATTGCGAACCCGGAATCACGAACGGGTCGAGCTTACGCTTTTCCTGTGAACGGATATCGAACAGCACCGGCGTTTTGCCTGCCGCGACCAGCACCGCCAGTTCGTCGACTTCGATCCGCGCGGTGGCGAGCTTCGAAATCAGTTGGCGCCGACGGATCCAGCGATAGGTCCCGTACAGCAGCAGCAACGCAACGGCCACCAAGGCGGCCGTGCGGCCCAGACGCCCGGCCATGGCGAACAGCATGTCGATCTGCTGCGCGAACAGTGCACCGATGATGAGACCCGTGCCGGACCACAACGCGGCGCCGATGCCGTCATACGTGAGAAACGTGCGGTAGCGGGTGCCCATCGCGCCGGCCATCGGAATCGACACGATCGACAGGCCCGGGACGAACTTCGCCACGGCCAGCACGCGCACACCCCAGCGGCCGAAAAAGCGTTCGGTCTTTTTTACGCAGGTGTCGCGTGATAGAGAAAGGCGGCAGATGGCTTTCAGTGTGTTGCCGCCGTAGATGCGGCCGGCGAGATACCACGCGCTGTCGCCGATCAGCGTGGCGAATATCGACAGGACGAGAACCGGCAGCAATTGCGTGCCCACCGAGCCGGGATGCATGGCCGCCATCGCGCCGAACAGCACGAGCGCTGGCATCGCCGGGACTGGCAGCCCGAGAGAGGCGGCCAGCACGTTGGCGAAGACGAGCGCCGGCCCATATTGCTCGACGAGATCATGTAGCATCGACTTACATCCGCAGCCCTTTCGGGAGCGGCGCAGGTAGGGAAAGCGAAGGAGAATGCAAAGATTATGGACGCATTTTTCAGACGTGCAAACGCCAGGAAAAGATGCCCGTTATTCGGGTGTTAAAAGCGCGGCTGAGGCGCGTTGAACGGATTAAGTACGCGGATTGGAAGCGCGAATGGAACAAAGCGAAACTGATTGACGTTCGCTCGGCAAGCTAGTGGCCGAATAATGCCCCGCCCGCGTCCGAGGGGCTTCCGACCAGCACGTAATTCAACCGGTGGCGCCGAGACGGTACGGCATCCGCGCACGAGCGCGATGCCGTGTGCAGGCGCTTTATTGACGATGATTGTGCTGTTCACCCGGCAACTCCGCACCATGCGCGCGGATCGCCGCAATCAGTTCGGCCGGCGTGATTTCGTAGCGCACTTCGCGGTGAATGCCTGGCTTGCGCTCATCGACCTCGATCAGAAGAATGCCTTTGCCGTCTTCTGTCGATTCGAGGCGCAGCGAGCGGAGTTCGCGCGCCGTTGCGTCGTCGTATTCGGTGAGCAGGGCCATTGACCCGGAGGACCCGGTAGTGCGCATCGAAGTTGTCCTTGTTCCGTTGTTGATCGAACCATTGTAAGGGCAGGTGGGCGCGCCGCGGCGGCCGACTGCGGCAACCAGTTTAACGCGACTCCCCGCCACGACGGACGCATTTTTCGTGCCCCGTGGCGGTGCAACGCTTCTTCCCGGCCGTCACCGAGATGACGCGCGGTTCGGTTATAGGAGGGCGCAACGAGAGAAACGATCGCCAAAAAAATAGCCCGTCCTTGAAGGGACGGGCCGCTAAACGCCGTTGTTACTCGGGTCAACCGCCCTTGCAACCAACTGGGCGCTGACGGTTCCATCCTGATGCGCCAATAGCAGGCTGTCGAGGTGGGAGTAACGCCGATCTGTCAGATCAATGTCGCTTCTTCCTGTGCGATCCCGTGCGCGCCGTTTCGCCTGGATTCGGGCATCTGTGACGAAGGGAATTCGTACGCGAGCCGGGTGGCAGACTGATTGTTGCGCATGGCTTCCTTCCTGGTCGCCGTGAAACTGGTGCCGGATGCATGCCGCCATGCCTTCAAAAGCGTTACACTGCGCCGGACAAGGCCTGCAGACGCGTTTCGTCGCCTCGACACCCGCAGCGGTCTGCCTGCGCGAATCCGCTACTCAAGCGAGCCGATGCAGAAAATCCTCGACCGTACTCAGGAGTCACTGGCCCACGCGTTCGCTTCGCTCGCGCAAAGCGCGAAGCGGCAACAGCGCTTGTATCTCGTGACGATCGGATCGCTGATGCTGATCGTGGTGGTATTCACGCTGCTGCTAGCGGTCCTCGCCGCGTCGAGGCAACTCGACTACCGCCGCGCCTTCGCCACGCAGAATGCCGCCGATATCACCGCGCTGCTGCACCGCGAGGACGCGTTCTTGCGCCGTGCCGAACTGACACTCGCTTATTACAACGATTTCGAAGGCGTGCTGCCCCTGCCTGCGGGCATCGAAGAATCGGTCCGGCAAACGGGCGTGGCGCGCAGTCTGGTGGAGCGGGCCGGTGCGCGCATCGATCTGCTCGTCGGCGACGCGACGCGAGCGGCGTGGGGACCACAGTTGAATACGAAACTCTGGCGCCTATACCAGACAGGGGTGTCGACGCTGGCGACAGGGCAGGCCTTTGCCCTGCGACAGCGTGCGATGCTGGTCGGGCTGAACGAAGACTACGCGGTGATCCTGCCGCCAGCCGAAGCACCGGCCGAAGCATCCGGCACCGTGGCGCTCCCACTGCGGGCTTCAAAGATAGCCACGCTGCGCGATGCCATCGAGCAGCAACTTCAGGCCCAAACCGGCAAGCGCGTGCCCGGCAAAGGCGAACGCATCTGGCTCGGCCCTTACCGCGAGCCGCTGCAAGGCGTTCCGGTGATCACCGCGGTGAGCGCCTACTACATCGGCGATACGCCGACCACGCTCATCACGACGAGTATCCCCATCAGCACGCTGCCCGAGTATTTCACCCGGCCTGCAGCCGAAGGAACGCTGCTGCTCCTGACCGCGGACCGCCGCATGATCGTGTCCTCGCCGCCGGTCGACGCACGCACGGCGCACATGCTGCGCGACGCTGCGGCGAGTATGCCGTCTGACGGGTATCGCTACACCCGTTATGGCGCCGTGCTGGTCGAGCCGCTCGCACCGAACTTTGGCTCGCTGGTGGGTTTTCTTTCCTGGCCTGCGTTGGTCGCGGCGCTACGCTGGCAACTGGCGACCCTCGCCGGCCTTGCCTTCCTGGTACTGTTGTCCATAGCGTTGACAGCCCGCTTATGGGGACTGCGTTTGTTGCACAAGACGTTCGCGGAAACGTCGCGCGCGCTGGAAAGCGAAACCCTCAATCACATTCTTGTCAGCGCGACGCCGATCGGCTTGTGCATCGTCCGGCAACGCGATTATTCGATCACCACGGCCAATGCGTTAGCCGAGTCGCTGCTGCATATCGAACCGGGTAGTAACCGTTTGCCGTCGCACATCGTCGGCGAGTTCCGGGCCAATGCGCCGGATAAGCCCTCGGTCGCGGCGTTTGCGAAAGTCGCGGCTTTCGTCGCACCCGCGCAGCCGCTTCCCACGCACGCACAGCAATCGCAGCAATTGCAACCCCTGTCGCAACCTGACGGAAGCGACGCGGCGCCCGTCCAGTTTCTGCAGTTTACTTACGCTCCCGCGCGTTATGCCGACGAGGACGTGCTGTTCTGCGCGATTCTCGATGTGACCACGCAGCATGCGCTCGAACAGCACCTGCGGCTTGCGCAGCAGAGTTCGGAAACCATGATGCGGGCGCGCTCGAATTTCTTCGCGTCGATGAGCCACGAAATCCGCACGCCGTTAAACGCGTTGCTCGGCAACCTCGAACTGTTCGCGCGTACTCCGGGGCTTGAAGCACACACGCAACGGCTTGGCGCGCTGGGCGTGGCGGCCGACGCGTTGCGCCGTATCGTCAATGACATTCTCGATTTTTCGAAGATCGATGCCGGCGAGATGAAGCTCTCGACCGAATCGTTCCGTCCGATCGACGACTTCGAAAACATCGCGCTCTCCTACGCACCAATGACGGCGGATCGCGCGATCCGCTTTTATTCGCATCTGTCGCCGACGCTCGACCAGGTGTTGCGCGGCGATCGCACGCGCATCGCGCAGATCGTCAACAACCTGTTGAGCAACGCATTCAAATTCACCTCGTGCGGCAAGATCACGCTGAGCGGGGACGTGCAGGACGACTTGCAGGGCCGCCCGATGCTGACTTTCCGGGTCTGCGATTCAGGAATCGGCATGGATCAGGCGCTGGTGGCGCGCATCTTCAATCCTTTCGAACAGGGCGAGGCAAGTACTTCGAGCCGCTACGGCGGCACCGGACTCGGCCTGTCGATCTGCGCGCGGCTGTGCGAACTGATGGGTGGACATATTTCGGTCGAGAGCGTGCTTGGCGTGGGGAGTGCGTTTAGCGTCTCGATACCGCTTGCACCGCCACCCGATGAATTGCGTGCGCCCGCTGTGGAACCGGTGCGCCGAGGCAATGGGCTCGTGCTGTGTCAGGAGCGTGAGTCGGGGCAGATGCTTGAGCGTTGGTTCCACCGCGCGGGATGGACGATGCAAACGCTGACGTCGATGCGCAGCGCACAAGCGTGGCTGCGAGTGAACCGGCCCGATGTGATGGTGGTGACCGGCGAGTACGACCTCGACGCCATCGCGGCGTTGCGCGTGGTGCATCCGGTCGGCGTGGTGTGGATCACGCGAACCGGACCGTATCGGCCGGCTGTGCGCGCCGACGGCGTGATCGAAGCCAGTGAATTCAGCCGCACGGCGATTTTGTCGGCTGTCGATCAATCGGTGGGGGACGCGGACGGCGCAGGCCGTGTGGCGGCGTTGCCCGGCGACTCCGCCGTGGCGTTCCAGCCGGCGGTCAATCCGGCGCTGCACGGTCTGACGGTTCTGGTCGCGGAAGACAATCCGCTGATCCAGACCTTGATCGTCGAGCAGCTCGACGCGCTCGGCTGTCTGCCGACGGTCGCCGGCGACGGTCGGCAGGCGCTGGCAGCGTTCGAACAGGGGCACTTCGAGGTGGTGCTGAGCGATATCCACATGCCGGTCATGGATGGTTACGGATTGCTCGCGGCGTTGCGCAAGGCGCATGCGGACGTGCCGGTGCTGGCCTTTAGCGCGGTCACCGACAACCAGCAGCAGGAAGGCTGGCGCGAGCGCGGCTTTACCGGCTATGTCGCGAAGCCGGCTTCGTTGGGCGAGTTGGAGGCGGCGTTGCTCGCGGTGACGTCGGTGAGGTCGCAGGCCGTGACATCAACGGTAGCGGAAGCAGCGGTGGTGGCGCCGACGACCCCGACCGTGGCCGGCGCCACCGCCGCCGCCGATCCGGCCAACGCGCTCAGCGCGGACGACAAAACGCGTTACACGGCCATGCTGAAAGAGCACTTGCAAAACGATCTGCCAAGGCTGCAGGCGATTGTCGAGCAGGAAGACCGGGAGGCATTGGGCGGCTGGGCGCATAGCGCCGGCGGCGCGTTCCTCGTCGTGCAGGAGCGGCAGTTCGCGCAGCAATGCCGTGAACTGCAGCGGCTATGTGAGAACAGCGAAAATTGGACGACCGAAATGGACGAACGCGCGATCTCGCTGCATGAGGCGGTATGCGATCACTTCGGGCTGGACGAAGCGTCGATGCAGTGACGCGTGCGGCGGCTATTGAGGCCGGGACAGCCGTTTCCGCCGCAGGGTATCAAATCAGAGCAGTAAAGTTAAACCAGTCCCGTCGCGTAATAAACCGCGATCACAAAGAAAACTGCCAGCGTCTTGATGACCGTCACCGCGAAGATATCGCGGTACGACTGACGGTGCGTCAAACCCGTCACCGCCAGTAGCGTGATCACGGCGCCGTTGTGCGGCAGCGTGTCCATGCCGCCGCTCGCCATCGCGACGACCCGGTGCAGCACTTCCATCGGGATATGCGCGGCTTCAGCGCCCTTGATGAAGGTGTCGGACATGGCCGCGAGCGCGATGCTCATGCCGCCCGGCGCCGAACCCGTGATACCCGCCAGCGAGCTCACCGAAACAGCGGCATTGACGAGCGGATTCGGAATGCTCTTCAACGCACCGCTGACCACCAGAAAGCCCGGCAACGCCGCGATCACACCGCCGAAGCCATATTCCGACGCCGTCAGTCGCTCGCGCAGGCGAGGCGCGCCAAATACACGTTCGGCAGTTTCGTCGGCACGAGCGCGGCCAGTCTCGAAGTGAAGCGCCAGGCGCGCCGCGCCGCTCGGATCGCCAGTGCTGTTGCTCGGCGAAACCGGCACGGGCAAGGAACTGCTTGCGCATGCCATTCGCGGCCGGTCGGCGCGGGCGACTCAGCCGCTCGTCACCGTCAACGTCGCGGCGATTCCCGATACCTTGCTCGAAGTCGAGTTCTTCGGCGCGGCGCCCGGCGCATATACCGGTGCCGACCGTAAGGGACGCGTCGGCAAGTTCGAGCTCGCGAACGGCGGCACGCTGCTTCTCGACGAAATCGGCGATATGCCGCTGCCGTTGCAGGGCAAGTTGCTGCGCGTGTTGCAGGACAAGGAGTTCGAGCCGCTCGGCTTGAACCGGATCGTGAGGGCGGACGTGCGGATCATTGCCGCGACCTCGGCCGATCTGGCGGCGCTGGTCGCGGCCGGACGCTTTCGCGCGGACCTGTTCTATCGCCAGAATGTGCTGACGATCCACGCGCCGGCATTGCGCGAACGTTTATCCGATATCGAAGATCGCGGCATATGGCATCGAGGTGTGACACCGTCCGGCGGCATCGAGCGACGCAGCGTAATTGCCACATGGCACAATTGCGTGATCGAAAAACAAGACGTCATCGGGGTTTCAAATGAAACGTTGTCTCTCTTCGTTCACGCGCCGAGCCTATGCCGCGCTGGGGCTTCCCGCGATCGCCATGCTGTGCGGTTGCAGCAGTAGCGCACCGCTGTTTCTGTCGGACGGTCGCCCGACTACGCTGGTTCAATGTCCGGCCGGCTCCGACTCCTGCGTGCAACAAGCGCGTGCAAGTTGCGGCGGCGCTTTCGATGTCGTGCGCCAGTCAAGCGGCAACGGCACGCTCAGCCTGATTTACGCCTGCCAGGCGAAATGACCCGGCGCCGGCCGACGGCTGGCGTCGTCATGACACGTCCCTTCCTTTAGCCCGCCGACGACCAGCTGCGATGGCGGCCTTTTTGCTTTCCGGCGTAAATATCGCTTGCCTCGCAAACTCAGCCATTCGGCGAGCCGATCTCGCATAAGCACATGCTCGTCATCAATACCTGCTTCTAATGCGCCTGTGCGGCGGGTTGTGATGCGTAATGAATTTTTAACGCATTACTTAAGATTGATTTCTCTTCTTATCCGCTTCAGCAAATGGCGCAGGCTTTTGTCAACGGAGCGATTCGGTGCGGCACCTAACGGAACGCCAGAATTCGCCGCAGTATCCTCATCTGACCGGTTCGCACTTAAAGCTTCACGCAGGTTTTGCCGATTCCGATCGACTGAACCCATGCACAAGAAAAATTTGCCGTTCGACCAACGCGACGAAAATCCTGCGGCACGCTTCATGCTACACGATCGAGTCCAATGAATCATTCCGGGGAAAGCAATGAATCACCAACAACTCGAAAAAGATATCGTTCATCTTGAACATGTAATCACGCATATTTCCGCTGAAGATCGTATCCCCTTGTCATATTGGCGTAATCGGATCGATTCGGTGTCCGGGGCAACGCTCGTGCCGGCCCAGGCTAGCCGCGTCAGACGGCTCAATGCGGCACTTTCGGCGCTGGAGGCGCGGAAAAAAGCGTGAGCCCGCGCGGCGGTGGATGGCGGCCTGTACCGTCTGTTCCGGTAACGTTATCTGTGAAAGTGACGGAACGTAACGCACAGGGCGAGGCGGTGCTGGCCGCAGGCGCTTATCCACGGACTTAGGAAAAATATGCAACCAGCAGGACTTTCAGCGGCTCGGCTGACGGCGCTGACGAACGCCATGCAAGGCTATGTGGAACGCGGCGAGGTGGCCGGTGTCGTTTCGCTGGTCTGGCGGCGCGGTGCAATCGGCTATTTCGAGCCGCTCGGCTTGCGCGACGAAGCCGCGCAGTTGCCCATGGAGCGCGACACCCTGTTTCGCATCGCGTCGATGACCAAACCGGTTACGAGTGCGGCAATCCTGATGCTGATCGAAGAGGATCGGCTCGCGCTCGATACGCCGATCTCATTGTGGCTGCCGGAGCTGGCTGCGCTATCCGTGCTGCGCGACCCCGCGGGCCCGCTAGACGAAACCGATCCGCTCAAAGCGCCGCTAACCGTGCTCGATCTGCTCACGCATCGGGCTGGCTTTGCTTATCACTTCACCGCCGCCGGTCCGTTGGCCGAGGCTTACGCGGCTGCCTTCAACGGCATTGAAGCGCGTGGGGATGCCAGCGCGTGGCTGAGTCGGATAGCGGCCCTGCCGTTGATGTTTCAGCCCGGCTCGCGCTGGCATTACGGCATCGCGACGGATGTGCTCGGCGTGCTGATCGAGCGCGTTAGCGGCATGCGGCTCGGCGAGTTCTTCCGGACACGGATTTTCGAACCGCTCGGCATGCGCGACACCGCTTTCTGGGTGCCCGACGCGCAACTCGAGCGTCTCGCGACGGCATACGGCGTCGAGCCGGACACACGGCGGCGCATAGTCGAGGATCATCCGTCGTCGAGCCGCTGGGCGAATCCCGACCGCTTTCAGAGCGGCGGCGGCGGCCTTGTCTCGACGGCGCAAGACTATCTGCAGTTTGCGCAACTGCTGCTCGGGCGTGGCCGTGTCGGTTCGACACGTTTGTTGTCGCATCGCTCGGTCGATCTGATGCGCTCGAATTTTCTCACCCGCGACCAGCGCCGCGTGCCGGCGTTCGGCCATGTGCTATGGGCGGGACAGGGCTTTGGCCTCGGCTTGTCCATCGTCGACGATCCCGCGCAGCAGTTGCCGCTCGGCTACCGTTCAGTGGGTTCGTTCGGCTGGCCGGGCGCGTTCGGCACAAGCTGGTTCGCCGATCCGCTGGAGGACCTGATCGGTCTCATGCTGATCCAGCGGCGTGCCGTCGAACCATTCCCGATGTCGGTCGATTTCGAACGCCGCGTGTACGATGCAATTGACGATTGAGGGCGTTGGCCATGGCAGTTGAGCGGGCCGCCTCGAATGCGCGGCCGATTGCGGACCGCATTGGGCAGGCCGCTCTATCCGGCACTTTATTCGTCTGATAGTGTCCGTTCAAGGAGACTTCCTCCAAGGCGTCCGCACTGCATGCAGTTCGTCAAACAGATTGGAGCACCCGCCATGCCTTCGTACAAGCAGTTGACTGCCCAACTCGAAAAGCTCCACAAGGAAGTTGCGGTAGCGCGGGAGAAAGAAATCGCGCAGGCGATCGCCGAGATCAAGCAGAAGATCGCCGAATACGACCTGACTGCGGAAGAGCTGGGTTTTACCACAAGGCGTACCGCGGTACGCAAAGCGGCATCGGTCGCCAAATACCGCAACCCGAAAACCGGCGAGACGTGGAGCGGCCGTGGCCGCTCGCCCGGCTGGCTCGCAGGCAAAAAGCGCGAGCGTTTTCTGATCGAAGTCTGAAGCCCGCAGTGCATCGCGTTTTCGCTCGTCAAGGCGCCGCATCTCTCTAAAGTGAAGCCGTGCCCCGCTTTTCTCGCACCGCTGACGGGGTCCCGAAAACGCTCACCTTTCGCGTGAGTTGGCAGCGCGGACGGTGCGCTTTTCCGAGCGTGCTGCGGCAGGCTTCATTCATTCGGTGAGCCTGGTTTTGTCGCATGACGCACCTCGCGGTGCGATTCCCTCTACAGCCCGTCGCGGCTGAACAACCTTCCCCGAAATCCGCGCTAACCTTTGCTGGTGGGCGTTCCCAGGCTATGCGCACGATTTGCGTACGTCGTCGTTTGATTCTCTCGCTGGCTTTTCCGTGGACCTTGGCTCGCGGCTGGACTTCGCACTGCAGGTGCGTGGGCGACCTTCGATGCGTTCACCTTTCGCCGCGATTTGAGTGTCCCCAGCGCGACTCCCGAAAACGCTCACCTTTGCGCTCGTCCGTGTGCGCCGCTCGGTGCGCACGGGGCAAACCCGGAGATGAGATCGCCTCATACCCCGGATCAAAACTCATCGATACATGGTCGCAAAGACCGAACAGCACAATCGGTCATCCACTCAACCTCGACGGAAAGACCATGAGCGTATCGACGGACAAACAACTCTTTATCGGCGAAGGATTCGAAAGCCCCGGCGTCAATCTCGCGCATATCAACGTACTGGTCGGCCCGCGCAACGGGCCTGCGGGTCAGGCTTTCGCTACCGCACTTGCGACCCCCTCCGCGGGGCATGCGCCGTTTGTCGTGATCGCACGGCCGGGCGTGCCGACGAAGCCGCTGACGCTCTACGTGAACAAGGCGCAGATCGGCAGCGACTTCCATGGCAACGCAACGTGGGGCGCTTCGCAGGCCGGCATCGCCAGGGCTGTGGCCGAGTCGCTGGAGAACGGCACCCTGCCTCCCGAAGCGGAAAACGATTGGGTCGTGGTGTCCGCGAACTGGGTCAACCCGGGCACCGACGATCTCGACGCCGTGTTCGAGAACAACTACCGCGCATGCAAGAACGCGATCCTCGCGGCGATGAAAGGCCTGCCGCATCGCGACGAAGTGTTCGCCGCGGCGCGCGACGTATCGAATCCGTTTTACACCCCGAAGCAACGTTAATCACGCGCAACGCGGTGCGCGCGCCGCGCCGCCGACGCAACCGCTTACGCAACTGGATGCGATCAGGAAGGAGACAGCACTATGGAATACATTCGCCTCGGCCACTCGGGCCTGAAGGTTTCGCGTCTGTGCCTCGGCACGATGAACATGGGCACGCCGCAATGGAAGCCATGGATCTTCGACGAAGCGCAAAGCGAGCCGATCGTGCGCCACGCGCTGGAAGCCGGCGTCAATTTCATCGATCTTGCCGATTTCTATTCGACCGGTGTGGGTGAAGAAGTGGTGGGCCGCATTTTGAAGCGCATTGCGCGCCGCGAGGAAATCGTCGTGACGACCAAGGTCGGCTACGACATGGGCGCGTATCAGAACGCCGGCGGTCATTCGCGCAAACACATCATGGATGGCATCGACGCATCGCTCGCACGCCTGGGTATGGATTACGTCGACATCTACATGCTGCATTTCTTCGACGTGAACACGCCGGTCGAAGAGACGATGGGTGCGCTTCACGATATCGTGTGCGCGGGTAAGGCTCGCTATATCGGTGTATCGACGATGTACACGTGGCAGTTCGCCAAGATCATGCAAGTCTGCGAGCGCAACGGCTGGCACAAGCCGATCAACATGCAGTTGCAACTCAATCTCGCTTACCGCGAGGAAGAGCGCGAAATGATTCCGTACTGCCAGGATCAGGGCGTCGGCGTTTCCGTGTTCAGTCCGTTGGCGCGCGGGCTGCTGACTTGCGATCCGAATTCGACGCGCAACCAGACCGATTTCTTCACCGCGCAAATGTACGGCGATACGGCGTCGCGGGAGATTGCTGCGTCGGTGGCGCGCGTGGCGGCGCGGCGTGGCGTATCGGCGGCGCAGATTGCGCAAGCGTGGGTGCTCAATCACGGCGGCGTGGCGAGCATGCTGGTCGGCGCGGATACGCCGGCGCAGTTCGATAGCGCGTTGGCGGCACTCGGCACGAAGCTCAGTGCGGACGAACTGTTCGAACTCGAACGCAACTACACACCGTGCGATCTGATCAACGACTACACCGCGGGCAAACGCATCGCGCGCGAAGGACGGCTCGCGCAAGGCGTGTTCGTCGAGAACCTGGAGAAGGCAGCATGAACGAGTTTCTCCGAACCGGCCATTACATTGGGGGCGAGTGGTACGAAAGCGCGAGCACGTATCCCGTCCTGAATCCCGCGACCGGCGAGATCATCGCCCAGGTTGCCAACGGCGGCGCGGCGGAGACGACCCAAGCCGTGGCCGCGGCCGAGCGCGCGTTTCCGGCGTGGCGCAAGTTGACGGCGAAGGAGCGCGGTGCACGCGTCAAACGCTGGGGCGAGTTGATGCTTGAGAACCGCGACGCGCTCGCCGAACTGCTGACACTTGAGCAAGGCAAGCCGCTCGCCGAAGCGCGCGGCGAAGTGGGCTATGCGGCGAGCTTCTTCGAATGGTTCGCCGAGGAAGCCAAGCGCAGCTACGGCGACGTGATCCCGAGCCCGAATCCGAATGCGAAGATCATCGTGACGCGCGAACCGATTGGCGTGGTCGCGGCGATCACGCCGTGGAACTTCCCGCTCGCGATGATCACGCGCAAGGCCGGCCCCGCGCTCGCGGCAGGCTGCACGATGGTGCTCAAGCCATCGGAAGAGACGCCGTTGTCCGCGTTTGCATTGGCAGTGCTTGCTGAGAAAGCGGGCATTCCGCCAGGCGTGTTCAACATCGTCTCCGGCGATGCAGTGGCGATTGGCGGCGTGCTGACTGAATCGGAAGTCGTGCGCAAACTCTCGTTCACCGGCTCGACGCGCGTGGGCAAGCTGCTCGCGAAGCAGTCGGCGGATACGCTGAAGAAGCTGTCGCTGGAACTCGGCGGCAACGCGCCGTTCATCGTCTTCGATGATGCGGATATCGACGCCGCCGTGCAAGGGGCGATGGCCTCGAAGTTCCGCAACACCGGGCAGACCTGTGTGTGCGTGAACCGCTTCTACGTGCAGGACGGTGTCTACGATGCATTCACACTGGCGCTGACCCAAGCCGTGCGGCAGATGCGCGTCGGCAATGCGCTGCAAGGCGAGGTCGAGCAAGGTCCGCTGATCAATCAGGCGGCGTTGAGGAAAGTCGAGGCGCATGTCGCCGACGCGCTGCAAAAAGGCGCGAAGATCCTCACCGGCGGAAGACCGCACGCGCTCGGCGGCACGTTCTATGAGCCGACCGTGCTGGTCGATGCATCGAAGACGATGTTGATCGCGTCCGAAGAGACCTTCGGCCCCGTGGCGGCATGCTTCCGCTTCAAGACTGAAGACGATGCCATTGCCGCCGCCAACGCTACGCCATTCGGCCTCTCCGCGTATTTCTACACGCGCGACCTCGCCCGCGCCTGGCGCGTTGCTGAAGCGTTGGAGAGCGGCATGGTCGGCATCAACGAAGGCATTCTGTCGACCGAAGTCGCGCCGTTCGGCGGTGTCAAACAGTCGGGCCTCGGCCGCGAAGGCTCGAAGTACGGGCTCGATGAATACACCGAACTGAAGTACATGATGATGGGCGGCCTCGGACGCTAGCATCTTGTATTGAACGTTCATGCGTGTGCCTCGCGTTTCATGCGCAAAGCGAAGCGAGGCGCACGAAGCGGCGCTGCGTATCTGAAGTCGGTCACCCAGTCGGATACGCAAGCGCTGCCCACACAACGAAGGAGACAGCGTGAGCAATCAGGATTTCCAGGCCGCCACTCTCGGCCTCGCCCCCACTATGCCGCCCGCGGATGGAGCACCCGCGCACGGCCCCATTTCTCTCGACGACGTTCCGCTGAACGCGTTCCACGTCAAGATCGCCGGTTTGACGTTCGGCGCGCACTTTACCGAAGGTTATGCACTCGGCACGATCGGTTATGCGCTTGCATCGCTGAATCGCCAGATGCCGCTCGACGCGTTCTGGATGGGCATGATCGGCAGTTCCGCGCTGATGGGCATCTTTGTCGGCAGCCTCGTGTTTGGCTGGCTGTCAGATCGACTGGGACGGCAGAAGATCTTTCTACTGAGCTTTCTCATCATTACAGTGGCGGCGTTCGCGCAGTTTTATGTGTCGTCGCCGTTAGCGTTGTGTTTGCTGCGCGTGTTGATCGGCTTCGGAATGGGCGGCGACTTTGCGGTGGGGCATGCGATTCTCGCCGAATTCTCGCCGCGCAAACATCGCGGGACGTTGCTAGGTTCGTTCAGCGTGGTGTGGACCATCGGCTATGTGGTGGCTAACGTGCTCGGCATGCACTATGCCGACGCGTCGCCCGATGCGTGGCGATGGCTGCTTGCATCGGCGGGGGTGCCGGCGCTGATCGTGCTGGTGTCGCGCATGGGCACGCCGGAGTCGCCGCGTTGGCTGCACGGCAAGGGACGTGTCGCCGAAGCCAGGGCGATCGTGCTCAAGCACTTCGGTCCCAACGTGACGCTCGACGCAGTCGATGACGGGCTCGCGCAAACGCATGGCGGCTTCATGCGCTTGTTCAAGCAAGACCTGATCCGCCGAACGGTCTTCAACTGCGCATTTTTCGTCTGCCTCGTGATTCCGTATTTCGCGATCTACACGTTCCTGCCCACGATTCTGAAGGCGATTCATCTGAACGACGGTTCCGGTGCGGATTTCCTGCTGAACGGTTTCCTGGTGCTGGGCGCGCTGATCGGCATCTGGCTCACGATCAAGTTATCGCGCCGCGTGTTTTTGATCGGCTCGTTCGCGGTGACGTGCTTGTCGCTGATCGCGTTGAGCGTGTTGCCGGAGTCTGCGACGCTCGCGATGATCGTCGCGTTCGCCATCTTCACGCTGACCATGTCCGCTTTTTCGAATCTGGTCGGCGTGTTTCCGCCGGAGTGCTTTCCGACCGAGGTGCGTGCGTGCGGCGTCGGACTTGCGATCGCGTGCAGCCGTCTCGGCTCGGCTATCGGCACTTTCCTGCTGCCGCTCGGCATCGTCCATTTGGGCTTCCACGCGACGATGATGGTGCTTGCAGCCGTGTTGCTGATCGGCATGGTGGTGTCGATCGCGTGGGCGCCTGAGACGAAGCACCTGACACTGAACGAAGCAAGCGGCGCGTAGCCCGTCTGTGTGTTGAAAAAACCCGCCGCATCGGCAACGATGCGGCGGGTTTTCCATTTGGGGCGTCAGGTCGGCGTTGGACTTTACTTCTTCGCGTCTTAGGAAAAGTCTTAATCCCCTGCAGGCGCCAAAGCAAAACTGTCGGAAATACTCGTTGGTCATGTAGGGAAATTCTTATTCAAATAAGAATTGTCCTAGGTACTTGCGAATCCCGAAACCCTAACATTGATTTGCGCCTGAACGAGAGGCCAATAGTTCGAAGCAAAGACCGCCATTTTCCCGGCGTAGAACATTGGAGCGCCCAGGGGCAAATGGCGGGTCTCACACTCAATATCGATTCGCTGTCGATTCAATAATTTTCTTAACTCACTGGAGCAGCAAACATGAAATCATTCCTCCCCGCAATCGCGATCGCAACCGGTAGTTTGTTGGGTCTTGCATCGTTCGGCGCCCACGCGGCCGACGGCACGATCACCATCACCGGCACGCTTTCCAACACCACGTGCTCGATCAACGGTAAAGCATCGGGCACGGCTGCAGATGTCAACGTCACGCTGCCCACGGTTTCGGCCGGCACGCTCTCGACGGCAGGCGCAGTTGCCGGTACGTCGAGCCCGACCGGCATCACGATGGCGCTGACCGGCTGCTCGGGCGGTGCAACCAAGGCAATTGCCACCTTCGAAAACGGCGCGACCGTCGACCAGAACAACGGCTATTTGACGAATCTGGCTGCTACGACCCCCGCCACGAACGTCGAAGTCCGTCTGCTGAACGCATCGATGCAACCGATCAACATCGTGACCGGTTTGAACAACGATATCGCTGGCAACGGTGCGACGATCACCACCGGCAATGCGGACCTGAAGTATTTCGCGCAGTACTACGCAACGGGGAAGGCTACGGCCGGCAACGTGAGCACGAACGTTCAATACACGATGCAGTATCAGTAAGCGGTAGCCGAGGCGTTCGCTCAGGCGAACGCCTTTTTAACGGCCTTATTTCAAGATTATTTTTAGAGGTGATGTGATGAAGTTGCTCGGAAAAATGACGATGGGAATCGGTTTTGCTTGTGCGCTGCTTGCAGGCAGCGCACAAGCAAGCGTGACGATCGGCGGTACGCGAGTGGTGTATCCGCTCGAGCAGCGCGAAGTCACGGTCAAGCTCGATAACGACAGCCACAACCCGTCGCTCGTGCAAGTATGGATGGACGACGGCAACCCGGATGCAAAGCCCGGCGAAGTCAAGGTGCCGTTTGTGATTACGCCGCCGATCTTCCGGATGGACCCGGCGAAAGCGCAGACCCTGCGTGTGATGTATAGCGGCGAAGCGCTGCCGCAGGATCGCGAATCGGTCTACTGGTTAAACGTGCTGGATATCCCGCCGAAGGCCAATGGCGCGGCTGACGTCAACTCGCTGCAAATGGCCTACCGCACTCGCATCAAGGTGTTTGTGCGTCCGGCCAAACTGCCGGGTAAGCCAGAAGATGCGCCGGCGCAGTTGAGCTGGAAGATTGTGGCGTCGGCCGATGGCAAGGGCCAGTCGGTGAGCATATCGAATCCCACGCCGTACTACGTGTCGTTTAGCGAAGTCGATGTCGAAAGCGGCGGCCACACCTTCAAGAACGAACAGGGTGGCATGGTTGCGCCGCGTGCATCGGTGGTCTTGCCGGTCGCAAAGATGAATGCCGTACCGGCAGGTGCAAAGGTTCACTACACCGCAATCAGCGATTACGGCGGCGCCATGAATGGCGACGCGACACTCGGTCAATAGACCGCAGCAGCTTGCCGGCCGGGCGGCCGCCTTCCGCCCATCGCTAAACCCCTTCTCGACCACGGCGTGCGTTGCACAGGTAACGCATAGGGACGACTCACGCCTGTCGCAAATATTGGAATTGAGTTAGATCATGAAACTCTCACCTCGTCATCAGTCGCATGCTCGCACCAGTGAATTCGCTGGTCCGTTCGGCTTGAGCCCCGTAGCCGCCGTGGTTATGTCGGCGTTCGCGGTGCTGGGCGGCGTCCAGTCGGCGAGCGTGAATGCAGCAGAATCCAGCGACGCCGGTGCGGCTGTCCAGTTCGACACGACGTTTCTGCGTACCGATCCGAAGCAAACCGTGGACGTTTCGCGTTTTGCGCGCGGCAACATGGTGCCGCCGGGTGTGTACTCCGTCGACCTCTGGGTCAACGACGTTCGGGTGGCACGCCAGGACGTGCGCTTCGTGGCGACTCACGAAGGACAAAGCGCGCGTGCATGTTTTAGTCGTCAAATGCTGGAAACACTCGGTGTTGATTTCGCCAAGGTTGGCGCGGCTATTGGTGCGAAGCTGCCCGAGCATGCATCTGCCGACGCAGCCAAGGATACGAACCCGGCTGCCGGTGCAAGCGCTGACGCGACCGCCGGTCAGCAGGCTGCTGAAGCCGCCCACGCCGACGAATGCGTTGACCTTGCTGCAACGGTGCCGGATGCGACGGTCGACTTCGACTTCTCCGAACAGAAGCTTACGCTGAGCGTCCCGCAGAAATACATGCGTAACGCCGCGCGCGGCTATGTGCCGCCGGACATGTGGCAAACCGGTGTGAATGCGGGCTTCGTGAGCTACAACGCGAACACTTATCACACCGCGGGTTCGGGCACGCAGTCGACGCAAAGCTATTTGGGTCTGAACGCGGGCGTGAACATCGGCGCGTGGCATTTCCGTCATCAATCGTCCGTATCGCAGCAGACCGGCCAGGGCACGCATTTCGACAACATCGCGACCTATGTGCAGCACGACGTTGCAGCACTGAAGTCGCAAGTGACGGTGGGCGATGGCTACACGACAGGCGATGTGTTCGACAGCGTGCAATTCCGCGGCGCACAGATCGCCACCGACGACCGCATGTTGCCGGAATCGCTGCGTGGCTACGCGCCGGTGGTGCGTGGTACGGCGGAATCGAATGCGCGTGTGACGATCCGTCAGAACAACCAGGTGATTTACGAAACCAGCGTGTCGCCGGGTCCGTTCGAAATCAACGACCTCTACGCGACCGGCTACGGCGGTAACCTCGATGTGACGGTGACCGAGGCGGACGGCCGCACGAAGACCTTTACCGTGCCTTATGCGTCGGTTGCACAGTCGTTGCGGCCCGGTACGACGCGCTTCTCGGTGACCGCCGGGCAATTGCGTAACGATGCGCTCGAAACGAAGCCGAACTTCGCGCAGTTCACGTTGCAACGCGGCCTCACGAATCTGGTGACGGCCTATGGTGGCGGCGTGGCTGCGAACGGCTACGTGTCGGCTGATGTGGGCGCGGCGCTGAACACGAAGTTCGGCGCGTTCTCGGCTGACGTGACCGCTGCACAGACGCAAGTGCCGAACCAGAGCACGATGCGCGGCAGCAGCTTGCGCATCGGCTACAGCAAGTTCATCGACCCGACGGGAACCAACATTTCGGTAGCGGCCTACCGTTACTCGACTGCCGGCTTCATGAATCTGACGGATGCAGCCTCGGTGCGCGATCTCGCAATACACGGCGGCGATACGAACTCGGTTTATCGCCAGCGCAATCGCTTTCAGCTCTCGGTCAACCAGAATTTCAAGGATCGCGGGACCGTGTTCCTGAGCGCATCGGCACAGCAGTACTGGAATCACGACGGCAACGACATGTTCTATCAGGCCGGCTACACGAACAGTTTCAAGTACGGCACTTACAGCATCACTGCGGGACGTACTCGCAATGCGGATGGATCGATGTCCAACCAGTTCATGCTCAGCACGACGTTGCCGCTCGGCCACAGTCAGCATGCGCCGTTGATGTCGACGAACCTGTCGAGCTCGGGCGGCAGTACCAATCTTCAGGCCAACGTGAGCGGCTCGCTCGGGGATGCCAACCAGTACTCGTACAACGCGTACGGCACGTATGGCAGCGCCAGCGGCACCAGCTCGGCCAACACGGGCGTGAGCGGTGCATGGCGCGCACCGTATGCGCAGATGACGGCGTCGGCAAGCGCGGGTTCGGGTTCGAGCCAGGTGTCGGCCGGTATCAGCGGGACGGTCGTCGCGCATCCGGGCGGCGTGACGTTCTCGCAGACCGTTGGCGATACGTTCGGCATTGTCGAAGCACCGGGTGCAGCAGGCGCGAGCGTGACCAGCTCGCCGGGCGTCAAGCTCAATAGCCGCGGCTATGCGGTGGTGCCTTACCTGACGCCTTATGGCATGAACGTCGTCGACATCGACCCGAAGGGCACCTCGACCGACGTCGAATTCGAATCGACTTCGGAGCAGGCCGTGCCGCGTCTCGGCTCGGTGGTGATGATCAAGTACAAGACGGTGAGTGGGCGTGCCGCGCTGATTCGTGCGCCGCAACTCGGCGACAAGGCGTTGCCGTTCGGTGCGGATGTGGTGGATGGCAATGGACACAACGTGGGTGTTGTCGCGCAGGACAGCCGGATTTTTGCGCGTGGCCTGGAGGACAAGGGCTCGTTGTTTGTGCAGTGGGGTTCGGCAGCTTCGGAAGCGTGCCGGATTGACTATGTGTTGCCGAAGTCGACGGGGAAGGGAGCGGCTTATTTGTCGGTGGAAGGGCATTGCGTGGGTGCTGAGCAGAGTCAGCCGGCGGGCGCCTCTGCGTCGGACTTGGTAACGAAATCAGACACGAATTAAGTGTGAAGGTGCAGATTATGAAACGCGATCAGACGATGAATGAGACCGACGGCATTAGCGTGACATCGGTCGTCGGAAATGACATGCAGCGACTCGGTATGCGCGCGAGGCGTGTATTGGGGGCCCTGTTGCTTATGCTCATGTCAATGCAAGCGTGGGCTGGCTCGGTCTCGCTCCAGGTATACAGGCAGTTTGGTGATCTGACGTTTTCGTCGATTTCACCGGGACGTGATCGGAGTGTGGGTACCAACCTCCAATCGCTCACCAGCGCAAACGGTGGGATCAACACGACAGGCGTGACTTGCTCCGTCACGAAGACCACGACTGTCAACGGCACGCCAGTGCCTGGAATGACTAGTGTGTATCAAACGAATGTGCCCGGAATTGGCGTTCGGCTCAAGGTCACTTCGGGTTGGACGGGGAACTTCATGAGTACGCCCTCAACCGAGGTTTTAGCCCCCCGATCAGATGGCAGTCTAAATTTTTACACTGGAGCCGATCTCGTTGTCACCGGACCGATCGGTACGGGGGCGCTCACTGATCTGCCCACCATGACGCTGACTTATACCGGGGACTGTATTACCCCAATTGCTTATACGCAGACGCTCGTTGCGGGTGCCGCACTCACGGGCCTTACCTGCAGCGTAACCACCGCGGCAGTCGATGTTCCGTTGCCAACGATCAATGCGGGCAACCTCGCCACGGGTTCAGCTGGAAAAGCGCCGTTCAACCTGGCCGTCAACTGTACGCAGGGCGTCACCGTCAAAATCACGTTGACTGACGCGTCGAATGTGTCCAATAAGTCGACAACCTTAGGCCTCTTGCCGGATTCAACCGCAACGGGAGTCCGTTTGCAGATTCTCAACGGCACGACACCGGTCGCCTATGGTCCGGATTCCGCCGTGTCGGGCAACGTCAATCAGTGGACGGTCGGCACGTCGGCAGGTGGTCCGATGACCATTCCTTTGACGGCTCAGTACGTTAAGAGCGGCACGCCTACACCGGGATCGGTAAAGGGCGCGGCCACCTTCACGATGTCGTATCAGTAATCCCTGCGCGGCGGCCAAACGCCCCGCGCCCGCTAGCGCACCGTGCGGCCCTTTGAGGGCGGCATCGCATTTGTCGCCCCATTTCCCAACGGCCATCCCCATGACGTGTATCATTCGCTCCTTGCGCTGTTCTGCGCTGGCGATTCCCGTATTGTCGAACGCTCGTTCGTGACCTGGTTCCGACGCAGCGGAGTTGCCATTGTGAAGCGGGTTTCAGACCCAACTCCCGCAGCTCGACGCCGCCGCGCCAGACGTGGCAGCCCAGAGGCCACAAGCCGCTGAAGACCGCCCGAACCCCTATCCGTGACCGCCAGACCCGATGTCAGTCTCCGAACTCAAACGCCGCCGCACGTTCGCGGTCATTTCCCACCCGGACGCGGGCAAGACCACGCTCACTGAAAAGCTGCTGCTGTTCTCGGGCGCGATCCAGATCGCCGGTACCGTGAAGGGCCGCAAGAGTAATCGCTATGCGACGTCCGACTGGATGGAGATCGAAAAGCAGCGCGGGATTTCTGTCGCCAGTTCGGTCATGCAGTTCGAGTACGGCGACGCGGTGATTAACCTGCTCGACACCCCGGGCCACGAAGACTTCTCCGAAGATACCTACCGTGTGCTGACTGCGGTCGATGCCGCCGTGATGGTGATCGATGGCGCCAATGGCGTCGAAGCGCAAACGCTGAAGCTGCTCGAAGTCTGCCGCAGCCGCAAGACGCCGATCGTCACTTTCATCAACAAGCTCGACCGCGAAGTGCGCGAGCCGCTCGAACTGCTCGACGAGATCGAACAGCATCTCGGCGTGGCGGCGGTGCCGTTCACGTGGCCGATCGGTATGGGCAAGGACTTCCAGGGCGTCTACGACATCCAGCGCGACCAGGTACGCCTGTTCCGCGCCGGGCAGGATAAGGCGGGCGGCGAAGTCGAAACGCTGCATGCTCTCAGCGACGAAGAAGGCGAACGCCGCTTCGGCCATGCTTGGATCAAGGCGAAAGAAGAGATCGACTTGATCACCGGCGCGTCGCCTGATTTCGATCGCGAGTTGTTCCTCGCGGGTCAGCAATCGCCGGTGCTGTTCGGTTCGGCGATCAACAACTTCGGCGTGAAGGAAATTCTCGACGCGCTGGTCGATCTGGCACCCCCGCCGTCGATGCGGATGACCGTGCAACGTCCGGTGATGCCGGACGAGCCGAAGTTCACCGGCGTCGTCTTCAAGGTGCAGGCGAACATGGACCTGGCGCACCGCGACCGCGTGGCGTTCATTCGCGTGTGTTCAGGGCATTTCGAACGCGGCATGGCCGTGAAGGTGACGCGCACGAACAAGACGTTCCGTGCGAATAACGTGGTGACGTTCCTGTCGCAGCGTCGTGAGACGGTCAGCGAGGCGTATCCGGGCGACATCATCGGTATTCCGAATCACGGCACGCTGAGTCTCGGCGATACGCTGACCGAAGGCGAGCAGTTGCAGTTCGTCGGTTTGCCGTTCTTCGCGCCGGAAATCTTCCAGACCGTGGAAGTGGTCGATCCGATGCGCGCGAAGCAACTCGGCGAAGCGCTCAAGCAGCTCGGTGAGGAAGGCGCGATTCAGGTGTTCCGTCCGGAAGTGGGCGGCTTGATAATTTTGGGCGCTGTCGGTCAACTGCAGTTCGAAGTGGTGTCGCACCGTTTGTCGACGGAATACAAGGTGGACGTGCGGATGGCGCCGGCACGCTATCGGATGTCACGCTGGGTAACGTGCAACGATGCAGCGGAATTGCGACGCTTCACCGATTCGTACGCGGCTCGGATTGCGCTCGATGCATCGGATGCGCCGACGTATCTGGCGTCGCATGTGTCGGAAATCGAAGTGGCGCAGAAGGCGTGGCCGAAGATCGTCTTTAACGAGCTGCGTGAACATTCGGGCGCACCGTTCAAGAAGTCGATGTAAGCAGGTATCCGCGTCAGCACTCAAGCTCACCGATCACGAAAAGGATCCCGTTGAAGTGTGAAAGGGCTCTTTTTACGTGCAGGGTTAGCGTGTTTGTTGCTTGTCCTATCTAACAAAATTGGGGCTTATGCAGGACGACGGTGGCCCTTGATATCAGTGTCGCACTGCATCCGGTTGTGGCGCGTCCCGCCCACACCTGTTGCGCTTTAAGTGGTGGCTCGTTTGCGCTCTGCGGCCGTTGCCGTATGCGAAGCATTCTCAGTCTGTGTCGATGCCTCTTCAAAAGGTGCGCAGCACGATTCGTCGTGAGCTAGCAAAGTAGGTGAGCGGGCGCGAAGCGGGATTGAAAGTCCGGGCTGGAACTAAACCGGCGAGCCCTGCGGCTCCCCCACAACCGCCCATCTGTAAGGACTTTGTCTGTAAAGCAAGATGATGTGTTGAATTGATGAGTATTGGGTTTGCGCCGCAGCGAAGGCGTGGCCGAAGATCATGTTCAACGGATTGCGCGAGCATTCGAGCGCCCGTGCAAGAAGACGATTTAGCTCGGCTAAACGCGAAGTCAGCAGGGTGGGAGTGTCGATCAACGCCGAAAAAACGGAAAGACCGCCTCAGATTGACTCGACCTGTCTGTCTTGTGCATTCAGGGTGAGCACTCTCCTCCGGGCGCGAATCCCGCCTTGAAACAGCATAGCGAAACGAAGTGAAGGTAGCTCCAAGGATTTAGCGGGGTGGACTTTAAGGGTTGCATCGACGCGGTCTTCATTTTGTAACCACTCCGCTCGCAAACATTATTGGTACGACATGGTAAAAGTTGCAAGAGCCTTGACCGTTCCAGCAGATACCGTGCCGGTGCTGATGTAGCGCGCGGTCAAAGGAACTTGCATTGGCCCGGCCACCGAGTCGCCGATCAGCCACTGGTTCTTATTGCCGGTGGCGGCCGAATCCGCGCCGAACATTACGGGCGAGCCAGCATTGAGCAACTGAATGCCGACCCCTTTCGCCGTCGAATCTGCCGTGAGCTGCAGTGTGTTGCTCAGATTCGTCGGGTTGATGCTATCCGTGAGCGTGATAAATACCTTTGCGCCGGGAGAGCATTGGAGCGATAGCGCGAAGGCCTGCGACCCCGCTGTCGCGCCAACCCCGGCAGAAAGCACGCTGGAATGGACGGTAGGAAGGGGGACAGTGAGTTTCGGCTGACTGACCGAGCAGGTTACTTGAGTCAATGTGCCGGTTGTCGCGCCGGTGTAAAGGTCGGGCAGGCCGAAGGAGCTGCCCCATATTGCGTAATCCGCATATTTCGAAGTAATGACGGGCACTGTGGTTAGGCTAGACGAGCCGCCTGATGTGGCGCCGGTTATGACCACTGTTGCCGTCACAGACAATGAGAATGAAAATCTGGACCCCGCCGATCCTGTGATGCCGCTACAGGTCACGTTGACCGAACTATTGGCCAACGCGACTTTTGATGCGTCGCATTGCCAAGGCCCGTTAAAGGTATATCGAACACCTATTCCATCAATATTGGTTGGATATACGTCAGTGTAACCCTTGACCGGTTGAACAGTTTTTATAGCGAAAGTGAATATCGCCTTATCGTTCGTACTGTCGACTGTCGGACTACAATCTGCGGTGAAATTAACGGGTGCGATCGATTTTATCGTACTTCCGGGGGCGGCGTTCGCCGGCACGTTGATCGAACCGGCATCCAGTGAGTTGCCGGTTCCACTTAAGCTGCAGTCAAGGTACGGCGCCGCCGCATTGGCCGGCGCACAAACCGCCCCCAAAACTAAGACGAGCGCTACGCGCGCAAAAATACTCAATACGCGAAACTGGCCGAGGCGATGAAACTTGGCTAATGATTTGAAATTTAACATGCGATTTATCTACCTTTCAAATTCGAGGGGCATTCGGCGCGACCAACGCGAACTACGCTCCGGACGTTAATTTTGATTGCTCATAGGCGATTTTGAATTTCGATCCCTATCGCAAGGTCGCACGAAGCGTCCGTCAACCATGCGGCGCCCTGATCGGGCGCGGATTGGTCATTAGGCAGCCTCAAGCGACACCATTCTCAATGGTCGTCCTATGGAGCGCCGAAATACATCGGAAAGCTCCGAATTTATGGAAAGATCCTGGGCATTAGTGGCCATTCTCTGACAGCGGCGGGGTTCGATACGACGCTGATCTGTTCTCAAAGCGATGCGAAATATCCGCCTGGCTTCTCCTCCCGAATCCACGGAGCACATCTGCATGCCGGACGCGCGACGTTCGAGCCGTGTGTGGCGCGGATGGCCACGCGTTCCGGGCAGTCAAGCCTGTAGGGTAAATCCGAGTTCTTCCATCTGAACAGGTTCGAGAGCATTGAAGCGCTACAGGCTGGCATCAAACAGTACATTCACTACTACAACCACAAACGCATCAGGCTGAAATTAGACGGGCTGAGGCCTGTGATGTAGAACCCAGCCCTCCCGGCCCTAGCCGAAACCTGTCCAACTTTGCGGGATCAGTTCGACACACCGTGCGCCAACGATTCGGGAACTCCTCTCGACGTGTAGCGACTTCTGATTTTGCTTGGAAGGTTTTGCCGGAGAGCGTGACCGTCACTGCGCCTACAGGGTAAGCACCTCGCGAGGACCGTTCGCAATACGGTTCGCACGTGAGGCATGATCGGGTATCGGGCGATCTGGTGCTCGCCGGCTGGCATCAGTCCGTGGAGCCAGATAGGCAGGGCCGCCCTGGCAGTTTCCTGGCGACGTTCCAGGGTAACAGTTCGTCGATACGATTGATGGGGTGATCAGCGATATGGGTCAGGACGTATTCGAGGTAGGCGCGCGGGTTGATCCCGTTGAGCTTGCACGTGCCGATCAGACCGTACATCGCGGCAGCCCGCTCGCCCCCGCTATCGGAGCCGGCGAACAGGAAGTTCTTGCGACCCAAACTCACACAGCGCAGCGCGTTTTCGGCCGGGGCGTTGCTGATCTCGGCACGGCCTTGTTCGCAGTACAGCGCGAGCGCATCCCACTGGTTGAGCGAGTAGCGGATCGCTTTGGCCAGATCGGATTTCTTTGACAGCGTGGCGAGCTTGTCCGTCATCCACGTCTTGATGCTCGCGAGCAGCGGCACACTTTTCTCCTGCCGCACGCGCAGCCGTTCAGCAGCTGGTTGGCCGCGAATGTCGGCCTCAATGCCGTAAAGTCCATCCGGGGGCATCGCCAGGCGCTGCGCCGGCGTCTCATGAACCACCGCCACTGGAATCAGGGACGTCGTTTCGGCTTGCAATTGCGCGCGATAGCGACGCCGCCAGGTGAACAGCATGTTTGCATTGATGCCATTGTCCCGCGCCAGCTTCGCGACCGACGCACCAGGCTCACACGCTGCGCCCGCAAGCCGGCGTCGAAACTCGCGATCATAATTCGGGCGTCCCTTGCGGCTACCCGGTTTGGCTTCCGACTCTGTCACAGTGATGTCCATCAAATCGAAAATGATGGGCACCACTTTGACGTCGGTTCCCGCCGTCGTCTACGACGGTCGTCGTGAGGTAGTCGGCAGTTGGGTCAACGTACCGTTGCCTACAGGACCGGTCACGACAAGGTCGGCTCGTGTATAAAAAGTGGGCTGTCCGGTCCCACTTGACCCTGCGCTCAGGATCTCGGTGGACGGCACTGATACAAGTGGGTTGGCCATGTTGCCCCACCCCGACGTCACGTAAAAATGCACCCCAATCCCCGGCACATTTGTCTGGTAGGTATCCGTCATGCCGGGAACTGGAACTCCGCTGACATTAGTGGTTTTCGTCACGGGGCACGACGTGCTGAAAGTCATGTTTTGCGTGTTTTTGACGGATTGCAACACGGTCCCTACAGCAACATCGCGCGATGGCGAAAACGAGGCCGAAAAGGCTATGTTGTTGAAATCGTCGCGCCACCCTTTTTGGAAAGGCATGTGAACATAGTCACCAGCCTGCGCATGCGCGGCAAAGACCGTCAGCAATGCGGCACCAGATAGTTTCAGGATCCGTGCACATTTAGACATCACACTGTTCGCGCTTGTCGATTTCGCAATAACTTGCGCGGTGAATTCTTTACAGAGTGTCATCATCATTTCCTTATTCAGTTCAGCTTGTGTGCGACCGGCGACGGCTTGTCGGCTGCAAGGTCGGGCATGCCGCTTACGCAATGCGCCTCCACTGACAAATGCGCCGCGTGGCCTTATCCGTCGATTTCGGCAATACATAATCAAGCAGTGGTGACGGCTGTCGGACCGCATTGGCACAGTTCAAATGTTCGCTGAACGGCATCTCATAAAAAATCGGAGCATTCTTAAATGCGTCGGAATATTCCTACACCGGTGGCGTGAAAACCGGATGCGGGGCGGTTACTGTGGTTTGCGTTTCAGGAGGGGGCGTGCAGCCGGAACACTTTTCGCGAACGCTGATCGCGGCGCGGTCCTAGGTACGGAGGTAAGGAGTCGCACGCATAGTCCGTATCTTTTATTACGGATTGCCTCGCCTCACTCCATCTTCAAAACCTCTTCCCGCATCCAACTGGCAAACGCCTGCACATGCTCAAGCGTCGCGTGGCGTTGCGCCACGTCGAGCCAGTAACCGAAGGGCCCTGTCACCTCGATATCGGAAAACTGGACCAAACTGCCGTCCGCGAGTTCCTCCACGATCATGTTCCGGTCGACCACCGCCAGTCCCGCACCCTTGCGCGCGGCGCGGATCGCCTGCTCCAGCGTCGAGAACTCGATGCCGTTTTCCGCATACCGCGCGGGCAGACGCGCCGTCGCCAGCCAGTTCGGCCACAGATCGAGCCGGGCATCGTTGTGCAGCACATGCAACGCGGGCATGTGCTCAAGCAGCATATCGAGCGGTTCGCCGAGTAGACGCGGTGCGCCCACGAGCACATGGCGCTCGATCATCAGCAATTCGGAATGCGCACCTGTCAGCGCGTCGCGGCCGAAGCGGATATTGCAGTGACAGTCTTCGGTGGGCGACGTGCGGACAGACAGTTCGACGTCGGGCAACTCGTCCGCCAGCGAACCGAGCCGCGGCGAAAACCACTGCGTCGCGAAGGTGGGAGGAACAGCGAGCACCAGGCGGCGCCGGCCTTTGGCTGCGGTGATCTGGCGGAAGCCGCGTTCGATCGTGTCGAAGGCCTCGGAGAGGCAGGGTAGGAACTGCTGTCCGGCGGCCGTCAGGCGAATACCCTTGTGATCGCGCTCGAAGAGTTTCGCGCCGAGCGATTCCTCGAGCAGCTTGATCTGCCGGCTCACCGCGCCTTGCGTCACGCATAGCGCCGTGGCGGCGCGATTGAAGCTCATATGCCGGGCGGTTTCTTCGAAGAAGCGCAACGCAATCAGCGATGGCAAGCGCCGCATAAATCACCTTCTGTGTCTTTGTTCATCCGCGGCGGGCCGGTTGGTTTTGCGTCCCCGCTGCTGAATATGTGTTCGTGCGGCGCGTTGTCTCCGACGCGCCTTGCAGGCCATTGACCAACCTGCAAATTTCAAGGCCAGGGTGGCGCGCGGCAGCTTCAGGATTGTCGCATTTCAGTTCGATATTTTGCTTGAATAAGCTAAAAAATTCCGATGCGCGTTGGCTCGGGTCAAGCGTAACGTCGTGCCCGCCAGGCGGGCTTACGCTGAAGCGCCGCGCAAACCTTCGACTTCGCCTATCCTGACGAAGACGCGCGCCTCGTCGCCGGCGCGCCTTTCCAATCTGCGGAGCGCCCGTGACCGTTCGCAATCTCGATGCCTTGTTCCGACCCAAATCCGTCGCCGTGATCGGTGCTTCCGAGCGGCCGGGCAGCACGGGTGCGATGGTGTGGGCGCGTGTGCTGGAAGGGGGTTTTGAAGGCCCTGTGTGGCCGGTCAATCCGAAATACGGCACGCTCGGCGGCCACGCGGTGATCGGCGATGCCGGCGATCTGCCCGAAGCGCCTACCGTCGCGCTGATCTGCACGCCGCCCGATACCTGGCCGGGCATCATTCATAAACTCGGCGGTTTGGGTACGCGGGCGGCGATCATCGTCGGCGAAGCGCGCAGCGATGAGGATCGCCTGGCATTGCGGCACGCGCTGTCGGCGGCGCGGCCGCATTTGCTGCGCATCGTCGGGCCGGGCAGTCTCGGCGTGGTGTCGCCGGCGCTGCGCGCGCATTTCGGTGCGCCGTCGTGCACGGTGAAGGCCGGAGGCGTCGCCTGGGTCTCGCAGTCGAATGCGCTGACCAACGCCGTGCTCGGCTGGGCGCACGCGCGTGGGCTT
Source organism: Paraburkholderia sp. IW21 (assembly GCF_041321145.1). Classification (NCBI taxonomy): domain Bacteria; kingdom Pseudomonadati; phylum Pseudomonadota; class Betaproteobacteria; order Burkholderiales; family Burkholderiaceae; genus Paraburkholderia; species Paraburkholderia sp. IW21. The sequence goes on along the minus strand of NZ_JBGGWA010000001.1, from coordinate 177,818 downwards.
GGGTTTTCGCACGCAGTGGCACTCGGCGGCGAGGCCGATGTCGATGCCGGCGACGTGCTCGACTACCTCGCGAGCGACCCAGGCACGCGCGCCATCCTGCTCGAACTGGATTCAGTGCGCGCCGCTCGCAAGTTCATGTCGGCGGCGCGTGCGGCGGCACGCAACAAGCCGGTGTTGGCGTTGCGCTCGGGCCGCGCCGACCCCGCCGATGGGCTCTACACCGCCGCGTTCCGTCGCGCGGGCATGGTGCGCGTCGATGCGCTCGACGATCTGCTCGACGAAATCGAAACGCTCGGCGTCGGCCGTGTCGCGGCGGGTGCGACGGCGACGCTGATCACGAGCGACAGTGGCCTCGCGACGCTCGCCTGCGACGCCTTCGCCGCAGCCGGCGACACGCTCGCGGATTGGCCCGCAGAAGCCGACGCGGCGCTCACGGCAGCGCTGCCGCACGCGGTGCCGGGCAACCCGCTGCGACTCGGCGACGACGCCCGTCCCGAGCATTTCGGCACCGCGCTCAAGCTGCTCGCCGAGCATCGCAGCACGGGCACGGCCTTTGTGGTCCACGCGTCGACGCATGGCGCGCCGGTCGACCAGGTGGCGCAGGCGTTGATCGCGAATCAGCGTTTCGCGTATCGCGGTTTGCTCGCGTGCTTCTTCGGCGGCGTGAATGCGGCCACGCGCGACGCGTTGCACGCTCAAGGCATCCCGGTTCATACGACGCCGCAGCGGCTCGCGCGCGCTTTTGCCCGCCTGGTGGATTACCGGATGGGCCGCGAACTATTGATGCAAACGCCGGAAGGCTTGCCGGCGCAGATTCCCGAAGCGATCGACGCCGCCCAGGCGCAAGCGCGTGCCGCCATCGCCGCAGGTGAGCACCAACTAACCGGGGAGGCGGCGGCACGGTTGCTCGTCCACTTCGGGCTGAGCGTGGAGCGCAACGCGGAGGTATCGGCGCAAGGGCCTGCCGAGCAACCCCTCGACCCATGCGAGGAAGCGGCAGCCGCGGCGGCAAAAAACCCCGTCGTCGACCTCGCCGTCGAACTCCATGACGACGATAACTTCGGCCCCGTGTTCCGCTTCACTGCGCCGTCGGCTGACGGCGTGTCGGCCCCGTTGCACGTCTTCGGCTTGCCTCCGCTCAACCCGATGTTGGCGCGCGATATCGTCACGCGTTCGCGCTACGCGCGGCTAATCGAGCCGGAACCGGCACTGGCTGCATTGACGGCGCTGTCCCAAGCGGTCTGCGATGTGAAGGAGATCGTCGGCCTCACGCTGACGCTGCGCGTGTTCAGCGACCACGTCGTGGTCGTCGAGCCGTCCCTGAGCATCGCATCGACGCGCAGCCGGCTCGCGATCGTGCCCTATCCGCGTCGCTTCGAAGAGACGCTCGACTGGCAAGGGCTACGCGTGACCGTGCGGCCGATTCGCCCGGAAGACGAAGCCGCGCATCACGATTTTGTCGAGGCAATGACGCCCGAAGATCTACGCCTGCGGTTTTTCGGCGCCGTCGGCAGCTTCGATCACTCGCAACTCGCGCGGATGACGCAGATCGACTACGACCGCGAAATGGCGCTGATCGCGACAGTCACGAGCGAGGACGGTCTCACGCGCACACTCGGCGTGGTGCGCGCGGTCGCCGATCCGGACAACGAGACCGCGGAGTTCGCCGCCGCAGTGCGCTCGGACCAGAAAGGCCGGCGCCTTGGACAATTGCTGATGGACCGCATCATCAAATACGCGCGGGCACGGGGCATCCATTGGCTAGTCGGCGAGGCGTTACGGGAAAACGCCCCGATGATCGCGCTCGCCAAATCCTGTGGCTTCACCATCACACCAACGGAAGATCCGGGCGTGGTCGGCTTCAGGATGGCGCTAGATGAAACTTAAGCTCAGGCCGGCAGCTTGGCCGCGGCTTCATCGACTTGCGTACGCGTCACGGCAAGTTCTTCCAGCCATGCTTCTGCGTAGACGGCGCCCGTCTCACGCTCCAGACGCGCGATGGTCGCGGCGCAACGGTTCGCGTCCTTCAGCGTCGCGATAAACGACTTCACCGATTCACCGCCCTTGAACGCGTCGAACAACGGCACGCGGATGTCGTCCGGCAGCGGGCGCGCGGTCCATTGATACGGCTTGCCGTTAAACGTGAACGACGGCGGCAGCACGCGCTCTTTCTTCGCCGCTGGAATCAGGCCGAAGGTGCGCGCGGCGTCGCCGATCTGCTCGGCTGAAAACAGCTCGTCCGGGCTGATGTCGAATTGCTGAATGAAGGTCTCGATGCTGTGCATTGCCGCAGCGCGGTCGTCACGGCGCTTTTGCGCATGAGCCACGATGTCGCGCAGTTCGTCGGCTTCTTCAGGCGTGATCGTGAAGCTCGACTGCTTCTGCTGGAGTTCGGAAAAACGCTGGAATTCGGAATCGGTCAGAAGTTTCGCCATTGCTTATCGATGAGCGCGCATGAGGTGACCCATGCGGCGTGATTTTTGAGAGGGTCGCCATTCTAAACCATGTGCGGAAGCGGGTGATTTGTACAGCGGCTCGCTAGGCCGCCTCTTCCCGAAACATCGACAACGCCTGCACGGTCTCGCGCAGCAGCGTCGTCGCCGCTTCCAGAGTCGGCGCGACGTATTCGTCGATGCGCCGCAAGTACGGGCAGGTGAGCGCCGCGATTGCCTGACCGGACGGTCCCTGGATCGGAAACGTGAGATCGGTCACGCCGAACGTCTGCTGACTGTCCTTCTGCGAAAACCCCGCCGCGCGAATCCGCTCGCACGCCTGTTCCAAGGCATCGCGATCGATCGTGACTTCGCCCTTCACCTTGGTGTGTTCGGCGAGCATCTGTTCGCGCTGTTCGTTGCTTTGAAACGCGAGCATCACGCGGCCCGAACCGGTATCGATCAGGCCCACACGCGACCCGAGCCGCACCGACATCCCCCATGTGCCCGGCCCATCCACTTGCGCGATCACCAGCAGATTGCCGCGGTCGTACACCGCCAGGTGACAGGATTGCTCGGCAGTATCGGCAAAGCGTTGCATCAGGGGCAGCGCTTCGGAGATCAACCGGTTCATCGGCGGATGACGATGCCCGAGCGCATACAGCTTCAGACTCAACGAATAGCGGTCGCCTGCCGCCGAGCGCACCACGTACTGCCGCGCGACCAGTCGCTCCAGCATCCGGTACATCTCGCTTGCGTTGCGTCCCAGCAGCTTGGTGATTTCGGCGCGCGTCAGCCCTTCTTTCTGCTCGGCGAGCAGTTCGAGGATGTCGAGACCCTTGTCCAGCGCGGGCGCGCGGTAACGGTCGTCGTCTTTGTCTTCCGCATCCATCGTGAGTGTCGCTCCGTGTGCTGTTCTCATTATCTGGCGCGTGAGTGTAAGTGCGTGACCAATCTCGTGTGAAGTGAGGCTCGTCCAGGGGAAACACTGAGGCATGGTGCAGCGCACATTCCTTGACTTCAAAAAGTCCGTATATGAATAATACGTTCATTGGTGAATGAACGCACGCCAATACTCGATGAGAAGCGCAGGACGAAGTGCCCGTATCACATGGCCGGTTCACGCAGTTCCCATAACGCACTACCTAGCATGGGGCCGGAGTAAGCGCTAAAGCGCTAACTCCGGCCGACATACCTAGCATGGGGCCGGAGTAAGCGCTAAAGCGCTAACTCCGGACCGACATACCTAGCATGGGGCCGGAGTAAGCGCTAAAGCGCTAACTCCGGCCGACACAGGAGACAACGATGTCGTTCGCAAAAGGGCCGCACGCGGCTCACCGTATGTTCCGGAGTTCGCTGTTTGCCGTCGGGGCGGCAGCTTGCGTCGCTGGCCTCGCCATAAGCAGCGCCGCGCAAGCCGTTGAGACTGGCAAGATCGGCCTCGATCTGCCGCTCCTCACGTCGCCGTTCTGGCAGTCGTACAACAACTATCTGCCCAAGTATGCGAAGGACGAGGGCCTCGCCATTCTTGCGCCGGTCAATTCGAACGGCGATCCGGTTCAGCAGATCACCGATATGAATAACCTGCTGAATCTCGGCGCGAAGGGCATCGTGGTCGGCCCGCTGGATTCCGCTGCGATCAGCCGCGCGCTCGACGCCGCTGCCGCGAAGAACGTGCCGGTCGTCGCAGTCGACGTCGCACCGACGCAAGGCAAAGTCGCAATGGTAGTACGCGCCGACAATCGCGCGTATGGCGAGAAGGCGTGCAAGTACATCGGCGAGCATGTGAAATCGGGCAAGGTCGTGCAGATCATGGGCGACCTGGCATCGGTGAACGGGCGCGATCGGTCCGAAGCGTTCCGCTCGTGTCTGAAGGGTTTCCCGGGTTTGTCGCTGCTGGAGATTCCGGCGAGCTGGAAAGGCGACGTTGCTGCCACCGCGCTCGATAGTTTGCTCACCGCGAATCCTGACGTGAAGGCGATCTACATGCAGGCGGGCGGTGTCTATCTGTCACCGACACTGCAAACGCTGCGTCGCAAGCAGATGCTGTTTCCCGTCGGCAATGCGAAGCACGTTGTGATCGTCAGCAATGATGGCATCCCGCAGGAGTTCGACGCGATCCGCCGCGGCGAAATCGACGCCACCGTTTCGCAGCCCGCCGATTCGTACGCGAAATACGGTCTGTTCTATATCAAGGCGGCGCTCGCCGGACAAACATTCAAACCGGGCCCGACCGATCACGGCAGCAACATCATCCAGTTAGCGCCAGGCGTTCTTGAAGATCAACTGCCCGCACCGCTCGTGACGAAGTCGAATGTCGACGACAAAGCGTTGTGGGGCAACACGGTTAAATGAGCGAGCCGACGCCCTCCGTGCCGGTCGTCGAAGCGTTTGAGGTCACCAAACGCTTTGGCTCCACGGCCGCGCTGAAAGACGTGAGCATCCGCGTGATGCCCGGCGAGTCGCACGCGCTCGTCGGGCGCAACGGGGCGGGCAAATCGACGCTGGTGTCGATCCTCACCGGCCTGCGCAAGCCCGACATCGGCGAGGTGCGTTTCGGCGGCGCGGCCGCGCCGCCGATCGCGGATCGCGATGCGTGGCGCGAGCGCGTGGCCTGCGTCTATCAGCATTCGACGATCATCCGCGATCTGAGTGTCGCGGAGAATCTGTTCATCAACCGGCAGCCGTCGCGCGGCGGCGTGATCGACTGGCGCGCGATGCGGCGCGACGCGCGCGAATTGCTCGATCACTGGAAGATCGACGTGCGCGAAGATGCGCGCGCCGGCGATCTGACGGTGGAAGCGCGGCAACTGGTGGAGATTGCGCGGGCGTTATCGTACGGCGCGCGCTTCATCATCCTCGACGAACCCACCGCGCAGCTCGACGGCGACGAAATCAAGCGGCTGTTCCGCCGCATCAGCGAGTTGCAGCGGGAAGGCGTGACGTTCCTGTTTATCTCGCATCATCTGCAAGAGGTCTATGAAATCTGCCAGGCCGTGACGGTGCTGCGCGACGCGCGGCATATCGTCAGCGCGCCGGTTTCCGCGTTGCCTCGCGAGCAATTGATCGAAGCGATGACCGGCGAGCGCGGCGGCCTTGCAGTCGCCGACGCGGCGGCGCGCGCTGCGTTGCCTGCAAACACAGCCATCGCGCTGGAAGTTACGGATCTGGCCGGTTCCGATTACGAAGGCGTGTCGTTCACGGTGAGGCGTGGCGAAGTCGTCGGGCTGACCGGCGCGACCAGCAGCGGCCGAACTAGCGTGGCTGAAGCAATTGCCGGATTGCGCGCGGCTAAGCGCGGCGCGATCAGCGTGGACGGGGCAACGTTGCCACCTGGCGACGTACCCGCTGCGCTTGCACACGGCATCGGCTGCGTGCCGAAGGATCGCCATCACGAAGGCTTGGTGCTGACGCAATCGGTTGCCGAAAACGCCTCGATGACGATCGCGCGTCTGCTCGGCAAATTCGGCATCGCGCCACCGGCGAAGAAGAATGCCTTCGGCCAGAAGATGATCGACGCGCTCGGCATCGTCGCGCAAGGCCCCGAGCATGTCGTATCGGGACTATCCGGTGGCAACCAGCAGAAAGTGGTGATGGCGCGTGCGCTTGCTACCGATCCGAACGTGCTCGTGCTGATCGACCCCACTGCAGGCGTCGATGTGAAATCGAAAGAGGCGTTGCTGGCAGTCGTGGATCGCGTGCGTGAAGACGGCAAGGCCGTGCTGGTCGTGTCCGGCGAACTCGACGATCTGCGCACCTGTGACCGCGTGCTGGTCATGTTCCGGGGCCGTGTCGCGGCCGAATTTCCCGCCGGTTGGCAGGACCACGATCTGATCGCATCCGTTGAAGGAGTCAGTCTCCATGAAGAATAGTGTGCCCAGCCCTGCATTCGGCGCCGCGCAAGGTCAAGCGGCCCAGCCGCAGGCGGCCGTCCAGGCTACACGCGGCAAGCGCGCGCGTTCAGAACTCGCGCGCTTGCGTGAGTTGGCCTTGCTGCCGGCGCTCGCGTTGTTGATCGTGATCGGCGCGTTCGTCAGTCCGAGCTTTTTGACGAAGGCGAATCTGATCAGCGTGTTGGGCGCGTCGGCGGCATTGGCGTTGGTCGTGCTCGCCGAATCGCTGATCGTGTTGACCGGCAAGTTCGATTTGTCGCTCGAATCGACGGTGGGTATTGCGCCGGCTGTCGGCGCGATGCTGGTCATGCCGGCCGCGTCCGCGGGCTTCGGTATGCAATGGCCGGCAGCCGTAGGTTTGCTCGCCATCGTTGTAGTCGGCGCGGCGATCGGCTTCGTCAATGGATTTCTGGTGGTGCGGTTGCGGCTGAACGCATTCATCGTGACGCTGGCGATGCTCATCGTGTTGCGCGGCATGCTGGTCGGTGCGACCAAAGGCGGCACGCTGTTCGATATGCCGCCTTCGTTCTTTTCCCTCGCGACCACCATCGTATTCGGCTTGCCGTTGTCCGTGTGGCTCGCGGCAGTGGCGTTCGCGATTGCCGCGTTCGTGTTGCGCTATCACCGATTGGGCCGCGCGTTATACGCGATCGGCGGCAATCCGGAAGCGGCGCGTGCCGCCGGGATTCGCGTCGAGCGCATTACGTGGGGCGTATTCGTACTCGGCAGCATGCTGGCTTCGGTGGGCGGTTTGATTGTGACGGGCTATGTCGGCGCGATCAACGCGAACCAGGGCAACGGCATGATCTTCACGGTGTTCGCGGCGGCGGTAATCGGCGGCATTTCGCTCGACGGCGGCAAGGGCACGATGCTCGGCGCGCTCTCCGGGGTGCTGCTGCTCGGCGTCGTGCAGAACCTGCTGACGCTCGCACAGGTGCCGTCGTTCTGGATTCAGGCGATCTACGGCGCAATCATCCTGGGCTCGCTGATGGTGGCGCGCCTCGCCAGCGGCGAAGGTCAGAACTAATGCACACGCTTCACGGAGAACTGACTTGACCAGCCACCCCACGCAACCATCGCAAACCGATCCACGCCTGATCCTGCTCAGCCCCGCTGATAACTGCCTGATCGCGGCGGCGCGTCTCGATGCGGGCACGCAAGTCGAGATTGAAGGCGAGCGCGTGACGCTCGTCAAAACCGTCGACCTCGGTCACAAGGTGGCGCGTCGTGAACTCGCGAAAGACGACAAGGTGCTGCGCTACGGCGCGGTGATCGGGCACGTGACCGAAGCGGTGGCGCGTGGTGCGCATCTGCATACGCACAACCTGGAAAGCGACTACCTGCCGACTTATACGCACGACGCGGGCCACGAGTTCGTCCATCACTGACTTGTGCACAATGACGTGGCCACGTGCCGCGCTGGAACGATCGATCATGACTGACTTTTCCGTAGCATCTGCCGCCGCGCAGCCGCCCAAGCTGCAAGGCTATCTGCGCAACGATGGCCGTAAAGGCATCCGCAATGTGGTCGCGGTGGCGTATCTGGTCGAGTGCGCGCATCACGTCGCGCGTGAGATCGTCACGCAGTTTCGCGAACCGCTCGATGCGTTCGACGCTCCTTCCGCCGAGCGCGAACCTCCAGTGCATCTGATCGGCTTTCCCGGCTGCTATCCGAACGGGTACGCCGAAAAAATGCTGGAGCGTCTCACGACTCATCCGAACGTAGGCGCGGTGTTGTTCGTGTCGCTCGGTTGCGAGAGCATGAACAAGCATTACCTCGTGGACGCGGTGCGCGCGAGCGGCCGTCCCGTCGAAGTACTGACGATCCAGGAAAAAGGCGGGACACGCAGCACGATTCAATACGGCGTCGACTGGATTCGCGGGGCACGCAAACAACTCGCCGCGCAGCAGAAAGTGCCGATGGCGCTGAGCGAGTTAGTGATCGGCACGATTTGCGGCGGCTCGGACGGCACCAGCGGCATCACTGCGAATCCGGCGGTGGGCCGCGCGTTCGATCATCTGATCGATGCGGGCGCGACTTGCATCTTCGAGGAAACCGGCGAGTTGGTGGGCTGCGAATTTCACATGAAAACGCGTGCGGCGAGGCCTGAGCTGGGGGATGAAATTGTTGCGTGCGTAGCGAAGGCGGCGCGTTACTACTCGATCCTTGGCCACGGCAGTTTCGCCGTCGGCAATGCCGACGGCGGCCTCACCACGCAGGAAGAGAAATCCTTAGGCGCGTATGCGAAAAGCGGCGCGTCACCGATTGTCGGCATCGTTAAACCCGGCGATGTGCCGCCGACCGGCGGCCTCTATCTGCTCGATGTGGTGCCGGACGGCGAACCGCGCTTCGGCTTTCCCAACATCAGCGACAACGCGGAAATCGGCGAACTGATCGCATGCGGCGCGCATGTGATTCTATTCACGACCGGACGTGGATCGGTGGTCGGCTCGGCGATTTCGCCGGTCATCAAGGTGTGCGCGAATCCCGCCACGTATCGCAATCTCGCCGGCGATATGGACGTAGATGCAGGTCGCATTCTCGAAGGCCGCGGCACACTCGACGAAGTGGGCCGCGAAGTGTTCGAGCAAACGGTGGCGGTTTCGCGAGGCGCGGCGTCGAAGTCGGAAACGCTCGGTCATCAGGAATTCATCCTCACGTATAAGACTTTCGAGCCTGTAGGCCCGGCTTGCTTGCCGTCGAGTGCTGCACCGCCGCATCGGGTTGTCGCGATCGAGCCGCATTGAGCCGTCAAATCAGCGGACAATCAGGGGTTCATCCGGCGGACTTTAACGTGGCGGGCAAACATCGTCCGCGCGTGTTAAAACCCCAATGGGATCGGAGTAAGCGCTAAAGCGCTAACCCGATCGACACAGGAGACGTGGTCAATGACGGCAACGGTCGGTTCGAAGATCGGGCAGCGGCGCGGCATCGGCCGCCGCGCATTACAAGTGACAGGACTGGGGCTCGGTACGGCGCCCCTGGGTGGCCTCTACCGCGATTTGTCCGATGAGGAAGCGCACGCGACCATCGTCGCCGCGTGGGACGCGGGCGTGCGTTACTTCGACACCGCGCCGCATTACGGCAACACGAAGGCCGAGCATCGTCTGGGCGACGCCTTGCGCCGCTATCCGCGCAGCGAGTATGTGTTGTCCACCAAAGTCGGGCGCCGTTTCGTGCCGCGCACCACGCCTTGCGATCCAAAGGACGGCTGGCAAAACCCGCTGCCGTTCGAAGCGATTTACGACTACACACACGACGGCATTCTCCGTTCATTCGAAGACAGCCAGCAGCGCCTCGGCATTGTCGATATCGACATCCTGCTGGTGCACGATATCGGCCGCGTTACACATGGCGATAAGAATCCCCACTATTGGAAACAACTGACCGAAGGCGGCGGCTTACGCGCGCTGGACACATTGCGCGCGTCCGGCGCGGTGAAGGCGGTCGGGCTCGGCGTCAATGAAGGCGCCGTCATACTCGACGCGATGGCCGAATTCGATATCGATTGCGCATTGCTCGCGGGCCGTTATACGCTGCTCGAACAGACCACCCTCGACGACCTGCTGCCCGCCTGCGAGAAGCGCGGTGTCAGCATCCTGTTAGGCGGCGCGTTCAACTCGGGCATTCTGGCGCGCGGCGTCGAAGGCGATCTGAAATTTAACTATGGCGATGCGCCGCGCGAAGTGATCGAGCGCGTCGCGCGGCTGGAAGCAGTGTGCCGCGTGCATGGCGTGCCGCTTGCTGCCGCGGCTTTGCAGTTTCCGTATGCGCATCCGGCGGTCGCCACTGTGTTGACCGGCGCGCGCAGTGCCGACGAATTGCGTGAGAACGTCGCGTCGTTCGAGCAGCCGATCCCCGCGGACTTGTGGTCCGCGTTGCGCGACAAAGGCTTGCTCGACAGCCGCGCGCCCGCGCCAGAGGATTGACCAACGATGCATATTGATGCCCACCAGCACTACTGGGACCCCGCTCGCGGCGACTACGAGTGGCTTACGCCGGAACTGAAAATCCTTTACCGGCTGTTCGGCCCCGCCGATCTCAAACCATTGCGCGAAAGAGCGGGCATCGAGCGGACGGTAGTGGTGCAGGCGGCGCCGACTATCGACGAAACACGTTACTTGCTGGACATTGCGCGCAAGGAGCCGTCGATCGCGGGCGTGGTGGGTTGGGTGCCGTTGCTGTTGCCGACTGCGCCAGCCGTCATCGACGCTTTCGCGCATGAGCCGAAGTTCAAAGGCGTGCGGCCGATGCTGCAGGATTTACCCGACGATACCTGGATCGCGAACCCCGATCTGGCGCCCGCCATCGAAGCATTGATTGCGCACGACCTCGCGTTCGACGCCCTGATTTACGCGCGGCACGTCGAGCATTTCGAAACGTTCGCGACGCGTTTCCCCACGCTGCGCATTGTTGTCGACCACGGTGCGAAGCCACCGATTCGCTATGGCCGCGCGGGTTGGCAAACGTGGGCCGATGCAATCAAGCGGCTCGCAAAGTTACCGCAAGTGCATTGCAAGCTGTCGGGACTCGTCACCGAAGCCTCGCCTGGCTGGACCGAAGAAACGCTGCAACCCTATGTCGAACATCTGCTTCAGTCATTCGGTCCACAGCGTTTGATGTGGGGCAGCGACTGGCCGGTGCTCGATCTGAACGGCGACTATCTGCTGTGGCACTCGGTGGCGAATACTTTGCTCGCGTCCTTGAGCGACGACGAGCGCGAGGCGGTTTTCGGCGGCAATGCCGCAGCCTTTTATCGACTTTGACGTGACGAAGACGAGTAACGAAGAGAAGCCCACTCAACTGGAGTCGTAGATGACACAAAGACTGGCCGGCAAGACGGCCCTGATCACCGCGGCAGGACAAGGCATCGGCCTCGCCACCGCGGAACTGTTCGCGCTTGAAGGCGCGCGCGTGATCGCCACCGATATCCGCATCGACGGACTTGCCGGCAAGCCGGTCGAAGCGCGCAAGCTCGACGTGCGCGACGACGCGGCAATCAAGGCGCTGGCCGCCGAACTCGGCGCGATCGACGTGCTGTTCAACTGCGCAGGCTTCGTGCATGCCGGCTCGATTCTCGAATCGAGCGACGAAGACTGGGACTTCGCGTTCGATCTCAACGCGAAGGCGATGTACCGGATGATCCGCGCGTTCTTGCCCGCGATGCTGGAGAACGGCGGTGGCTCGATCATCAACATGTCGTCGGCGGCGTCGAGCGTGAAGGGCGTGCCGAACCGCTTTGTCTACAGCGCGTCGAAGGCGGCGGTACTCGGGCTCACCAAGTCCGTTGCTGCCGACTTCATCACACGTGGTGTACGCTGTAACGCGATTTGCCCGGGCACGGTGGCTTCGCCGTCGCTCGAACAGCGGATCATTGAGCAGGCCAAGGCTCAGGGCGCGACGCTGCAAGACGTGCAGGCGGCCTTTGTCGCGCGTCAGCCGATGGGCCGCATCGGCAAGCCGGAAGAAATCGCCGCGCTGGCACTGTATCTCGCGTCTGACGAATCGTCGTTTACGACCGGCCACGCGCATGTGATCGACGGCGGCTGGTCGAACTGACAGACACTGACGCACGCGGACACTCGAACCGAATATCACTGAACGTAAAGGGAAGTGCAACGATGAAACTGCTTCGTTATGGGCCGAAAGGCCAGGAAAAGCCGGGCTTGCTCGACGCGCAAGGCAAGATTCGCGATCTGTCGAAGGTGGTGGGCGATATCGACGGCGCCGCGCTGACTGACGAAGGTCTCGCCAAACTGCGTGGGATCGATCCGGCTTCGTTGCCGGTCGTGGATGGCAATCCGCGCATGGGACCGTGCGTTGGCAAGATCGGCAAGTTCATCTGCATCGGGCTGAATTACGCGGACCACGCCGCCGAATCGAATCTGCCGGTGCCTTCGGAACCGGTGATTTTCAACAAGTGGACGAGCGCGATCTGCGGCCCGAACGACGACGTCGAAATTCCGCGCGGCTCGAAGAAGACCGACTGGGAAGTCGAACTCGGGGTGGTGATCGGCAAGCCGGCGAAATATATCGACGAAGCCAACGCGCTTGATTACGTCGCCGGTTACTGCGTGATCAACGACGTTTCCGAACGTGAATGGCAGATCGAGCGCGGCGGTACGTGGGACAAGGGCAAGGGCTTCGATACGTTCGGCCCGATCGGCCCGTGGGTCGTGACGCGCGATGAAGTTGCGGATCCGCAGAACCTGAGCCTGTGGCTCGAAGTGGACGGCCACCGCTATCAGAACGGCAGCACGAAGACGATGGTGTTCGGCGTGGCGAAGCTTGTGTCGTATGTGTCGCAGTGCATGAGCCTGCAACCGGGCGACGTGATTTCGACCGGCACGCCGCCGGGCGTCGGCATGGGTGTGAAGCCGAATCCAGTGTTCTTGAAGCCGGGGCAGACGATACGCCTCGGTATTGAAGGTCTCGGCGAACAGACGCAGAAGACTTACGCGGCGGAGTGAACCGCTTGCTGCCTGGGTGAAAATGGGTTGTTGATGAAAATGCCGTTCCTGTGATGCAGGAACGGCATTTTTTATGGCCCTGCGCACGAGCGTCTAACTGCGTTCACGCGTGGGGAATTGAAGCGGCCCCGTAAACAGCACAACCGATTGATCGACGTTCAACCCACCGGTTCGTGTTCGCCGTTGTCACCGATTCGATTGATTGTGCCTTGTGCAACGGCGACGAGCTTTTCGCGCTCTCCATCCATCACATACACGTTGCACTGGCAGGTTGCCTGATACCGTCCGGCGTAGATGACTTTCGCCCGCGCGATCAACGTGCCGTTCACCGCGGGACGCAGATAGTTGATCTTGTACTCGCCGGTCACGACCTTCGGCCCCAGCGACAGCGCGCCGGCGAACGTCAGCGCGTTATCGGCGAGATAACTGATGACGCCGCCATGGACGAAGCCATGCTGCTGCCGCAGTTCGTCGCGAATCGGCAGGCATAGCGTCAGTTCGTTGGTGCCCGTGTGCATCAGCTCGGCGCCTAGCAGCATGCTGAAAGGCTGGGCATGCAGTGCGCCGCGCGCCCGGTCGAGGAGGTCGGTCATCGTGATTCCTTCGGGCGTGGCCCGCAGTGGCATCTGCACTGGCGTGCGTTGTGCAGTCCCTACCCACTCTAGGAAGCGCCGACGCATCGCGTCAAGGTGAATCGGAAATATCTGTGCGGCATTATTGCGAAAAACGATGAGAATTGTGGGGTTGACCGACGAAAAGGGGTTGTAAGGCGATTGTTGGCGAAATTTGACCTCAAGCAAAGTTCTGGTATGCCGTTAACCGTGGCATAGCTTCCGTCATTCTTTGCATTCTGGAAGAAGCCGGCCGTCACTTCGACCGCATCGCGCAAGGGCTGCCTCGACCAGCCGATCGCCTCGCGCGGCCGCAATGAAATCGGCCGTCTGTTCTCGGGTCTCGCGAAAATGCAGGCGAGCGTGGCGCGCACCGTGCAAACCGTGCGCGAATCCGTCGACTTGATCCACCTCGGCGCCAACGAAATCGCCACCGGTAACGCCGATCTGTCGGCACGGACTGAGAACCAGGCCGCCTCGCTTGAAGAAACCGCGTCGAGCATGGAGGAACTGACCGCCACCGTGCGCCAGAACGCCGATCACGCATCGCGTTCCAGACCAATATCCTGGCGTTGAACGTGGCTGTCGAAGCGGCGCGCGCGGGCGAGCAGGGCCGTGGCTTCGCCGTGGTGGCGGGTGAGGTGCGGGGTTTGGCTCAGCGCAGCGCGCAGCAACTGAATGAAGCCGTTTCCGTGTTCGAAATTTCCGAAACTGTGTTGCGGACGCAACAAATCGACGAGATGCGCGGGCAAACGGCGGGGTTCGCGCTGTCGGGAATGCGGGCAACTTAAGCCGCGCGAGCGCTCAAAAAGAAGGCAGCGGCAAAAGAAAATGGCCCGCTTTCGCGGGCCATTTTGCATCAGACGCAAGCGCCTAAGGGTGCCTCAAAGTACCTGACGGTACTTAGGCCGGCTGGATGTTCGCAGCCTGCTTGCCCTTCGGGCCTTGCTTAACTTCGAACGTCACTTTCTGGTTTTCCTGCAGGGACTTGAAGCCGCTGCCTTGAACTTCCGAAAAGTGCGCAAACAGGTCTTCGCCGCCGTCGTCCGGCGTGATGAAGCCAAAGCCCTTTGCATCGTTAAACCACTTCACAGTACCTGTTGCCATTTTTAATCCAGTAAATGTTGTGTGTTGCATTCGCGACCGCTAGTTCTCAACACGAGATCGAGCGCGAAGTAGGAGTTGTATCACGTCTTTATGATGGACGCCAATCAACAAGTATTCGGGTATTCCCCCGATTGGGCCCTTTTGAGGTCTCAAAAGCGTTTTGGGGGGTATTCCAGCCGGTAGGGTAAACTGCTTGTATTACTCTTCCAGGAAAAACATTGACACATTATTTGCAAGAAGAACTTACCTCGTTCTGGAGTCGTTTGACCCCCTATCTCGCGATATTGGAGTCTAAATCACCTCAGGAAAGCGCCCCGGACCCGGTCGGCCGCATCACGGTCAATACCGAAGACCACCAGGCCTTCGCCCTTCACACCACCGACAAAAAGCCGCACGGCGATACATCGGACACCCCCACCGGACAAAGCGCGACCTACACGCGATTTAAAACTGCCGACGCCGATTGGGGACCTTGGCAACGCGAAGCATATTGATTTGATCGACCGGACGGTCGGCTTTGGTGCCGATGCCCGGCGACGCGGAACGTAGCTGCCGGCGCTCAGCCCGGCAACGCCTCATAGGCAGTCGCGAGGTGATAGGGCGTGGTCGACGGCATGTCGGCACGCGCCACGTCACCGGCCGCGGTTTTACTTTCGAACCACCCTTGCGGGCGCAAGAAACGTTGTTGGAAAAGCTCGATTTGCCGCGGCAGCGCGGCGAGCGCAGCCGGATCGCCGTGGCTCGCCAGCGCGCGCAGATATTCCGTCTGAGCCCAGATCCGCTGGGTGGCGTCCTTGATCTGGCCGGTTTCGTCGAGCGAGGCGCACACGCCGCCCGTTTTCTGGTCCACGCCGTATTGCTGCGCGAAGCTGAACGCCCGGGGCAGTGCTTCGTGGAGACCTGAGGCTTCGAACAACGCACCCCCCTGTTTGACCAGCCAGAGCCACTCGAACTGGTGACCCGGTTCCAGACGATTGTCGTCCGCGCCAATCGGCAATTCGGCGATGCAGCCGGTCGGCCCATGCACGAAGCGATGCGCGACGGCGTTGGCGAGGCGGCGCAACGCGGCGTCGAAGGCGTTATCGTGCGTGGCTTCGCGGGCGGCCAGCCAGGCCTCCGTGAGGTGCATCAAGGGATTCTGGATCGGCGTGCCGGTCACGCGGGCGAAGTCCGCGGTGAGCGCGGCGTTGAACAGGTCGCCTTCGGCGGCGAAGTCCGACTGGATCAGTGCCGACGTGCGATGCACGACCTCGAGCGCGTCGCGATTTCCGGAACGGCCGCCGTATTCCGCACACGCGAAGACCACGAACGCATGCGTGTACAGGTCTTTGGTCGTGTCGAGCGGGGCGCCCTGCGCATCCACGCTATAGAACCATCCGCCGTGACGCGTGTCCTGAAAGGTGTGCATCAACGAATCGAACAGCACCTGTGCATGAGCCGCATCGCCGGCTTGCGAGAACACGAACAATTGTCGCGCGCACGCCATCGCCCGGTAGCGTTCTGCGGGTAGCGCCGAGGGACCCTCTGCGTTGACCGCTTCATACGGCAGCTTTAGTTCGGTATTGAAACCGGGTCCGCGCCACAGCGGCAGCACCACGCGCGTGAAGTGGTCACGCAAGGCGGTAGCAAGAGCGATCGTTGAAGCGGTGGAAGGGGTCATGCTTTGCATAGTTCGATTGGACAAAAACGCGGCGGTTCGAAGCGCGCGCAGGCTCGGGCTGGTGCTTTGGGTGGGGCGGCGTGCGGCCAAGCATAAAGCAAACGGCTGTCGCTGGCACCCCGACACAGTTGAGGAATACGCTTCAAATAATTTCAGATAAAGAGAAAAACAATGTTAGGGAATCTCGAACTCATTTCCCCTCTGGTGCTGGCCGCAGCGCTCGGCAGCGTGCGTCAGGCAGTTCGTGATGCAGCAAAGCGACGACGCGCCGGAGTGGGATGAAGTCATGATCACGCTGCATCGCGTGTCGAATGCCGGATATGAGGCGATCTGCACGCGCTTGCGTTAACTGCACGGCGTCAAGCCGCTTCGGCAGGACGAGGCGGTGTCTTAAAAAGCGGCAAATCCTCGGCGAATGGCTTCGGCAGGTGCGGGCGGCCATGCGACAATGCGGTCTCGAAAAATTCCAATGGCATTGACGAGCGGTGCTCGGCGCCCGCTTCCCGGCGACGACCGCTTTTTTCTCTATGGCAGATTCCGCAGCATCCACGCAGTCCCAGGCTCCGCGCGCCGCTTCGAAGAAGCGGCGTCAGGCCACTGTCTCGACCGAAACTGAAAACAAGCTGGCGCGCGCCGCGCGCTCGGCACAACGCCTCGCGCAATTGAGCGACGCCTCACGCGACGACACCACGCTCGATCTGTTCCCCGACGATCCCACCCGCGCCACGCTGGAAGCGATGAACATCGACGTCCGGCAGGGCACGCTGCATGGCTTTGAATTGCCCGATGTCGTGCTGGCAGCGGTCGGCGCAATCGATGCCGACAGCGCTTCGCTGGACGCGAAGGCGGCGCGCCGTGCGCCTCGGGTCGCGAAGTCAGATGACGTGACGCCAGCGAATGCGCAATTGAGTGGGCTGGAGACGGGGGGCCTGGCTGCAACGGCATCGCCGGTCAGCGAGTTGGCTTTTGCGGAGGCGAAGGCGGCAGAGGAGTTATGCACCGAAGAGAAGCCGGCGACACGGGACGCGACTGCGCCGCTCACGCCTGCAATGGCCGCGGCGACGGTGGCGCGCAGTGTGGCCGCGCTGCGTCAGGCAGCGGAGCCGGGCGCTACGACCGCAGCTACAGCGGCTGCATCCACGCCGGGCGGCGCTAAGCCGCCTTTGCCGCCGCAGCGCTTCGCGGCGACCTTCCTCAAGGCGACGACGGCTTCGCGAGAAGTGGCCGGAACCGAAGCCGCGAATGCAGGCGCGGAGCGCACCGTATCAGCATCCGGCGCCGCGACTGGCGAGCCGAATCTGGCCGCCGAGCCTTCGGGCAGTGCGTCGGCGTCTGCACACGCGCATGCAAACACTGCATTCGGCGCGTCTTTCCGGGAAACCCAAACTGCCGAAGCTGCGTCGGCAGCACTGCGCGCCGCGCCCGAACTCGACCGCGCGCGAGCAACTGCCTTCGCCGATACCGTGGATGCCTTATATGGTGTGATCGCCGATCAACGCCTCGCCGCGACCGATCACTCACGCCGCATGAAATGGATGCTGTCGATCGTGGTGGGCGCGTTGCTGGTGACGGTCGCCATCGGCATCGCGCAGACCGTGCTCCTGATGCGCCTGACGCGCGAGACCACGGCCCAGCAGCATCGCGTCGAACAGATGATGCAGAACCAGCAGGCCGCCATGGTCAGCTTGCTCGACACCCACATGGCGATGGCCAACGCGGCGGCCGCCAATGCGGCTTCCGACGTAGCCGCAACCACTGCGTCTCAGCCAGCCGCTGCCGCGCCGGCTCATGGCAAGCGCAGCGCGCGAGTACAGCGCGCGCACAAGCCGAAAGCAGTCACCTCGCACTGATCTTCAGTGATCGCCGCCCCGGCGACAAGCCGGGGCGCGGCGCCTCGCTTCGCGGGCGCGATCGCGCACGCTTCAATCGACCACGCTTCAATAGGCAGACGCTTGTGACCCCGAAAGCTGAAAAACGGGGACGTTGTCATGATGCGACGCACCATGAAGAAAAACCCTGTGGCAATGCATCACACCCAAGAAATTGCTGCATCGCACTAGCTTTTGACTAGGGAAAACCCTATAATTCCAATTAAGGGAAAACCCTAGCAAATGCAGTAACCAACCGGGAGTCGCCATGAGCTTCATTTTTGCATTGTTCCAAAAGGTCAGCGACCTCTTTGCGTCGCCCCATCTGCCGCTGGATTCGGACTATTCGTATGCAGCGCGTAGCCGCGAAGCGGAGCGCATGCGCAAAGCGCAAGCCACGTTGTTCGGCATCAAGCTGAGCGACTAAAAGCAAAATCGGACTGCCTGCGCGCGAGCAACTGCGCATGGGCGCGCACTTGAGTGCGCTAGCATCATCAAGCCACGGCCTGCGAAACGCGTGCCGTGGCTTTTGTTTTTTTGGGCGGTTTGCTTCCCATCTCCGGCGTTTCCGAATATTTCTCCGCGGAAATGAATGTAACAGCGCCTGACAGTGCGCTGCCGCGCCGCGTGGTCGATCCGTCGTGCATGCCTTGCAGACGGGCGGTGAACGCCGAAAAGGCCTCCATTCATCAGTCCCTGTCTGTGAAATGTGGGCTTACAAGTGCTCACGTCTTCATGCGGTGTGCACCGCTAAAGTTGGTCTCAAGCGTACGGCGTCTGGTCCGAACCCGAAATCGCGGTTCGATGTACCCCAAACACGGACGCCGGCTTGATACCAAAAACTTTGATGGGAGGTCACGATGAAAACCGTTAACAAGACATCGCGTTCGATTATTGCAACCTTGCTGGCCGGTGGTGCGCTGCTCGCAGCCGGCAGCGCTTTCGCCCAGGAACGGGTGGCCGTCGAGAATGGTCATGGACCGGCGGTGTACGGTCAGCCGCACATGATGCCGGTGGGCGTGTCGGTCGACATCGGCTGGCATGGCGATCGTTACTATGACGGTCATCGCTATTGGCAACACGACGACTGGATGCGTCGTCATCCGCACGACGACGATCCGCACCATCACGGCCACGGCGACGACCATCGCCCGCCGCCCCAGCGCTACTAATGCGCGAATGACAGCGCCGCGCGACGCGGCGTGAAGTCGACAAAGCCGGTCCTTCCTCACGGAAGGCCGGCTTTGTTACGTTCCGGCTTGAAAACGGGCGCGCTGCGCTATGCTTGAAAGCTTTCATCGACGGCAGCAGGAGAGCGGCGTGGACAAGGCAGTGATAGGCGTGGTGGGCACGGGATTGATGGGCGTCGGCATCGCGACGCAAAGCGCATTGCACGGGCACCGGACGATCGTTCACGACGTCGATCCGGCGCGCCTCGCGAGCGTCGCGCCGAAGGCGGAAGCAGTGCTCGACGAGCTGATCGATGCCGGACGCATCGACCAGGCCGCCAAACAGGCGGCACTCGCGCACATCGAGACGCATGCGCAACTCGACGCGATGGCGTCGGCGCAATGTGTAATCGAAGCGATTCCCGAGGTGCTCGAACTGAAACATCGCTTGTACGCGTCGCTGGCTGAATTGATGTCAGACGATGCGATTCTCGCGAGCAACACCAGCGGTTTTCCGCCCGACCAACTGGTTGCTCCGCTACGCGCGAAGGAGCGGTTTCTGATCGCGCATTTCTGGAATCCGCCGCATATGATTCCGCTCGTCGAAGTTGTGCCGGGTACCGCAACCGCGCCAGAAGTGACGGAGCAGACCGCCGCGTTGATGAGCGCGATCGGCATGGAGCCGGTGGTACTGGCGAAGGCGATTCCGGGTTTTGTCGGTAACCGGCTGCAGTTCGCGGTGCTGCGCGAGGCGTTGAACATCGTGCGCTCGGGTGCGGCAACGCCGGATGTCGTCGACCGGGTCATGAAGGCGTCGCTCGGCCGCCGTTGGGGCATCGTCGGGCCGTTCGAGGGCGCGGACATGGGCGGCCTCGATACCTTCCTGGACATCTCGACACATCTGATGCCGGAACTCGCCAAAGATGAAGACGTGCTCGAACTGCTGCGTACGCAGGTGAACGCCGGGCGTGTCGGCGTGCGCAGCGGCGCGGGTTTCTATGAATGGGACGAGGCCCATCTGGCGCAAGTGAAAGAAGGCCGGAAGCGCGTGATTAGTCGGGGTTAATGCAGCGATGCGGGAGGCACTTTCCTTCCTATGCGGCGGACGACCGACTCGGCGCCCCCGCTAGCTTGTTCCGCTGCCTCCCAACTCCACTCAGAATCGATTCCGCCAGTCCCTTCGGAAATCCTGGAGGCACTTGACCGCTCACCTCGTTGATCACGCGATCAGTCATGTCGACGACTTCGGCAATAATGTCCTGCGCCGTCTCGTTTCCCAACCCGATTTGCCGAGCCTGTTGGGTCCAGTGCCGACCTTGAATCTTGTCGATCAGGTAGTGATTGGCACTGCCACGAACCGCCATCGCCATCTTCGCCTTTTGACGCGCAATCTGATTGCGCCTCGGGCCGATGATCGGATGTGCGGAGAGCACATCGTAAAGCGGCGTCGATCGGTACGCCCCGCGAGGCAAATGAAAAATACTGAAGTTCTTTGCATGCCCATCCGTTGCTGCCAGTAGCCAGAACACGAGTTGGGTCTTGAAGAACTGTCGGCGATCCTGATCCGCGTTTTCCGAGCCGAGCAATACCTCCATGATCTCGGCGATGCCCGGCCCACCGTCGGCTTGGTACTTCAGATGGGAGGGCCTTCCGGTGGCCTGGCACATGTCTTCCTGCGGAAGGCGCACGATCCAGCTTGCGTCACTCGACAGCCTGCGGTCGAAGCGCTCGACCACGAGCGCTTTCTGATCGTCGAACGTTGCAACCTCGCAATTCGCTGCGGGCAGTCCATACGCCGAGACGACTTTCGAGCACAGCCATTCGTTTTCAATCGACGTCCGCATATCCGCCTGCATGTTCCCAACGAGGCCGAGCGGGAGCTTGAAGATATGCGTGGTCGGCGTGCTGCCGCTCGGGTAGATCCACTGCTCATCGTGGCGCAGCAGCGCGGTTTTCTCCTGGGCACCGGCAATCGATAGCCTCAGGTCCGAACCGCTCTCATATTGGCCGAGCGGCGCTACTGCGGTTGCATTACGCAGCAACTGAGCAACCTGCGGCTCGGATAGCGGCGTTCCGGAGATGCCGTAAAGTTCGGTGGGTTGCTCGTCAGGCGGGAGGAGTTGGATCGCACCAACGCAGTCACGACCAAGCGCTACCAGCAGGTCAAAAGCATTCGTGCTGCCCGTGCGATGCCGTTGAGCCAATCGCCGGCGGATCGCATCGCTATCGGGAAGCAGATTGTCGAAGAATGCACTGACCACGTCGCCGCGATAGGGCTGATTGCCGGGTGTGAACGGCATCGACAAGGAAAGTGGGCGCCCCTGTTCATCTTCGATCCACTTGTCGAGATAACTGAGGCGGTCCCCTTCTCGTGCTTTTTCCCAGTAGCCGACCGGCAGGCCGTTCATCCAGATGTCGAGTCGTTGCGTCTGAGAGCGGCGCGCCATGATTACCAGTTTTCCCTTTTCTTTTTTGTCGTGATCGCCACAAGGGGCTGCTTCGAGCTCGATGCTTTCGAGGTAGAGCCTGAGCGGTTGGCCGTAGACGGAAGTTTTGCTTTCTTGACGGTGGGGACCGGCCGTTGACGCTTCGGCGTGCCGGTCTGCGCCGGCTTACTGCTTGGCGAGGGGGACGTCTGGCTTAAGCTCAGTTCCACGTTCAGCAAACGCATGACCTTAAAGAGCCGCTCTACGCTCGCCGATGCCGGATTGGCTTCCAGTTGTGCGTAGCTTTGCTGGGTGATACCCAGCAGTTTGGCCACCGCAGCTTGTGTGAGCCCTGCGGACTTGCGGAAGCCCAGCAGAATGGGGCGGAGCTGACTTAGCGTCTTGATAGCGTAATCCATTGGATTTTCTTCAGGCCCGTACAGTCTGTGGACTGTACCACAAAGATACAGACAATAAGCTGTAAATTGAATATACAGGTTATAGTCTGTATATTCAATTTACATTCCAAAGCCTGTCAAGCATGGATCGCGAAGCCAATCGATCAACCGCACGCCCGAAAGAGCCGATAGCAGCATCCCCCTGAACCCGCCTTCCAGCAGCTTCGGCGAGTCTGCGGTATAAATCCCTTCCCGCCTCACCCGCAAACTTCGACACCAACCATGTCCCACTACTTCTACGACCCCGCTGCCGGTCACGGCCTCCCGCACGACCCGTTCAAGGCCATCGTCGCGCCGCGCCTGATCGGCTGGATTTCCTCCCGCGACGCCGAAGGCGCGCTGAATCTCGCGCCGTACAGCTTCTTCGGCGCTTTCGCCAGCTTCCCGCCGATCATCGGTTTCTGCAGCGAAGGCCGTAAAGACAGCGTCGCCAACATCGAAGCAACCGGCGAATTCGTCTGGAATCTCGCCACCAAGCCGCTCGCCGAGCAGATGAACCGCTCGTCGGCACCGGTCGCGCCGCACGTCGACGAATTCGAACTCGCTGGCCTCACACCTGCACCGGGCCGCAACGTCGCCGTGCCGCACGTTGCCGAATCGCCGGCCGCGCTCGAATGCAAGCTGCTGCAAGTCGTGCGTTTGCACACCCTCGAGGGCAAGCCGATGGACAACTACCTGTCGCTTGGGCAGGTGGTCGGTGTCCACATCAACGAGGCCTATCTGAAAGACGGTCTGTTCGACACTCACGCCGCGCAGCCCATCATGCGCGCCGGCTATCGCGCCGACTACGCCGAAATCGGGGCGATGTTCCAGATGTTCCGTCCGACCGCATAACGGTTCGTGAACGCAGAGGCGTTTGAAGCAAGATGCGCCGCGCGAAAATCAACGCTATCGGCACGCGGTATATTGCCCATCAACGCCCCGGTGCGCCGCGCCAGGTGCGCAGCAGCAATGCGTTGGTCACGACGCTCACACTCGAAAACGCCATCGCCGCGCCGGCCAGCATCGGATTCAACAAGCCGAAGGCCGCGAGCGGGATACCGACCAGGTTGTAGACGAAGGCCCAGAAGAGGTTCTGCTGGATCTTGCGCCAGGTCTTGCGCGAAATGTCGATAGCGTCGGCCACCAGCGACGGG
The DNA here is from genome assembly GCF_041321145.1 of Paraburkholderia sp. IW21. Lineage (NCBI taxonomy): Bacteria > Pseudomonadati > Pseudomonadota > Betaproteobacteria > Burkholderiales > Burkholderiaceae > Paraburkholderia > Paraburkholderia sp. IW21. The sequence goes on along the minus strand of NZ_JBGGWA010000001.1, from coordinate 154,587 downwards.
TCGCCGCGCATCAGCGTGATGCCGGCCGCCTGCATCGCGACGTCGGTGCCGGTTGCCATCGCGATGCCGATATCGGCGGCGGCGAGCGCGGGGGCGTCGTTGATACCGTCACCCGCCATCGCGACGATGCCGGCGCTGCGGATTTTCAGATCGCGGATCACACGGGCTTTGTCATCGGGCAGGACTTCGGCGTGAAATTCGTCGATGCCGAGCGCCTTGGCGACGCTCGCCGCGCTGCCGTGATTGTCGCCGGTGACGAGCACGCTTTTGATGCCCATTTGAGCGAGCCGTTCGACGGCCGCCCGGGCGGTCGGTTTGACGGTGTCGCCGAAGGCGATCAGTGCCAAAACGGTGGGCGCAAGCGGCGCGCGCTCCATCAACCAGGAGACAGTGTTGCCGGCGGCTTCGAGCTGTTTTGCGCGCGTGGTGAGGTGCGGCGGCAGCTGGATGCCGAGTTCGTTGAGCCAGCGCGTGCTGCCGAGCGCCAGGGTGCGGCCGTCAATGTCTGCTTCCACGCCTCGGCCCGGGACGGCGCGCGCGGCGCTTGCGGTGAGTATCGCAACCGGCGATTCAGTAGCTGGCGTCTCTACTGTTGTGGACCCGGAAACGTGCCGCGCGTTGTCGCTCCCTGCCATGGCGCCGTTATTCGCTGACGAGTCCTCAACCGCAGCGTCGGCTTTTGGACCCTCCGCGTGTGCCGCTTCATATGCCTTCACCACCGCCCGCGCCAACGGATGATCGCTATGCCGCTGGACGGCTGCAGCAAGCGCCAGCGTCTCTTCGCGACCCATGCCGCCGACCGGCTCGAACGCCGTTACCGACGGTTGCCCGACCGTCAGCGTGCCGGTTTTATCGAACGCGACAATATTCACGCGATGCGCGGTTTCCAGCGCCTCGGCGTCCTTGATCAGCACACCATGCCGCGCGGCGACGCCGGTGCCGGCCATGATGGCCGCCGGCGTGGCCAACCCGAGCGCGCACGGGCAGGCGATCACCAGTACGGCGACCGCATTCAGAATCGCGGTTTCGCCGCCCGCGCCGGCAATCAACCAGCCCACTAGCGTCAACGCCGCAATCGCCAGAATCGCCGGTACGAAAATCTCGCTGACCCGGTCGACCAGGCGCTGGATCGGTGCCTTCTCAGCCTGAGCACTTTCCACGAGGCGAATAATTCGCGCGAGCGTCGTTTCCGCGCCGATCGCGGTGGTGGTCACCGCAATCGCGCCTTCGCCGTTGATCGAACCGGCGGTGACCGGATCGGCTGTCTGCTTCGGCACCGGCAGGCTTTCGCCGGTAATCAGCGATTCGTCGATATGGGTGCGGCCTTCAAGCACTGCGCCGTCGACCGGCACGCGTTCGCCGGGACGCACGATCACCACCGTGCCGACCCGCACCTGCGCGAGCGGTACTTCGCGTTCGTCGGCGCCGACGCGAATCCGCGCGCGGTCGGGACGCAGCGCGTTGAGCGCGCGGATCGCGTCCGTGGTCTGGCGCTTGGCGCGCGCCTCGAGCCATTTGCCGAAGCGCACCAGCGTAATCACCACCGCCGACGCCTCGAAATACAGATGCATCATGTCGCCCGGATGGGTCGCGAGTTCATACACGCTGATTCCATAAGCCGCCGACGTGCCGAGCGCCACCAGCAAGTCCATGTTCCCGGCGCCGGCCCGAACGGCACGGTAGGCCGCGCGATAAAAACGCGCGCCGAACACGAATTGCACGATCGAGGCAAGACCGAGTTGCAGCCACGGCGAAAGCACCGCGTGCAAGCCGAACCACTCACCGACCATCGGCAGGACCAGTGGCAGCGTCAGCACGGCGGAGGCGAGTACGGCTGCCAGTTCGCGGCGGGTTTGGGTGCGTTTGCTGTCGGCAGGGGAGGCAGCGGTGGCATTGTCGGCCGCCGCCGGTGCGTCTGGCGGCGCGATCAACGCTGCCTCGTAGCCCGCTTTCTTGACGGCTGCAATCAGCGTGTCGACGTCGGTATCCGCGGCCGAGGCCGGGTCGCCAAGATTGACGGTCGCCGTTTCGGTCGCGAGATTCACCGACACGCCCGTGACACCGGGCACTTTGGCTAGCGCCTTCTCGACACGCATCGCGCATGAGGCGCAGGTCATCCCGCTGATGTCGAGTTCGGCGGTTCCGGAAGGGGTAGCGCCCAAGGGGCGCTGGGGAGTGGCAAGTTCGGTCATGGTAGGCAAGGCTCGTGACGGCATTGGGCCGCATCATGAACCCAGTATTGACCTTCCTATGATGGGAAGGTCAAGGATGTTTAAGTTGCGAGCTGGAGTGCTACCAACGCGCCTCCCACCACCCAGGCTGCGCTGCTGAAATCGCCCGGTCAGAACGCCGGCGGCGCGTCCAGCATGGCCTGGCCGACTGCCTTCTGCTCGTCGCTGGGGCGCGCCAGCAGGGTTTCGGCCGCGCCGCGCCGGTCCGCGGCTTCCTTGTTCTGGCCGAGCTTCCACTTGCCCACCAGCCGCTCGACCTCGATCTCGATACCGACGATCGCGCCCAGCATCTGGGCGATATAGTCGGCCGGCGCGTCGCCCATCTTCCACGGCACCGGTTCGCCCGCTTCCATCTTACGGGTGAGTCGCGCGACGAGGCCACGCACGAACTTTTCGTCGTCGCGCACGACGATCCGGCCGTGCGCATGCACCACCATATAGTTGTAAGTCGGCACCTGCCGATGCGCCTCGTGCTTGCTCGGATACCAGGTCGGCGAGATGTAGGCGGCCGGCCCCTGGAAGATCACAAGGGCTTCCGGATTGGCGGCGACCTCCTGCCAGACCGGGTTGGCCCGGGCCACGTGGGCGCGAAGGATGCCGTGGGTTTGGGCGGGAGCCCCTTCGGGGACGACTTCCAGGTCGAACGGCAAATGGTTCGCATCGAGCCCGTTTGGTCCATGGGTAATGAGCGCGCCGAAGGGCTGCTCGGCGATCAGGCGATGGAGAACCTCTGGACGGCTCTCTTCAAATTGGGCGGGCATGTACATAAAGCGCTCCGGATACAAAAGATCGATGCGTGGTCGAGAAGGGCAAGCGTCGGCGCGGGAGGGGCAAAAATCGTCAACCGTAATGTAAATGGTGTCCGCGCGCTCATTACAAAGCGCTATTCCTGCCTTTGCGCTTGCCTGGTGAACAAGGATACGATACAACCCGATGTTGTCGGCATCGCGAGACGCAGACTGACTGCGCTGAGCTTTGGGAGGCCACGCAAGCAGGTCCCCGCTGCGCACCGACGTTTTCCCCTAGGACCGCACGTTCCGCTACCCGAACGAATGATAAAAAATCGCCGAGCGCTATTTTCGCTTCACTGGACCTGCGCATCGCTCGCAGGCCTTGCATTTCTGGCGGGTTGCGCGTCGACCTCGTCCACAACGCAAAAAACCCCCGGCTGGATCAAGGACGAAGTCGCTGATTCGTACGTATTCGCCTATCCGCTGGTGCTGATGGACGTCGCGCGCGATGCGGCGGTCGGCACCGATCCAGGCCAGGCGCCGATCAATACGCTGCGTCACGCGCAGGCTTTGCCGCCAATCGGCGCAGCCAATCCGTTGCAACCGAGTCTCGACACGCTCGACTCGACCGGCTGGCTGGACGTTGGCAGCGAGCCGGTGATCGTGTCGCTGCCCGACTCGCACGGCCGCTACGTCGACGCCCGCGTGCTCGACATGTGGACCAACGTAGTCTGGTCGACCGGCTCGGAGTTTGCCACCCGCGCCGCGGGCATCAAGGCGCAAACCGTTGCCTTCGTCGGTCCGGGTTGGCAAGGCGATCTGCCCAAGGGCGTGAAGCGCGTCGACGTGCCGACCCGCAACGCCTGGGTGAGCGTGCGCATCCAGTCGAACGGTACGCGCGACCTGACGGCGGTGCGCAAGCTGCAGCGCGCCATCCGCGTCGCGCCGCTGAGCGTCTACGCCGGCGACCGGCGCTCGGCGTCGATTACGCCGCCGCGCAGCAATGCCGTCGATGCAGCCGCTTCCGGCACGCCGGCCGCGCGAGTCGCCGCGCTCGACGCGAACGCCTTCTTCAGCCGGCTCGCGCAGGCGTTGCCCGACAATCCGCCGACGCCTGCCGATCCGCATGCGTTGAAAATGCTGTCGGACTTCGGCGTGACGCCTGGCGAACCGGTAAAGCTCCCGAGCGCCCCCGAGGCGATCGCCGCGGGCCTCGCCGACGGCCACGAGCGCGTCGTCACGCCGCCTTCCAATCTGCTGAGCGGCAACGGCTGGAGCTGGTTCGGCGACGGCGTGGGTAACTACGGTCCCGACTACGCGATGCGCGCTTACGCCGCTGCCACCCAACCGGGCATCGGCACGAAAGACGATGAAGTGCGCGCGGTCGTCACCCAGGACAGCGACGGCCATGCGCTCAACGGCGCCAACCGCTACGTGATCCACTTCGCGCCGAACCAGTTGCCGCCGGTGCGCGGCTTCTGGTCGATCACTGCTTACACGAAAGACGGCGCGCTGGGCGAAAGCGCACCGGCGCGTCTGGCGGTTGGCGATCGCAATGGCGCGCGTCGTAATCGCGACGGCTCGCTGGACGTGACGGTATCGTCGACACGCGGCAAGAGCGGCAACTGGCTGCCGGCGCCGCGCGCCGATCTGCAACTGGTGCTGCGCCTGTATGCGCCGAAGCCGCAAGCCACCGACGGTAGCTGGCAACCGCCGGCGGTCGTGCGTCAGTGACATGCAGCAGTAACGTGCATCACGACAATGCGTCACTGGTGTGACGGCAATGCGTGAGTGATGGTTGAATCAGCGCGTGTTCGCCGCTTCATGGCGGCGTACACGTGACGTTGTAGCGCAGAACAATGTGTAAGCCACCGCTTACATTTCTACCCACACAAGATTCACCACTTATACTGCCGCTTGCGGGATTTTCGTTTTCGCGGCGGCCTTGCCGCTGCATTACCCAAGACCGAGCATGGCAAGCCTCAATAAAGCATCCCTGATATCTTCCATGCAGACCGTGCGCGACGTCGCGCAGTCACGCCGTACCCGGCGTGCCATCACGGGTCTGCTGATCTTCCTCGTAGTGTTCGGTCTGCTGGGCTTTTTCGCGGCGCCCCCGCTGATTCGCCATATCGCCGAGCAGCAACTCAGCAAGCAACTCGATCGACCTGCCACGATTGGCCGCATCGCGCTCAATCCGTACACGCTCGAGCTTGAAGCCGATCGCGTGCATATCGGCGAGCGCGGCGGCGCGGGCGACTTCGTCGATATTTCACGGCTCATTGTGAAACCGTCGTGGAGCTCGCTGTTTCGCGCCGCGCCGATTATCGACGAAGTGCAGCTCGATTCGCCGCGTTTTCATATCGTTCGCTACGATGCGCAGCGCTTCAATTTCACCGACCTGATCGAGAAGTTCTCGAAGCAGCCGGCCAAGCCCAATAGCAAGCCGACGCTGTTCTCGGTGTCGAACATTCGCCTCGAAAACGGCCAGATCACGTTCGACGACAGGCTGCTCGGCACGACGCATGTGATCGATCAATGGAAGCTCGGCATTCCGTTTATCGCGACCCTGCCTTCGAAAACCGACATTTTCGTCGAGCCGTTGCTGCGTGCGCGTATCGACGGCAGTCCGCTCGCCATCGACGGCAAGACCAAGCCGTTTGCAGCGTCGCGCGAATCGGAAGTGTCGCTGCGTTTCGAGGGGCTCGACGTGCCGCGTCTCATGTCGTATGTGCCGACGAAGCTGCCGGTGATTGTGCAGAGCGGCAAGCTGTCCACTGACCTCAAGCTCCACTTCGTGGTCTCCAACAATGCGCCCTCGCTGCGCGTGGCGGGCACTGTCGATATGAGCGACGTGGACGTGCGCGATCAGCGCAAGGCGCCGTTCTTCGCCGCGCGCGCGGTGCATGTCACCGCCGCAATGCTTGAGCCGCTGAAGAGCCTGTATCACTTCGACGATATCCGCATCGACGCGCCAAGCGCCAATCTCGCGCGTGATAAAGAAGGGGTGTTGAGTGTCGAGCGGATGTTTGCGCCTGCGCCCGCTGCGGGGGCTTCGCGGGCATCGGCGCCCGCTCCGGCCGCGTCTACGCCGGCTGCGTCGGCCACGGCGAAGAATACGGCGAGCGCGCCAGTTGCGGCATCGGGCGCTACCGCCGCGGACAAGGCCGCACCGCCTCTGGACCTGTCGATCAAGCGCTTCGTGCTCAACGACGGCGTCGTCAACGTCCACGATGAGGCCGCCTCGCGCCCCGTCGACCTCGGCCTGCAAAAACTGGCCGTCACGCTGACCGATTTTTCGACGCTCGCCACCGCGCCCGCACACTACACGCTGAACACCGACTTCAAGGACGGCGGCGGCTCGCTCGGCGCGGCGGGTGCGTTCGGTCTCGTGGCGAAGACCGCCAGTGCGAAGCTCGATCTGAAGTCATTGAAGTTGCCGCTGCTGCAACCGTATCTCGACACCGCAACCGCCGCGCAAGTGGTGGGCGGCGCGCTTTCCGCCACCGCAAGCGTCGGTGCAAACTGGTCGAGGTCGCCGGCGGCGGTGATGGTCACCGACACGCAACTCGATCTGCAATCGCTCAAACTCGCGGCACGCGGCAGCAAGGAGCCGGTGGTCTCGCTCGCGCAAGGCCGCGTGACGGTCAAAAAGGTAGACGTTGCGGGGCGCACCGCCGATATCGCCGGCGTCGACACGACCGGTCTGGTGGTCAATGCGCAGCGTCTGAAAGACGGCAGCATCGACCTTGCCGCGCTCGCCGGCCCGCACCAAGCCGAGCAGCAGCGCACAGCGATCCACGCCGTGAAGAAGGCCCAGGCGGAAGGGCCTGCGTGGCATTACAAGATCGGCGAGCTCAACCTGAAAGACGCGACCGCCAATTTCACCGACAACACCACGCCGCATCCGGTGACGCTGAGCGTGACGCCGCTGCAACTGAAGGTGCAGCAGATCAGCGACGATCTGAGCCGTCCGCTGCCGATCGATCTGCAGGCAACGCTCAACAAGAAAGGCACGCTCGGCGTAACGGGCAACGTCACGGCGACGCCGCTTAAGGTGGCTGTCAAGGTGAACGCGAACCGGCTCGACGCGGCTGCGTTCGAACCGTACTTCGGCGGCAAGCTGAACGCGCTGATCGCGAGCGCGTTGCTCAACGCGAACGGCGACCTCGCGCTGACTCAGGCGAAGGCGCTCAAAGCGACGTATCGCGGCGACGTGGCGCTCGTCGACGTACGGATGCTCGACAAGGTGACCTCAGACCCGTTCGCGGGATGGAGATCGCTCGCGCTGTCCGACCTGAAGGCCGACTACGACGAGCACGGCACGGTGGTCGACGCGGCGCGCGTGACGTTCACGAAGTTCTATGGGCGCGTGCTGCTCGATGCGCAAGGCAAGCTGAATCTCAACGACGTGATCGCACATCAAAGCGGTAACGCGAAATCGCTGACACGCGACAAGAGCGGCGCGGAACCCGTGCCGTTGACGCCGCAAGCCGCGTCGTCGCCCGAAGTAGTGTCCGCGGCGGTTCCGGCGTCGTCGGCAACGCCTAACACGCCGGCCACGGTCACCGCCGCCACGCCGCCGCAAAGCCCCGTCAAACTTCACTTCGGCCAGTTGGTGCTGCAGCAGGGCCGTGTGACTTATACCGACAACTTCATCAAGCCGAACTTCACGGCAAATCTCGTCGGCATTCAAGGGACGGTCGGCGCGTTCGGTACTCAATCGACCACGCCCGCGCCTGTGGACATCGCTGCGAAGCTGGCGGCCAATGGTCCGCTGTCGATCCGCGGCACGATCAATCCGCTGATTGCAAAGCCGGCGCTCGATTTGACTGCGAGCGCGCACGATATCGAGCTCACCAACCTCACGCCGTATTCGGCGAAATACGCCGGGTATCCGATCACCAAGGGCAAGCTGAACGTCGACCTGCACTACAAGCTCGACAACGATCAGTTGAACGCGAACAATCATATTTTCATCGATCAACTCACGTTCGGCGATCACGTCGAGAACAACACGGCGACCAAGCTGCCGGTGCGTCTCGCAATCTCGCTGCTGAAAAATTCGCGCGGCGAAATCGACGTGAACCTCCCGGTGTCGGGATCGTTATCGAATCCGGAGTTCAGCATTGGCGGGCTGATCTGGCATGCGGTACTTAATCTGTTGCAGAAGGCCGTGACCGCGCCGTTCTCGCTGATCGCCAATGCGTTTGGCGGCAATGGTGAGGAGTTGGGCTATGTCGAATTCGAGCCGGGGTCGGCGAAACTCCCGGACGCCGCCGACAAGAAACTCGACACGATCGTGAAGGCGCTCGCCGACAAGACGTCGATCCGTATCGACCTGATCGGCCGTGTCGATCCGGCTATCGACGAACCGGCGTTGCGCACGGGCTATGTTGAACGGCTGGTCAAGCAGCAGAAAATCAAGGACGTGGTCGGCAATGGCGAGAGCGTGGATCTGTCGACGGTGACTGTCGATCCGAAGGAATACGATAAGTATCTGACCAAGGCCTACAAGGCCGCCGACTTCAAGAAGCCGCGCAATTTTGTCGGCTTGACCAAGAGCCTGCCGGACGACGAGATGAAGAGCGCGCTTGCCGCCAATGCGCCGATCGACGACGCCAGTTTGCGTCAACTCGCGCAGCAACGGGCGCAAGCCGTGCAGCAGTATTTCGAGGGCAAGATCGATAGCAGCCGCGTGTTTATCGTCGCGCCGAAACTGAACGCGGACGGCATCAAGGATAAGGGTGCGACGACGCGGGTGGATTTTGGCTTGAAGTGATAGATGACCACACGCGTGATGGCCTTACGCTGCTGCGCGAATTGCAGCGTAGCGGCCGCATCTGGTAACGCCGTGCGAGGCAGCGGCTGCTTGCGCTCAAGCGGCGCGCGTCGGCGCTTTCTTCAACACCGTCTGCTCGATCACCTGCGCGAGCGTGTCGAATGCCGGGCCGATCTTCTCGTTCGCCACGCATGCGTAGCCCAGCAGCAGCCCACGCCGCGCGGGCGTCTCGGTGCTGTAGTAAGCGGCGAGCGGCCGCACGATCACGCCGGCGTCGTAAGCCGCGGCCGTCACCGCTCGATCGTTGGCATGGTCGGGCAGGCCGAGCACCAGATGCAAGCCGGCTTCGTCGCCCATCACCGGCAGTTCGTCACCGAAACGCGCAGTGATCGCGTCGATCAGGATCTGCCTGCGTTCACCATATAGCGCACGCATGCGGCGAACATGCGACGTGAGATGGCCGTCCATGATGAAGTCGGTCATCACCGCCTGTTGCATCAACTGCCCTTCGCGATACAGCTCGGCCACGCCCGTGCGGAACGTATCCACCAGATGCTCGGGTGCGATCATGTAGCCGATCCGCAAACCCGGAAACAGCATCTTCCCCAAACTCCCCACGTAGATCACCTGGCCGGCGTCATCGAGTCCTTGCAGCGACGCGAGCGGACGGCTGCCGTAGCGGAACTCGCTGTCGTAGTCGTCCTCGATGATCCAGACGTTGTGCTGCCGCGCGTATTCAAGCAGTGTGCGGCGGCGCGCGAGACTCATTACCATGCCGAGCGGATACTGATGCGAGGGTGTCACGAGCGCGAGGCGCGGCGGCTGTTTCAGATCCTGTTCGCGTGGGTTGAGCCCTTCTTCGTCGACCGGCACCGGCACCAGCGTTATCCCCGACGATTGCAGCACGCTCCGTACGCCCCAATAGCACGGCTCTTCGACCCACGCGCGGTCGCCGACGTCGGTCAATAGACGCACCGCGAGGTCAATCGACTGGTGAATGCCTGTCGTGATGATGATCTGATCGGGCGTGCAATTCACCGAGCGCGCCACTCGCAGGTAGTCGGACAGTGCACGCCTCAACGGCCGATAGCCGCCGCCCGGCGCATAGGTCAGCAAGTCGGGATTGGCCTCCTTCCACAACCTCGCCTGAAGGCGGCTCCACGTGCGCGCCGGAAATTCGGCGACGTCGGGCACGCCCGGCATGAACGCACCCCACTGTTTGGCGGATACGCCGGCCTGATCGATCAGCCTTCGCCCACGCGTGGAGAGGCCGGCGCGATCGCGTTTCGGGAGCGCCGTGGGCGAGCCTCCCCGCTCACCCTTCTCGTCGACACCCGCCACCGCTGGCTTCTTGCGCGCATTCACCGCCGCGCTGTCCGGCCGCGTGTCGGCGACATACGTGCCGCTGCCGGTGGTCGAGATCACATAGCCTTCGGCGGTCAACTGATCGTAGACGTGCAGCACCGTATTGCGCGCGATGCCGAGGTCTTCGGCGAGCGTGCGCGAACTAGGCAGCTTGGTGCCGGGCGGCAGCTGGCCGGTCAGAATGGCCTGCTGCATCAGCCGCAACGTCTGTCTGTAGACCGGTTCGGCGGCCGCGCGGTCGAGCCGCGCGGCGAGCCAATCCGACAAGATCACGGTATCCAAGTGGTTCTACCCGGAATAATGAAATGGTTCCATATTGTAGAACCGTAAGGGACTATAGTGAGCCACGCAATTGACGCTATCCCCTCTGTTTTGCAGAGGGAGCCAGCTGGACAGCAGAGGAGACGAGGGCATGAAAACCGATGACGTGATCGTCAGCTTTCGAGGGGTGCGCAAGACGTACGACGGCGAAACGCTGGTCGTCAAACAACTCGATCTGGATATCTATCAGGGCGAATTTTTGACGCTGCTCGGACCGTCCGGGTCAGGGAAAACCACGTGTCTGATGATGTTGGCGGGCTTCGAATTTCCCACCGGCGGCGAGATCTGGCTCGACGGCACGCTGCTCAATACCGTGCCGCCGCATAAGCGCAACATCGGCATGGTGTTTCAGAACTACGCGCTGTTTCCGCATTTGACGGTCGAGCAGAACGTCGCGTACCCGCTCACCGTGCGCAAACTTTCGGCTGAGGAACGCGCGCACCGCACCCATCACGCATTGAAGATGGTGCGCATGGAAAGTTTCGCGAAACGTTACCCAGCACAGCTCTCCGGTGGTCAGCAGCAACGCATTGCACTGGCGCGGGCGCTGGTATTCGAGCCCAAGCTTGTGTTGATGGACGAACCGCTCGGCGCACTCGACAAGCAGTTGCGCGAACACATGCAGTACGAACTTAAATCATTGCACGAGAAGCTCGGCGTGACGTTTGTGTACGTCACGCACGATCAGGGCGAAGCGCTGACCATGTCCGACCGCGTTGCCGTGTTCGATAAAGGCATCGTGCAGCAACTCGACACGGTGGACCGTCTGTACGAATCGCCGTGCAACGAGTTCGTCGCGAACTTCATTGGCGACAGCAACAAGCTGCGCGGCACGATCGCGAATGTCGACGGTGAGTATTGCGAGTTTCATCTGATTGACGGCACGCGACTCACGGGACGCAATATCGGTGGCGCGCGGGCGGGCACGCCGGCGGTCGCGTGCATCCGGCCCGAACGCATGAAGCTCGCTAACCGGGCGAATGGCGTGTCGCGGCCCGGCGCCAACGCGCTGGCCGGTGAAGCGCGCGGGCTGATCTATTTCGGTGACCACGTGCGCATGCGTTGTGGGCTGCCGGAGCAGGACGAGTGCTTTGTCAAGGTGCCGCTCGGCACCGACGCACTCGAAACCTTCGCGCCCGGCGCGCCGATCGCGCTGGAGTTCGCGCCCGAGCATCTGCGGGTGTTTGCAGGGGCGTGAGGGCGTTTGGCGCGAAGTGGTCGGCGCAGTTCGTCCGTTTTAGGTAGGTCGAGTCAGCAGCACATAAAACAAGCCGTACCGTACTTAGCTGAAAATTGAAAGCCCACCACCAAAGGAGAGCAACACACCATGAGCAAGATCGGGAAATCGCGCTGCGCCATCGCTGTCGGTGCTGTAGCGCTCGCGCTGGGAGCCGCGCAGGTCAATGCAGCCGAACTGACGGTCGTCAACTTCGGCGGCGCGAATGGCGACGCGCAAAAGGTCGCATTCAACCAGCCGTTCGAAACGCAAACCAGCAACAAGGTGACCGCCGTCGAATACAACGGTGAGCAGGCCAAAGTGAAGGCGATGGTCGAAGCGAAGCATGTGAATTGGGATGTGGTGGAAGTCGAATCAGGCGACATCGGCCGTGGCTGTGACGAAGGGCTGTACGAGAAGCTCGACTGGTCGAAGATCGGCAAGAAGTCGGATCTGATTCCGGAAGCGCCGCAAACCTGCGGCGTGGGCTTCTTCGTGTGGTCGACTGCGCTCGCGTATAACGCCGACAAGCTGAAAACCGCGCCGACCGGCTGGGCCGACTTTTGGGACGTGAAGAAATTCCCGGGCAAGCGCGCGATGCGCAAGGGGGCGCGTTACAACCTCGAATTCGCGTTGATGGCCGACGGCGTGCCGCCAAAGGATGTCTACAAGGTGCTTGCCACCAAGGAAGGTCAAGACCGTGCGTTCAAGAAGCTCGATGAACTGAAGCCGAATATCCAGTGGTGGGAAGCGGGCGCGCAGCCGCCGCAATTTCTGGTCGCGGGTGACGTGGTGATGTCTACCGCGTACAACGGCCGCATCGACGCCGCGCAGAAGGAAGGTAAGAACCTCAAGGTCGTGTGGAACGGCAGCATCTACGATCTCGACTATTGGGCGATTCCGAAGGGCACGCCGAACAAGGCGCTGGCGGAGAAGTACATCGCCTATTCGATTTCGTCGAAGCCGCAGCAGGACTACGCACACAACATCGCGTACGGGCCGGTGAACGTGGCCGCCATCAAGTCGCTCGATCCGAAGACGCTTGCAAATCTGCCGAACTCGCCGGCTAATGGCAAGAACGCAGTGCTGCAGAACCTTGCGTTCTGGACCGATCATGGCGATGAACTGGAGCAACGTTTTTCGTCGTGGGCTTCGAAGTAATTAGTTAAGCGCGGGAAGGCGCGGCTTTTCTTGTTACCGAAGCCGCGCCGTATCGATGCAGTGAAATGCAAGCGCATGTCGGGAGACGAGTGTGACTACGATGACGATCGTCGGCGATTCAACACCTGAGTCGAGTATTCGGCTCAAACGCGAACTGAAGGCCGCGGAAGCAAAGAAGCGCGCCATGGCGCTGCTGCTGATTGCACCGCTTGCCATTTTTCTGCTGCTGATTTTTGTCGTGCCGATTGGCGCACTGTTGACACGCGCCGCGCAGAATCCGGAAGTGGTCAACGCCTTACCCCATACACTGAATGCGTTGAACGGTTGGGATCGCAAGACGCTGCCTCCTGATGCAGCGTATGCCGCATTGGCGGTGGACCTCACCGCGGTCGCCGATAGCGACGGCATGGGGGCGCTCGCACGCCGCCTGAACGTCGAAATTCCCGGCTACCGCTCTCTGGTAGCGAAATCGGCACATGCGATGCCGTTCGTCGACGACAACAGCAAGCCATTGAATCTCACGCCTGCCCAGGTTCACGCGAAGTTCGTCGAACTGGATGAGCGTTGGAACGACATCTCTTACTGGCAGGCGATTGCAAAGAATTCGGGTGTGTATTCGCCCTTCTATCTACTGGCTTCGTTGGACCATAAACAGGACGCGTTCGGCCACATTATCCCGACCGATCCAGACCAACAGATTTATCTCGCCGTGTTCAGCCGCACGTTTGTGATCGGTGCGGCCGTGACGTTTTTTGCGCTGCTGCTCGGTTACCCGCTCGCTTACTGGATCTCGACGCTGTCCGATCGTCGCGCGAATCTGGTGATGATTCTCGTGTTGATTCCGTTCTGGACGTCGATCCTCGTGCGCGTTGCCGCGTGGATTGTGATTCTGCAAAGCGAAGGGCTAGTGAACAAGGCGCTGATTGCGAGCGGGCTGTTGCATGATCCGCTGGCGCTGCTGTTCAACCGAACCGGCGTGTACATCTCGATGACGCACATTCTGCTGCCGTTCATGATCCTGCCGCTGTATAGCGTGATGAAGTCGATCCCGCCGACCTATCAGCGCGCCGCGATCTCGCTCGGCAGTCACCCTTTCGCCGCGTTTTGGCGCGTGTATGTGCCGCAGACTTATCCGGGCATCGGCGCGGGCGCCTTGCTCGTGTTTATTCTGGCGATCGGCTATTACATCACACCGGCACTGCTCGGCGGCCCGGGCGACCAGATGGTCAGCTACTACGTCGCGTACTTCACCAACGTGACGATCAACTGGGGCATGGCGTGCGCGCTCGGCGGTTTGCTGCTCGCCGCGACGCTCGTGCTGTATGTCATCTACGGGCGCTTTACGCGTTCGTCACTGAGCCTCGGCTGATTCCTGAACGGAGCTTACTCGCGATGAAACTTGCCAAGCCCTTGTTCGCGCCGCATATGTCTTTGGTCGAACGCATGTGGTACTTCGCGCTGCGCGCCCTTGCCGTGCTGACGCTGCTCTATCTGATTTTGCCGGTGCTGGCGATTGTGCCGCTGTCGTTTTCGTCGAGCACGTTTCTGGTGTATCCGATTCCGGGTTGGTCGCTGCGCTGGTATCAGCACCTGATCGCGTCCGATGAATGGCGTATGGCGGCGAAGAATAGCTTTATTGTGGCGCCGTCGGCCACCGTGGTCGCAACTGTGCTCGGCACTTTGGCTGCGATCGGGCTGACCAAAGCGAATTTCCGCGGCAAGGCGCTGCTGATGGCGATCCTGATTTCGCCGATGATCGTGCCGGTGGTGGTGGTCGGCGTCGGCATGTATTTGTTTTTTGCGCCGCTGGGGCTGGCGAATACTTATATCGGGCTGATTCTGGCGCACGCATCGCTTGGTGTGCCGTTCGTCGTAACGACGGTGGCGGCGACCTTGCAGGGCTTCAATTACAACCTCGTGCGCGCCAGTTTGTCGTTGGGTGCTAATCCGATGAAGACGTTTTTCCGCATCACGTTGCCGGTGATTGCGCCGGGGGTGATCTCGGGGGCGTTGTTCGCGTTCGCGACATCGTTCGACGAGGTGGTGGTGACGCTGTTTCTGGCTGGGGCGGATCAGACGACGTTGCCGCGGCAGATGTTCACCGGCATTCGAGAGAATATCAGCCCGACGATCGCGGCGTTGGCGACGATTTTGATTGTGTTTTCGACTTGCTTGTTGCTGGCGTTGGAATGGCTGCGGGGGCGGAATGCGGCGCGGGCGGTGAGGGCGTGAATGGCTGGCCCGATGCCTCGCCGCCGTTGCAGGGCAGGACGGTGCGATGCTGATTGGATTGACCGACCCGCGCCGTACCCACGCGCCCTAGGTCCGGCGCGGCATGGGTCCATGCACAGGCCTTGCATTGTGGCGACGTCGCGGCTCACGCAAATGTCCCGACTCCTCCGATACCGAGCTTTTCCTGCGTTTGACGTGATTTTCCCGAAAGTCTCAACTTTCTGACGTCATTCTAAGAATCTTCCCATTCCCCCCCTTCCTGCGTCTCTTCATACTCGGAACCATCTTAAGGAAGATGCGCTCGACGCAGAAATTCAATGAAACTTCAGCTAACGATCCTCGCATGTGCGCTGGCCTTGTCAGGTTGCGCGGACCATGCCGCGCGTGAGCGGTTGGGCATCGAAGATGCCACCGTGCTAAAAACCGGCGTCGGCGCCTCCCAGGACGAGGCTGCAGGCGCGGCCAATGGGCAATGGATCGACACCTACGCGCCAATCGTCAGCAGCCGCACCGCAATGGCATCGTTGCAACAGCGGCTCGATCAATTGCCCGGCGACAAAAGCAGTTATTTCCACGCAAAGGCGCAATGCTGGTTGGACGCTGGCCAACACGCTTGGCAGGCTAACGACCGATGGGGCTTCGTCGAAGAAGCCATTGGTCAGGCCGCAATGATTACGATGAGCCTCGAAAATGGCTCGCCGTTGTCCGCTGCCAACCCGGCGTTGCGGACCGTGTCGACGGTGCGCCCCGATCTGTGGAAGATCGTCAATACCATCAAGGCTGATCCCGCCACTGCTCAATGCCCGCAAGCACAACAGCCCTTGGCATGTGCCGAAGTCGAACTCATGCAAGCTGGACATGACGCATGGACACGGAGTTTCTCCAACGCTGAAAAGCGCTTACCGAAGGTTCAGGACAACCTGCGGAAATCCGCGGAAACGGCGCTGCAATGTTCGCAAGCGAAGCACACGGTGGCACCGGCACCGGCACCGGCACCGGTAGCGCAGGCGCCGCGAAAAATAACGCTGCGAGCCGACTCGCTGTTCCGTTTCAACGGCGGCGATGAGGCGGCGATCTTGCCGGCCGGCAAGCAACATCTTGACGACGTCGTCACTGGCTTGAAGAAGGCTCCCGCCATACGTCAGTTAAAGATCACCGGCTACGCCGACAGGCTCGGTAGCGATGCTTACAATCAGAGCCTTTCTTTGCAGCGTGCGTTGACGGTCCGGCAGTATCTGAATAATCACGGCGTAACCTTGCCGATAACCGCGCAGGGCCAAGGCAGTGCGAATCAACTGGTTACCTGTCAACAAACCAAGCGCGATGAACTGGTGCGATGCCTTGCGCCGAACCGACGTGTTGAGATCGAATTCGTGCTCGGGGCGTCATAGCTTGCCAGTGCAGCAAGAATGACGTTGGCGTGAACTAATGCTGAAGTCGTGCAACCGATCGATATTTCCGCTGCCCGCGTTATATTCCGGCTCTGCTGTGAGCCCCCTAACTTAATTCCCTGCAGTACTCCGCCGCGAGGCGGGAACGCTTTGCGCGCATTCTCTTCGCTGGATGCGGCTCTTTTGGCTTACCGCTGGTAAGCGTTTGTGTGCGACGGGGATACTTTTCATGAGGAATACAATATATGTCTACTATTCTAGTTATCGACGATCACCCAGCATTTCGGCTGGTCATCAAGATGCAGCTCATGCAACTGCTTGGCGTTGAAGAGGTGATTGAGGCCGACAATGGCCAAACCGCCGTCGAAATGGCCCGGCAACACACGCCAAAACTTGCAATCCTTGATCTCGATATTCCGCGCATAAGCGGGCTCGATGTGATTCCGCGTCTCAAGCTCGCCCATCCCGCAATGCGAGTGCTGGTACTGTCGGGGCAGGACCCGGCTACCTTCGCGCCGCGGGCGATGCGTTCGGGTGTGCACGGCTTCGTCGCCAAGTCACAGGAGATGAAGGAAATCATGCGCGGTGTTGAGGCCGTGTTGGCCGGCTATACGGTGTTTCCCGTGACCGCTAGCGGTGCTGGTCTTGGGCCTGGCGCCAACGTGGCAAATGAAGAGGACAGACTCACGCTGTTGTCCGATAAGGAACTCGTGATTTTGCAGATGCTGTCGAAGGGCATGTCGAACAAGGCGATTGGCGACGCGCTGTTTATCAGCAACAAGACTGTCAGCAGTCACAAAACGCGCATTATGCACAAACTCGACATTAAAACGATGGTCGATTTGGTCGACTACACGCGTCGCTGCGGGATTGTGCCGACGCGATGACACGCACCGTTGCAGAATACCCCGTGAGCTACACGATTGCCGCGAACGACCGGCAGACGCTCACCGCGAAAATCCACGAACTCGCCTGCGGCGACGCCGCTGTTGAACAACATTTGATCCGGTTGTTGATCGACACGAATAGAGCGACGCTTGACGCCCTGCGTGATTCATTCAATGCGTCGTTATGGGACAACGTAAGTGGCGAAGCACATCGGCTCAAGGGGGCGATGTGCCTGCTCGATTCATCGGCGCTGATCACATTGCTGGCGCGACTGGAAGCCGCTGCCAAGACGCGTAAGACAGCGCTTGTGCGAACAGTCTTGTCGGTAGTTACTGACTCGCTAGAACGCCTGAATGCACAATTAGAGGATTTGCTTAACACAGGCACTCGGCACTGATCTATTTTGATATGCTTTTTCGCTCAACTAATCCGATTCGATACTTTGTCGGACCAGTAGAAACCTTTCTTGAGGCGTTTTCGTCGTGGCATCGTTCGACATATCGTTAACGGAGTTCGTTGCACTTCGATATCGAAGGTATCGTCCCATCACTTTCGGGACATACTTCATTGTTTCCGCATACGGCGGTATCTGGTCGCCGTACTTCCGCACAGCACCTTCCCCGGCGTTATAGGCTGCGAGCGCCAGTTGCACATCGCCGAACTGCCGCAGCAACCGACGTAGATAGCGCGCCCCGGCTGCAATGTTTTGACGCGGGTCAAACAGGTTCGTGGCACCGTGCCGTGCGCCCGTTTCGGGCATCAATTGCATCAGGCCACTTGCACCTTTCGACGATATGGCTTGCGGGTTTCCACCCGATTCAGTGTCGATGACGGCCATAAGCAAAGCACTGTCGAGATCCGTGTTGCGGGCCACCTCGTCGACGAGTGGCGCGAGCGCCATGACCCTTGACTCGACCGATGCTGACGACGGGGCAGACGGCGAGATCTGTCCGGCGCTCGGTTGAATGACGACCGACAGCTTGCTAGCGGCTTCCGATGTCACAAGCGGGTCTGCCGATGGGGTTGACGGCGCAGACGCTGCGATGTGATCGCCATCCGCCATTCCCCCGATCATCATGATGACGTTCGATGCACTGCGAGCGTGAGGATGCTTCGTGTCCGCCGCGTTTGCGAGGACCGGCAGGCAACCTGCGCTCGCGAGTAGGATCGCCAGTATTCGGTTGCGCAGAGGTGAGTGCGGCGCCCATACATTCCGCACCGAGCGATGTTCGGGCAGATTGCCGAGATGCGAGGGCAGTTCTGGGAGGGTCATGCGGCGCGCCATGGCTGTGACTGCACGATTAAGGCTGTTTCGCATCATTCGCAGCGCTGGCGCGATAGCTCGACTGCATGCGTACGAGTGCTTCGGATTCGAGCGCTATTGGCCAACGGCCAGTTTGAATACCGTTTTCTAGCGTGACTTTACACAACTGGTCTGGATTGCGACGCGATCCATACGGATCTTGAGATTGGTCAGCCGGCTCGCGCGTTAGAATGCCGCCCGTGCCAATATTGCCGATGACGTTGACCGCGTAGTACAACACTTTGTTGACGAGGGGTACGTACATGTCGTAGCAATAGTGAACGCGAATCTTCAACAGGTTTGCATCCTGGATGTTGACTTGAGAGCGCGGTCCCAAGTTGCGCGAGTCGCGGTACATCAGCGTATCGTTAGGGATCTCCATGTATGACACACCTTGGTCAGGGTAGTAGCGAGGCTGTGCGAAGTCCTGCACCATCGCGAGTGTCGGGCTGACAGTTGTGATGGTGCTAGAACTGGTGACGTCGAGCTTTGCCTTCGACTGCGCAGCTTGTACACCTTCCGCGCCGGCTTGACGCGCATAGAGAGGCGCAAGTCCCCGTGCGAGGCCCGCCTGCATGGATGTCAACGAGCCATTGTTGACGGCGCCTTCACGGGCAGCCTCCAAAGCGGCAACATCAAGCGTCGACTTTGCCTGGTAGAGCAGCACGAACTGCACGGTGGCAAAACAGAAGAACAGTAGCAACGGCGCGATGACTAGGAACTCTGTCATGGACTGACCGAGTTGCCGGTGCTTGCGCGCTTCACTTACTCGTGCAGGTGTGCGGAAGATGGCTCGCTGGGCCGTTAAACATGGAGAATTCACAGGGGCGCCTCAAATGCAAGTTGATCGCCGAGTGCGATACCATGCTGGTGGACCGCGCCTGCGGCCAATTCTAGAGTTTGCGTCGCTCGAAGGTTAAGCAGCATGCGCCGTCTCGGCACCTCGTGACGGATGCCGACAACGCGTCCATTCGAGTCGAGAAAGAGTACGTCAATGGCAAAGCGCATACCGAACGTATGGACTGACCAGCAACGCTGCAGCAGCAGTGCTTCGTCGCTGGGAAGACCATCGCGGCCGAGCAGGCCGCGCATGCGCTCCCGCGTGGTTTCCGTGATCGATACCCTGACGCCGACAGGGTGTTCGCCGATAAAAAGACTGACAAACTTCATAGCAGACCTTCCTGCACGAATTTCATAGCGATCGGAAAGCCGAGCACGATAAAGGTAACTGGGAAGATGAACATAAGCAGCGGGAACACCAGTTTGACCGGCGCTTCCATGGCCTGCTTCTCTGCGCGCTGAAAGCGCTCCACGCGACGCTGCACAGACTGGAAGCGCAGCGTCTTCGCGAGGCCCGCGCCCATTCGTTCCGCTTGCACTACGGCGCCGACGAGATTGGTCACTTCCTTAACGCGTTGCCGCTCGTCGAAACGTCGAAGGGCTTCCGTACGGTTCAGACCGGATTTCAGATCGCGCAATACATGTTCGAACTCACGGCGCAATGGACCTTCCGGGCCTTTTTCCACCGCCTTCTGAATCGCACCGTTGATGTTCAGGCCGGCCTCGACGCCGAGTGTTAGGAAGTCGAGATAAATCGGCAGATGCTTGAGAATTGCCGCGACATGGCGACGACGCACGTCTCTGGTCCAGATGCGTGGATAGAAATAGCCGAGTAAAGCGGCCCCGATCAGCACCCACAACGAGAACATCCCGAGTGCCAGCATGAGGACAAGGGCGACGAGCGTTACCAATATCGACGAAACAAGCGATAGCGAGAGGAACTGCCGTGCGTTCATCAGAAACAACAGAGACGTTAGGCGCAGTTGGTCTTCGGTCTTCTCGACGAGCTTGTCTCCGAAAATGTGGCCGAAGTGGTGAGCCACGAAATTGACGAGCGGCCACAGCATGCGTAGCGGCTTCGGCAACGGGTCGAGATAGGTGCGGTCTTCGTCGCTGACGACGGCGGTCAAGCCGCTGACCGATTTCAGGCAAAGCGCCACGACGAGCACCACGCCGAAACTGACGAGTAAGGCAATGAATAGCAGCATAGGTCACACATCGATATTGGTGATCTTGGTGATGGACTTGTAGCCAAGAAATTCCATCACCGCGATAACGGCCAGCGTGCCCCAGCCGACTGGTTCGTCGAACAACGGCGCCATGGCCTTAGGCTCCATGAAGTGTAGGACGAGCATCAGGAGCAGCGGCAAGCAGGTCATCACAATTCCCTGCATACGTCCCTGTGAAGTCAGCGCCTTGATTTTCCCTTCCATTTGAAGCTTTTCGCGCAAAGTGCCCGCGACAGATTCCAGTGCTTCAGCAAGGTTGCCGCCGACTTCCCGCGCAATAGTAATAGCTGCCGTCACCATCATGAAATCGGGAATCGGAATGCGCTTCTCAACGTTACGCATTGCAATGTCAAGGTCAATACCGAGACGGATTTCGCGCATCAGGAGGTCGAATTCCTGTGAGATCGGGGGAGCCGATTCCTGCACTACGCTTTCCAGCGCGATGGGAAAACTCGCACCGGCGCGCAGAGCGCCGGCCATCATTAGCAGCGCGTCGGGCAGCTGGCGTTCGAGCATAGCGATACGCTTCTTGCGCATGCGTGCAAGATATCTCTTCGGGAGTGTCAGCGCGATGGGTAACGCGGCCAGCGCGACCAGAACACTGTGGCTCAACAGGAACGCGAGGATGGGCAACACCACGATGGCGAGCATGGTCCACGCGGCCATCTTTTGCCGGTTGATGAACACGAACGCGTCAGCGAGCGATGCTTCGATCTCGCCGGCCATTTGGTGCGAGCCCGTGGTAATCGTGGCCTTGCCGGTTCGAACGACCATCCAGATGAGGAATATGCTGCCGAAAAAGGCGAGACCCAGAATAATAGGAAGACTCATGACGGGCCCGTTATTCGGTGCGGGTAAAAATATCCGTATTCACGGGAATACGCCTGCGAATCAGGTCTTGATAGAAATCAGGAATGTACGCTGTCGGCACAAATTGACCATCGATCTTACCGTTCTCGCCAAAACCCTCTTCCTTAAAGACGAAGACGTCCTGCAGCTGAATAACGCCTGATTCCATGCCGCTAACTTCCGTGACGTGAGTCACGCGCCGCGAGCCGCAGGAAAAGCGTGTCTGTTGCACGATAATGTCGACGGCGGAGCAGATCTGTTCGCGGATTGCCTGCACCGGCAGGTCGAGGCCGGCCATCAATGTCATTACCTCAAGACGGGCGATACAGTCGCGCGGCGCGTTAGCGTGGGCCGTGGTAAGCGAGCCGTCGTGGCCGGTGTTCATTGCCTGCAGCATATCCAGTGCTTCACCGCCGCGACATTCACCGATGACGATTCGGTCAGGCCGCATCCGCAGACAATTCTTCACGAGATCGCGGATGTGAATTGCGCCTTTGCCTTCCATGTTCGCGGGACGCGCTTCGAGCGAGACGAGGTTGGGCTGTGATAACTGCAGTTCCGCCGCGTCTTCGACGGTGACGATCCTTTCGTCATCCGGAATGTAGCTTGACAGCACGTTGAGCAAGGTGGTTTTGCCCGAGCCCGTGCCGCCGGAGATGATGATATTGGCGCGCTGTTCGACCGCGGTTTGCAGGAACTCCAGCATCTCAGGTGACATCGAGCCGAATTTGATCAAGTCCTCGCCGACCAGTTTGCGCTGCGAGAATTTTCGGATTGTGATGCTTGGACCCTTCAACGCCAAAGGTGGAATGACCGCGTTCACACGCGAGCCGTCGGAAAGACGTGCGTCGACCATCGGCGAGCTTTCGTCGATCCGGCGGCCGATCGGCGCGACGATCCGTTCAATTGCGCCAAGCACTGCGCGGTCGTCGGTGAAGATGACTGGCGACCGTGTCAGCCGGCCAGACTGTTCAATGAAGATTTCGTCGTGACAGTTGACCATGATTTCGGATACCGTCGGGTCTGCAATCAACTCCTCGAGCGGGCCGAGGCCGATGATTTCATCGAAGACGCTTTTTTTAAGCGTCGCAATTGGCACTTCGGTTGTGCGGAAGCTGCTGTCGTTAGCGAAGATCTCGTCGAGTGCTGTGTTGACAGTTTTGCGCAACTCGTCGTCTTCCATGCGGGCGACGTTCAGGCGCCGCAAGTCGAGTGCTGCGATCACCTTCATGTGGGCACGCTTGCGTAGCTCGATACCGGCGGGACTATTGATCGGCGCAACAGGCAGGATTGGCGCTGCGGTCTTTTTAGCGCGTGCCGGCTGAACGGCGGCCGGAACGGGGGCTGTCGGCGCTTGCGTTGCTTCCTCGGTAGGCCGTTGGTTTGCCGCTGGCACGGCAAACGAAGTGACGTTGGCTGACGAAACGTGTTCGGATGCTTGCGGTTGCAGCGTCGTGTACGTCACCTGGGAGGCGATGTTAGTGTCAGCAACATTGGCGGGAGTAGGCCACGTTCCCGGTTGTGCGAACGCCGTTGCTGCGCGCACGTCGGCGTGGACCGCTGGCGAGTGTGCAGATGTTGCCGGTGAAGCAGCATGGCCCGCATGCGAAGCGGTGGCGCGCGCGATTTTCAGGGTCGTTGTGCCGATTTCGATCTGGTCGACTTCTGTTAGCGGACCATATCGCGTGATCGGTGAGCCATTGACCAGCGTCGCTGCAATGCCGCCTTGATCCTCGATGTAGTACGCATTGTGTTCCTGCACGATGCGGGCGTGAAGCTTGCCGACCAGCATACCCTTGACCACGATATCGCAGCCGGAGTCTTTGCCGATCGTGCAACCCTGGTCGATCTGGAATGTTTGGACGGGCGCGTTACGCGCGTGTACTTGAAGATTTAGCATGATGCTTCTCGATGTAACCCGTTCAATTGCCGGAATTGCCAAGCACACCGACTTGCTGTGCTGGCACCTTGCCGCTCACAACAGCGGGCGGTGTGGGCGCGGGATCGGTCAAGCGATCGGTCGGGGCGACGGGCGCCGTGGGAGCATCATTGCCTGCTGCGACCGGCGGACGTTTTGCGGTGTCTAGCATGCGGATCGCTTCGACGAGGCCGATCGCCGGCGCCGGCGCCGGCGCCGGTGGCGGCGTGCTATTGGTAACCGGTGCCGGATTGACGGCGGGTGCCTGCACCGGCGTGTTGCGAACCGGCGCCGGACTGACCGCCCGTGTGGGCGCGATCGGATGCCGTGTAGCTGGGGTAGAGTCTTCCCATTCCGTGGCCGCGAGTGGACTCGGATTGCCATAGCTACTGCGATACTTCGCGTCGAGCTTGTCCGCACGCGCCAGCAGATCCGTATTAGGCGACAGCGCTGGATCGGAAATCACGGGTGTCACAAAGATTACGAGATCGCTTTTCTTCGAACGGAAGCTATCTGAGCGGAATAACTGGCCGATGATCGGTAATTGGCCGAGGAACGGCATCCCGTTGCTAGCGCTCAATGCGTCTGCACTGATGAGTCCGGAAATGGCGATGGTCTCGCCAGCGCGCATAGAAATGTCAGAACTCGTTCTGCGGGTCATGAAGCCGGGGAAGCCGCCATAGGAAACCGACGGGTCAATCTGGCTGATCTCAGTCTGAAGATTGGCCGAGATGATGTTGTTCGCGTCGACAACCGGCTTAATGTTCAGCGTGATGCCATACGGCTTGTAGTCGACATCGGTGGTGCCGAGCGCGCCTGCTTTCGGAATAGGCACTTCACCACCCGCGAGGAAGGTCGCGGTCCCGCCGCTCTTGGTGTTCAGTTCGGGTGCCGCTAGAATGAAGGCATCGCCGTTATTCACCGCGAAGTTAATCTTCGACGTGATGTTGGACGCGATGCCCGCGAGGAAGTAGCTTGTTCCCGCCGTGACGGCGGTAGCGGCGCCGGTTGCGACGCTCGCCGCTCCGCCGATTTGCGGCCCGTTAAACTGGCTGTCCCACGCGATGCCGAGATTCTGCTGACCGGTGCGCGTGATCTCCATGATCTGCACCTTGAAGTGGATGGTCTTCTTCAGCGCGTCACCTTCGTCGACAGTGGTGGTGTCGATCACGTTCTTGAGGTCTTCGGTGGCAGCTTTGACGAGTGGCGCCATGTCACGATGCACAACGCCCGACAAGACGATGTTAGGGCCGACCGACTGGATACGCAGCCCAGGTACTGACTGCAAAACGGCGCGCAACTGATCGAGAGAGGCGTTCACGTCACCCTTCGCGACGCGCACAGTAGTTTGCAGCGCGATGCCTTTTTCATTCCACACCACGAGCGAGGTAACGCCTGCCGCTTCGCCGAGTAGCATCAGACGACCGTCGACTACATTCGCGGTCACCAGTTTGCCGTTACCGATCGCCACGCGCTTGATTGTGCCAGGCACGCGCAAGATGCGGACTTCGCCGCGATACATTTCAAGCAGACTGGCGCTGGCCGAGGCGCTGTCCTCGGAATACGAAGTAGCGGGTTCCGCGAGCGCAACGGGCGCGGCTTCGCACAACATGACGCCCATAAGCATCGACGTGAAGATTCGGCGACGGGACACCGTCGGCTGATGTTTGACTTTCATTTCTTGAAACCTGTGTTCTGTACTTAGTTCCGACCCGGCGTGCCGCGCGTATCGATCTTCTGAAGCTGTTTGGCAATTGCATTCGCCTGTTCATAGACGCTCGGCTGTTTGGCTTCCGCGGACGAATCGGGGGACCAGTTGGACGATTGCGAGGGGATGTGTGCAGCGGGCGCGGCCGGGGACGCTGGAATGAGCTTCGTTTGCGCCATGTCGCCGCCGCCCGAGATGATTTCCACGACGCCCGCTGAGGCTTTGGTCGTAGGCGAGAACAGGTTGCTTTCGACAAACTGGGTCGGAACGCGGTTGTCCTTGTCGTCTGAATTCCTCAGGATCAAACGCAGCGTGCCGACTTTTTGCGCCAGCACGAGTCGTGCGGCCTCGGATACGGGGACTTGCAACGTGACGGTGCCGTAATTCGACGCTGTCTGCGGATTGCTGGCGTTTTGCATGGCTTCACCAGCGTCACGCGGGCGGACGTCCTGGCCAGTAGCCAGAATCAGCGCGTCGGGCATCAGCAATCGGATTGTCTTGTTATCGCCGGGCGCGGCATTGGCATCGGCCTGCTGGTCAAGGTTTTTACCAACCCAGTAGATGTCGACGCGATTGCCTGGGCGGACCATCGCAGCGGTCGAGTTCACCGTATCGATTTCCAGCGTCAGTGCGCGTTGACCGGCCGGCACAACGTCGGAAAAATCACGGCCGCGCAACGCGTCGATGTCTCCGGCGCGCAGCGGCAGGCCTCGGCGGACCGCCCTGACGAGACGTGACGGGCGATACGTGTCGAAATCCGAGGCACGGATCATGTCGTCATAGACCAGATCGGGAGCGATCTCGCGTGCGACAAAGTCTCCACTCGACAACGGCGTGCCGACTGGCACATCCCTACTCGGAACGACTACTTCTATACCGGCGCGGTTGCGCTGGCCGGCCATTTCGGCCTTGAGCTTTGCCTCACGGTCCGTAAGATATTTGTACAACAGAAACGTCAGGCCGCCTGCCACCAGCACGGCGGCGAACAGCAGAACCCAAGAATTTCCAAGAAGCGAGCGAAATTTAATTTTTTTAAGCATGACATATTAGCCCTGGTGAATTAGGGCAGCGAGAGAGTGAAGCTGTAAGCACCAAAATACGATTTGAATGCGGCGACTAGGGCAGTGATGGGCGGAGTGTCGCTGCCTGAAATCAGCACGATCGCAATCAACAACGTAACCAACACGTATTCGACATAGGCTTGACCGCGTTGCCGGTGAGGGCGCCTAGCGGAATGTTTCATTTCAACGGTTCCTTGCTGCATTGACGACAGCTTCGGTTTGCCCGTTGCGGTCGGAAAAAATCACATCCAGGCGATCGCCACCGCGCTGCATGACCATGGCGTTACCCATGATTCGCTGCGAACCATCCAACTGATACGCGGGCGCTTGAGCGACAGTTGACCAACCTTCATCCGAGAGCCGGCTGCTGTAGCGCTGGGCGTTGTCGCTGGCGCGGCCGGACATCTCGATGAGCCAAGTTCGTCCCGCCTGGCCAGGGTCGCGGCTTTCGACATCCGAAATAATCCGGCCGCCTTCTGGCAACGGAACGGCTGAATCGGGTATCCGATGACGTACGGCACCGCCTGCCAACTGCGTCACACTCAGGAGCCCTTTGGTTCGAGCACCATCGGGTTGCGGCGGAATGGTGAGTACGTAGTGGCAGGTGTCGTCCAAAGCGCTAAGCAGCCATCCGGACGGCCCTCGTTTTCCCTTGGCCGGTACGTCTTCGCTTGTCCAGAATTCACGGAACTCATTCGAAACGTCAGCTGGCGAACCGGCGAACTCCAATCCCCAAACCGAAGTAGGGACACCATTCACGATCATGTCGCGGCCAATGGCCTGCGTATGGCTGGCTTTTACAGGCTGCTTGTCGCAGGCTGCGTCCGCTAGGGCGGCCCCTGAAATAAGTGTGCACGCGAGCAAAGATCCGCGCGCAATTGACTGAGCGAATGTCATGGTCTAAGTCGATCGTTTGGAAGCACATCCTGCTGAATACGGCCGAACTCGAGCTTGGCGGTTGTGCCAATTTCGGGCGCGTACTTTTGCAGACCGTTATAAAGGGATGGCTGAACCACGTTCGTGTTAGCCGCGGGCACCGCCTTGGCGAACAGCGCTTTCGAATTTGCACTACCTTCAGCCAGCCAGGTATTCGTCAGCAGCACGTTCGTGTCGCTAAAGCTCAGACCGGTGAAGCCGGGCCACAGGCGCTTAAGCGTGTCGCTGTCTTGCGCGATCGCGATAGCGAGCGTGCCGGTTTCCAGTGTGCGAGTCGGTAGTGCCATCGTCGCGCTGTACGTACCACCGCTGGCTGTCTGCACCGATCCAAACGACGAACCCGTATATTGATTGAGGTTCGTGGCCGGATCTTTGCTGCTGACAGTGGTAACGCTGACGTCGTTCGCC
Source organism: Paraburkholderia sp. IW21 (assembly GCF_041321145.1). Taxonomy (NCBI): domain Bacteria; kingdom Pseudomonadati; phylum Pseudomonadota; class Betaproteobacteria; order Burkholderiales; family Burkholderiaceae; genus Paraburkholderia; species Paraburkholderia sp. IW21. The sequence goes on along the minus strand of NZ_JBGGWA010000001.1, from coordinate 127,017 downwards.
GAGCCGAGAAATGACTTACCGCTGTGGTCTTCCCACATCGTTTGCTGGGCAGACGGCAGCGAGCCCTTGTTGCGGTCCGTGCTCTTGATGGGCGCGCCATTAGCCGAGGCGAAACGCTGCAAGAATTCGCGCCGCATTTCGTCATCCATCTTGTTGGTGCTTAATGCCGTCTGGCCATAACTCGCAGACCACGCTTCCGTGCTTGCCGGATCGGAACTCAAATTCTTAGCGGAGTCGCCATCTGACCACACGGTTCGTTCCCACGCGACGTAGCGGGAGCCCATCAACGTCTTGTTGCGGACGTCGTTGAACTTGCCAAGCATCACGATGGCGAGGAACAGCACGCTCATGACCAACGTTGTCGCGACCAGAAACTCCACGATGGCTTGACCGGACTGACTTGCCCTTCTTGCGTTCATTCGTTTCATGGCTTTCCTGCCTGGGTTCCCCCGGAGATCTGCGTGGCCATGGCGACGCTGCGCTCGCCGATGCTGACCGGCGCGAGCGTGGCCTGCCAGTACGGGCTGAAGAGGCTCGGGTATTCGGTTTGTCCGTCCGCGCGTGCCCACGCATCGGCACGCATCAATGCGCCGCTGACTGCGCCTAACGAACTCTCGTTAGGGCGAACGAAATAAGCATTTGCGCTAGACAGGGCTCGCATGACACCACCGGCATCATTAGCCTGAACCTCCATGCGTCCGCCGCCGTGCAAGCCAGGCGTCTTTACCAACGTGGTGCCTACGCGCTCCACTTCTATCGTGATGCGCGGAGCCTTGGTCGCCACGGGTGTACCGCTCATGTCTTGATAGGGCAGGAGGCCGCCGTTGTCGGTGTCCATGGAGGTGCCGGGGCCGTTATAAAACTGCTGCGCCATGGCCGGCGATACGAGCGATCCCGGTAGCGGGCTGGTGTGGTCACCGAAGTTGTAGTAGTCACCGTAGCCTTGCCAGTCTTCTGCCGCGGCGAAGGGCGGCCGTGACATGAAGGTTTGAACATTTCCGTTTGCGCTGCCGCCGCTGCCCGCAATGGCGTCAAATGCGTACAAGCAGGTGATATTCACGTGCGCGGTGCTGGCGTCGATGGACTGCCAGCCCTTCTTGTCCGTACGCAATTGCGTGCCGCCGTCATGGGAGACTGTAATGGCGATACGGCCACCGCTCCGACAGACCTTATTGGCAGAGTCGTCGAGTTGCTGGTAGTCAGGCACCACACTGCGGGTCGAATCGCGGTTCTTGACGAAGTCGTCGAGCGTGTCCGCATTTGTGACGATGTCCGCGAAATGATCGTAGCCGAGCGTGCCAGCCGGTGTGACGGTGCGCGTATAGGATTGCCAAGAAGACAACTGGACTGCATTACGCGGGCTTATGAAATAGCCAGTTGTGACGTGCGTGTCGACTTGATTTTGCCGAGCCACAGCGTCGGCCGTGTCTGGCACAGCAACGAAAACGGCGGCGTGATAATTGGCCTGCGCGTTGCTCAGTGCGAGATTAATCGCGCCAATCCCTTTCGCTAGCGTAGGAAGCAGCGAATCCAGGGTTGCCCGCACGGGGCCAATATCGGCCTTGCCGCGGCTTTTCGGCGTGTTCCATTGATCGGGGTGATCCGCGATGCCCTTAACGCTGTCGTCGAGATCGGAATGGCTATAGGTTGAATCGAGATCGTCGATCCAGGACTTCAGTGCGACCGCCTGCGCCGCGGTGACCTGATTGGCAACCATGGCGCGGTTTGTATACGCGGAGAAGTTGTAGTCGCGTGCCTGCAGCACGGCTGCGCTATAGGCAGCTGCGTCCGCAGTGTTTTGAAGTTTGATCTTGGCGCTCGTCATCTGGAACGAGTTGAACGCCACATAGAGGCCGATGCTGCCGACCAGAAGAAAAATTAGAGCAGGGACCAGCGCCTGCCCGCTAGCGCTGGCGACCCTGGCCCTGCCCTTGCGGGCAGAGCGTTTCATAATGTTTATCGCAATCTGAAGAAGATTAGTTGACGACGTTAGCTGCGTCGTACGTACCCATGTTTTTCGTCTTGTTGGCATTGCTCGTAGCCGTGTTGGCGTTCTGCTGAGCCGTCGAGATGTTGTCCGTAGCCGTTTGGCCCGACATTTCTTTTGCAAGACCGGCAGTCTGGTTACGCAGGGTTTGGCCGAACAGCGAATACACGCCAATTGCCGACACGGCGATCAGTGCGACGATGATGATGTATTCAGTCATGCCTTGACCGAGTTGTTTATTTTTACGGCGGATTTGAGAAATTTTCATGATCTCTATTTCAAGTTAAATAATAAGAATGCATGTTGCCTTGGCACGGTTTTACCGGTTTTTATATTTTGAACAGAAACAGAAATTCACGAATTAACTGATCAAAATGCAGAGCAACAGTGGCGGGACGAAGTATAGGAATCTGCGGGGCGTGTTGGTGTAGGAAATTTCTGTATCTGTGCCGTTGATTTCCTAAGCCAAGCAACAGTTATGTTCGTCCCATCGATTCGTACCGGCTTGTTAGGGAGGTGGCTATTGCGGTGCGGTGCGAAGGCGCCCGTTTTGGCGCTCGCCTTAGGTCTTGAGGGCCTCTAATTGGTTGCTTGGAAGGCATTGTATGCAGCATGAGGGGCGTGAAATGCCTAATGTCAGTTAGTAATCCGTCTGCCCGTTTTCTGTAGGCATGCCGCTGTTGCGGCGATGCGACGTGTATCAAATAGGTCTGCCATATCTCGATAGAAGTTGATGAGTTAGTCCAATCTCAATCTGGACGCGGTTCGTCGACCTGTTTCAATTGTGTTCTTACGTGCGCTCAGAAAACTCCTACTTGTATTCATCTGTTTCCGTGTTTTAGGGGATAGGGCTTGCGGTTAAATTCGCGGCACGTGAAAAGGTCTAGGTCGAGCTTTATAAGGCACGCGGCCAGTTTTTTTGCGGAGACCGTTTGAACGGTTTCACAAATTTAACTGCGAGCAGGGCTCGCCCGTTTTTTTGGGAATGCAACAAGAATGAACAAGGTTTACAAATCGGTTTGGAACGCGAAGGCGGGTACGTATGTGGCCGCTGCGGAGACCGCTAAGGGTAGTGGGAAGAAATCGAGTCGGGCGGCTCGCAACATTACATCGGTTGCCGTTGCTTCAGTCGGCATGTTCGGTGCCGTTAGCACGGCACATGCATATGCAACATGGAATAATGGCTGGGACCACATTGACAATATTGGCTCTGACGGTAAGCCTTATGCCGGTATCCCTGACTCACAGCTTGCACAGTATGGTTTAGCCGGGTTGCAAGCGAACCAAACGATGGTTCGAAGCAGTGATGGTCTACTTTGTACGACCTACGAGTCGGGCGGCTATTGGGGATGCACGCGCGGCAGCGCCTCAAGCGGAGGGAGCGGAGAGAGCGGAGAGAGCGGAAGTGGCGCGTCGCTGGACGACATCTATAGTTACATATACCAGAAGAACGATCTGAAGTACTTTCACGTTGCCTCGACCAAGCCAGATTCTGAGGCGACCGGGGCGGACGCAATGGGCATCGGCCCACATGCTGTGGCGAGTGGTACGGATAACATCGCAATTGGCGACGAGGCACAGGCGGCGGGCGGGAACTACGCGATTGCAATCGGTGGTTCTGCTCTGGCGTCGGCTGACGGCGCGGTCGCGGTCGGTCAGAGTGCTACAGCGACCAACAGTTCGGCACTCGCATTGGGCAGTCAGGCATCGGCGCTGGCGACCAATGCGGTAGCGCTGGGCGCGGGGTCCGTGGCGGTTCGCGCAAACACCGTATCGGTCGGTAGGCCGGGCGGCGAGCGTCAGATTGTCAACGTCGCGCCGGGTACCGCAGGTACCGACGCTGTCAACCTGGACCAGTTGCGCGCGGCTGTTGGCGGACTCACGCCTACTCCGACGCCTACTCCGACGCCTACTCCGGTGGATCTGAAGTATTTCCACGCGAATTCAACGCTCGCCGACTCTGTCGCGGGTGGCGCAGAAAGTGTGGCTATCGGCGGCAATGCGAGCGCGAACGCGAACAATTCGGTTGCGCTGGGCGCGAACTCGCTGGCGAACCGGGCCAATGTTGTCTCGGTGGGCAACAGTGGTGCCGAACGTCAGATTGCCAACCTTGCTGCAGGTACAGCGGACACCGACGCGGTCAACGTGAAGCAGATGAACGCTACGGTCGCCAACGCGATCACGGGTGGCACGTTGCCGGATCTAGTGAAGTACGATAATTCGACTCACGCTACGCTTACACTGGGCGGTGCGGGCTCGACGACGCCTGTTGCCCTTTTGAACGTCAAGGCAGGCGCGGTCAGCGACCAGAGTACCGAAGCCGTGAACGGCGCACAGTTGGCCAGTGTTACCAAATTTATCGCTGACACCGACAACCGGACCTACGGTCTGGCACAAACCGTCGCGGCTGCAATGGGCGGCGGCTCGAAGGCGAACCAGATTGACAACACGATCAGTGCTCCCGCCTACGCCGTGGATGGCACCACGTACAACAACGTCGGCGACGCGATTGGCGCATTGGCATCGGCCAGCACTGGCACCGACGCCGTCAAATACGACACCTCGGCACACGACAAGGTCACCCTCGGCGGAACGAGCTCCACCACGCCGGTCGCACTGGCCAACGTGGCAGCAGGCACGATCACCTCCAGCAGTACTGACGCAGTAAACGGTTCGCAACTGTACGGCACGGCAAACAGCGTAGCAGCCGCATTGGGCGGCAATTCGTCGGTCGACGCGAACGGCAAGGTCTCGAAGCCTGCCTATGCACTGGATGGCAACACATACACGGACGTCGGCGCAGCACTGAATGCAGTGAACGCAAAGGCGGCAACCGGTTCGACGAACGGTGTCGTGTACGACACGTCGTCGCACGACAAGGTGACGTTCGGCGGCGTGGGTGCGGGGAAACCGGTTGCGTTGACCAACGTGGCCGCCGGCACGATCGCGTCGTCTAGCGCAGATGCAGTGAACGGCTCGCAACTGTATGGAGCAATGGCCAGCACGGCAGCCGCACTGGGCGGCAAGACAGTCGTGAACAAGGACGGCACAATTTCCGCGCCGGCCTACACTGTCAGCGGCAGCACGTACGGCGACGTCGGATCCGCCCTCGATGCCGTTGGTTCAGCCATCGACGGTATCAACACCAATGTCGGAAGTACGACGAAGTACATCAAGGTGGTGTCGGTAGCGGCGGGCGCAACGGCGAACGGCGCAGAATCTGTTGCCATCGGTGGTAACTCGTACGCGAGCGGTAACAAGTCGATTGCCATCGGCTCCGGTGCGCGCGCGATGTACGACAATTCCGTCGCTCTTGGCTCGAATGCTGTTGTGACGGAAGCCAACACGGTGTCGCTTGGCCGCGAAGGTGCGGAAAAGCGCATCGTGAATGTGGCTGACGGTACAAATGCTACCGATGCCGCAACGGTCGGTCAGTTGACCGCGCTGCAAAAGCAACTCTCTCAACAGTCGAGCGGTGTTCGCTCGATGCTTCTCGGCGCAACGCCGGTTACCAACTTTATCGCGGTGAGCACGAACATCACGCCAGGCCTCGCAGCCACCGTGACGACTGACAATCCGTTGAACGCCATGGCCATCGGGCCAGGGGCATCAGCGAACGGTATCGGTTCACTCGCCGTTGGTACCCAGGCTAATGCCAGCTTGGATGGAACGACTGTTGTCGGCTCGGGTGCTGCTGCATTGACAAGCAATTCAACTGTGATCGGCAAGGGCGCAAGCACCGGCGGCGACGCAGTCAACGGCGTGGCGATTGGCTACAACGCAAGTTCTGAGGGCGCGAACGGTGTCAGCATCGGGTATAGCGCCCACGCGTACGCCGGTAACTCGTTCGCGCTCGGAACTAACGCTATCGCGCTTGACGCTGCAGACAAGTCAATGGTGCTCGGCTCGGGCGCAACCGCAAGCGCGGCTAATTCCGTGGCACTGGGAGCAGGTTCGATCGCGAACAGTGCAAACACTGTGTCGGTCGGTAGCAGCACGGCTCAGCGGCGCGTTGTCAATATGGCAGCCGGTACGGCGAGCACCGATGCGGTGAACGTTAGCCAGTTGACGGGTGTGACGAGTGCGATCGGTGGTGGCGCAGGCGTGAATAGCGACGGTTCGATCAAGAAGCCGACCTATGTGATCGGCGGCAAGACGTACAACGACGTCGGCGCGGCTCTCGCGGCGGCGGGTACCGGCACGGGTGGTGATTCGGTTGTGTATGACACGTCGGCACACACCAAGGTGACGCTTGGCGGCACCGGAGCAACGACGCCGGTGACGCTGTCGAACGTGGCAGCCGGTGTAGCGAACACGGACGCAGTGAACCTGAAGCAGCTGAAGGATCTGGGCGCAAGCTTCGATACAAGCGGTGCTGTGACGGGCGCATTTGTCGCGTATGACGACTCGACGAAGAACTCGATCACGCTGAAGGGCGCGAGCGGCACGACGAAGATCTCGGGCGTGGCGGCAGGTACGGCGAACACGGACGCAGTGAACCTGAAGCAGCTAAAGGACTTGGGTGCAAGCTTCGATACCAGTGGTGCTGTGACGGGCGCATTTGTCGCGTATGACGACTCGACGAAGAACTCGATCACGCTGAAGGGTGCGAGCGGCACGAAGATTTCGGGTCTGACGGCCGGCGCGCTGTCGGCGTCGAGCACGGATGCGGTCAATGGTACGCAGCTGTTCCAGACGAACCAGAACGTGGCGAACGTTGCAGGGAATGTGACGAACCTGACCAATACGGTGAATAACATCACCAGTGGCAGCGGCAACGGTATCAAGTACTTCCACGTCAATTCGGCGCGTGCGGATTCCACGGCCACGGGTGTGGATGCCATTGCGATCGGTGGTGCCGCATCGGTCACGAGTCTGGAAGGCGTTGCAATCGGCTCTCAGGCAAAAGTGACCGGTACGTACTCTGTCGCATTGGGTTCGAGCTCGCTCGCTGATCGGAACAACACGGTTTCTATTGGTTCTGGTACCTTCAAGCGGCAGTTGGTCAACGTGGCTGCGGGTACGCAAGATACCGATGCTGTGAACCTGAAGCAGTTGAAGGATCTGGGCGCAAGCTTCGACACCAGCGGTGCTGTGACAGGCGCATTTGTCTCGTATGACAACTCGGCAAAGAGCAAGGTGACGTTTGGCGGCACGGGTGCAACGACGCCGGTGACGCTGTCGAACGTAGCGGCCGGTGTGGCCAACACGGACGCAGTGAACCTGAAGCAGTTGAAGGACTTGGGTGCAAGTTTCGATACCAGCGGTGGTGTGTCGGGTGCATTTGTTGCGTATGACGACTCGACGAAGAACTCGATCACGCTGAAGGGCGCGAGCGGCACGACGAAGATCTCGGGCGTGGCGGCAGGTACGGCCAACACGGACGCAGTGAACCTGAAGCAGCTGAAGGATCTGGGCGCAAGCTTCGATACAAGCGGCAACGTGTCGGGCGCATTTGTCGCGTATGACGACTCGACGAAGAACTCGATCACCCTGAAGGGCGCGAGCGGCACGACGAAGATCTCGGGTCTGACGGCGGGCTCGCTGTCGGCGTCGAGCACGGACGCGGTCAATGGTACGCAACTGTTCCAGACGAACCAGAACGTGGCGAACGTCGCAGGCAACGTGACGAACCTGACCAATACGGTGAATAACATCACCAATGGCACCGGTAACGGCATCAAGTACTTCCACGCCAATTCGACGCTGGCCGATTCGTCGGCAACCGGTACGGATGCCGTAGCGATCGGCGCGAAGGCGATGGCAACGGCAAAGAACTCGGTCGCGCTGGGCGCGAATTCGACGACGACGGCCAACTTGGGCGCAACGGCGTACCAGGCGGCAAGCGGCACGCTGTCCGGTTTGACGCCGGTAGGCGAAGTATCGGTCGGTTCGGTGAACAATGAACGCCGCGTGACGAACGTGGCGGCGGGCGCCGCAGCCACTGACGCAGTGAACGTGAGTCAGTTGCAGGCGGCGGTGGCCTCCGGCACGAGCGCGTCCACCGCTGACGCTGTGAAGTACGACTCCACGTTGCACGACAAGGTGACATTGGGCGGCAACGGTGTGGCAATGCCGGTGACGCTGACCAACCTCGCTGCAGGCTCGGTGACGGTAAACAGTCGTGATGCAGTGAACGGTTCGCAGTTGTTTGGCGTATCGCAGAGCGTTGCGGACGCGTTGGGTGGCGGTTCTTCGGTGAGCCCGAGCGGCACGGTGACGAAGCCGGCGTATGCAGTCGGCGGCCAGACGTACACCGACGTGGGCGCTGCCATCGATGCAGTTGCTACGACGGTTGGCTCGATCAACACTGACATCTCGAATGCTACGAAGTACATCAAGGTGGTCTCGGTAGCATCGGCGGCTACGGCCAACGGCTCAGAAGCGGTCGCCATCGGCGGTAACTCGTACGCGAGCGGTAACAAGTCGATCGCCATCGGTTCGGGCGCGCGCGCGATGTTCAACAATGCCGTAGCACTCGGTTCGAACGCTGTCGTGTCGGCTGATAACACGGTGTCGGTTGGCCGCGACGGTGCGGAAAAGCGCATCATGAATGTGGCCGATGGTACGGATGCTCATGACGCCGCGACGTTCGGTCAATTGACCGCGCTGCAACAGCAGCTCTCTCAACAGACGAACGGCGTGCGCTCGATGCTTCTGGGCGCTACGCCTGTGACGAGCTACATCGCAGTAAGCACGAACGTGACCCAAGGCAGCGAGGGTACGACGGTAGACAACACCAAGCTGAATGCAATGGCGATTGGGCCGTTGGCTGTGTCGAACGGTGAAAACGCGCTTGCTATCGGCGCGCAGGCTCTGGCCAGCATGGATGGTTCGACCGCTGTCGGTTCGAATGCCGCGGCGCTGTCGGTCAATGCAACTGTGATCGGCAAGGGTGCTTCAACCGGTGACAACGCTGTCAACGGCGTGGCGATCGGTTACAACGCGCAAGCTGAGGGAGCGAATTCGCTGGCATTTGGGTTTAAATCGCAAGCGCTCGGCGACAACTCCGTCTCGATGGGAAGTCAAGCTAAGACCACCACGGCGGCAACAAACTCGATGGCTCTCGGCACGAGCGCAACTGCGACTGCAGCAAATGCCGTGGCGCTGGGCACGAACTCGACCGCTGATCGTGCCAACGCAGTTTCGGTTGGCAATAGCGCGGCACAACGCCAGATCATCAACGTCGCAGCTGGTACGGCAAATACCGATGCTGTGAACCTCGGCCAGATGACCAGCGCTATCGCGGCAGTCGCCGGCGGCGGTTCGGCGGACGCGGTGGTCTATGACACGTCGGCGCACAACAAGCTGACGCTCGGCGGCGCAGTTACGAACCCGGCGGTTACGTTGACCAACGTTGCAGCGGGTCAGGTCACGTCCAGCAGCAAGGACGCGATCAATGGCGCGCAGTTGTACAACACGGCAGCCAGCGTGGCGACGGCACTCGGCGGTGGGGCGAAGGTGGGTGCGGACGGCACTGTGTCGACGCCGACCTACTCGCTGAACGGCAAGACGTACAGTGACGTGGGCTCGGCACTGGTCGCGGCCGCGTCGAGCGGCGGCAGTGGCTCGGTCGACGCTGTAATGTACGACACGACGTCGCACAACAAGGTGACGCTGGGTGGCACCACGGGCACGCCGGTGACGGTATCGAACGTGGCCGACGGTGTGGCGAACAACGACGCAGTGAACGTGCAGCAGCTGAAGGCATTGGGCGCAAGCTTCGACTCGAGCGGTCACGTGTCGGGTGCATTCGTTGCGTATGACGACGCGAACAAGGGCCAAGTTACGTTTGGCGGTTCCGGCTCCGCCACACCGGTGGTATTGGCCAACGTCGCTAACGGCCAGGTCACGTCGGGCAGCAAGCAAGCCATCAACGGTTCGCAGCTGTACGGCGCGATGAGCAGCACGGCAGCGGCGCTGGGCGGTGGGTCGACGGTTGGTTCGGATGGCAAGGTGTCGAAGCCGACCTACACGCTGAGCGGCAGCACGTTCAACGACGTCGGTGCAGCGCTGACTGGCCTCAACGCGAAGATCGATTCGGGTGGTGGTTCGGTCAACAGTGTGGTGTATGACACTGATGCGCACGACCTGCTGACCCTTGGCAACACGGGCACGCCGGTGACGGTCGCAAACGTGGCCGCCGCGAAGAACGACGACGAAGCAGTGAACCTCAAGCAATTGAAGGACGCTGGTTTGACCGTCGACACGGCAGGCAACGTGACCAACTCGTTCATCGCCTACGACAACCCGTCGAAGGAGACGGTGACCTTCAACGCGGGCGGCGCAGCGACTCAGTTGAAGAACGTGGCTGCGGGTACGGATCTGACCGACGCCGTGAACTTCGGGCAGATGAAAACGTATGTCGCTGATCACGCCGGTAGCGGCGGCACGACGAATGGCGTGGCCTACGACGACTCGTCGAAGAGCAAGGTGACGCTGGGTGGCGTGGGTTCCACGACGCCGGTGACGCTGACGAACGTTGCTGCAGGTTCGAGCGCGAATGATGCGGTCAACTACTCGCAGTTCTCGAGCCTCCAAAGCCAGGTGAACAACCTGTCAGGCGGCGGCGCGGGCGACACGACTTACGTCAACATCAACACCCCGGCCTCTGGTGGCACGGCTGCGGTTTCGTCGGGTACGGATGCGATCGCGATCGGTAACGGTGCTGTTGCATCGGGCACGGAAGCGATTGCAATCGGCAAGAACACGGTGACGGCGGGCGACAACTCGGTCGCGATGGGTTCGGGTGCTTCGGCTCCGAACGCCAACTCGGTCGCGCTGGGTTCGAACTCGACGACGGATCGCGACAACTCGGTATCGGTGGGTTCTGCCGGTAACGAGCGTCAGATCACCAACGTCGCAGCCGGTACGCAAGCAACCGATGCAGTCAACCTCGGTCAGTTGAACAACGCGATGGGTGGCATGCAGCAGTCGATCAACAACGTCGACCGCAGTGCAGCCAAGGGTATCGCTTCGGCATCGGCGCTGAACATCGTCACGCCGTACCTGCCGGGCCGTACCACGCTGAACGCAGGTGTTGCCAACTACCGTGGCTACCAGGCTGTGGGTCTGGGCGTGTCCCGCTGGAACGAGAAGGGCACGATCAACTACAACCTTGGCGTGTCCACTTCGGGCGGCAATAGCACCATCGTTCGCGCTGGTATCGGCATCGTCCTCGGCAACTAAGCCATGGCCGCAAGGCCTTGAATAGAAGCTTAAGACGTTAGCTGTCTGGGTCGCACGGGAAGCTTCCGTGCGACCCTCTTTCCATGAGAAACAGACATGAAGTATTCATTAATCGCCATCGCGCTTGCCGCGATGCTCGCCGGATGTTCGTCGTCCGCGACGCGCGATCACCTGCAAATCCAGGACCCAACGGTTCTGCAGAACGGTTTCAGCGCAACGCAGAGTCAGGCCGCTGGGGCCGTGACGCCGCAGTGGATCTCGACTTATAGCGGTGTCAAGAACGGCTCGATGCTGAGCTCGGTTCAGACCCGTCTGAACGCACTCGGTGAGCGCAAAAGTAACTACTTCGGTGACAAGGCGCAGTGCTGGCTGAACGCCGCGCGCGACGAACGTTCCAGCCACGACGGCTGGGGCTTTGTCGAGGAAGCGCTGGTCGAAGCCAACCGCCTGACCACGGCGCTCGAAACCGGCCAGGGGCTCTCCGTCGACAATCCGGAACTACGGACCTCTTCGGTGGTGCGGCCGGATCTGTGGAAGCAGATCCTGGCTGCGAAGACGTCTCCGCTCTTCGCGCAGTGCCAGGAAGCTCAGCGCCTCACCGCGTGCTCGGAAGTCGAACTGATTCACGCAGGCCATGAAGCATGGACGCGTGACTTCAGCGAGAGTCAGCGCCTGGTCAATGGCGTCGAAAAGGGCCTGCCCGGCATCGGCGCAGCGCTTGAGGCCTGCACGCCGCCGCCGGTCGCGGCACCGGTCGTTTCGCCGATCCCGCAGAAGATGACGCTGCAAGCGGACGCGACCTTCAAGTTCGATCGCGGCGATCTGGCTGGCATGCTGCCAGGTGGCAAAGCCAAGCTCGATCAGTTGGCCCGCGATCTGAAACAGGTCGACGACGTCACGGGCATCCGTATCGAAGGCTATACGGACCGCCTCGGTAGCGACAGCTACAACCGTCAGCTGTCGAACAAGCGTGCTGAGACGGTCAAACGCTATCTGCAGAGCGGCGGAGTCAAAGCGCCGATGATGGCTCGTGGTCGTGGCAAGGAAGAACCGGTGGTGCAGTGTAACAACCGGAACCAACAGGCTCTGATCGACTGTCTGGCACCGAACCGTCGCGTCGAGTTGGACTTTATGCGCAGTAATGCGCAGGCATCAGCTGCGCCGCAAGCGCAGCAAATGCAGCCACAGCAGATGCAACAGCAAGACCCGCAAGATCAGTGAGGCGGGTGTAATCGCCGGCCCCTGTCGGGCCGGCGATTACGTTCAACGGTAGGGCTGTAATACGTATCACGAGCGCTAACGATGTTCGCGCTCGCTTCTCTCCCCACTTTCTGCCTCCCGCTCGCTCTGAGCGAATTCCAGTTCCGCAAACGCCATTATCGCCTGATCCGCATCCATCACGGTGTGCATTGCCGTCGAACGGACCACGACCTTCATTTCGGCCTGGATACGCAAGCACGCCGTTCGAAAGGTCAGCGCTATGTGTCGCAATCCGCCGTTAATTGAGCCGAGGTGACCGCATTCACTACTTGCGCGTAGGGAATCTCAAATCCTCCAGGTGGGAAAAATCCGACAAATATTGCAGAAATATCGCATCGCCACGACGAAAAAATGTCTTTGCATTGTTGTTAGTATTTCGTCTGATTTCCTGTGTGGGCTATTGCGATTCAGTTTTACGCCCATTGATTAATGATCAGAAAATGGAGCGGTAAATGAAAAGAATCGTGATTATTGACGACCACCCAATGATTCGGGGAACGATAGCTGATGTGCTGCGTGCCGATCCGGAATTAGAGTTGATTGGAGAGTGCGGCGACGGTGAGGACGGCCTGAAAATGGTTCTGACTGAAAATCCCGATCTGGTAATTCTCGATCTCGATTTGCCCCGACTTGATGGTCTATCCATGATCCGCCGTATTCGTGCACACAATACCAAAATCTGCATCCTTGTTCTTTCCGCAAAACCGGAACACGTTATGGCCGGTTATACGCGCGTTGCCGGCGCAAATGGTTATGTCGGCAAAGGTCGCGAAATCAGCGAACTGATTACTGCGCTAAAAACCGTGCTATTCGGCTATGACTGCTTCCCGGCCGATACTGCAAATTCGGCGACCGAGAGCGGACTAAGCACCCTGTCAGCGCGCGAGGTGGAAGTGCTGCAATATCTTGCGCGTGGCGTGAGTAACCGGGATATCGCGAGCCGTTTGTTCCTGAGCGACAAGACAGTGAGCACGTACAAGAGCCGCATCCAGGAAAAGCTTGGACTGTCGTCATTGGCCGCGCTGATTGAGTTTGCTACGTTGCACAGGTTGATCGACTGAGTGTTGCGGGCTATGAATAAAATGAGCCTGCTTGGTTCTTCAGCGGGCGCGCGTCGTCGTGCGCCGCGCTCCTCTCACAGTTTCTCTCACAACGCGGGGCTGACTTCGATCCGTTTCGCGACGGTGTTGGGCTGCCTCTTTGCGTTTGCACTGCTGTGCATGCTGTCGATACGCGCCAACGCGGCGCCGTTAGTCGACGGCACGCCGCGCGCGCTGCGCGTTGACGATTCGCGTGCGGCCGCAGTACTGGCCGCACGCGACGCAGTGGGACAACTCGGGCAGTCGGCCCGCGATCTTCATTTGCGCGAGGAGACCGCTGCTAGCGCGTCTTTTGCACTTGCTTCCGGTAATAGCCACCGTGCGTTCGGCCAATCGGCGACAGGCGCACGTGATGCCGCGATCGAGCGACAAACGTGGCTGTTGGCGCTCGCAGCCCCGGCGGTCGTTGCGTTGGCCGGCGCATGCCTGTCTCGCGCTGCGCTGAGGCGCGCTGCTGAGAAACTGCACCACGTTGAAAACGAATGGACGCACCGGTGCGATGCAGCCGAAGCGAGGGAGCAGGCCGCACGCGCCGCAGTGTCCACTGAGGCGAGCGCCGCCGCGAAGCAGGAGCGGCTCTGGTTGCTCGGCGCGATGCGTCTTTATGCGGAAGCTCCATTGACAGCCGTGGCGGGTCTGCTTGAATCGCTCGAAACGGCGGCCACACCGTCGGCTCAACGCCCGCAGGTTCCGGTGATCCAATCCGCGGTGCGCACATGGGGTCAAACGCTTCACGACTTGCTGGATGTTTCGCCGCTGGAGTCGCGCGCCTTCGTTCTCGACGAAAGCGCGACGAATCTGCGAGAACTCGTCGACGGCGTCATTGCGCTATTGTCTCCGTCCGCGGCTCAACGAGGTTTGCGCTTGAACTCGAGCGTCGATCAAACGGTCGCCGAGCGGATTCTCGCCGATAGTGCCCGGCTCGGTCAGATATTTTTCCATCTGCTAAACCGCACGGTCCAGGCCAGCACGCATGGAGAGATTGCGCTCGTCGTGCGCGCGGAGCCGTCGAATTCCGGCTCACAGCGGATTGTTGTCAGCGTGACGGATGGCGGTGGAAAAGCCGCGCATGCCCCGCAACTACAACTTTTCGGACCGAACGCTGATGAAGCGTCCGCCGAAAGGCGGCTTGGCGACGCTGATGCCTGCTTGCCGCTCTGCCAGATCCTCGCACAGCGTATGCAAGGTGAGCTTTCCGTCGCAAGCAGTTCAGATTCCGGCATCCGCGCGAGCTTCAGTGCGCCGTTCACCGTTGACCAATGGGGACCGTCCACAGATCCAGCTCGTCACGCGCAGGCGCCCTTGTTCGCCCTTGTCGCGCAGTCGCAACAAGCTGCGGCGAGTGCCCCATCTGAACCCTTCGAGCGCCGCTATCTCGACGCGTTGTCCGAAGAAGGTATCGATCTCCACACCTTTCTGGGCGGCTGGCGCCATTCAATGGACGACGACCTGAAGCGCCTGAGCGGATTGAATCACGAGCGCGACAGCGAAGGGTTGAGCAGCGTGCTGCACAGATTGAGCGGCGCCGTAGGTCTGGTCGGCGCGCACAGTCTGATGGAAGCGCTGCGGCACGCCAGCACGACCCCGCTGGAACACGAGGCGGGTGCAATCGACGCGCTCATGGAGCGCGCCAGGACCTTGGTCGCGCAACTCGACACGGCGGTCGACCCTCACCGGAGCACCCTACGATGAACCAACCGCAGGCCCTGATCGAAGGCGATCTGGCGTTTCCGAAGCCGCGGCCATTTGATGGTTTGCCGCCGCCTTTTGGGTCGCGACGACGTGCGGCGCGGACCGCAGCACAAAATGCAGCGCAACGCGAACCCCAGCCCGCCGCACAAACCGAAGCGCAACAGGCGATCCAGGATGCGGTGCAACGTAAGGAGCAGCCGGCGCGTCGAGGCCCGTTTCCTCCGGGCGTGAAGCACGTTCTGTTCTACAAGGCACCCCCGCAACGCTCGGACGCCCATCGTTTCGATGCGGAGATGGCTGAAGCGAAGCGCTATCTTGAGATGGGCAAGATCCGTCTGCGGTCGTCGCGTTCGGATTACGTAATCGGAGCGACGATCTTTCTGGGTTGCAGCATTGCGTTGGCGTGGTTGCTGGCGACATGCACGACGCGAGAAGCGGAGAAGGCGACAGCGCTGGCCGTGACGCGGCCGGTTGTGCCGGCGGTCAGCAGCGCCCCCGTCGATCATTCGCCGGAACCTGCCAAGTTGGCCCAGTCGGCAGTTGAGGACACGCAGACGGTGGTGCAGGGTGTGCCTTCGGTCGCGAGCACGGCCGCATCCGCGCCGAGCTATGCAGCGGCAGATGTCGCGCCAGCGCCTTCCGAGGCGAGCTATGCAGTGCCAATGGTGTCGCCAGCGAGCCACGCCAAGAACGACGACACTACCCCCGTGGCCGCCCCTCGCAGCCCGCGCACGCAGTTGTCGCAGCACGCCGCGCAGCAGCCAACCGCGCGAGCGTCTACCCGCGAAACCATGACGAGCCGTCCGGCAAAAGCGGACCGCAAAGTCGCCGTCGCACGCATGACCGAGGCGCATGTCGACGAGCGCCTCGCGTTGAGCCGCACGGTTCGCCCGGCTACGCGGCCTGCCGTGTCGAAGCAGCCTGAATGGACCGCACGTCCGTCGGCCGACAACGATGCGATCGACCAGGCAGCGTTGCTTAACTGGGCCGCCCAGCAGCGCGCACATGTCACCACGCGTGCCACTGTGCCTATATCGGGTGACGCCGACTGGAACGCCCGCATGACCCAACGCCGGATCACCGACAACCCGGACGCCTTCCAGGCAGGCCGCGGTCAGAAGTAAAAAGCCAAAAAAAAAAGCCCGGCCAAAAGCCGGGCTTCCAAAGTCGGCTGCGTCCTCCACAGGACGCAGCCCCTGCAAAACAGCTCGCAGTTACTGCATGCGTAAGCGAATAACTTAAGCAGCCAACAGCGAACGCAACACGAACGGCAGAATGCCGCCGTGCTTGTAGTAGTCGACTTCGATCGGCGTATCGATACGCAGCAGAACCTGCACGCGCTTCTCCTTGCCGTCCTTGCCGCGAATCACCAGCGTCACTTCCTGTTGCGGCTTGAAATCGTTGCCCAGGCCTTCGACGTCGAACGTTTCTTCGCCGGTAATACCGAGCGATTGCACGCTATCCGAGCCCTTGAACTGCAGCGGCAGCACGCCCATGCCGACCAGGTTCGAACGGTGAATCCGCTCGAAGCTGCGTGCGACCACAGCCTTCACGCCCAGCAGTTGCGTACCCTTCGCAGCCCAGTCACGCGACGAGCCCGTGCCGTACTCTTCACCAGCAAACACAACAGTCGGCGTACCCGCGTCGATGTACTTCATCGCTGCGTCATAGATCGACGCTTGTTCGCCGCTCGGCTGATGAATCGTCAGGCCGCCTTCCACGCGCGTGCCGTCTGCCTTCGCCGGGATCATCAGGTTCTTGATGCGGACATTCGCGAACGTGCCGCGCATCATCACGTCGTGGTTGCCGCGGCGCGAGCCGTAGCTGTTGAAGTCGGCCTTCTGCACGCCGTTTGCCTTCAGCCATTTGCCTGCCGGCGAGTCTTCCTTGATCGAGCCAGCCGGGCTGATGTGGTCGGTCGTGACCGAGTCACCGAAGATGCCCAGAGCGCGTGCGTTCTTGACGGCGGGGATGCTGTCAGCCGGCGTCATCGAGAAGTCCTTGCCGAAGAACGGCGGCTCAGCGATGTAGGTCGACTTCGGCCAGTCGTAGACCTGACCTTCTTCGCCTTCGATCTTGCTCCACAGGTCGCCCTTCTTGGTCAGCGACGCGTAGTTCTTGCGGAACGCGTCTGCGTCCAGCGCGAACTTGAGCAGTTCGTTGACTTCTTCGCTGGTCGGCCAAATGTCGCCCAGGTAGATGTCCTTGCCACCCGTGCCCTTGCCGACCGGTTCGGTCATCAGGTCGCGCGTGATGTTGCCGGCGATCGCGTAGGCCACAACCAGCGGCGGCGAGGCCAGGAAGTTCGCGCGGATGTTCGGGTGAATACGCGCCTCGAAGTTACGGTTGCCCGACAGAACCGCTGCCGCGACGATGTCGTTCTTCGTGATCGCTTCGTTCAGTTCCGGCGTCAGATCGCCCGCGTTACCGATACAGGTCGTGCAACCGTAAGCGGCCAGCGTGAAACCGAGCTTGTCGAGGTACTTCATCAAGTCGGTCTTCGTCAGATATTCCGTGACGATGCGCGACCCCGGAGCCAGCGACGTCTTGATGTGCGGCGCGACCGTCAAACCGGCTTCAACAGCCTTCTTCGCCAGCAGACCAGCCGCCAGCAGCACGCTCGGGTTCGACGTGTTCGTGCACGACGTGATCGCGGCGATCAGGATGTCGCCGTTCTTCACGTCGACGCCGTTGCTTGTCGTGTATTGCGCGTCCAGATCGGCTTCCTTCTTCGCAAAGCCGTTTTCCGCCACCGGCTTCGAGAACAGGTCGCTGAAGGTCGACTTCACGTGACCGATTTCGATACGGTCTTGCGGGCGCTTCGGACCTGCCAGCGACGGCGTCACCGTGCCGAGGTCCAGCGTGACGACCTTGGTGTAGTCGATCTGGCCAGCCTTCGGAATACCGAACAGGCCTTGCGCCTTGAAGTAGTTTTCGAAGGCGGAGATTTCTGCGTCGGTGCGGCCCGTGCCCTTGAAGTAGTCGATGGTTTTTTCGTCGACCGGGAAGAAGCCCATCGTTGCGCCGTATTCCGGCGCCATGTTGCCGATCGTTGCGCGATCCGGCAGCGACAGCGACTTCGTGCCTTCGCCGAAGAACTCGACGAACTTGCCGACAACCTTTTCCTTGCGCAGCAGCTCGGTAACGGTCAGAACCAGGTCGGTCGCCGTCAAGCCTTCGCGCAGCTTGCCCTTCAGTTCGACGCCCACCACGTCCGGCGTCAGGAAGTACACCGGCTGGCCGAGCATGCCGGCTTCGGCTTCGATACCGCCCACGCCCCAGCCCACCACGCCGATGCCGTTGATCATCGTGGTGTGGCTGTCGGTGCCGACCAGCGAATCCGGGTAGTACACGGTGTCCGCGCCTTCGGCTTTCTTGTGCACGCCGCGTGCCAGGTATTCCAGGTTCACCTGGTGAACGATACCCACGCCCGGCGGCACGACCTTGAACGTGTCGAATGCCTGCATGCCCCACTTCATGAACTGGTAGCGCTCGTTGTTACGCTGGAATTCCAGTTTCATGTTCAGGTCGAGCGCGTTCTTTTCGCGGAAGTGATCGATCTGCACCGAGTGGTCGACCACCAGATCGACCGGGACCAGCGGTTCGATCGACTTCGGGTTCTTGCCCACGCGTTGCGCGACACCGCGCATCGCGGCGATGTCGGCGAGCAGCGGCACGCCGGTAAAGTCTTGCAGCACGACGCGCGACACGACGAACGGGATTTCGTCGACGCGCGCTGCGGTCGGCTTCCAGTTCGCGAGTTGCGTGATGTGTTCTTCGGCGATCTTCTTGCCGTCGTAGTTACGCAGCACCGATTCCAGCACGATACGGATCGAAACCGGCAGGCGGTCGATCTTGATGTTCAGTGCTCGGCCGAGTTGCGGCAGGGAGTAGAACTTGCCTTTGCCGGAACCGCTGTCGAATTCCTTGAGCGTTTTGTGGAGGTTGTGGGCCATGGTGTTTTCCTTGGTTTGATCGCGGAACTACAGTACTTAACTTGACTAGATGACGTACAGATCGACGTATTCATTGACCGGCATGGCTTCGAGCCTTACCTGATCCAGCGACACGTCGAGAATCGCCAGTTGTTGCTTGACCGGAAAACGGCGCGCGAGGTTGGTCTTGAACTTCTCGACCAGCAACGGAATCCCGTCTTCGCGACGACGCTTGTGACCGATCGGGTATTCGACTACGACTTCGTCGAACGTTGACTCGTCGTTGAATTCGATCGTCAGTGCATTGGCGATCGAACGCTTCTCCGGATCGTGGTAATCCTTCGTGAACTGCGCGTCTTCGACGCATTCCATCCTGGCGCGCAGCACATCGATACGCGGGTCCTGCGCGATCGAATCTTCATAGTCCGCGGCCGTCAGGCGGCCGTGGATCAGCGGCACGGCGATCATGTACTGGATGCAGTGATCGCGGTCGGCCGGATTGTTCAGTGGGCCTTTCTTGTCGATGATGCGGATCGCGGCTTCATGGGTGCGGATCGTGATCTTGCTGATGTCTTCCACGCGCTTGCCAACGGCGTTCAATTGCATGTGTAAAGTCATTGCCGCTTCCACAGCGGTTTGCGCGTGGAACTCGGCAGGAAACGAAATCTTGAACAGCACGTTTTCCATCACATACGAGCCGTAGGGACGCTGGAACTTGAACTCGTTGCCCTTGAAGAGGACATCGTAAAAGCCCCACGTCTTCGCGGTCAGCACCGACGGGTAGCCCATCTCGCCGGTCTTCGCGATCAACGCGAGCCGCACGGCGCGTGACGTTGCATCGCCAGCCGCCCACGATTTGCGCGAACCGGTATTCGGCGCATGACGATACGTGCGCAACGCATGTCCATCGACCAACGCTTGCGAGACCGCGTTAATCAGTTCGTCGCGCGTGAGGCCGATCAACTGGCCGACCACCGCGGTCGACGCCAGCTTCACCAGCAATACATGATCGAGCCCGACTTTGTTGAACGAGTTCTCGAGCGCGATACAGCCTTGAATTTCGTGCGCCTTGATCATGCCGACCAAAACGTCTTTCATCGTCAACGGTTGTTTGCCCGCTGCGATGGCGCAGCGCGAGAGCCAATCGGCGGTTGCCAGAATCCCGCCGAGGTTATCCGACGGATGACCCCATTCGGCAGCCAGCCATGTGTCGTTGAAGTCGAGCCAGCGGATCATCGCGCCGATGTTGAAGGCGGCCTGAATCGGGTCCAACTGGAACGACGTGCCCGGCACCTTCGCGCCGTTGGGGACGATCGTGCCCGGCACGATCGGTCCCATCAGCTTGGTGCACGCCGGGTAGGTGAGTGCCTCGAGTCCGCAACCGAGCGTGTCGATCAGGCAGTGACGCGCGGTTTCCAGCGCGAGCGTGCTGTCGATCGGGAAATCCAGCACGTAATCGACGATCTCGACCAGGACCTGGTCGGGATCGGGTCGTACGTTGGAAATCGGAGCGGACATCGGGGCGCTTTCCTGATGACGATGACTTAGTTGGACTTGTTGACCGCGTTCGATTGCGTCGGAGCCGGTGCGCCTTGCTGCATGGCTGCCGTTTTGCACTCGTCGGCCAGACGCGCGCTGTCCTTGTCCGAGAACAACATGGCCTTTGTCGGGATCACGACCAGGTCCATACCCGATGCTGCGTCGTGGAAACGCTCCGCGCCCGTGGTGGTCGTTTCGCGGGGCAGATTGTAATTTTTGTTCGCCCAGTGAACCGTGACGATCTGGTCACGTGTCATGTCGCCCTTCAGGTCGAATGCCAGACCTTCGTTGCACGACCACTTTTCCGAGCCTTCCGGCACCGCATCGACCTTCGCTTCCTTGGCCGGATTGGCCTTGCGCTTGATCAGGCGTTTCGGTTGCGGCTTCTTCGGCACAGCCTTGGCAGCCGGCTTCGTGGTGGTCGCCGTTTGCGCAGCGGCGTCAGTCGCGACGGTTAGCATCGTCGTGGACAGGGCGCCAATCACGGCGGCGATCATCAGTTTTTTCATGAGGGAGAACCTTTCTATCTGGTTTCAGTTGAACAGTACGCGAGCTACCGGTCCTGGCAACCGCAGGGGTTGAACTGCACGCGCTTTGAAAGCGCACAGCGACCGCTATTTTCTCCTATTTAACGGCACGTACTTCAAATTCTCGGGGCCGGTGTAATTCGCACTCGGACGAATGATCTTGTTGTCGATGCGTTGCTCGATGATGTGCGCGCTCCAGCCCGCCGTGCGGGCGATCACGAAGAGCGGCGTGAACATCGCCGTCGGCACGCCCATCATGTGATACGAGACCGCGCTGAACCAGTCGAGGTTCGGGAACATCTTCTTCGCTTCCCACATCACCGCTTCCAGACGCTCGGCGATGTTGAACAGCTTGGTATTGCCCGCTTCCTTCGAGAGCTTCTTCGCGACGTCCTTGATGACCTTGTTGCGCGGATCGGAGATCGTGTACACCGGGTGGCCGAAACCGATCACCACTTCCCTGTTTTCGACGCGCTTACGGATATCGGCTTCGGCTTCATCCGGCGTCTGATAGCGCGACTGGATTTCGAACGCGACTTCGTTGGCGCCGCCGTGCTTCGGGCCGCGCAGTGCGCCGATTGCGCCCGTAATCGCCGAGTAAATGTCCGATCCCGTGCCCGCGATCACGCGGCCGGTGAAGGTCGATGCGTTGAATTCATGCTCGGCGTACAGGTTCAGCGACACATGCATCGCGTCGACCCATTCCTTCGACGGCTCTACACCGTGCAGCAGATGCAGGAAATGGCCGCCGATCGAATCGTCGTCGGTTTCGACTTCGATGCGCTTGCCGTTGTGCGAGTAGTGGTACCAGTACAGCAGCATCGAACCGAGCGAGGCCATCAGCTTGTCGGCGATGTCGCGTGCGCCCGGCAGGTTGTGGTCGTCTTTCTCAGGCAATACCGTGCCGAGGACCGATACGCCGGTGCGCATCACGTCCATCGGGTGAGCGGCGGCCGGAATCCATTCGAGCGCGGCTTTCACGTTCGCGGGCAAACCGCGCAGCGCCTTGAGCCGGGTCTTGTAGGCGGTCAGTTCGGCTTGCGTCGGCAGTTTTTCATGCACGAGCAGATACGCGATTTCTTCGAATTCGCACGCACTGGCGATATCGAGAATGTCGTAGCCGCGGTAGTGCAGGTCGTTGCCGGTCTTGCCGACCGTGCAGAGCGCGGTGTTGCCGGCCGTCACGCCGGACAGCGCCACGGACTTCTTCGGTTTGAAGGCGCTTTTAGATTCGTTTTCGCCTTGTGCACCGGCGGTTTGCGTCGTCTCGCTCATCTCCCGCAATCTCCTTTGTGCCTGCTCGTTGCTTCTCGTCGAACCGTGGCTTGAAACGCGCATTCTGCGCCCGCCTGACGCTGCCGCTGCCCCGATTCCATTGCAAGGCGGCGCGCCTGAGGGCCGTCCAGCGCGACCGCGCCGGCTGCTGCATTGACCATCGTGCTCATGATGCGGCTTGCCCGTTAGCGCCCACTTTCGTGAAGAGCGGCGCGGCGTCTTGCGGGACGGCGCGACCCGTGGATTGCGCGCGACGCAGCACTGACCAGTAATAGCGATAGCTTGCCCGGTCGTGCAGCGTGTTGTGATAACGCGTGGGTCCCCATTGCGCAGACTGCGCGGCCAGCAGAATTTCGGTGGCGGTGACGATTTCTTCGTCGCGCGGTGCAAATGCAGCGACGATCGCTTCGATCTGCGCCGGATGGATGCTCCACATGCGCGTGTAGCCGAACTCGTTGCGGGCGCGGGCGGCGTCGTTTGCCACCACGCTCATGTCGCGCACTTCGGTGCTGACGTTATGCGACGGCACCTTGCCATACGCATGGCAGGCTGCCGAAATCTCAAGTTTCGCGCGCCGCACCAGCGGATGATCGAACTGGCCGGGCGAACGCATGGCGGTGTCGGGAATCGCGCCATCGTGCGCGGATACGAAGTCCATCAGGCCAAAGCTCAGCGCCTCGACGCCGGGGAGCGCGGCCAGATCGAACACACGCGTCAACGCGCCATGCGTTTCGACCAGCAGTTGCACCGGCACCGGCTGCGCAATGCCGAGCTCACGCCGCGTCGCTTCGATGAACGCGGCCATTTCGGCGGCATCGGGGACGTTGCGGATTTTCGGCAGGGTGATGAAAGCGGGCGTCCGCTTTGCCGCGCGCAGAATGAGACGGACGTCGTCGCGCCAGTGCGGATGATTGAAGTCATGAATCCGCACGCCGACGCGGCCGAAGCAATCATGCTCGCTGCCCAGCAGCGACGCGACCAGTTCCGCGTGTTCGGCTTCGCGGCCGACCTGCGCGCCGTCTTCACAATCGAGCGTGATATCGAACACTGCGCCGAGTTGCTGCTGCAACGCGAGCGATTTCAGCATCAGCTTCTCGCTGCCGGCGTAGTGATCGCAGGCAGGCAGCACAGCGGGCGGCACTTCGCCGTCAAACAGCACTTCGGCGGGTGTGAGGGCGCGCATCTTCGGCGTCAGGATTCTGTTGGTCGGGTGAGTAAATCGGATTCGGACGCGTTCTGCTCGGCGATCAGCAAGCCATGACGCAAAGCGCGTTCGAATCGGAGGCGAATACTGGCACGACAAATTGCGACGTGAACCGCAACTTCATGGGACGTACCTGCATTCGCACGTAAAAAACCGGAACCCGCCGCGATAAAGCTTTGGAGTTCCGGTTTCGTCTGCATCAGGTGTTTAACCGAGCAGGTGTTGAACGCCTTCGCGCTCTTCGAGCAACTCGTTCAGCGTGCCGTCCATCTTTTCGCGAGAGAACGCGTCGATTGCCAGGCCTTCCACACGCTTGTACTCGCCGTTTTCGCACGTAACCGGCACACCGTAGACGATGTCTTCCGGAATGCCGTACGAACCGTCCGACGGGATACCCATCGTCACCCACTTGCCGTTCGTGCCGAGCACCCAGTCACGCACGTGGTCGATCGCAGCGTTAGCTGCCGAAGCCGCCGACGACGAGCCACGCGCTTCGATGATCGCCGCGCCGCGCTTGCCGACGGTCGGGATGAACGTGTTGCGGTTCCATTCTTCGTCGTTGATCAGCTTGGTCAGATCTTGACCATCAGCCGTTGCAACGCGGAAATCCGGGTACATGGTCGGCGAGTGGTTGCCCCACACTGCCAGTTTTTCAATCGAAGCGACCGGCTTGCCCGACTTGGCAGCCAGTTGCGACAGCGCGCGGTTGTGGTCCAGACGCAGCATGGCGGTGAAGTTCTTCTTCGGCAGATCCGGCGCCGACTTCATCGCGATGTAGGCATTCGTGTTGGCCGGGTTGCCGACCACCAGCACCTTCACGTCGCGGCTGGCGACTTCGTTCAGCGCCTTGCCCTGAACCGTGAAGATTTCGGCGTTTGCCGACAGCAGGTCTTTACGCTCCATGCCTTTCGAACGCGGACGTGCGCCGACCAGCAGGGCAACGTCGGCATCCTTGAATGCGACCTTCGGATCGTCAGTGATCACGACACCCGACAGCAGCGGGAATGCGCAATCATCCAGTTCCATCACGACGCCTTTGACGGCGCCTTGCGCTTGCGGCAGGTCGAGCAGTTGCAGGACCACCGGCTGATCCTTGCCGAGCAGGTCGCCATTGGCGATGCGGAACAGCAGGGAGTAAGCGATTTGACCTGCGGCGCCGGTGACGGCAACGCGCTTTGCGGGCTTAGCCATTGAGAAATCTCCAGGACGATGCGTTAGACGCTAGGGAAAACGCCATTCTATATGCGCGTTCAGCGAAGCGTTGTGAAACACGGCGGAATTCACTGTTCGCGTACGGCCTCGGAATGTGCCGAGGCTGTGCGGCGCGCTGCGGCAAGACCGCCATGCCGGAAACCTGTACTGCTGCGTGCCCCCAACTTGACGCTTCGCGCCAAGCCCCCCGAGGGGGCAAGAAAACGTGGGGCGGCCCTGCGTTTTCTTGAGAGGGCGGGAGTGGGACATGTTGCGCCGGGTAGCCGCTGCACGGTGCGGGCTCCTGCAAACAGCGCGTTTCGGCAAGCGTCTGGCCAACGAATGGCGGCGAATCGAAACCTGGATTGCGTGGGAACTGCATGGCGCAGAGTGGCTGCCGGTGCGCTACGGCGCTGCATTGCATCGTGCAAAACAGCCGCCAAAAAGCCCGCAAACCCTTGCTCGACAAGGAGTGTAGGAGTCGTCAGACACAAAGTCAACATTATCTTATGTCTTATATAAGACATATCTGTTGCGGGGAAAACCCTAGACGCGGCCGGTCCCTTTATGATGAAATGCGCGGATGACTTCCAACCAGGCGAACACCGCGAATCCGAACGGCCATGGGGCCACGGGCGAGGGTGTATCCGCTGCCCCGCCCGCTACGTCGCCCACTTTCAGCCCCTTGTATCAGCAGATCAAGGGCTTGATTACGCAGAGCCTCGAAAGCGGCGAATGGAGGCCGGGCGAGATCATTCCTAGTGAAGTCGAATTGGCGGCCAGATACAAGGTCAGCCAGGGGACGGTGCGCAAAGCGATCGACGAGCTTGCGGCCGACAACCTGCTGGTGCGCCGCCAGGGCAAGGGCACTTTCGTTGCAACGCACAATGAAGACCGCGCCCAGTTTCGCTTCCTCAGATTGCTGGCCGATGATGGCGCGGAACATCCGCATGTCAGCCACCTGCTTGAATGCCGGCGCTTGCGTGCATCGGCGGACATCGCCCGGCAACTCGATCTCAAGGCCGCCGATCCGGTAGTGCTGATCAAGCGCTTGCTGCAGTTCGACGGCGAAGTCACCGTACTCGACGAAATCTGGTTGCCCGGCGCGGTGTTCCGCGGGCTCACGCTCGAGCGGCTGTCGGAGTATAAAGGTCCCCTTTACGCAATGTTCGAGACTGAATTCGGCACGCGCATGATCCGCGCGACGGAGAAGATCCGCGCGGTTGCAGCTGAGCCAACGGTCGCCGATCTGCTGCATGTGCCGGCGGGTTTTCCGCTGCTTTCGGTCGAGCGCGTGTCCTATACATATGGGGACCGGCCGGTCGAGGTGCGCCGTGGTTGGTATGTCACGACCGGGTATTACTATCAGAACGATCTGAGCTGAATCGGGCTGAACGAAGGCGCGGCGTCCCACACGCGCGCCTGTTTGAAGGCGCCTTTATCGCGCGTGCTGTAACGGACCTGTAGTGGTTTTCGCTGCAGCGCGATATAAAAAGGCGCTAAAATTGCGGATTAGTGTGACTACATAGTAGGGGTCTAGCATGGCTGAAGCCGTAAAAAAACCGAGGCCGGAATTCCGGAACATCGGTATCGGACAGATATTGACGGCGTATCGTCTCCCTCTAGCGGGGCGTGTGTCGATCTTACATCGCGTAAGCGGTTTGCTGCTTTTTGTATTTCTTCCGTTCCTGCTGTACCTCTTCGATCAGAGCCTGACTTCCGAACTCAGTTTCGAAGTGTTCAAGGGCTTCCTCTCCAACATCATCGTCAAGCTCATCACGCTCGTTCTCGCGTGGGCCTTCCTGTTTCACTTCTGCGCCGGCATCCGTCACCTGGTGATGGACACGCACCGCGCGGTCAGCAAGGAAGGTGGCAAGCAAACCTCCATCGTGGTTCTCGTCGTGTCGTCGCTGCTCACCATCGCATTCGCGGCAAAACTGTTCGGAGCATTCTAAAAAATGGCAGCTAATAACCGAATCGGTCCGAAGCGTCTTGTTGTCGGCGCGCATTACGGTCTGCGCGACTGGCTCGCGCAGCGCATCACCGCCTGCATCATGGCGGTCTACACGGTCATCCTGCTCGCCTGGTTCTTCGGCGCGCGCGATTTCTCGTATGACGGTTGGGCGTCGATCTTCGCGACGCAATGGATGAAGCTCGCCACGTTTGTCACGCTGCTGTCGCTGTTCTATCACGCGTGGGTTGGTATCCGCGACATCTGGATGGACTATGTGAAGCCCGTTGGCACGCGCCTGTTTCTTCAAGCGCTGACGATCGTCTGGCTGCTCGCATGTGCGGGCTACGCTGCGCAGATTCTCTGGAGAGTGTAAAAGAATGGCTGCAATCAAGAATTCTCTGCCGCGTCGCAAATTCGACGTGGTCATCGTCGGCGCAGGCGGCTCGGGGATGCGCGCTTCGCTGCAACTCGCGCGTGCCGGCCTGTCGGTTTGCGTGCTGTCCAAGGTGTTCCCGACGCGTTCGCACACGGTCGCTGCCCAAGGCGGCATCGGCGCTTCGCTCGGCAACATGAGCGAAGACAATTGGCACTATCACTTCTACGACACGATCAAGGGTTCCGACTGGCTCGGCGACCAGGATGCGATCGAGTTCATGTGCCGTGAAGCACCGAACGCTGTCTACGAACTGGAACACATGGGTATGCCGTTCGACCGCAATGCGGACGGCACGATTTACCAACGCCCGTTCGGCGGCCATACCGCGAACTACGGCGAAAAGCCGGTGCAACGCGCCTGCGCGGCGGCTGACCGTACCGGTCACGCGCTGCTGCACACGCTGTACCAGCAGAACGTTGCGGCCAAGACGCAGTTCTTCGTCGAATGGATGGCGCTGGATCTGATCCGCGACGCTGAGGGCGACGTGCTCGGCGTGACCGCGCTGGAAATGGAAACCGGCGACGTCTACATCCTCGAAGGCAAGACCACGCTGTTCGCTACGGGCGGTGCGGGCCGGATCTTCGCGGCCTCCACGAATGCGTTCATCAACACCGGTGACGGCCTCGGCATGGCTGCGCGTTCGGGCATCGCGCTGCAAGACATGGAATTCTGGCAATTCCACCCCACCGGCGTGGCCGGCGCGGGCGTGCTGATTACCGAAGGCGTGCGTGGCGAAGGCGGCATTCTGCGTAATTCGGACGGCGAGCGTTTCATGGAACGCTACGCACCGACGCTGAAGGATCTGGCGCCGCGCGACTTCGTTTCGCGTTCGATGGATCAGGAAATCAAGGAAGGCCGTGGCGTGGGTCCGAACAAGGATCACGTGCTGCTCGACCTGTCGCACATCGGCGCCGAGACGATCATGAAGCGTCTGCCGTCGATCCGCGAAATCGCCATGAAGTTCGCGAATGTCGACTGTATCAAGGAACCGATCCCGGTCGTGCCGACCATCCACTATCAGATGGGTGGTATCCCGACGAGCATTAACGGCCAGGTCGTTGGCACGTCGAAGGGTCATGAAGAAGTCGTCAACGGTTTCTACGCAGTGGGCGAATGCTCGTGCGTGTCCGTGCACGGCGCGAACCGCCTGGGCACGAACTCGCTGCTCGACCTGGTGGTGTTCGGCCGCGCGGCCGGCAACCATATCGTCAAGCACGTGCGGGAAATCAAGGAGCACAAGCCGCTGCCGGCCGACGCTGCTGACTTCGCGCTGTCGCGTCTGGACAAGCTGGACAAGTCCTCGTCGGGCGAATACACGCAATCTGTCGCTAACGACATCCGCGCCACCATGCAGGCTCACGCAGGCGTGTTCCGTACGTCGGCGCTGCTGTCCGAAGGCGTCCAGAAGATTCGCGAAGTGGCTGAACGGGTCGACAACATCCATCTGAAGGATAAGTCGAAGGTGTTCAACACGGCGCGCATCGAAGCGCTGGAAGTGGCGAACCTGATCGAAGTGGCGCGCGCCACGATGGTCTCCGCCGAAGCGCGCAAGGAAAGCCGCGGCGCGCACGCACAGAACGACTTCGAACTTCGCGACGACGAAAACTGGCTGCGCCATACGCTGTGGTTCAGCGAAGGTGACCGCCTCGACTACAAGCCGGTTCACATGCAGCCGCTGACCGTCGAATCGGTGCCGCCGAAAGCGCGTACCTTCTAAGGCACAAGTCAAAGGAATTCAGAAATGGCTAAGCGTACATTTGAAATTTACCGCTACGATCCGGATAAGGACGCAGCGCCGCGCATGCAAACGTACGAGATCGAAATCGACTCGCACGAACGCATGCTGCTCGACGCGCTGCTGAAGCTGAAAGCGGTCGACGAAACCTTGTCGTTCCGCCGTTCGTGCCGCGAAGGCGTGTGTGGTTCGGACGCGATGAACATCAACGGCAAGAACGGTCTGGCCTGCTTGCAGAACATGAACGACCTGCCGCAGAAGATCGTGCTGCGTCCGCTGCCGGGCCTGCCCGTCGTGCGCGACCTGATCTGCGACTTCACGCAGTTCTTCAACCAGTATCACTCGATCAAGCCTTACCTGATCAACGATACGCCGCCGCCGGAAAAGGAACGTCTGCAGTCGCCGGAAGAACGCGACGAGCTCGACGGCCTGTACGAATGTATTCTGTGCGCCAGCTGCTCGACCTCGTGCCCGAGCTTCTGGTGGAATCCGGACAAGTTCGTTGGCCCGGCCGGCCTGTTGCAAGCCTATCGTTTCATCGCAGATAGCCGCGACGAAGCGACCGGCGAACGCCTCGACAACCTGGAAGATCCGTACCGTCTGTTCCGTTGCCATACGATCATGAATTGCGTCGACGTCTGCCCGAAGGGCCTGAACCCGACCAAGGCGATCGGCAAGATCAAGGAATTGATGGTTCGCCGCGCTGTCTGAGATGCAAGAATCTTCGCATCAGTCCGACCCTCTTCGCCGCGCGCGCCTTCGCTGGCGCGCGCGGCGCGGCTTGCTGGAAAACGATCTGATCTTTGATCGTTTTTTCAGCCGATATGAGCATGACCTCAGCGATGCGGACGTGGGCGCGCTCACGCGCCTGCTCGAACTGAGCGATAACGACCTGATGGACTTGCTGCTCGCGCGCAAGGAACCGGAAGGCGACCTTGCCGACCCGGATGTGATCCGGGTGCTGGAGTTGCTGCGCAACGCTTAAGCGCTGCTCGCTTGTCCGTTGTTCCAGGCGTGCAAATATCGAAACCCTGTTTCCATACTTCGATTGAGGATGTGCTATGACCCCGTCAGATGTTAAAGCCACGCTATCGTTCAGCGACAATTCGCCGAGCGTTGAAATGCCGATTTACAAGGGCACACTCGGCCCAGACGTGATCGACATCCGCAAACTGTACGGCCAGACCGGCAAGTTCACGTACGACCCGGGCTTCATGTCGACGGCGGCCTGCAATTCGGCGATCACCTACATCGACGGCGACAAGGGCGAGCTGCTGTACCGCGGCTACCCGATCGACAAGCTCGCGGAAAACGCCGACTTCCTCGAAACCTGCTATTTGCTGCTGAAGGGCGAACTGCCGAACGCGCAGCAGAAAGAAGAGTTCGTGAACACCGTCACGAAGCACACGATGGTGCACGAGCAGATGCACTTCTTCTTCCGCGGTTTCCGCCGCGACGCGCACCCGATGGCGATTCTGGTCGCGGCAGTCGGCGCGCTGTCGGCCTTCTATCACGACTCGCTCGACATCAACAATCCGCGTCACCGTGAAGTGTCGGCTATTCGCATGATCGCGAAGCTGCCCACGCTGGTCGCCATGGCGTACAAGTACAGCATCGGCCAGCCGTTTGCGTACCCGAAGAACGACCTGTCGTACAGCGCGAACTTCATGCACATGATGTTCTCGAACCCGTGCGAAGAGTACAAAGTCAACGACGTGCTGGTGCGCGCTCTGGACCGCATCCTGATCCTGCACGCCGACCACGAACAGAATGCTTCGACCTCGACCGTCCGTCTGGCCGGTTCGTCGGGCGCGAATCCGTTCGCGTGTATCGCAGCGGGTATCGCCTGTCTGTGGGGCCCGGCGCACGGTGGTGCGAACGAAGCCGCGCTGAACATGCTGGAAGAAATCGGCTCGGTCGACAACATTCCTGAGTTCATCAAGCAGGTGAAGGACAAGAACTCGGGCGTGAAGCTGATGGGCTTCGGTCACCGCGTCTACAAGAACTACGATCCGCGTGCCAAGCTGATGCGTGAAACCTGCCACGAAGTGCTCGAAGAGCTGGGTCTGCATGACGACCCGCTGTTCAAGCTGGCCATGGCTCTGGAAAAGATCGCTCTGGAAGACGAATACTTCGTGTCGCGTAAGCTGTACCCGAACGTCGACTTCTACTCGGGTATCGTGCAGCGCGCGCTCGGTATTCCGACGTCGATGTTCACGTGTATCTTCGCGATGGCACGTACGGTCGGCTGGATTGCACAGTGGAACGAAATGATCGCCGATCCGGAACAGAAGATTGGTCGTCCGCGTCAGCTGTTCATCGGCGATACGCCGCGTGAAGCGAAGCCGATCGCGCAACGCTAAGCCAGGGGTTCATCGGCGCGGTGCAGAGGCCTGTCGGGCTGTGAACTGCGCTGAGTCGATGAGCCAGGCAGATTAAAAACGCCCCAACGGGTTAACCGTTGGGGCGTTTGTTTTGATAGGTCCGATTGCCGCATGCAACGTTTTAGTGCTTGTCGCAGAGGGATAATGAGGATGGCGTGGTTCGTGTTTGTCCTTCGCGCCATCGCACCTGCGAGGTCGGATCAAATGGCGAAGAAATTCCCTCTGCATCCCAGGCACCCGGAACGAAACTGCTGGGGATGTGACAAGTATTGCGCGGCGGATTCGATGAACTGTGGCAACGGTAACGACCGGACCCAGCATCCGGTCGAGCTTATCGGCAAAGACTGGCTCGAATGGGAGCAAAGCGTTGCTGCGGAACTCACGCACGCCACGCAACCCCTTGCCGGGTAACACCCATACAGGTATCGCCACTACCACCCAACTCCCTGTTTTTTATCGGTTTTCTCCTTGATTCATGAGCCCAGGGCGGGGTTCTGCGTGGCATAATCGATCGACACAGTCAGCCCGCAGTCATTACTACCTCGCATACCATGGCACAGACTCTCTACGACAAATTGTGGAACACGCACGTGATCCACACGGAAGAAGACGGTACGACGATCCTCTATATCGACCGTCACCTGCTGCACGAAGTCACCAGCCCTCAGGCGTTCGAAGGCCTGAAGCTGGCTCAGCGTCCGGTGTGGCGTATCAGCGCGAATCTGGCGGTGTCGGACCACAACGTCCCCACCACGGATCGCAGCCACGGCATCGCCGATCCGGTCTCGAAGCTGCAAGTCGATACGCTTGATTCGAACTGCGACGCCTTCGGCATCACGCAGTTCAAGATGAACGATCTGCGGCAGGGCATCGTGCACATCATCGGGCCGGAGCAGGGCGCCACGCTGCCGGGCATGACGATTGTCTGCGGCGACTCGCACACGTCCACGCATGGTGCCTTCGGCGCGCTGGCGCACGGCATCGGTACGTCGGAAGTCGAACACGTGCTGGCCACGCAAACGCTCTTGCAGAAGAAGAGCAAGAATATGCTGGTGAAGGTCGAAGGCCCGCTGCCGCGCGGCTGTACCGCGAAAGACATCGTGCTCGCGATCATCGGCAAGATCGGCACGGCAGGCGGCACCGGCTACGCGATCGAATTCGGCGGGTCGACGATTCGCGCGCTGTCCATGGAAGGCCGCATGACGGTCTGCAATATGGCGATCGAGGCAGGCGCACGCGCCGGCATGGTCGCGGTCGACGACACGACCATCGAATACCTGAAGGGCCGTCCGTTCTCGCCGGAAGGCGTCGAGTGGGATCACGCGGTCGAATACTGGAAGCAATTCAAGTCGGATGACGGTGCGCAATTCGATCGCGTGGTCGAACTGAACGCGGCTGAAATCGTGCCGCAAGTCACATGGGGCACGTCGCCTGAAATGGTCACCGCTGTGGACGGCCGCGTGCCGGACCCGGAGCGCGAAAAGGACCCGGTCAAGCGCGACGCGATGGAACGCGCGTTGAAGTACATGGCGCTCGAACCGAATGCGCCGATCGAATCGATCAAGCCGGATAAAATCTTCATCGGGTCGTGCACCAACGGGCGCATTGAAGACATTCGCGCCGCGGCATACGTTGTGAAGAAGCTGGGCCGCCGCGTCGCACCGAACATCCGTCTGGCGATGGTGGTGCCGGGTTCGGGTCTGGTGAAGGCGCAAGCGGAACGCGAGGGCCTCGACAAGGTCTTTACCGACGCCGGTTTCGAATGGCGTGAGCCCGGTTGCTCGATGTGTCTCGCGATGAACGCCGACCGGTTGGATCCGGGCGAGCGTTGCGCGTCCACGTCGAATCGCAATTTTGAAGGTCGTCAGGGCGCCGGTGGCCGTACCCACCTCGTGAGCCCCGCGATGGCTGCGGCAGCGGCTATCGAAGGGCATTTCGTCGATATTCGCAAGCTTGGATAATTCGCATGATGAAGAACGTGAATCGCACCACTCTATTGCGCCGCTTCGCACTCGGTACTCTGGCCGGGCTATTGCTCGGCCTGGCCGGCTGCAACACGGTGCACGGATTCGGGCAGGACATGTCGCACCTCGGCAATTCGATCAGCAACCACGCTGACAAATAAGCGGTTTTTGATTTTTGCCGGCGATGCGGCGGGTGACCTTCCGGCCGCCACGCGCATCGCCCGGTCTTGAAACAGGCGCAAGCGTCATGGATAAATTCATCGTACACACCGGCGTCGTGGCGCCGCTCGATCGCGAGAACGTCGACACGGACGCGATCATTCCGAAGCAATTCCTGAAGTCGATCAAGCGCACGGGCTTCGGTCCGAATGCGTTCGACGAATGGCGCTATCTCGACCACGGCGAGCCGGGTCAGGACAATTCGAAGCGTCCGCTGAATCCGGATTTCGTGCTGAATCAGCCGCGTTATCAGGGCGCATCGGTGCTGCTGGCGCGCAAGAACTTTGGTTGCGGCAGTTCGCGCGAACACGCGCCGTGGGCGTTGCAGCAATACGGTTTTCGCGCGTTGATCGCGCCGAGCTTCGCCGATATTTTCTACAACAACTGCTTCAAGAACGGCGTGTTGCCGATCGTACTGACCGAACAGCAAGTCGATCACCTGTTCAACGAAACCTACGCGTTCAACGGTTTTCAGCTGACCATCGATCTGGAAGCGCAAGTCGTGCGCACGTCGGACGGCGGCGCGGAGTATCCGTTCGAAGTCGCGGGCTTCCGCAAGTATTGCCTGCTGAACGGTTTCGACGACATCGGCCTCACGCTGCGTCACGCGGACAAGATTCGCCAGTTCGAAGCCGAGCGGATCACGAAGCAGCCTTGGCTGGCTCATCGGATTGTCGGCTGAAGGCTAGGGCTCGTTCGCTGATTCAGGTTCAAAAGTCTCGAAGAAAATCATCAAGGAAATTCGCATGAAGATCGCAGTCTTGCCGGGCGACGGCATCGGTCCCGAAATCGTCAAGGAGGCCATCAAGGTCCTGAACGTGCTCGGCGAAAAGTTCGAACTCGAAGAAGCACCGGTGGGCGGCGCGGGCTACGAAGCGAAGGGCCATCCGCTGCCCGATTCGACCCTGGCGCTGGCGAAAGAAGCGGATGCGATTCTGTTCGGCGCCGTCGGCGACTGGAAGTACGATAGCCTCGAGCGCGCGCTGCGTCCTGAGCAGGCGATTCTCGGCCTGCGCAAGCATCTGCAATTGTTCGCCAACTTCCGTCCGGCGATCTGCTATCCGCAACTGACGGGTGCTTCGTCGTTGAAAGAAGAAATTGTTTCGGGCCTCGACATCCTGATCGTGCGTGAATTGAACGGCGACATCTACTTCGGCGCGCCGCGCGGCGTGCGCGAGGCGCCGGACGGCCTGTTCGCCGGCTCGAAAGAAGGCTTCGACACCATGCGCTATTCGGAGCCCGAAGTGCGCCGCATCGCGCACGTCGCGTTTCAGGCGGCGCAAAAGCGCGGCAAGAAGCTGACTTCGGTGGACAAGGCCAACGTGCTCGAAACGTCGCAGTTCTGGAAGGACGTGATGATCGACGTGTCGAAGGAATACGCGGATGTCGAGCTGTCGCACATGTACGTCGACAACGCGGCCATGCAACTGGTAAAGGCGCCGAAATCGTTCGACGTGATCGTCACCGGCAACATGTTCGGCGACATCCTTTCCGACGAAGCCGCGATGCTGACGGGCTCGATCGGCATGCTGCCGTCGGCCTCGCTCGACAAGAACAACAAGGGCTTGTACGAGCCGTCGCACGGTTCGGCGCCGGATATCGCCGGTAAAGGCGTGGCGAATCCGCTGGCAACGATTCTGTCGGCCGCAATGATGCTGCGCTATTCGCTGAACAAGGCAGAACAGGCCGATCGCATCGAAAGCGCGGTGAAAAAAGTGCTGGAACAGGGCTTCCGCACCGGCGACATTTTGACGCCGGGTTGCAAGCAGGTCGGCACCGTGGCGATGGGCGATGCTGTCGTCGCAGCGTTGAAGGCGCTTTGAAACAGGCGGTAGTTAGGTCGTCAAACGGCCTTTAAAACGCGAATCGGCCTTGAAACAGGCCGATTCGCGCGTAATACGGACGATAGCGGCGAATGACGTCGCCGGATTCCGGTTTTCGTGTATATTGTAGCGATGGCGCACACAGCTCAAATCTCCTCGATTTCCAAACTGCACGGCAAAACGGCCCGTGTGGTTGCGCTCGCCATTATCATCAAAGCACTCATTAAAACGATTACCCCGAAAACGATCACGAAACGCTGATCGTCCGTCGTGCCCGCTCATCTTCCCCGCGCGGTCACTGCGGGCAAAAGATGCGGGGAAGTTTCCACTCGAAGGGTATGAAGTCATGAACGTAGGTCTCGTAGGTTGGCGCGGTATGGTCGGCAGCGTCCTGATGCAACGTATGCAGCAGGAAGGCGATTTCGACTTGATCGAACCGGTGTTTTTCAGCACCAGCAACGCGGGCGGCAACGCGCCGTCGTTCGCCAAAAACGAGACCACGCTCAAAGATGCGACAAGCATCGAAGACCTGAAGAAGTGCGAAGCGATCATCTCGTGCCAGGGCGGCGATTACACCAATGAAGTGTTCCCGAAGCTGCGCGCAGCGGGCTGGAACGGCTACTGGATCGACGCGGCTTCGTCGCTGCGCATGAAGGATGACGCGGTCATCATTCTCGATCCGGTCAACCTCGACGTAATCAAGAACGCGCTGGTCAAGGGCCAGAAGAATTTTATCGGCGGCAACTGCACAGTCAGCCTGATGCTGATGGCGCTGGGCGGCCTGTTCCGTGAAAACCTCGTCGACTGGATGACGGCCATGACGTATCAGGCCGCTTCGGGCGCGGGCGCGCAGAACATGCGCGAACTGTTGCAGCAAATGGGTACGCTGTATGGTGCGGCTAAGGAAGACCTGGCGGATCCGTCGTCGGCGATTCTCGACATCGACCGCCGCGTGTTGTCTGCCATGAACAGCGACCGCATGCCGACCGACAACTTCGGCGTGCCGCTCGCCGGTTCGCTGATTCCGTGGATCGACAAGGATCTCGGCAACGGCATGTCGAAGGAAGAGTGGAAGGGCGGTGCTGAAACCAACAAGATCCTCGGCAAGCCGGCTATGGGCACGCCGGGTTCGATTCCGGTGGACGGTCTGTGCGTGCGGATCGGCGCAATGCGCTGCCACTCACAGGCGCTGACCATCAAGCTGAACAAGGACGTGCCGCTGGACGAAGTGAACAGCATCCTCGCGTCGGGTAACGACTGGGTCAAGGTCGTGCCGAACGAGCGCGAAGCGTCGATGCGCGATCTGTCCCCGGCTGTGGTAACGGGTACGCTGACCGTGCCGGTCGGCCGGGTGCGCAAACTGGCGATGGGCGGCGAATATCTGTCGGCGTTCACGGTCGGCGATCAGCTTCTGTGGGGCGCGGCCGAACCGCTGCGTCGCATGCTTCGCATTGTGCTCGACAAGTAAAGTAAACTACGCGCTCACGACGCGTAGAAAACTTAAGAAGCGTCGCGCTTGCGCGGCGCTTTTTTCATTGTGTGCTCCGACTATCTTGTCTCTTTCCAACGCAAAAAAGGGCTGCGCGCTGACGCGCCAGGAGTCCCGATGAACCTTCGACTCTCTCCCCTTCGGGCTATGACTATTTATCAAGGTACGGGCCGACTGGCGGTCGCGGCCGCTTTGGCTTTCGCGCTGGCCGGCGCTGGCGTGAGCAGCGCGGTGGCAGCGCCCGGCGACGCCGCGAGCGCGGCGGAGGGCGCTTCCGTTTCTTCCGCGGCGGGCGGCCAATTTACGGTGCGGCCGGGTCAGTCGTTGAACGACGTGGCGATTGCCGTCACCCAGTCGCACGATCGGGCGACGCTCGCACGCGCTTCACGCGCGCTGTTCGATGCGAATCCGAATGCCTTTATGAGCCATGACCCGAA
Source organism: Paraburkholderia sp. IW21 (assembly GCF_041321145.1). Classification (NCBI taxonomy): domain Bacteria; kingdom Pseudomonadati; phylum Pseudomonadota; class Betaproteobacteria; order Burkholderiales; family Burkholderiaceae; genus Paraburkholderia; species Paraburkholderia sp. IW21. Next base: position 89,677 of record NZ_JBGGWA010000001.1, on the reverse strand, counting down.
CCGGATGCGCGTGGGTGCGCTGCTGACGGTTCCGGTGTTGGATGCCTCTGGCGCCTTGGCGGCGTCTGAGCCGGTTGCGGGGTCTGCATCTACTGCTTCTGCGGCCGCCGCTCCCACGCCGAATGCGGCGATGGCAGTTAGCGCGGCGAGCGGGGTGGCACAGGTCAACGCCGCTGCGGCGAGTGCGGCAAGTGCTACGGCTCATGCTGCGGCACCGGCCACGCCAGCAGTGTCGGGGACGGCCGGCTCGACAGCTCAAGCAAGCCCGGGAGTGCCGGGCAGTACCGCGATGACCGGTGCGCTTTCGTCGGCGCCGGTAGCGGGTTCGCAGGCTGGAGGGGTGCCGGCCAGTGGCGCACATGCGTGGTCGGGATCGATCGAGCCTTCGGCCAGTGAGGCTGCGGAAGGGATGTCGGCGCCTGCTGCCGCGACCGCTCCAGCGACGGCTGCGGCACAGCAGGCGTCGCAGCCACATACGCAGGTGTCCAGCTTGCAGCAATTGCTGGCGCTGAAAAACCGCGTGCTGATGGAGTTGCAGAAGCACGGCATCGGCGGTTTGCCGGCAGCGACGGGTACCGCATCGACGAACCGCGCGCAGCCGCCGGTGGGCGCGTCGTTTGCGGCAGCCGTTCCGAGTCACGGCAGCGCGGCGATTTCCACGTCGAACGACGCCGGTATTTCGCAGACGAATTTGAGCGTGGCGGCCGCGATCGGCGCGGCGTTGGTGGTGTTGTTGGCGGCTTTGCGCTTGCTTCGGCGCAAGCGCGTGGGCGTTGCCCGGGCTGAAGACGCACCGACAGATGACGCAGCCGTGGCGTCTGCGCGAGTGACTGGGCCGCGGGACGTCGTTTCTACGGACGAGCCGGTGCCGGTACGCGAAGCGTCAGGCGCGAACGAAGAAGCCGCGGCGCGGTACGCGGCATTGGCAGCGGCTGAACGGGAGGCTGCAGCAAATGAGGCGGCGGCGCGGGAAGTGGCAGAGCGCGTGGCGGCCGAGCGTGAAGCGGAAATTCGCCGAGCGGCTGCCGAGCAAGCAGCAGAACGTGCAGCCACGGACCCCCTCACAGCAGAACGTGAAGCTGCGGCCCGCCAATCGCACACCGCCTTCCCCGCACAAGACCTCAACGTGTCCCAGCAAGCCGGGCAAGAAGGCCACGCGGCGTCCGCACCCTTCGAATTTTCGCAGCCGAACCCGGACATCGCGCCGGCTGCACACAGCGGTTTCACGTCCGAACCTCTTCCCGCCGCCCCGCACGAAAACCTCGACGGGGCGACGACGGCCGCCAGCCTTGCAGCTGCTGCGGAACTCGGCGCTGAAGCCTTGCCGCTGACGCCGCTTGACCCGGTCAATGAGACCTTCCCGCAAGAGGTGCCTGCGCACCGTCTGCAATGGGACGACGAGCCGGCATCGAGCGCCTCGGCGGCCCCGCTGGAAGAACCGCCGTCTGAGCCGCAGCACCATCTGGACACGCCGCCACCGGTCATCGATTTCACGCAGCAGCACGTCGAGCCGCACACCACTTCGCCGCTCGGTCAGCCTTACAGCGATACGTCGGCGCATCCGGTGCCCGACACATCGGCGTCGGCAGTGCCCATGGCGGAACAGGACGCAGACCCCGTCGCACCGACGTATCAGCCGTCTCATGAGCCGTATTCCCGCACCGAAACCGCTACGCCTGATGGCGCATTGAAGGTCGAGCCGGCACCCGTCGCGCACATTCAGCCAGCGCCGACTGTTCCGGCCGAATTTCCGCGCGACGCCGTCAATGCGTTCGGCAGTCTCGATATGCCGTTGCCGCCGCGCGTCGAATCCACCGCCGACCCGGTGAGCACACCCGCCTCGCTGTCGACACAGCCGGTTGCATCGCCGGAAACCACTGCCCAGCAAGCCATTGAGCCTTACGATCCGGACGACACCCCGCATATCGCCGATGAAATCGCCGCCGGCACTGCGGGCCATGCAGCCGTCGCGGGCCTCGGCGCGGCCGGCTTCGGCGCGCTGAAGCTCGATTTCGACCTCGAATTGCCGCCGAGCCCGGCGCAGCCGTTACCCGCCTTCACGCAGGCCGATCTCACCCGCATCGCCCGCAACAAGCTCGATCTGGCCGCGGAATATATCGACCTCGGCGATCTGTCCGGCGCGCGCACGCTCATCAACGAAGTGATCGAAGCGAACGATCCCGCCACGCGCACCGAGGCCCGCGCGTTGCTCTCGACGCTCGCGCCGTTGTCGTGAAGCGTATTGCGCTTGGCGTCCAGTACGACGGCTCGGCATTCTGCGGTTGGCAGTCGCAGTTGCACCGCAAAACCGTGCAGGACGAACTCGAACGGGCGTTGCGCGAATTCGCGCAGACGCCCGTGCATACCGTCGTGGCGGGTCGCACGGACACCGGCGTGCACGGCCTGGGCCAAGTCGTGCACTTCGACACTGAACTCGATCGCACGGACTTTTCGTGGATTCGCGGCACCAACGCCTTCCTGCCGAAGACAATTGCTGTGCAGTGGGCCAAGCCGATGCCCGACGAGTTCCACGCGCGCTTCTCGGCGTTCGAGCGGACCTATTACTACGTCCTGTACGTCCACCCGTTCCGCTCGCCGATCCAGGCTGCGCGGACCGGCTGGGTGCACACGCCGGTCGACGTCGACGCGATGCGGGCCGCCGCCGCTCACCTGATCGGCGAGCACGATTTTTCGGCGTTCCGTTCGTCGCAATGTCAGGCGAAAACGCCGATCAAGCATCTGCATCAGATCGACATGCGGCAACAGGGCGACTTCGTCCATTTCCGCTTTCGGGCGAACGCGTTCCTGCACCATATGGTGCGCAACCTGATGGGCTGTCTCGTCGATATCGGCCGCGGACGCCACTCGGCCGAATGGATGGCCGAGGTGCTCGCCAGCCGCGATCGTGACTGTGCCGCGCCGACCTTCATGCCGGACGGCCTGTATCTCGCGCAGGTGGGCTATCCTGAGCAATTCGCCGTGCCGGCACCGCAGATAGGCGCCGTGCCGTGGAGTACCGTATGGACCGAGCAACCGGAAACATGAAATCAACCGAAAATCTCACGGGTGAAACTGACGCCGGCGCGCAGCAGCAAGCCGCGCCACGCCGCACGCGCATCAAGCTGTGCGGCCTGTCGAAGCCGGAAGATGTGACGCAGGCAATCGACCTCGGCGCCGACGCGATCGGTCTTGTGTTTTATCCCCCGAGCCCACGCTCGGTAAGCGTCGCGCAGGCCGTCGAACTGGTGCGCGATGTGCCGCCGTTCGTGTCGGTAGTCGGTCTGTTCGTCAACGCTACGCCGGACTGGATCCGCGAAGTCGCGAGCAATGTCGGGCTCACGCTGCTGCAATTTCACGGCGACGAGACCGCGGCGCAATGCGAATCGCTCGCCGGGGTTGCGGGTTTGCCTTGGTTGCGCGCGTTGCGAGTCGCAGCGGATACTCAACCGGCAGATTTGGTAAAATCAGCGCTTAACTATTCAGCAGCCAGCGGCCTCCTGTTCGACACCCATGTCGAAGGCTATGGCGGCGGCGGGAAGGTTTTCGATTGGTCACTTATTCCAGCAGAGCTCGCGCGTCGGGCCGTTTTGAGTGGTGGGTTGAACGCGCAAAACGTCAGTGATGCGATCCATCGCGTGCGCCCGTACGCGGTCGATGTCTCGAGCGGCATCGAAGTGCCGGGCGCCAAGGGCGTGAAGGATCACGCCCGGATGGCGGCATTCGTACGCGCAGTGCGCGCAGCGGACGCCGAATGATTCAGGCGGTGCGGTTTTCTCGTATGAAAGCCGCGCGCCACACTGAGAAGAGTGATCATCATGTATAACTTGCCTGACGAAAGAGGCCATTTCGGCCAGTTTGGCGGCGTGTTCGTCGCCGAAACGCTGGTTCACGCACTCGACGAGCTGCGTGCCGCCTACGAGAAATATCAGAAAGACCCGGAATTCGTCGCGGAATACGAGCGCGAACTGAAGTATTTCGTGGGTCGACCGTCCCCGATTTATCACGCCCAGCGCTGGAGCGAACTGCTCGGCGGCGCGCAGGTTTTCCTCAAGCGCGAAGACTTGAATCACACCGGCGCTCACAAGATCAACAACGTGATCGGCCAGGCGCTGCTCGCCAAGCGTATGGGCAAGCCACGCGTGATCGCGGAAACGGGAGCGGGTCAGCACGGCGTGGCGACCGCGACCATAGCGGCGCGCTTCGGCATGGAATGTGTGGTCTACATGGGCGCGGAAGACGTGCGCCGCCAGGCTGCCAATGTGTATCGGATGAAGCTGCTCGGTGCGACCGTCGTGCCGGTGGAATCGGGCTCGCGCACGCTGAAGGACGCGCTCAACGAAGCGATGCGCGACTGGGTGACTAACGTCGAAAACACGTTCTACATCATCGGCACGGTAGCGGGACCGCATCCGTATCCGATGATGGTGCGCGACTTCCAGCGCGTGATCGGCGACGAGTGCAAGGTGCAGATGCCCGAACTGGTGGGTCGTCAGCCGGATGCGGTGATTGCGTGCGTTGGCGGTGGGTCGAACGCAATGGGTATTTTTTATCCCTACATTGACGACGCTTCGGTGCAACTTATCGGCGTCGAAGCGGCTGGCGACGGGATCGAATCCGGTCGTCACGCTGCTTCGCTGATCGGCGGCAGCCCCGGCGTGCTGCACGGCAACCGCACTTATCTCCTGCAGGACGATAACGGCCAGATCATCGAGACGCATTCGATCTCGGCAGGTCTCGATTATCCGGGCGTCGGCCCTGAGCATGCGTGGCTGAAAGACAGCAACCGTGCGCAATACGTCGGCATCACCGACGAGGAAGCGCTCAAGGCCTTCCACGATTGCTGTCGCATCGAGGGCATCATTCCGGCGCTGGAGTCCAGCCATGCGCTGGCCTACGCCGCGAAGCTCGCGCCGACACTGCCGAAGGACAAGGTCCTTCTGGTCAATCTGTCGGGCCGCGGCGACAAGGACATGCACACGGTCGCTGAGCGATCGGGCATCCAGTTCTGAGCGCCGCAACGATGCGCGACGAGTTCGACGAGCCGCAGCCGGCGCTTGAAACTTCCCCGGCCGCTGAGGAATGGGTGGTCGAGGCGCCTGCACCGCTTTTACCGCAGGTGCCCGTCGGCATCCGGCTGTTGAACCGCGATTTTCTGACCGATGTGGCGAATATCCCTGACGGGTCGATCGACCTGATCCTTTGCGATCCGCCTTACGGGCTCGGCAAGGATTACGGCAACGACTCCGACATGCGCAGTGGCGACGATTTCCTCGCCTGGACGCGTGGGTGGCTGGCGTTGGCTATACCGAAGCTCAAGCCGTCGGGTTCGCTATATATCTTCTGTACATGGCAGTACGCGCCGGAGATCTTCAGCTTCCTGAAGACAAAACTCACGATGATCAACGAAATCATCTGGGACCGGCGCGTGCCGAGCATGGGCGGAACGGTGCGCCGTTTCACCTCGGTGCACGACAACATCGGCTTTTTCGCGGTGTCGAAAGATTATTTTTTCGATCTCGATCCCGTCCGTATCCCGTACGATGCCGTCACGAAGAAGGCGCGTTCGCGCAAATTGTTCGAAGGCAGTAAGTGGCTGGAGCTTGGCTATAATCCGAAGGACGTCTGGTCGGTATCGCGGCTGCATCGGCAACACGCGGAACGCGTCGATCATCCCACCCAGAAGCCTTTGGAAATCGTCGAGCGGATGGTGCTGGCAAGTTGTCCGAAGGGCGGGCGCGTGCTCGACCCGTTCATGGGCAGCGGCACCACCGCAGTCGCTTGCGCTCGGCAGCAGCGTGAATTCGTCGGCTATGAGATCAATGAAAGTTACTGCGCGATAGCGCGCGAACGCGTTAGCGCGGCCGCCGCGGCGCCCACTGTCGCCCGCAAGACCCGCAAGGTTGCGGCCAAAGCTGAGCGGCAAACCGAAGCGCAATGAGCGCGCAGTAATCAAAATCCGAGAATATTCCATGTCCCGTATCAAGAACACGTTTGCCGCGCTGTCCGCCCAAGGTAAGAAAGGCCTGATTCCGTTCATGACGGCCGGCGACCCGGATCCGGCGCGCACGGTTGAATTCATGCACGCGCTCGCCGCTGGTGGCGCCGATGTAATCGAACTCGGTGTGCCGTTTTCCGACCCGATGGCCGACGGCCCGGTGATTCAGCAATCGTCGGAACGCGCGTTGGCACACGGCGTATCGCTACGCCACGTCATCGCCGACGTGAAGCGCTTTCGCGAAACGAACGACCAAACGCCGGTCGTGCTAATGGGCTACGCCAATCCGATCGAACGCATGGGCACCGAGGCGTTCGCCAAAGCTGCGAAGGAAGCGGGCGTCGACGGCGTGCTGGTTGTCGATTATCCGCCGGAAGAGTGTGCGAATTTCGCTGAACAGATGCGATCCGCCCGCATTGATCCGATCTTTTTGCTTGCGCCCACCTCGACGGACGAGCGCATCGCGGAAGTCGGCAAAATCGCCAGCGGCTACGTCTATTATGTATCGTTGAAAGGCGTGACCGGAGCGGCAAATCTGGACGTTTCCAGCATCGCGAGTAAAATCCCGGCCATCAAGTCGCGCGTCCCCCTGCCGGTGGGCGTCGGTTTCGGCATCCGCGACGCGCAAACGGCGCGTTTGGTAGCTGAAGTTTCCGATGCCGTCGTGATCGGCAGCCGTATCGTGCAATTGCTCGAACAAGCCGCACCCGAGGCCGCTGCCGAGACGCTCACGCGTTTCATCGCCGAAGTGCGCGAGGCGATCGATAGTGTCGCGACTGCCCGATAACAGTTATTTTTGTCGTCTGTAGTGTGAACGGCGGGTTCGTCCCGCCGTTTGCGCGACCGTTGACCCCAGAAGGATTCAATATGAGCTGGCTCGATAAGCTGCTGCCGCCGAAAATCAAACAAACCGACCCGAAGAGCCGCAAGGGGATTCCGGAAGGCCTGTGGATCAAGTGCCCGTCGTGTGAAGCCGTGCTGTACCGCAACGACGTCGAGGCCAATCTGCACGTTTGCCCGAAGTGCGACCATCACATGCGCATCGGCGCGCGTGAGCGGCTCGACGGCCTGCTCGATCCGGAAGGCCGCTACGAAATCGGCCAGGAAATCGTGCCGGTCGACGCGCTCAAGTTCAAAGACAGCCGCAAGTATCCGGATCGTCTGAAAGAGGCAATGGACGACACCGACGAAACCGACGCCATGGTCGTGATGGGCGGCGCCATCCACACCTTGCCGGTGGTGGTCGCGTGCTTCGAGTTCTCGTTCATGGGCGGCTCGATGGGTTCGGTGGTCGGCGAGCGTTTCGCGCGCGGCGCACAGAACGCGCTCGAACAGAAAGTGCCGTTTATCTGCTTCACCGCTTCGGGCGGCGCGCGGATGCAGGAAAGCCTGTTGTCGCTGATGCAAATGGCCAAGACCACGGCCATGCTGACCAAGCTCGCCGAAGCCAGGCTGCCGTTCATTTCCGTGCTGACCGATCCGACCATGGGCGGCGTGTCGGCAAGTTTCGCGTTCCTGGGCGACGTGGTGATCGCGGAGCCGAAGGCGCTGATCGGCTTTGCCGGCCCGCGCGTGATCGAACAAACCGTGCGTGAAAAGCTGCCGGAAGGCTTCCAGCGCGCGGAGTTCCTGTTGACGAAGGGCGCGGTCGACATGATCGTCGACCGTCGTAAGTTGCGTGAAGAGATCGCGAAATTGATGGCGCTGTTGAGCCATCAGCCGGCTGACGCGGTCGCGTAAGCGCTCGCATCGATTCAGCCGCCGTGCCCTTTCAAGCGCGGTCGCGGTCAGAAAAGCAGTCAAAAAAATAGCGCGCCGCGAGAGTGATCAAGCGGCGCGCTGTCATTTCCGGGATAATCACGGTCTCGCAACGCAGCACCGATTCACTCGATGACCCCATTCCCCACCCTCGACGCGTGGCTCACGCACCTTGAATCCGCACATCCGGTCGGCATCGACATGGGTTTGGGCCGTATCACGCAGGTACGTGACGCGATGCCGTTTTCGTTCGCGTGCCCGGTCATCACGGTCGGCGGCACGAACGGCAAGGGTTCGACCTGCGCGATTCTCGAATCGATTCTGTTGCGTGCCGGTTTCACGGTCGGCTGCCACACGTCGCCGCATCTGCTCTCGTTCAACGAGCGGGCGCGAGTGAACGGCGAAATGGCGAGCGACGCGGAACTCCTGCCGCACTTCGAAGCCGTCGAAACCGCACGCCTGAGCCTGGCCGAACCGGTTACGCTGACCTATTTCGAATTCACGACCTTGGCGATCATGAGCTTGTTCGCGTCGCGCGGACTGGACGCGGTGATCCTGGAAGTCGGCTTGGGCGGCCGCCTCGACGCGGTCAATATCCTCGATACGGACTGCGCGATCATCACCAGCATCGATATCGATCACACCGATTATCTGGGCGACACCCGCGAGAAAATCGCCTTCGAAAAAGCCGGCATTTTCCGCCCGGGCAAGCCGGCCATCTGCGCCGATCCGGTGCCCCCGCAAACCTTGATCGATCACGCCGAGAAGATCGGCGCCGAACTGTGGCTATTCGGCCGTGATTTCCGCTACGAGGGGCAGGCCGGCAGCGAGCGCCAGCAATGGAGCTACGTGGGCCCGACCATGCGCCGTTCCGCGCTCGCCTATCCGGCGTTGCGAGGCGCGAATCAGTTGATCAACACGTCGGCGGCACTGGCCGGTCTCGAAGCGCTGCGCGACCGTCTGCCGGTCTCGGCGCAGGACATCCGGTTAGGTCTCGCCAATGTCGAACTGCCAGGGCGCTTCCAGGTGCTGCCCGGCAAGCCGGCCATCGTGCTCGACGTCGGCCATAATCCGCACGCCGCAGCGGTGCTGACGCAAAACCTCGGCAACATGGGCTTTTTCCCGTACACGTACGCCGTGTTCGGCGCGATGCGCGACAAGGATATTGCGGGCGTCCTCGCCCACCTGAAAGGCGAGATCGACCACTGGTGCGTGACCGATCTGCCGACGCCGCGTGCGGCTTCGGCGGAAGAACTCGAAGCCGCATTGCGTGAGCAGGGCGTGAGCGACGCTAACGATAGCAGCGTGACGCGCTACGCATCACCGGCAGAGGCTTTCCAAGACGCGCTAAAACGAGCGTCAGAGAATGATAGAATCGTGGTTTTCGGCAGTTTCTATACGGTAGCAGGCGTGATGGCCTACCGTAAATCGCAGCAACACTGAACGGGCGCCAGGCTCGAACCAAGCGATTCATGGGAATTTTCTCGTTCGGCAAGAAAGACGACGCGCCCACCCGGCGCGGCGCAAACACCAGTTCCACCCGGGCCGCCCGTGGCGAGCGCGTGGAGCGGCGAACCCGCCGCACGGAGCGCACCGTGGACGCCGATGCAATGCTGCTCGACCCCACGTTGCCCGAAAAGCAGCGTGCGCGGCGCAGGCTGGTCGGCGCGATCGCGCTGGTCGTAGCGGCGGTGGTCATCCTGCCAATGGTGCTGGACTCGCATCCAAAGCCCGTGACTGATGACATCTCCATCGACATTCCAAGCCGCCCCGCTCCGAAGCTCCCCAAGGCCGACGAAGACTCGCAGGCCGGCGTAGCGCCGGATAACCCAGCGCCTGACACGGCACTCGCCGCGTCCGGCCTTGCGCCGACAACGGCAGCCGCGCAAGGCCAGTCCGGCGCCGCCAAACAGCACGGCGCGGATACGAGTGCGGCCCCCGCAGCCAGGCCGGCTGCGAAACCGCAAGCACCCGCTGCCGTCGCCGCCAATACGGCACCTGCAGCGCCCGTAGCGCAGGCGCCCGCCAAGCCGGCAAAGCCCGCCAAAACGGCCGCCACGCAAAGCGCGGCGAACGTTGCGGCCCCGAGCGCGGACAGCACGAATAGCACCGCCGCAGGCGCGGACGCGAATTCCGGCACGCCGGCATCGCCGCCGGGCAGCCGTTTCGCCGTCCAGCTAGGCGCATTTGCGAACGACGCCAACGCGCGTAATTGGGCCGCCAAATTGAAAGCGGCGGGCGTGCCCGCATATACCGAACATCGGAAACAGGCCGACGGTACGACGCTCACGCTATTGCGCGCCGGCCCGTTCGCCGACCGTGCAGCGGCCAGCGCCGCGATTGCGAAGGTTCGCGAGGCCGGCTTGACGTCGGGCGCGAACAGCGGCGCGGCACAGTAAGCGAGCGATGTTCACGGCCTTCGACTACGCTGTAATGGCGGTGATCGGTTTGTCGGCGTTGCGCGGCACGTGGCGCGGCTTTTTGTCTGAGATATTCGGGCTGATTGGCTGGATCGCGGCGTTCTTCATTGCTTGCCGCTTTGTCGGTTATGTCGTGCCCTTTATCCCTGCCACGTGGCCGGGCGGCGCGTTGACCCAGTGGCTGTTGGCGTTTGCGCTGGTGGTGATCGGCGTGATGCTGGTGGCGAGCGTGCTGAACGCCCTCCTGAGCCGCCTTGTGCAGGCAACCGGTTTGAGCGGCGTGGACCGCTCGCTCGGTTTGATGTTCGGCCTCGTGCGCGGGGTCATTCTGGTGCTGATTCTGGTCGCCCTTGCAGGCTTGACTGAACTGCCCCAACAGGAATTCTGGCGCAACGCCTTGCTTCGACCCTATGCGGTCGAGGGCGTGCACGTAATGAAACCGCTGCTTCCCGAGACGCTCGCTGCTTACGTCCGCGTGTGACGATCAGGTGAGTGACTAGAGGAACGCCGCAGGACTCCGGCGCAATCCGGTTGCCTTTGCGTACCATCGCGTATGCCCCGAAGGAAGTCCCCTTGGGGGCCATCGCAGGCATCCGGCCGCCATGACGAATTTTGTACCTTTGAAGGACATGCCATGTGCGGCATCGTAGGCGTAGTTTCCCAATCCCCGGTCAATCAGCTGATCTATGACAGCCTGCTGCTCCTGCAGCACCGCGGTCAGGACGCCGCCGGCATCGCGACGGCGAACGGCAGCAATTTCCACATGCACAAGGCCAACGGCATGGTGCGCGACGTGTTCCGCACGCGCAACATGCGCAGCTTGCCCGGCACGTGCGGCATCGGCCAGGTCCGTTACCCGACCGCCGGTTCCGCGTCGAGTGAAGAAGAAGCCCAGCCGTTCTACGTGAACGCGCCGTTCGGCATCATCCTCGCGCACAACGGCAATCTGACCAACTGGCAGCAGCTGAAAGATGAGATGTTCCGCATCGATCGCCGCCACATCAACACCAATTCCGACACCGAAGTGATGCTCAACGTGCTCGCGCACGAATTGCAGCTATCCAGTTCGGGTCTGCAGCTCGATCCCGCAGCGCTGTTCAACGCCGTGTCGGGCGTGCATCGCCGGGTGCGGGGTTCGTACGCGATCGTGTCGTTGATCGCCGGTTACGGTTTGCTCGGTTTCCGCGACCCGTTCGGTATCCGTCCGCTGTGTCTGGGCAAGCAGGAAACGCCGGAAGGCGTCGAATGGATTCTGGCGTCGGAATCGGTCGCGATCGAAGGGATCGGTTTCGAATTCGTGCGCGACATTGCGCCGGGTGAAGCGATTTTCATCGACCTCGCCGGCAACCTGCATTCGCAGCAATGCGCGACGAACCCGAGCCTGAATCCGTGCATTTTCGAACTCGTGTACCTCGCGCGTCCGGACTCGGTGCTTGACGGCGTGCCGGTCTACAACGTGCGTCTGCGCATGGGCGATTACCTCGCCGAGAAGATCAAGCGCGAATTGCCCGACGTCGCGATCGACGTCGTGATGCCGATTCCCGATTCGTCCCGTCCGGCCGCGATGCAGGTCGCGAAGAAGCTGGGTGTGGAGTATCGCGAAGGCTTCTTCAAGAACCGTTACGTGGGCCGCACCTTCATCATGCCGGGCCAGGCGGTACGCAAGAAGTCGGTGCGTCAGAAGCTGAACGCCATGGGCATCGAGTTCAAGGGCAAGAACGTGTTGATCGTCGACGATTCGATCGTGCGCGGCACCACCTCGCATGAAATCGTGCAGATGGCGCGCGATGCCGGCGCGAACAAGGTGATCTTCGCTTCGGCAGCGCCGCCGGTGAAATTCCCGAACGTCTACGGCATCGATATGCCGACGCGCGGTGAACTCGTCGCGCACGGCCGTACGGACGAAGAAGTCGCGCGCATGATCGGCGCGGACCATCTCGTTTATCAGGACGTCGACGCGTTGAAGCAGGCGGTACGCGACATCAATCCGGCGCTGAAGGAATTCGAAGCGTCGTGCTTCGACGGTAATTACGTCACGGGCGATGTCACCACCGAGTACCTCGATCGCATCGAAACGGCGCGTCTCGCCCCGTCCTCGCAATCGGACCGCGACGCCGCGAGCGAAGCGATCGACGGCGGCGGCCCGGCGCGTTCGCAACTGCATCTGCAACTGTCGGTGGGTTGAGCAATAGCGCTCGCGGCGTGGCTTGCTGCACGCCACACCACGAGCGTGTTAGCATGATGGCTTGCGTCGATTTGAACTCAGCTTGCGGACGCGGGGCAACCCAAAACAGCTAAAGCGAATGGTGGAAAAGCCGCAATCATCCGCCTCCGCTCCAGCTTCCCCCGCACATGAAGCCCGCTTATGCCGACGCAAAAGCGGGCTTTTTTGTTGCTGCCGTTCGGCGTTACGCGCTCGTCTCACGCGAGCCGTAGACAACGAACCCAGCCTGGAACATTGGAAAACAGAACCAACATGGACGACTCCCTGAACTTCGATACGCTGGCAGTCCGCTCGGGCACAGTGCGCAGCGACTTCAATGAACATTCGGAAGCGATTTTCCTGACGTCGAGCTTCGTCTTCGCGAGTGCCGCGGACGCCGCCGAAAAATTCAAGAATTCCGAAGACAACTACACGTACTCGCGCTTCACGAACCCAACGGTCTCGATGTTCCAGGACCGTCTGGCCGCGCTTGAAGGTGGTGAAGCGTGCATGGCCACCGCTTCGGGGATGGCCGCGATCATGTCGGTGGTGATGTCGGTGCTGCAGGCCGGCGACCATCTGGTCAGCTCGCAAGCCCTGTTCGGTTCGACGCTCGGCATGTTCTCGCAGATATTCAGCAAGTTCGGCATTACGACGACCTTTGTCGATCCGACCGATCTGGACGCGTGGAAAAACGCCGTGCGTCCCGAGACGAAGATGTTCTTCCTTGAAACGCCGTCGAATCCGCTGACCGAAGTCGCCGACATCGAAGCGATCAGTAAGATCGCGAAGGCGGCCAATGCGGTGTTCGTCGTCGACAACTGCTTCTGTAGCCCGGCGTTGCAACAGCCGCTGAAGCTCGGCGCGGACGTCGTGATGCATTCGGCCACCAAGTTTCTCGACGGACAAGGCCGGGTGCTCGGCGGCGCGCTGGTCGGCTCGAAGAAGTTCATCATGGAGAAGGTGTTCCCGTTCGTGCGCAGCGCCGGGCCGACGTTGTCGGCGTTCAACGCCTGGGTGCTGCTCAAGGGTATGGAAACGCTGTCGCTGCGCGTCGAAAAGCAGTCGGAGAATGCGCTCGAAATCGCCCGCTGGCTCGAGGCGCATCCGGCCGTGAACCGCGTGTTCTACCCGGGGCTCGAGTCGCATCCGCAGCATGCGCTGGCCATGCGTCAGCAGAAGGCGGGCGGCGCGATCCTGTCGTTCGAACTGAAGGGCGAGACGCCGGAGCAGATGCGCGCGAATGCCTGGCGCGTGATCGACAGCACGAAGATTTGCTCGATCACCGGCAACCTCGGCGATACGCGTACCACCATCACGCATCCGGCTACGACCACGCATGGTCGCGTGACGCCGGAGGCGCGTGCGGCGGCGGGTATCAGCGAAGGCTTGATTCGTTTGGCTGTGGGTCTGGAAAACGCCGGCGACATCCGTGGCGATCTGGAGCGCGGTCTGACGGGTTAAGTCGCAAAGCGGAGGCGGCCCGATCCGAGGGCCGGCCCGCCGCTTACGTCGCTTATGGCGCCGGCAGTGTGCGGGGACGTGGGCGGCGGATCGTGACGAGCACGATGAGCAGCGCCAATACGAAGAACGCCGCAGACGTGGCAGCCGACACCGACAGCGCATGTGTGAGTTCGGCCTTTGCCCCCGATTCCAATGCCGGGCCGGTAAGCGCTCGCGATAGAGCGGCACGGCTAAGCGTCAGATCGACAATGAAGACGACAACCGCCGTGCCCAGTGCGCCGCCGATATAGTGCGTCGCGTTGATCAAACCGGAAGCCGCACCCGCGTCGTGCGGTGCCACGCCGGCGATGCCGGCCGTGGTAAGCGGCACGAGCGCTGCGCCGGTGCCGATTCCCAACATCATGATGGGCAATGCGAGGTCGGCGAAAAACTCGGTGTCGGCATTCACCCTGCTCAGGCATACCATGCCGCTCGCCGCGATCAGCAGTCCTCCCGCCAGCAGACCTTTGCCACCCAGTCGGGGCATGAGCCGGGGCACGCCATACATCACCATCAGAAACTGCGTAACCGATAGCGGCAGGAAGGCGAGACCCGCGCGGAACGCGCTGAACTCAAGGACTTCCTGGACATATTGGACCAGGAAAAAGAAGGTCCCCAGCATGCCGCCTATCAGCAGCATCCTGCCGGCATAGGCGCCTGAACGCTGCGCGTTGGCGAATAGCGAGAGCGGAGTAATGGGTTGCCGCGCCCCCTTCTCTATGAGAACGAAGGTGGTGAGCAATAGTCCGGCTGCGATGAGCGAGGCCAGGACTCCCGGATGTCCCGCACCGTCCGGCACGCAACGTACGAGTCCGTACACCAGAAGGCTGGTGCCGAGGGTGACGGTCAACGCGCCCATGGCGTCGAAGTGGCCGCCGTCGCGCGGCGCTTCAGGCAGGCATCGCGGCCCCAGCATCAGCAAAAGTGCGCCAATGGGCACATTGATGAACAGTACCCAACGCCAGGAGACGAAATCGGTCAGTACCCCGCCGAGCACCAGTCCGGCTGCGCTACCACCGCCGGATACCGCTGTGTAAAGTCTGATCGCACGCACACGCGCCGCGCCTTCCGGGAAAAGCAACATGAGCAGTGCGAGTGCGGAAGGCGCGGCGAAGGCGCCGGCGATGCCTTGCAGGCCGCGCGCGATGAGCAGCCCGTGGAGGGATTGCGTGAGCCCGCCAGCCGACGACGCGAGGACAAACACCGCACTGGCGGTCAGAAAGACGCGACGGTGTCCCAGGATGTCGCCGATGCGGGCGCCCAGCAGCATGAACCCGCCGAACGTCAGCATGTAGGCATTCTGCACCCAGGAGAGATCCGCGCGCGCAAGCCGAAGGTCTGCCCGAAGATGCGGCAGTGCCGCGTATATCACTGTCCCGTCGAGGACCACCATGAGCTGGCAGGCCAGGACGACGGCGAGAGCAAGCGTGTTTGTGGACCGTCGATCACGTCCGCCCCCGAGGCGCTGCGAGTCCCGGTAGCCTGTCATGGTGTCTGCCCTCAGGCAGTCCTGTGGGCTTCGAGTTGCGCGATCTCCGCCAAGGACAGGCCCATCTCGTCGCGGAGAAAACGAGGCATGGTCCAATGCGGCAGCGCGCCCTCGTCGAATGGGCCAAAGGTTTCCCGGTACAACGGCAACCAGCGAAGCGATTGCTCGATCAGTTGCTCACGGCTCGGCTCCTGCTGATAGGTCGCGTAAGGGCAGCTGCGGTGCTCGATAAAGAAGCCTCCGGGCAAACGTTCTTCACAGAGCGTCCGGTATTCGCGTGTCTGGAGAATGAGGTAATGCCAGATTTCGTCGATCTGCTGCTCGACCGGCAGAAAAAGACCACTCAGTTGTTCCCGATGCTTCGAGACCAGATAAAGATACCGCAGGCATTCCATCAACTGCCGTTCCACATAGTCCAAGGGCGAATTGGTGCGGTGGGTAAAATATAGGATTACTTCCGAATAAAATTCTTCGCCGAGCAATGTCTTCGCGTCGATGACCGGAGCAGGATGCGTGGAATGCATGCGTTTTCCTCGTTGCAGGGATGATAGTTAAGACTTTGGCCTACCCTCAGGATTTCGCGAGCCACGCGTATTTTCCTGACTTGCCGATGGCGATATGGGTGCGGTGTGAGGTGGCGCAATCCATCCCCGTCGCTTTCTGAATGCGTCTTTGCAAATGAGCGTCTTCCTGCGGCGAGAGTGGGGCGCCGTCGAACGTCGTGTAATGCAGGCAGGCTTGCCATTGCTCTTTCGGGCGCAATTGATAAATGAAGATATTCGGCGACGCAGCGCGAATGAGGTCGTCGAAATCGGCTTGCGACACAATGCCGGGCGAAGCGCGCAGCATTTCCTTTTCGCGGCCGCAAAATCTGACAATTTTTTCAGGGTCCGCCGAACCGTCGGCGGTCTGGACGCAGTCGCCGGAGCGGTAGCGAATCAGTGGCATGTACGGATTGCGCACGCTCGACACGATCAGGCTGTAGATCGTGTTGCTCGTCGCGAACGGCACGAGTTCCAGGCGCATTTTGTCGAGATACGGCGAGTAGCGGCCATGCCGATCGCTGTAGTAGAGATAACCGAGTTCGGTGCTGCCGAAGAGATCGATGAGCGGGCAACTGAACTGCTCCAGCAGGAACCGCCTGACGTTTGCCGGGGTGTACTCGTAAGCGTGGATGATGCTGGCAGGTTTCGGGAAGCGTTCTTCGAGCCCGTAGGCGGAGACCTTCAGTACGAAATGGGCCAGATGATAGCTGGAACAATCCAGATGATAGAACCCACTGGGATGGGTCTGCCGGGCAGCTTCGATATCGTCGAGCATGCATTCGATGTCGGTGCGTTCCCAGCGTGCCGGATCGAGCTTCTGGTTGAGATACGAGGTGCGCGCATCGAGCCGCCGCATTGCGGACGAAGCGATTTCGGCAGTGTGTGTGCCCTGCCTGCGGGCGTTCAATCTCGCTACATGCTCGGTTGCCAGTACGGTAGCGAGGGATACGCGCTGGCACTGTTGCTGCCACGTGAACCGGATGTCGGGATGCTCGCTCCACAGCTGATAGTACGAGTTCAACAGGAAATACGGCGGCCGGATGATTTGCATCCTTGCGTGATGAGTTCCGGTCGAGAGAACGAATTCTGCTGCGCCTGTCTCGAGCGCGGTGGCGAGCCGCGGCGTCATCCAGTTGTCGGGAAAGTCCAGCGCGATTGCCGGCTTTTCAAGAATCGGAAAGAATTTTTCCGCAATCGACTGCCGGTATATGGGGATATCTCTGATCTGCTCGATTACATCAACCGTAGGCTGGTTGTTCATATGCACTCCAGAGCATTATTGCGATTAAGGAGAAGCTGGTCATTGCGGCTTGCAAGGACCAGCCTCATGAGCGCGTCAGGAAGGCAAGTTCTACCTTTCCGTCACCTCATTCGCAACGTGGAACGATTAGCTGATGCAACCTGCCTTCGCAGCGGAAATACAACCTTCCTTGGTGCCTGAAATGCAGCCATCTGTCTCGGAGGAGTTGGCGGCAACCCACTTATTCCATACGGAGCTTTGAGCAATTTGACGAATCAGCTTTTCCATCGAATACCTCCAGAGGTATAAAACGTTGGGATCGGGGTGCATCAAAAACATGAAAAGCATTACGCACCCCGTAGCTCTGTCCTCCGTTTAGAAGGTGGGTTCCATTTAATTTTCGACCTGCGGCAATGCTATCGAGGCGCCGAACACCTGTGCGCGACTCGTTGTTTGCGATTGAACTTAGGACGCCGTTTGCCAAAGGCCTTGATGCAGAGGGCCGCGAGCGGGAGAGAGGGAATTGAAGGCGTGCCTTGGCAAGCGCGGAGAAACGTCCCGCTCTCGATTAACGCGTGTGACGCGATGACGCATCTAATTCGGACTGCTGCGTTTATTGAATTTAACGGTTGGCAACAGTGAGCGGCTCACGGCTTAAGCGCGGCTCCGATGCTGTGTTGCTCGCCATTGACCGGGCGCGAGGCCAAAACGTCGCGTGAATGCGTGCGTGTAGGCGCTCTGATCGCCGAAGCCGATTTCAAGGGCGATATCGGTCAACGAAAGGCGCGGATCGGAAAGCAGGGTGATCGACGTGTCGAGACGCAGGCGCTGCAAATAGCGATGCGGTGTCTCGCCGAAGGCGTCGATAAAAAGCTGGTGAAAGCGCCGCATGCCGAAGCCGCAGTGCGCGGCGAGATCGGCGATACGCAGCGGCTCCGACAGATGTACGCGCAGCCAGCGGTCGATGCGGGCGAAATCGAGGCCGGCGCCGGGTGCTTGTGCCCCGGACATCGCGGTGCCTGCGTCAGCGACCAATGCAGCGCCCAGTCGTGCGGCGGCGTCCCATTGAAAACGCCGCGTATTCAGATCGTCGCCTTGTGTTTCGCCGATAGCACGCGCCGCGATCCGATGCACGAGTTGCGTGAGCGAGGCATCCACCGTCACTGCGCGCGCGCGGTCGAACAGACGTTCCGGCACGGCCAGCGAGGCGGCCGGCAGATCGAGCACCAATTGCCGGTTCTCGCCGATGCCCGCGTAATCGTGCCGCGCACCGGCCGGGATGAGCCAGGCGGAGCCGGCGTCGATCTGTTGCGCGACGCCGTCTACCGCCATCACCATCGCGCCGTCGAGTCCGAGCACGACCTGATGAAAGTCGTGCACGTCCGACGCTTCGATCGCGCCGTAACGGCGCAGCGAAACGCTAGGTGCGGTGACGGCGGCGTGGCTCATCGGCGAAGCGTGCGTGCAAAAAACTGCGAAAAACTTAGACGCCGAGCAGTTCGACTTCGAACACGAGCGTCGCATTCGGCGGAATCACGCCGCCCGCGCCACGCACGCCGTAGCCGAGTTGCGGCGGAATCGTCAACTTGCGCGTGCCGCCGACCTTCATGCCTTGCACGCCTTCGTCCCAGCCCTTGATGACCATGCCGCCGCCCAGCACGAACGCGAACGGATCGTTGCGGTCCTTGCTCGAGTCGAACTTCTGGCCGTCGGTCAGCCAACCCGTGTAGTGCACGCTGACAGTCTTGCCGGCAACCGCTTCGGCGCCGGTGCCTTCAACGATATCTTCGTACTTCAAGCCGGATTCAGTAGTCACAGTCGACATGTGTCGCTCCTCAGGTCAAATTGTAAAAACCGACATTGTAGGCGTGTTGACGATGCCCCGCCGAGGATTGCCGCGTGGCATGCGGTTTGCGTCCACGTTGGCCGCCCGGCCAGGCTGGCTGTGCCGGGTCGCATGCCTATAATGGGGCTTCTTTCAATATTTCGTGAACTGCCTGAGAGGGCTCGATCGTGACAACGTCTTCCACCGGGACCGCCGGCGAACCGCCGGTTTCTTCAGGCCTTGCCGTATCCGAACGCACCGCGCATCTGCGCGCGGAGACTGCGCTATTCATGCGCGACCACGTGCTGTCGCTGGTTTCGCACGATCTGCGTGGTCCGTTGAACGCCATCCATAGCTGGGCGTATGTGCTCGAGCGCAAGCTCGACGCGAACGACGCCAACTCGCAGCGCGCCGTCACCGGCATTCGTAACGGGGTGGAGCAGCAGGTGAAGCTGCTCGAGACGATCGTCGACGCCACGCGCGCCGAAACCAAGTCGCTGGCGCTCGCCTATGCGCCGTTTCCGCTGCATCCGCTGCTCGACGAAACCGTGGACGACGTCCGCGCAGGATTGGCACGCACGCGCGGCGTCGAGATCACGTTCGACTCGCAACTCGCTACCGAGCAGTTAAACGGCGACCGTGAGCGCCTGGCCGCCGCGCTGTGGGTGATGCTCACGTTCGCCGTCGAAGCGAGCGCCGAGGGCGCCGTGGTCACGCTGGCCGCCCGTGTGGAGGCCGCCACGTGGCACGCCACTGTCACTTTCAAGCAGAGCGCCGCTGCGCTGGACGATCCTTCCTTGCCTCATTTGCTTGAGGCCTTTGCCCGCAAACAGGCGAGCGAACCGCGCGAAGCCAAACGAATCGCCTGGGTGTTCGCGCTTTGCAAGCGGGTCGCGGAAGCACACGGCGGCAGTTTCGAGCAAAGCGACGCAACTGATAGCGAAGCCGCCACGCTGGCGCTGCACGTGCCGTTGAATGCGACGACCGCGGCGTGAACGCCGGCTGTCGAGGGGCGTCCTTGTGCGCGATTAACTTTCATCGACCTTTCGCGCTCTATACTGACAACTTTTGTCGCCGGAGCCCCTCGCTTTGATCCAGGTTGTCGCCCTTATTGGTGCGTTGTTTCTCGTTGCCCTCAACGGTTTTTTTGTCGCCGCCGAATTCGGTCTGGTGAAGCTGCGGCAGACGCGCGTGCAGAGCCTCGCCGCCAGGCACGGCATGCGCGGACGCTTGCTGGCCAAGGTGCACGGGCGGCTCGACGCGTATCTGTCCGCCTGTCAGCTCGGCATTACGCTGGCGTCGCTCGGGCTTGGCTGGATCGGTGAGCCGGCGTTCGCGGAACTGCTCACGCCGGTCTTCAGCCTGCTTGGCGTGGAGTCGGAGAAGCTGATTCACGGCATCTCGCTGTTCTTCGCGTTCTCGTGCATTTCGTTCCTGCACATCGTGGTGGGCGAACTGGCGCCGAAGTCGCTGGCGATTCGTGAGGCGGAGAAGGTTTCGCTGTGGGCCGCCACGCCGCTGTACGGCTTTTACTGGGCGATGTATCCGGCGATCTGGGTGCTCAACACCAGCGCCAACGCGGTGCTGAAGCTGGCGGGGCTGGACGCGGACCACGGTCACGACTCGCATTATTCAACCGACGAACTCAAGCTGATCTTGCGTGGCCGCCGCGCCAACGTCGTGACTGAGCTCGGTGCGGCGGACGGCGCATACAGCCAGGACGAATGGAACACGATTGCGCACTCGCTGGATTTTTCGCGCATGACCGTCTCGGACCTGATGCGTCCGTCCCATGAAATGATCGGCTTGCGGCGCGATCTGCCGTTGCGCGAAAACATGCAGATGGTGGCGCGGCATCGCTTCAGCCGCTATCCGTTGTTCGAAGACGCGGCCGGCGAGCGCGTGGCCGGCATGATTCATTTGAAGGATTTGCTGCTGGCGCGGCACGCGGGGAGCACGCTCGACGACCTCTCCGACTATGCGCGGCCGGTGCAGTACGTGAAGCCGGATATGCCGGCGCTCGAACTCTTTCGCCGGTTCCGGAAGGGTGCGCCGCATTTTGCGCTGGTCGGGCGCAAGAACTCAATGCCGATCGGCTTTCTGACGCTCGACAATCTGCTCGGCGCGCTGGTTGGGCAGATTCACGACGAATTCCGGCAAGGCGACGCTGACTGGACACGCATGGACGACGGCACGTTGATGGGCAAGGGAAGCTTGCCGGTAGTGTCGTTGGAACGTGCGTTGGGGATCGATATTGACGAGGGCAAGGCCGAATCGGTTGGCGGTCTCGTGATTCAGGCACTCAACGATCTGCCTGCCGAAGGTCAGAGGATCGAGTTCGATCACTTCGACGTGGTGGTCAAGAAGATGAAGGGGCCGCGTATTGTGCTCGTGCGCGTTTATCCGAAGACCTTCGACGACGAAGGCGGCTAGGATTTCAGGCCGGTCCGTCCGCCTGCGGCAAGCAACAGCGCTTGCCGGCGCAGGCAACGGACCGTAGCGCCTGGACCTTCTAAAAATCGCGGATCAACTGCGTGGCACGCCGTCCTCCACCAACACCGCAATCGGCATCGCTCCCAAGGCATCGCGCAGATACAGCAATCCGCCTTCATCGACCTTAGGCGCCGCCGGACTCAACCAATCGAACAACGCCCGCCCGGCCAGATCGGCAGGTACCTCGATTGCCGTATCGTCCCATTTCGCCGGATCGACCATCGGCAAATCGCCCGTGTCTCCGAGCAGCCCGGCAGCAAGCCGGCTCGCCACGACAACCGCCCATGCGTTGCCATGCCGCCGCGCGAACGCGATCACATTCGACGCATGCGCGCCACGCACCACCAGCGGCAGATACGCACCTTGACTCAGCAACTCCGGCACATGCGCGCGCAACGCAAGCACGCGCTGCACCACCGCGAGCTTCACGCGGCCATCGCGCCAGTTCGGCAAAAACTCAGACGGCGGCGTTTGGGCCAACCATGCCTCGCGTTGCGCAAAATCGACCGGCCGGCGATTGTCCGGATCGACCAGGCTGAAGTCCCACAACTCCGTGCCCTGATAAAGATCGGGAATCCCAGGCGACGCGAGCCGCAATACCGTCTGCTGCAAACTATTGAGCGCACCGGCGCGCCCAATCCGCGCGACGAAAGCCGACAACTCGCGCAAGAAACCGTCGCGCCGCTGCGGCGCCAGAATGTCGAACAGGAAATCCCGGCAGCCGGCCTCATACGCTTCGTCGGGCGCGAGCCAGTTGGTCTGCAGCTTCGCTTCCCGCAGCGCCTTCAGCTGCCATTGCGCGACGCGTTCGGCCAGTTCCTTGACGCCGGCTTCGTCGTCCGGCTTTAAATCCGGCGGCCAGCAGCCCACCAGCGTCTGATACAGCATCGCTTCGGCCGCGGGGCCAGGCGCCCAGTCATAGCTTGTGTCCTGACCGACGCTGCTGATCGGGGTGCCGTCGAGCGCACGCCGGTGCGGCGCGTTCAGGGTCGACCACGCGCGCAACGTCGCGCTCCAGTCGTGAGACATCTCGCTCAACACCGCCAGTCGCGCACGCACGTCTTCACCGCGCTTGTGGTCGTGCGTCGCCGTGGCGAGCATGGCGTGAGGAAAGCGCTGCGAACGCGCCAGATTCCCCGCATGAAACTGCTCGACTGACAACGCGAACTCGCCCGGGTCCGAGCCGACTTCGTTGCGCGACAGCAAACGTCCGTAGCGATAGCACGCCGTATCTTCCACCGCCTTCGCGGCGACCGGCGCGGTCAATTGCGAAAACAGTGTTTGCGCGGTGCGGCGCGCGGAACCTGCATGGCTCGGCGGCGCACCATTCTGGCCCTGCTGCAGCGACGTATTGACCCGCGCGTTCGGCACTTCTTCGGCGCTGCCGCCAAGCCATGCGTTCACGCGGTCGAGCACGACATGATCCGCGCGCGAAAGCGTTTCTCTCGCGCCTGCCAGCGCCTGCTCGAAGAAAACATTATCGGCAGCACTACGCAGTCCGTTCTGCGGATAGATCCGATACACCGGAAAATGCACGACCAGTTCGGTCAGCACGCGCCGCAGTGCGGTGAAGGTGAAATCGCGTGTGGTCAGCGAATCGCGGGCAATGCGATGCAACGCACGCGCCGCGCGGTCCAGTTCCGCCGAAAGGTTTTCCGCGAGAATCTTGCGTCGCGCGGCCAATGCCTCGTCGGCAAAGCGCGGGCTGCGGCCGGTGAGTTCGGTCCATGTCTGCGCAAGCGGCTCAGCGCCGGCAGGATCGTGCAGCAGCGCGCCCATGTCGCTCATGAAATCGTAGCCGGTCGTGCCGTCCACGGGCCAATCGTCACGCAGCGGTTCGCCACGGCCCAGGATCTTTTCGACGACAACATACGGCGTGGTGTCGCGCAATTCAGTCAGGCGCTGCCGCAGACGCTGACAGTACTCGCGCGGCTCAGCGAGACCGTCGATGTGGTCGATCCGCAACCCATCCACCACGCCTTCCTGATACAGACGGAAAACCAGCGCATGGACAGCCTCGAACACTTCGGGCCGCTCCACGCGCACGCCAGCCAGCGTCGAAATGTCGAAGAAACGCCGCCAGTTCACTTCATCCGCAGCGGTGCGCCACCACGCGAGCCGGAAGTGCTGCCGTTCGATCAGCCGGTGCAAACGGTCACGCGTCACCGGATCTCCAGGTGCATACGCTTGCAGCACTAACTCGATCGAAGCGTCGCCGTTTTGCGCGACGAACTCGCGCAGCACCTCGCGTCCTTCGACTGCGCGCGGCTGATCGGCGGGCTGTGTCGTCAGGCCCTGGAAGCGTTCGGCCAGTGCGCTGAGATCGGCACGGTCGGCGCTTTGCAGAATCGGCGCGTAATCGGCTGGGCACACCGGAAACACATGCGGCCCATAGCCGATATAAAAGCGCCCGCTATCGGCCGCGAAATGCAGCCCAATCCGGGCTGCCGCGAGTTCTTCCCCGTACGGCGCACCGAGGGTCGGCACCAGTACCTTGCCGCGCAAGGCGGGATCGGGCGAATGCCAGTCGACATCGAAATGACGCGCGTACGCGCTGTGCCGGCCCCATTCGAGGATGTCGAGCCACCACGCGTTGCTCGAGCCGCCGACGCCCATATGGTTCGGCACCACGTCGACGATCAATCCCAGGTTGTGCGCGTGCAGTTTATCGACGAGGCGCTTGAGGCCGGCCTCGCCGCCACATTCGGCGTTGACCTGGGTGTAGTCGACGGTATCGTAGCCGTGCATCGAGCCCGGCTCGGCGGTGGTGATGGGCGACGCGTACACGTGGCTGATGCCGAGTGCGGCGAAGTATTCGACATGCTTCGCGGCATCGTCGAAGGTAAAGCCTCGGTGGAATTGGAGGCGAAGCGTGGAGCGCGGAACGGTCATGGCGTATCAGGCTCCGAAGAAGCGTTGGAAGAAGCAGGAACGGTTGCGGTGCGGCGAGCGCGATCGACAGTCAGGAGGCGATCGCTGAAGGTGTCGTCTTCGAACAATTCGTCGACGGGCAAGGTCACGCGACGGCGCCAGTTCGGATGCTCGTCGATCGAGCCGGGCAGATTCGGTTGCTCGACATGGGCGAGCAGATCTTCGAGCGGAAACGTGACGAGCGGACCGGGTGTGGCGGCAACAAACGCCAGTGCTTCATCCACTGGCGCGTTGTCGGGCGGTGGCGCCTCGACCTCAGGCGCGGCCACGCCGGCTTGCTGGAACGCGCGCCACAGCAGCGCACGGTCTTCGGCGCGCTCTTGCTGCGCGGCTTCCTCGGGATCGCGGCCATCGGCGCGCGCCATCGTCTGACCAATCTTGTTGCGCCACGTAATGTCGCTGCCGCGCCACCAGCCCGCCACGGTCGGCAGATCATGCGTGGTCGTGGTGCCGACGGCGTTGCGGTCCCACGCGTGCGGTGGTTTGAAACACTTGCCGCCTTCCGCACTTTCAAACCACAGCACGCGAATGCCCGCGATGCCGTGCTCGTCGAGCCGCTCGCGAAAACCGGGCGGCACGGTGCCGAGATCTTCGCCGATCACGATCGCGCGATGCCGCCACGATTCGAGCGCGATCAGCCGCAGCATATCTTCGAGCGGATAGCGCAGATAGGCGCCGTTGCGCGCGCTTTCGCCCTCGGGCACGAGCCACAGGCGCCGCAACCCAAGAATGTGGTCGATGCGGATACCGCCCGCATGCGCGAACGCCGCGCGCAGCATGTCGATGAATGCGGAGAAGCCCTGGGTGCGCATTGCTCGCGGCGAAAAGGTAGTGAGGCCCCACGCCTGTCCGGCCTGGTTGAACAGATCGGGCGGCGCGCCAACTGAAACGCCTTGCAGCATATCGTCGCGATACGACCACGCATGGCTGCCGGCGCTATCGCATCCCACCGCGAGGTCGGCGATCAGGCCGACGGCCATGCCGGCATCGCGTGCTGCGTGCTGCGCGTGCGACACGCCCTTGGCGGCGAGCCATTGCAGGAATAGATGGAAGTCGACCTCGTGGCGATGGGCTTCGGCGAAGGCCTCGACTTCCGGGCTGCGCGGATCGCGCAACGCCTCAGGCCAGTTACGCCAATGACCGTTACCGCCTTCTTGCGAGAGTTGCACCGCCTGCAGGGCTTCGAAACGCGCATGATCTTCGAGCGCACGTCCGGCACGCTCGCAGAAACCGTGAAATTCGAGCGCGTGCGGCGTACCTTGGGTGCGTTCCTGCGTGCAGAAATTCTCGTACAGCGCGCGCAAAACCTTGAGCTTCAACACCACCGCGTTCGGCCAATCGATCAGCGGCAAGTCTTCGAATCTCGACCATGCGTCGGTCGCCTCTGTGGCCTCGAGCGCGGCGCGCGCGGCGGGGGCGCCGAACACCGCGGCGGGATCGATATGCGTGACGTTCAGCCACAAGCGCGACGACGGCGAATACGGGCTGAAGCGGTTCGGCTCCGCGCTGAACATCGCGTGCGTCGGACTGACAGCGAGCGCATGGGCCCCCCGCTTCGCGCTTTCGACCGCCATCTGCGCGAGGGCCGAATAGTCGCCGATGCCGCCGTCGCCCGTGCGGCGCAAGCCGTACAACTGCGCGGCGATGCCCCATAGCGGCTGTGTCTGCGCGGATTCGCCGTGCAGCGTGCGCCATGCATCGGCGGCCGTATAACAGCGTGACGGCGCAACGGCCAGCGTCACGCGTTGCTCGTTGATGACCAGGGTGTGATAGCCGGGCTCGTCGATCGGTGCGAGCAAGGCTTCCTCGCCTTTGGGCGCCGTGAAGCGGCCGTCGATGATCGAGCCGCTTTCGAGCTCGACCCGATAATGGCTGCCGGATTTGATCGCCGCGGCAGGCAGCGCGATGCCGCGCTCGACCTCCGCGGTCATCAGCGGCGGCAATTTTCGACCGGACAGTTCGGCTTCGAGCGCGGCGGCGCTTTGCCGGATTTGCGTGGCGTTGGCGCACGGCAAACCCATCCGTTCGAGCAGCACGGCGAGCGTGTTCTCGGGCACATGCTGCGTCGTATGATGCGCGTCCCGCCACTCGACTTCGAAGCCGGCGCGAGCGGCAAGGGTAACGATCGTATGGGTCGGACGTCGGGTAGCACTCACGTGTGGCGCTCCTGTTGGCCCGCGATGCGAGCATCGTGGCCGATGGCATAGTCGCTGACGTCGCCGGTCAGCCACGCGACGAACGCGTTCGACGGCAACACCTTGGCGTCGATCTGCTCGCGCACGCGCGGCGGCGTTTCGAAAATCACTTTGCCGGCGGGCAGATCGGGGAATCTCACGCTCTCCTTCGAGAGATTCAATGCGATCGACAACGTCTCGCCGTCGCCGAGTTTCCAGCGGGCAGTCAGCGCATTGGCGTCACCGCCGGTTTCACCGGTCAGCACGGTCGCGTCGAGTGCCTTGCCGTGCTTCAGACGCGGTGTGATCAGCTTTGCTCGAACGGCCAGCGCGGATTTGTAGAAGTGCATCCAGTCGAGCCGGTCTTTTGCGTCGTCGTTTTGTGCGGGTGCCTGAGCAGGCTCAGGCGAGGACGACGCGGCAAAGGTCTTCACGTCGTTCGGATCGGGAATCTGCGCGCGCCGTTTTTCGTCGTTGAACGATGAAAAGCGCGCGAATTCGCGGCGTCGTCCTTCACGGACGGCGTTGGCGAGATCGCCGCTGTAGTCGGTGAAGAACAGGAATGGCTGGGTCGAGCCGTATTCCTCGTCCATGAACAGCAGGGGGATTTGCGGGGACAACAACAGCAAGCCGGTGGCGGCGCGCAATGCATCGTCCGACGTCAGCTTGCGCAGGCGCTCACCGAATGCGCGGTTGCCGATCTGATCATGGTTCTGCAAGAACATCACGAACGAGGTGGGCGGCAGATGCTTGCTCGATTCGCCGCGCGGCGCGCCGTCGTGAATCGGCGACGGCTCGCCCTGGTACGTGAAGCCCTCCGACAACACGCGCGCGAGGCGGCGAATCGGCTGGTCTTCATACGCGTGGTAATAGCCTTCGGTTTCGCCCGTCAGCAGAACATGCAGGGTGTTATGCGCGTCGTCGTTCCATTGCGCGTTGAAATGCGTTTCCAGCAGGCTTGCGCTGTTGTGTTCGTTTTCCAGCACCAGATGCACATGCCGGCCGTGCTGCACTTTCGCGCGGATATGGTCGGACAATTCACGCAGCCACGCATGATTGTCGATGGCGTGCACCGCGTCGAAACGCAGCCCGTCGAGGCGATATTCGTTGATCCAGTAGACGGCGTTGTCGGTGAAGAAATCGCTGACTTCGCTGCGCTCGAAGTCTATCGCGGGACCCCACGGCGTATGCGTGCCTTCACGGAAAAAAGAGCGGGCGTATTCGTGCAGATAGTTGCCCTCCGGGCCGAAGTGGTTGTAGACCACGTCGAGAAAGACCATCAGGCCGAGGCCGTGCGCGGCGTCGATCAGCGCTTTCAGTTCTTCGGGGCGCCCGTACGCCGAATCGGGCGCATACGGCAGCACGCCGTCATAACCCCAATTGTGCTTGCCGGGAAAGTCGTTCAACGGCATCAACTCGATGGCGGTCACGCCGAGGGCGGCGAGCGCCGGCAAACGTTTCTGCACGCCCGCATAGCCGCCCATCGCGCCGACGTGCAACTCGTATAGGACCGTTTCTTCCCACGGGCGGCTGTGCCAGTTCGTATGTTCCCAGCGATACGCACGCGGGTCGATCACTTCGCTTGGACCGTGCACGTCCTGGGGCTGGAAACGCGACGCAGGGTCGGGCACCGCATGTTCACCGTCTAGCCGGAAGCGATACAGCGTGCCCGCGCCGCCATCGACGGTTGTTTCGAACCAGCCGTTGGCGGTCGGCGTCATCTCGTGCGTGCCTTGAGCCGGTCCGTTTTCGATTGCCACTTGTACGGTCTTGCACGAGGGCGCCCAGAAGCGAAACCGGGTGCGCGGGTTCGCGCCCGCGGCGCCCAGCAACTGGGCGCCGAACGGCAGGCAATGCGCGTGATGATGCGCATGAGGATCAATCGGACTTTCGGACATGATTCGTCACCATTCGGTTTGCTTTCAAGCTGCGTCTTGCGTTTGACCCGTGTATTAAAGCTGGCCAATGCGGATGCCCAACGCGGATGCCCAACGCGTCACGACGCCACGGCCTTGCCATGCTGCACGTGCGGCCTACGTGGTTGGCGATGCTTCGCCGCGCGGCGGATGCGCACCCGGATCGGGCGGCAGGGCAGTCAGCAGCCGTGGCCCATGCTGCGCGCCGGCCTTCCAGCCCGCCTGCCAATCCGCTTCGCCCACCGGTTGCGCGGCCATCATCACGAGGCTATGCGCGGCCACTTCGACTTCTGAAACCGCCAACCGGTGCGGCGCGCTTTCCGGTCCCGCAGTGTCTAACAGCACATGCCATTCCAGGTGCGGTGCGGGAGGCGTAAACCGCAGCGTTTCCTCGGCTGCGTTGAGCATCATCAACAATACTTCCGTTTCGCCATTCAAGCCTGGACCTGCGCGCCGCAGCGTGAACGCGCGGCCTTCGGGATCCTGCCAGGCTTCGATGGTGAGCGGGTCGCCGTGTTCGTCGAACCAGCCGACATCGAACAGGCCCGGCAACACTTCGCGGTCGCCGAACAGAAAGCGCGTCTCGCGCAGCAACGGATGCTGTTTGCGCAGCGCGATCACGCGTGCGACGAACGCGGTCATCTGGCGGCCATCGGGCGATGCCGCGCGCGCCCAGTCGAGCCATGATAGTTCGTTATCCTGGCAGTACGCATTGTTGTTGCCGTTCTGCGTGCGCAGCGATTCGTCGCCTGCCAGCACCATTGGCGTGCCGAGTGCCATGAGTAGCGTGGCGATCAGCGAGCGGGCCACGCGTTTGCGGGTTTCGAGTATGACCGGATCGTCGGCCGGCCCTTCGACGCCCCAATTGCGGCTGCAGTTTTCGTTGTGACCGTCGTTGTTGTCCTCGCGATTCGCCTCGTTATGCTTGTGCTCATACGCGGCGACGTCGGCGAGCGTAAAACCGTCATGCGACGTGACAAAATTGACCGATGCCCACGGTTTCCTGAAGCGCCGGTTGAACAGATCGGCCGAGCCGGTGAGACGCGCGGCCAGATCGGGCCGCAGCCCTGCGTCGCCGCGCCAGAAGCGGCGCACGGTGTCGCGAAACCGGTCGTTCCACTCGCCGAAGCCGGGCGGATGATTGCCGAGCTGATAGCCGCCCGGGCCGATGTCCCATGGCTCTGAAATCAGCTTGCGTTGCGACAGGATCGGGTCCTGGCGCAACGCGTCGAAAAAACCGGAGCCGGGGTCGAAACCGTGTTGCTCGCGGCCGAGCGTCACGCCGAGATCGAAACGGAAACCGTCGATATTGAATGCCGTCGACCAGTAGCGCAGCGAATCCATCACCATTTGCAGCACGCGCGGATGCGGCAGATTCACGGTATTGCCGCAGCCGGTGTCGTTGATATGGTGGCGTTCGTCGCCGGGAATCAGGCGGTAGTAGCTTGCGTTGTCGAGGCCGCGCCACGAGATGGTCGGCCCCATCTCGTTGCCTTCGCAAGTGTGGTTGTAGACCACGTCGAGAATCACTTCGACGCCGGCCGCGTGCAATTGGCGCACGGCGATGCGCATTTCGTCGAGCCTGTGTGTGCTCAGATACGACGGCTCCGGTGCAAAAAATGCCGCAGTGTTGTAACCCCAGTAGTTGTGCAAGCCGC
Organism: Paraburkholderia sp. IW21; assembly: GCF_041321145.1. Classification (NCBI taxonomy): domain Bacteria; kingdom Pseudomonadati; phylum Pseudomonadota; class Betaproteobacteria; order Burkholderiales; family Burkholderiaceae; genus Paraburkholderia; species Paraburkholderia sp. IW21. The sequence goes on along the minus strand of NZ_JBGGWA010000001.1, from coordinate 59,527 downwards.
GCGCCACCAGAAAGCGGTCGTTCAGAAACGCATGCACCGGCAGCAATTCCACGGCGGTCACGCCGAGCTTCAGCAAATGCTCGATGAATTCCGGCGACGCCAGCGCGGAGAACGTGCCGCGTTCATGCTGGCGCAAATCGGCGCGCAGCATCGACGCGCCGCGCACATGCGTCTCGTAGACAATGGTTTCACCCCACGGCACATTCGGGCGATTGTCGTGCGACCAGTCGAATGCTTCGTCGATCACGACGCACTTCGGCATGGCCGGTGCCGAATCGCGCCGGTCGATGGAAAGGTCGGCGCGATTCGAATGCACGCGATAGCCGAACAGCGCATCTGACCAGCGAAATTGCCCCACCAGTTTGCGCGCATACGGATCGAGCAACAGCTTGTGCGGATTGAAGCGATGCCCATGCTGCGGCTGATACGCCCCATGCGCGCGAAAGCCGTACGCCGTGCCGGGATGCGCGTTGGGCAAGTAGCCGTGCCAGACTTCGTCGGTGCATTCAGGCAGCGTGAAACGCCTGAGTTCCTTGCGACCGGTGGGATCGAACAGGCAAAGCTCGATTTTCTGTGCGTTCGCCGAGAACACCGCAAAGTTGACACCGAGGCCATCCCAACTGGCGCCAAGCGGATAGGGCGAGCCGGGCAGAAGCCGGTCGGGCATTGCATGCGACATGTTCCCCTTCCTTGTTCTGATTTATGAACGCTCTCGTGGGTCTTCATGCAACGAGCGCGGGGTGTCCCGGCCGCGCGCTCGCCTTACAGCAGTTCTCTCAATCGGCGCGTAGCACGATCGTCGCCAAAGGCGGCAATGTCAGCGCGGCGGAATGCGGCCTGCCGTGGCTCGAGATTTCGTCGGTGTGAATCAGGCCGCCGTTGCCCATGTTCGAGCCGCCGTACACACCGGCATCCGTATTCAGCACTTCGGCCCAGCGGCCGCCGCGCGGCATCCCCATCCGGTAGCCGACCCGCGGCACCGGCGTCATATTGCACACCACCACCAGTTCGCGGCCCGCGCCGTCGGTGCGCCGGTAGGCATACACGCTGTTGCCGCTGTCGTCGCCGATCAGCCATTCGAAGCCGCCCGGCTCGCTGTCGAGCAAATGCAGCGCGGGCTCCTCGATATACAGATGGTTCAGGTCGCGCACCAGCTTCTGCACACCGTGATGGTTCGGGTCGTCGAGCAGATGCCAATGCGGCGACGTGTCGTGATCGAATTCCGCCATCTGGCCGAATTCGCCGCCCATAAAGAGCAGCTTCTTGCCGGGATGCGTCCACATGAAACCGAAGTACGCGCGCAGGTTGGCGAACTTCTGCCATCTGTCGCCGGGCATCTTGCCGAGCAGCGAGCCCTTGCCGTGCACCACTTCGTCGTGCGAAAGCGGCAGCACGAAGCGCTCGGAATACGCGTACACCATGCCGAACGTCATCATGTGGTGATGGTATTGGCGGTAGACCGGATTTTCTTCCATGTAGTGCAGCGTGTCGTGCATCCAGCCCATGTTCCACTTGAACTGAAAACCGAGGCCGCCGTCTTCGACGCGCGCCGTCACGCCAGGCCACGCCGTCGACTCTTCGGCGATCGTGATCGCGCCCGGCACGCCCGGCACATAGCCGACCTCGTGATTCAACCGCTTCAGAAACGCGATCGATTCGAGGTTTTCCCGTCCGCCATAGATATTCGGTACCCACTGATCGGCGGCGCGCGAATAGTCGCGATACAGCATCGAGGCGACCGCGTCCACGCGTAGCGCGTCGACGTGATAGCGCTTCAACCACGCCAGGCCCGATGCCACCAGGAACGCGCTCACCTCGTTGCGGCCGAGGTTGTAGATCATCGTGTTCCAGTCCTGGTGATAGCCTTCGCGCGGATCGGCGTGCTCATAGAGCGGCGTGCCGTCGAAGTCGATCAAACCGTGCGCGTCGTTCGGAAAGTGCGCCGGCACCCAGTCGAGAATCACGCCGAGGCCCGCCTCGTGTGCCTTGTTGACGAACGCGGCGAACTGCTCGGGCTTGCCGAAGCGCGCGGACGGCGCGAATTGCCCTAAAGGCTGATACCCCCACGAACCGCCGAACGGATGCTCGGCGATCGGCATGAACTCGACGTGGGTGAAGCCCATGCTTTTCGCGTACGGAATCAATCGCTCGGCGAGTTCTTCCCAGGTGAGACCGCGCTGACCTTCTTCGGCGACGCGCAGCCACGATTCGGCATGCACTTCGTAGATCGAGATCGGCGCGCGCGGCGTCTGCTTGTCTGCGCGCGACTGGATCCAGTCGTGATCGGTCCATTGAAACTGTTCGATCTCGTCGACATGCGCGACCACTGAGGCGGTGCCCGGCGGCTTTTCCGTTTGCATTGCACACGGATCGGCCTTCAACGGCAGCGGGTGGCCGTCGCGGGACAGCAGCTCGTATTTGTAGCGTGTGCCCGCACCGACGCGCGGCACGAACAGTTCCCACACGCCGGCCTGATGACGCAACCGCATCGGATGACGGCGGCCGTCCCACGCATTGAAGTCGCCGACCACCGACACGCGCCGCGCATTCGGCGCCCATACGGCAAAGCGCACGCCCGGCACGCCGTCCACTTCCATGGGACGCGAGCCGAGACATTCGAGCACGGCATAGGGGTCGCCGCCGGCGAGACGCCCCAGGGGCTCGTCGCCGAGAACGGCGCCGAACGAATACGTGTCCTCGATTTCCTGCACGGTGCCGTGCCAGTCGATGCGCAGGCGATAAGGCGCCGCCGACGTCACGCGGCCGGCAAACAGCCCCGGCCTGAGCTGTTCGAGTTCGCCAAGTGTCGCGCCGTCCGCGCGGGAAATAACGGTGACATGCGAGGCGTTCGGCAGCAACGCGCGCACCACCGGACCCGCGTCCGTTTGATGCAGCCCGAGCTGCGAAAAAGGATCGGGGTGACGCGCTTCGACGAGCGCGTCGATCTCGAGTGGCTGGAGGCCTGCGGCCGGATCATGTTCACTCATAGTCGCCCTCGGCCGGATTAGGCGGTGCGTGGGAGGATGGATCGTGCTGCGGCGTGCCGGTATCGCCGAGCAACCGGCTGGCGAGCGCGGCGAGGCCGCGTACCGGCAAACTGAGCCACGTCGGGCGGTTGGCCGCTTCGTAACGGATTTCGTAGGCGGCTTTCTCGATCAGGAACAGATCAAGCAAGGCCTGTTCTGCCTCCGACGCCACCAACGGCCGTTCAGCGGTTGCAACGGCGACGCGGTACTCTTTTAAGAACGTTTCCGTGGCGTGCACGCGGAAGCGGTCGAACAGCGCGCGCTTGCGGTCGGCGGTTTGTTGCGGCGCGCTTTCCATGGTGGATTGCGCTGCCGCGCTCGCATACGACAGCGAGCGCATCAACCCGGCCACGTCGCGCAACGGGCTCGACTTCTGGCGCCGCTCTTCGAGCGTGCGCGCGGGCTCGCCTTCAAAGTCGATCAGATACGCGTCGCCTTGCGCCACCAGCACCTGACCCAGATGGAAGTCGCCGTGAATGCGCGTACGCAGGGCGCCCGCATCGCCCGACACCAGCTTGCCGACGGCGTTGACCAGCGCGGCGCGGCGGTCGATCAGGCTTTGTGCCAACGCTTTGGTGTCCGGATCGCTCATCTGCTCGACGCGCGGCGCGAGCAGATCTAGCGCGCCGGCGAGCATGGATTGCGTACCGTCGACCCACGCCTTCACCTGCTTGGCACTGGCGGGTTCCGGCGCGAACGCCGGGTCGTCGGAAGGCGACGCGAGTGCCACGTGCAATTCGCCAAGCCGCCTGCCGATGATGCCCGCCAGCGCGCTGTAGCCTTCCACGAGAATCGCTTCGTTGTCGCGATCCGGCGATGGCGCTTCCGTATCGACGGCGATGGCGAGCTCGTCCACCGAGCGGCGCAGATAGTCGAGCGACCAGTTCCAGGCGTCGCCCTGATTGTCGATATAGCCTTGCAAGATGGCGAGCGTATGCGGCACGCCTTCGGGATCGACGCGCACCACTTCACCATACAGCGGCGCGGTATTCGCGTAGCCGAGCTGGGTCAGATAGCGGCTGATTTCCGCTTCCGGATGAATGCCGCTCACCAGACGACGGACCAGCTTCAACACTGCCGCATCGGCGATGATCAGCGAGCTGTTGCTTTGTTCGGCCGCCAGCCAGCGGATTTCGGGCCGCTCGCCGAGATCGTCGAGTTCGGCGAAACGCTCGGTCGGAATGAAGTTGATGTCGCTCTTCTGCACGGTCGTCACGACGGCGCGTTCGCGCAGCTTGCGCAGCACGCCATGGGCGAAGATCGGCAGCGCGAAAGCGTCCGTCAGATGGCCGACGTTGCGGCCGCGGCGCACGCGTGCCAGCGCCAGTTGCATGAACAGCGGGAAGGTCGTTTCGCCGCCCCACGTGATCGCGATCGGCACGACATAGCGTTCGGTGTGATCGCCGACGTCCGCTTCGATTTCAGTGAAGGCGAAGCCGCCGTTCGGAATCGTAGTGAGCGCGGCAAGGCGCACCGCATGCATCTTCTGATCCTTCGATGCAAACCAGCGGCGCCGGCTCAGCCACGACGGCAACACTTCGGATTCGAGCAGGCGCACGTTCTCCGGGGTCGGGCCGACCTGGCCTTCGCGGATCACGATCGTGACGAATTCCGGCAGCGGTTCCGAATGTGCCTGGGCCCACGTCGGACGCTGGCCGCCTTCGCACAGCATGAACCACAGGAAGCCGTAGGGCGGGAAGGTCAGCAGATAAGTCAGCTGGCCGATCGCCGGGAACACCGAATCGGCGGTCATTTCGATCGGCACCGAGCCATTGAATTCGGATAGATCGAGTTCGACCGCTTGCGGTGCGCGCGACAGATTCGCCACGCACAAAATCGGCGGCTCGCCCGGCATCTCGCGCAGATACGCGAGAATCTTGCGGTTTTCCGGCTTCAGGAAGCGGATCGTGCCGCGTCCGAAGGTTTGCTTCGCGCGGCGCGTGGCGAGCATGCGCCGCGTCCAGTTCAGCAGCGAATGCGGATCGCGGCTTTGCGCTTCGACGTTGACCGCATCGAAGCCATACAGCGAGCCCATCACCGGCGGCAGCACCAGTTGTTCAGGATCGGCGCGCGAAAAGCCGCCGTTGCGATCCGACGACCATTGCATCGGCGTGCGTACGCCGTCGCGGTCGCCGAGGTGGATGTTGTCGCCCATGCCGAGCTCGTCGCCGTAATAGATCACGGGTGTGCCAGGCATGGACAGGAGCAGCGAATTGATCAGCTCGATGCGCCGTCGATCGCGCTCCATCAGCGGCGCGAGGCGCCGGCGAATGCCGAGGTTCAGCCGCGCGCGGCGATCGCTTGCGTACGTGTTCCATAGATAATCGCGCTCGGAATCCGTGACCATTTCCAGCGTCAGTTCGTCGTGATTGCGCAGGAAAATCGCCCATTGGTTCGACTCGGCCAAATCCGGCGTTTGCCGCATGATGTCGGTGATCGGAAAGCGATCCTCGCTTGCAATCGACATATAGATGCGCGGCATCAACGGAAAGTGGAATGCCATGTGGCATTCGTCTTCGTCGCCGAAATATTCTTTCACGTCTTCCGGCCACTGGTTTGCTTCGGCAAGCAGCATCCGGTTCGGATATTCGGCGTCGATGGTCGCGCGGATTTTCTTCAGCACCGCGTGCGTTTCAGGCAGGTTCTCGTTGTTGGTGCCTTCACGTTCCACCAGATACGGCACCGCATCGAGCCGCAGCCCGTCGATGCCCATGTCGAGCCAGAAGCGCATCACCTGCAGCACTTCCTTCAGCACGGCCGGATTGTCGAAGTTCAAGTCGGGCTGGTGCGAATAGAAACGGTGCCAATAGTAAGCGCCCGCGACCGGATCATGCGTCCAGTTCGACGGTTCCGAATCGATGAAGATGATCCGCGTTTCCTGGTACTTCTGATCGGTATCGGACCACACGTAGTAGTTGCGATGATTCGATCCCGGCTTGGCGCGGCGCGCGCGCTGAAACCACGGGTGCTGATCCGACGTGTGGTTGATCACCAGTTCGGTAATCACGCGAATGCCACGCGCGTGCGCTTCCTGAATGAAGCGCTTCACGTCGGACAGCTGGCCGTAGTCCGCATGCACGTTGCGGTAATCGGCGATGTCGTAGCCGTCGTCGCGGCGCGGCGACGGATAGAACGGCAGCAGCCAGATCGCATTCACACCGAGTTCGGCAATGTAATCGAGCTTCGCGATCAGGCCCGGAAAATCGCCCACGCCGTCATTATTCGCGTCGAAGAACGACTTGATGTGCACCTGATAAATGATCGCGTCTTTGTACCAGAGCGGATCGTCGCTCAGGGCGGCGGGTTTGCCGCGCCGATGCGAACGTGCTTTGGCGGCGCTGCCGGTGGTGGCGCTCGTATGGGCTTGCGACGTTGCTTGTGCTGGATCTTCACGCTTCATGTCGCACCTTCCGTGGGGGTTGGGTTGCCAGCGTCTGCGTGATAGTCGCTGTCGGCGTCATCCGGGCGCTCCGCGGGCAGGCCGCCGAGCGGCGCGATGCGCCAGATCGAAAACGGCTGGCCCGAGCCGAGCCGGACGTGCTGCCAGCGGCCGTGCCATTCGAAGCGCGCACCGGTCATCTGATCGGTCACTTCCAGCGCGCCATGGTCGTGCAGGTTCCACTGCTGGAAAGTGTCCCACGACAATTCAATGTCCGCGCCCTGTTCGTTGAACGGATCGAGATTGATTGCAACCAGGATCACGTTATCGCGCGCTTCGGTTGCCTTCTCGAAGAATAGGATGTTGGCGTTGTGCGCGGGCAGGAACGTCAGGCCGAGATGCGTTTGCAGCGCCGGATTCGCGCGGCGAATCCGATTCAACGCGCTGATCTCGCCGACGATGTTGCCGGGCCGGTTCCAGTCCCACGCGCGCAACTGGTACTTCTCGGAGTCGAGATATTCCTCGCTGTTCGGCAGCGCGGCGGCCTCGCATAGCTCGAAACCGCTATACACGCCCCACAAACCGGCCAGCGTCGATGCCAACGCCGCGCGAATCAGAAAGCCCGAGCGTCCCTGTGACTGCAAATGCCGCGGATTGATGTCCGGCGTATTGACGAAGAAGTTCGGCCGGTAGAAATCACGCGCACCGGTTTGCGTGAGCTCGGTCATGTACTCGATGAAATCGCGCTTCGACTCACGCCACGTGAAGTACGTATAAGACTGCGAGAAGCCGATTTTGCCGAGCCGGTTCATCATGCGTGGCCGTGTGAAGGCTTCGGCGAGGAAGATCGTGTCGGGATAGCGCGCACGCACGTCGCCGATCGCCCATTCCCAGAACGGCAGCGGCTTGGTGTGCGGATTGTCGACGCGGAAAATGTGCACGCCCGCTTCGATCCAGAACAGGAATACGTCGCGCAGCGCGAGCCACAAATCGGGCTTGGCATCGTGCGCATAGAAGTCGGGATTGACGATGTCCTGGTACTTCTTCGGCGGATTCTCCGCGTAACGCAGCGTGCCGTCGGGGCGCCAGGCGAACCACGTCGGATGCTCCTTCAACCATGGGTGATCCGGCGAACACTGGATCGCGAAGTCGAGCGCGATTTCGAGGCCGTGCGCGCGCGCGGCGGCCAGCATTTTCTTGAAGTCGTCGAGCGTGCCGAGTTCGGGATGCACGGCGGTGTGGCCGCCTTCTATCCCGCCGATCGCGTACGGGCTGCCTACGTCCCCCGGTTGCGCGTTCAGCGTGTTGTTGCGGCCTTTGCGGTTCGCGAGGCCGATGGGGTGGATGGGCGGGAAGTACAGCACGTCGAAACCCATGTCGCGGATGCGCGGCAGTTTCGTGACGACGTCTGCGAAAGTACCGTGGCGCGATTCGTCGTCGCTCATCGAACGCGGGAAGATTTCGTACCAGCTGGCGAAGCGCGCGGCGCTCCGTTCGGCGTCGATCTTGTAGATGACCGGATCGCGGCTCAGGAACGGCCGGTGACGCGCGGCGGTCATCGCCTTCGCCGTGGTCGGTGCGAGGATCAACGCGAGCTTCGTTTCGGCATCGGCCTTGGTGAAGGCCTTGACGATATGTTCGAGCGGTTCGGTCACGGCGCCTTCCGCCGTTTCCACTTCGGCGAGCACCAGCGCGAACAGATGCGTGGCTTCGTCGAGTTCGAGTTCGACGGTTTGGCCTGCCTTCAGCTTCTTCTGGATATGTTCGACCAGCGAGGCAAAGTCGTCGCGCCATGCGATCACGGTGAATTCGTGGCGGCCGAGGCGCTCCAGCGGAATGCGCGCTTTCCAGATGTCGAGGCCGGCCGGCTGTGCCGGGCTCATCGGTACTTCGTGCCAGGCGGTTTCGTCGGCGGCGCGCCAGATGACGGCGGCGGCGATCTTGTCGTGACCTTCTGCGAAGATCGCCGCGCTGATCTCGGCACGCTCGCCCACCGTGCGCTTGGCCGGAAAGCGTCCGTTATCGACTGACGGCGTCACGCTCTCGATCGCCACGCGCGGCGCGTTGATCGCTTCGAGCACGGTCTTGCGTCCGCTGCGCTTGCTGTTTCCCTTGTCGATCGGCGGCGCGAGACGGATCGGCTTGTCGGCTGCCGCGCGGAACAGGCGGACCGCGCCGGGGGCGAGCGTGAACGGTATCAATGTGGCGGGCGAGGCATGCCCGGGTGCATCGAGCGGGACAAAGCGCGTGAAATTGCCCGGCACGCCCGTGAGAAAGCGCGCCGGATCGACACGCAGGGGTGCGCCGAGTTCGGGATTGATGGCGATCAGAATGGCTTCGCCGGCATCGCGCAGATCGGGTGTGTCGGCGCGCAACAAGACGGCTGCGGGCGCACCGGGCCCGCTTAGCGGGCGCAATTCGCCGTTGGCGTGTAGCGCCTTCGTAGTGCGCACCACCGCGTTCGCGTGGCTGATCGGTTCCGAGAGATCGAATTGCTTCGACTGACAGGCCACGGCGAACTGCGAAGCGTCACCGCGCGTCTGCGACATCGGCTCAGTGATGCCGTACTCGAAGCCCATCGGCATCATCCAGCCGGTGCCGACGGAAGCCGACGCGAACAGCGCGCGCCGGTAAGCCCGCTCGACGATGGCGGCGTCGTGCACATCGCTTAACTCTGCGGCGAGGCGCGTGCCGTAGGGCGCCTCGGGAAAGGCAATCGGTGCGCCGAGGCGTGCGAGGGCGGCATGCTCTTCGACCATCCAGCTCGAGCGGAAGTCCCACCAGCGCACCGACGAGAAGACGCTGTCGAAACCCGCGCCGTCAAGGCTGAGCAGATCGTCACGGGCGAGACCCGGGGTTGCGGCGAGGAAACGCACGTGGGGGTGCCTCGCGCGAACCGCGTCGCCGAGTTGCCGCCAGGCGGCAGACGGCACGCGATGCGGCGAATCGAACCGGAAGCCGCCGACACCCGCATCGGCGAGCGCCAGCAGTTGCCGCGTCCACCAGTCGACCAGCGCCGCGCGGCTGCCTGCGTCGTTGAAATTCGCGTACGCGACGTTGTCCTCGCGATGCACATGGCGCGGATCGAGCCGCGCCTCGTCAGACTCGAATGGATGGAACCAGCCGGCGTGTTCGGCGTACAGCGCGCCATCGGCGGCCATGCGATCGACCACCAGATCGACCAGCAAGGTCAAGCCGTTCTGGCGGGCAGCGTCCGCCAGCGTGCGGATCGCCTCGGTGGCTGGTTGCTGGGTCTCGAACACCGGATGCAGCCGGGCATGGTTGCCCACCACCTGTCCGTGACTGGCTTGCCCGGGCTCGAAGAGGCTGCCGATCAGCGCATGATCGAAGCCCAGCGCGGCCGCGTGAGCGAACTGCGCAGGCCATGCAGCGAGCGGTCCAACGAGAAGTGAATGAAAAAAGTAGATCCGCGGCGCGTACCCGTTTGGAGATTCCATCGGTCGTTTCCAGATTCGTCCTGCTGCGGTGTGGATGCAAGTGGCATGCGATCACAGCGCTCATTGGCTTCCAGAGCCGGATACCGCGCGATGCGTGAAGCGAGGCGCGTACTGGTCAATGTAGTGCAAAGATCGTCACGCCGCTGGCCAGCAGCGGGTGCTTTGACGCCAGGCGTCGAGGGCAGGGAGCCGGCCAGAACTATTCGCAAGACACAGCAAACGGTGTGCCAGTGCGATTTGGATTGAAGCGAGGGGGACGAAAGCTTACGCCGTATAGGAAGGCCGGAAGGGCGGCCAAAGGCCGGATCGACCGTGGATGCGGACGGCCCGCGTGTAAATCGGGCGGCGTCGTCCGGGTTTTACACGGGGCGTGGAGAGGGCGCGGCGATGACCGCAAAAGGCGAAGCGGCGCCAGGCGTTACGAGAGCCAAGAAGGCTAAGAAGGCTAAGAAAGGCTAAGAGCCGAGCAAGCCCGCCGCGATGTTCACGCACAAGCCGAGCACGGCGACATTGAAGTAGAACGACAGGATCGATTGTGCGAGCGTTGCGCGGCGAATCGAACGCGAGCGTAGCACCACGTCCGAGGTTTGCGAGGCCACTGCGATGGTGAACGAGAAGTACAGGAAGTCCCAGTAGTCGGGCTGAAGATGGTGATCGGGAAACAGGAGCGCGGTCTCCTTCACGTGAGGGTCGTAGTAAAGCCGCGCGTAGTGCATGGTGAACATGGTCGGGATCATGAACCACGCGCCGATCAACGTGAAGCCGGTCAACAGGTAGTGCCACGCAGTCGACGCACCGGCGGTGCCTTTCGCCGAGGCTAGTTCGAGCACGATCGCGGCAATACTGGCGATCGTCGCGACGCAGATCACGAACAGCACCACACCGGCGTTTTCGTCGTCTCGCACTGCGAATTCGCGCACCCGGCTTTCGTCGGCGAAGGCCATGTGCACCCAGATCAGCACGAGATAGCTCCATACCGCGGCGTCCCAACCGGCCAGCACGCGCACCATGGGACGCATGTGCGCCGGCACGACCAGCGCGGCCACGACGCCGATGGTGAGGGCGATCAGCATGCGCGGCCGATTGCGCAAAACCCGCGGAAAATATTTTGTGAGCATGGAATCAAGAGTGGAGGGTCGACTGTGTCGCGGATTCTACTCGCGCTTCGAGCACCATTTGTCGAATCGGTACATCACAGGCTATAGTCTTTCGCAACGGCCTTGCGCGCCGCTTTCAATTGAAAGGTGATTGGCAGGTGGACAGGCTTCCCGCAGTTCGTGCCGCGCAGTAAGCCGCGCAATAAGCCGTTTTCACAAGCTTGTCATCAGCACAACGTAATGCGGCTCATATCAGCATTATGCGAGTTCACAAGACCGCGTAAGCGGCACCAGACCAGGTTTGGGGTTAGAGAAATCGATGTAGCGCGCCAGCGGTATCACGCCGTGGCCGCGTTGCCTGTTGAGAATGACTCACCATCTGGAGTCCCCATGACAGATGTTCCGGAGAACAATGATGCGCACCACGAAGTGACGCATTCAGCCGGGTTTTCGTCGTCAACTTCGCTCTCGCGGCCTGTTCCGCAGTCGTCTTCGTTTCAAGCTTCGTTTTCGGCCACGCGCCGGGCATGGGTGCTGGGCGCATGTGCCACCGCCGCCGCGCTCGCGTTTGCCGGTGCGGGCCGCTCGCTCTCGTGGATCACCCCGGCGTTCGCCGATGCGCCCGCCGGCGGCGGACTCGACGCCTTCCTTGCGCTCTCGCAGCGTCTCACCGGCCGCTCGGGCTTCGACGCCGTGCTCGGCAAACGCGTCTACACCGCCCTCGCGAAATCCGATAGCCAGTTCACCCAGAACGTCGCCGCGCTCAATACGTGGTTGCAAGGCCATGGCGGCGTTCCGTCCGATACCGTCACGCAGGCATTGCAGGTCGACCAGCCGGCGCTCGCGAAATCCGTGAGCGCGATCATGCGCGCGTGGTATCTCGGTCTCGTAGGCGAGATGCCGCATGTGGACGTGGTCGCTTATGAAAAAGCGCTAATGTTCGACCCGGTCAAGGACGTGCTGACGATTCCGTCTTATTGCCGCGACGTGCCGTTCTACTGGACGCAGAAGCCGGTGGGCGCGTGAACGACGTTCTTCTCGCGCGTGCCATGTCGCCTGCTTGAGTTGACCAGAACGAAACGTCGGCACGCGAAACCAGCAAGCAACGATAAGCCAGCACAATCAGCGTGCATGGGACCGGAGTAACGCGCTAAAGCGTCAACTCCGGTCGACATAGAAGAGGGCAACAATGGCAAACTCAAATTCCGCCGACATCGTCGTGGTCGGTTCGGGCGTGGCGGGCGGGCTGGTCGCGCATCAGATGGCGTTGGCCGGTGCGTCGGTGATTCTGCTCGAAGCCGGGCCGCGCATTCCGCGCTGGCAGATTGTCGAGAACTTCCGCAATTCGCCGGCCAAGTCCGACTTCGCGACGCCGTATCCGTCGACGCCTTACGCGCCGCATCCCGAGTACACACCCGCCAACAATTACCTGATCCAGAAGGGCGACTATCCGTACAGCTCACAGTATCTGCGGCTGGTGGGCGGCACGACGTGGCACTGGGCAGCGGCGGCCTGGCGGCTGTTGCCGTCGGATTTTCAGTTGCACAAGCTGTATGGCGTGGGACGCGACTGGCCATATCCATACGAAACGCTGGAGCCGTGGTATTCGGCGGCTGAAGTGCAATTGGGCGTATCGGGCCCGGACAACACGATCGATCTCGGCTCGCCGCGCTCCAGGCCCTATCCGATGAGCCAGCTTCCGCTCTCGTACATGGATCAGCGCTTTAGCGACGTGCTCAATGCGCAGGGCTTCAAGGTGGTGCCCGAACCGGTTGCGCGCAACAGCCGTCCGTACGACGCGCGCCCTACCTGCTGCGGCAACAATAACTGCATGCCGATCTGCCCGATCGCCGCGATGTACAACGGCGTGGTGCACGCGGAGAAGGCCGAACAGGCAGGCGCGAAACTGATTCCCGAGGCGGTGGTGTACCGCGTCGAAGCAGACAACAAAGGGCTGATCACGGCGGTCCACTACAAGGACCCGAACGGCAACAGCACGCGCGTGACGGGCAAGCTGTTCGTGCTTGCCGCGAACGGCATCGAAACGCCGAAGCTGATGCTGATGTCGACCTCTGACAAATTCCCGCACGGCATCGGCAACAGCTCCGACCAGGTGGGCCGCAACCTGATGGACCATCCGGGCACGGGTGTCACGTTCCTCGCCAACGAACCGCTGTGGCCGGGACGCGGGCCGATGGAGATGACCTCGATCGTCAACTTCCGCGACGGCGCGTTCCGCTCCGATTACGCAGCGAAGAAGCTGCATCTGTCGAACGGCGTGCCGACTATGGGCGTGGCCGCCGACCTGCTGAAAAAAGGTCTCACCGGCGCCGAGCTCGACCGGCAGATCCGCGACCGCGCGGCGCGCACGCTGAACATCAACAGCTTTCACGAGCATCTGGCGGAACCGCAGAACCGTGTGGTGCCCTCGGCGGATCACAAGGATGCACTTGGCATTCCGCAGCCCGAGATCTACTACTCGATCAACGACTACGTGAAGAAGAGCGCCGCGAACACGCACGAACTGTATGCACAGATCGCCTCGCTGTTCGGCGGCGCCGAGGTTTCGTTCGACGATACCTTCGCGCCGAACAATCACATCATGGGCACCACGATCATGGGCAACGATGCTGCGGATTCGGTCGTCGATGCGGACTGCCGCACGCACGATCACTCCAATCTGTTCGTCGCCAGCAGCGGCGTGATGCCCACCGCTGCATCGGTGAATTGCACGCTGACGATCGCGGCTTTGTCGATGAAACTGGCCGACAAGCTCAAGCGTGAAATCTGAGCCCTGAACGGAGAGCCACAATGACGAAGAACACCTCTCGCGTGCAGCCGGCCAATGCGCTTGTGCAGAATGCACGGCGCCGCCGTTTCAGGGTGGCGACGCTGGCGGCGCTGTTTTCCGTGTCCGCGCTTTACGTGGCCTGGCATGAAGCGCATGGGCCCGCTACGCAGCGCAACGACGAACTGCCGATCACGCAAGCGCACGCCGACGATGCCTCGCAACCCGCAGCGGCGGCCACGTCCACGTCCGCCGGCAGCGATCTCGTGAAACGCGGCGAATACCTCGCCCGCGCCGGCGATTGCGTCGCTTGCCACACCGCGAACAAGGCGCGCCCGTTCGCGGGCGGTTTGCCGATCAACACGCCGTTCGGCACGATCGTGACGCCGAACATCACGCCCGATCCGGACACCGGCATCGGCCAATGGACCGACGCCGATTTTCTGCGTGCGATGCATGAAGGCATCGGCAAGAGCGGCGAGCGGCTTTATCCGGCCTTCCCGTATGCGGAGTACACCAAGGTCACCGATCAGGACGTGCTGGCGATTCGCGCGTACCTGAAGACGCTCACGCCGATCCACTACGCGCCGCCGCGCAGCGATCTGAAATTCCCGTTCAACCAGCGCTGGCTGATGGTGTTCTGGAACATGTTCAATTTCACCGAAGGCCGCTTCGTGCCCGACCCGAAGCAAAGTGCCGAGTGGAATCGCGGCGCGTATCTGGTCGGAGGTCTCGCGCATTGCGAGGAGTGCCATACGCCGCGCAATTTCACCCAGGGTTTGAAGACCAGTTCGCGGTTCTCGGGTGCGGTGCAGGCCGGCTGGCATGCGTACAACATCACTCCTGATAAGAACAGCGGCGTAGGCAACTGGAGCGACGACCAACTGGTTTCCTATCTGTCGACCGGTGCGGTGCCGGGCCGCGCCAATGCGGCGGGCCCGATGGCCGACGTGATCACGGACAGCACGCAGTATCTGACGCGGGAAGACGTCGGCTCGATCGCTATTTATCTGCACTCGGTGCCGCCGATCAGCGGCGGGGAATCGCGTCCGCGCGACCAGTGGGGCAATCCCGCCGCCGACGACGTCACCGCGCTGCGCGGCACCACGATCAACGCGGTGAACGGCGCGCAACTGTTTATCGCCAATTGCGCGACCTGCCATAGCTGGACCGGGCAAGGCGTGGGCGCGAGTGCGCCGGGCGCGTATCCGTCGCTGATTCACAATTCGGCGGTGGGCGCGAGCGACGCCAACAATCTGGCGATGGTGATCCTGCACGGCGTCAGTCGTACGACAAAACAGACGGATGTGTTGATGCCTGCATTCGGCACCCACCTCACCGACGACCAGGTGGCCGCCATCACCAACTACGTGACCAAACAGTTCGGCAATCCGCAGTCGACCGTGACGGTGGATCAGGTCGCCAAGCTGCGCACGCAGCAATAACGACCGCGTTGACGGCGTGTTTTCGGTAAGTCCTGCCGGGAACACGCCGTTTTTGCGTCATTTTCGGTGCGCGGGACGCGCGGAAGAGATAGGCGGCGCGCATACGCACTTTCGGAAGCCGCACTATCATGAGCGCATGGCTACCGTACTCGATAACTCTGTTCAGCATCACCCGGCCAACCTCAGCGGCCGCGACTTTGTCGTCGGCGATTTGCATGGCTGCGTTGATGCATTGCGCTATCTCCTGCGCGAGGTGGCGTTCGACCCGGCGCACGACCGGCTCTTTTCGGTCGGCGATCTGGTGGACCGCGGCGAACATTCCGAGCAGGCTTTGGCGCTGCTCGACAAGCCGTGGTTTTACGCCGTGCTCGGCAATCACGAAGACACGCTATGCGGGGTCGCCGATGGGCGCTTGCGGCGCCAGTGGTGGTATGGAATCGGCGGGATCTGGGCGGCGAATTTATCCGACGAACAATTGCAGCGCTACGCCGAGCATCTGCGGACGCTACCGCTCGTGCGCGTGGTCGGCAGCGGCAAGGAGCGTTTCAATATTCTGCATGCCGAATTCTTTGGCACGGACGCCGAGCTCGACGCCGGGAATTTCTCCGCGGAAGCGCGGCAACAATTGCTGTGGGGCCGCGATCTGGCGTTGGGCAATGGCGATCCGTTGCGGCAGCGTGGCCTTTCGCTGACCTATTGCGGCCATACGCCCATGCGCGACATCCGGCAGGTCGGCTCGCAGGTGTTCATCGACACCGGCGCATTTGGGCCGGGTGGCACGCTGACGATCGTGGAGCCCCTAGCGCTGCGGCGCTGGTCGATCTCGGTCGAGGCGGCGCGTGAGAGCGGGGCGGCGGCGTTGGCGCTGCCTTGATCTCAGCCGACCTGATTGAGCTCGAACACCATATCGACGCTCGTGCCGTTCCAGTTGTATTCCAGATACGCCGCGTGATGGCAGTCGCGCAGCAGTGTCGTTCTGAACGCGGCGAGGCATTCCCCTTCGTCATCCCGCACCGACGGATACGCGATGCCCGGCGCACCGGCCTCGCGCACGGCGCGGCCGAGCGATTGTCCGGCAAGATAGTCGTCGGGCGACAGCACCGCGAGATCAAGTGACGCATCGCCGCGGAGATCGACCACGTTGCCTTGTGCCGCTACGGTGTACAGGCGCATCTGCTGCCGCATGGGCGGCTCGGCGGTCGCCTCCAGAAATTTCCCCGTGTGGTAGCGCGTTTCGGCGATTGCGGTGGTCCGCGAATGGGCGCAGTAGAACACGCCGTAGGTGCCGTCGGAAAAGCGGCTGCCGAGCGGATTCAGGTGTGTGAGTGCGGCCATGATCGGTCCATATCCCGGACCGAAACGGCGCTCTTTGCGCGGCACCAGATCGAGTTCGCCGACCTCGGTGCGCAGACGGTCGTTGGTCATCGCTTCGAGCGCGTACAGGGCGTCGAAATCTGCCGGCGAGGCGACCCGGTCAAACAGATTGACGGCCGGAAAGCGTGTTGGAATCACGCGATACGCGGGCGACCAGTCGAGCGACGCGCTGCGCCAGCGGTGCTGCCAATGCGGTTGTGTCACGCCCAGCCGCCTCGCATCGCGTCGAGATATTGACGCACGGCCACGAGGTCGCTGATGTTGCCGCCCAGCAGCCGGTCCAGCGCACGGCGGCCGCCGAACGGCGGCGCGCTGTTGGGACGCTTGATCCAGGTGTCGGCGGCGCTGGGTTGCGGCAGCAGAATCTGCAGTGCCTTATAAATGCCGAGCAGCAGCGACAACCGTTCGAGCGTGTCGCGCGCGAGGCGCGCCGTTTCCGGCGCTGCCTTCCATTTGAAGTAGGTGGAGCGGCCTGGCGAACCGAGCAACACGATCTGCTCTTCGGCGCTCAAGTCCCAGTCTCGTGCGATATTGAAGAATGCGCGAAGACCTGCCGCCGACATTTCCGTCAGCGTGGGTTCCGGAACGGGCCGGCGGATCGGCGATTCGGGTTGGGTGGCGCGAGCAGCGTGAACCATGAGCGAGTGAGTCCTTATCTGTACTGTAAATTGATATTAGTCTAAATGTGGATTTTTACAAGAGAATATAATCCTGGCTCGCGATGAAGCCGAAGATCAGGAGAAGCATGCAATGTGGGTTCGAGTAATAGCAACGGCAGTTGCCGTGTGGTGTGTGTCGGGCGCGGCAATGGCCGCGGGTTATACGGAAGTGTGGAATCCGCCCGAGGCGAGCGGGCATAGCGCGAAGCACGCCAAGAAAAAGACGCGTGACGCGAAGGTCAAGTCTCCCGCCGGTGCGAAGGCGGGTTCGAAGCACGCGGCGCATGATCGACATGGTGCGCAGCGGGTTGCGTCGGCGTCAAAGAGCGGTGCCGGGCCATCAGCGCATGGCAGCGTGAAGAAGGTCGCGGCTAGAACAGGCCCGGCTAAACCGGCTGTAGTCCACACGAGCGCACCGGCCAGGTCGGCACCCATAAAGGCCGGTCCCGCGGACGCAACCGCCAATCCTGCCACCGCCAGCAGCGGCTCGCTCCCGCCCATTCTGCACTGAGGTCCAACTCAACCAGCGCGTGTGCGCCGGTTCACAGCGCGGCAGGGTTGCCGCTGTGCGCAGCCTCACGCGACTTTACGCGGACGTCCGCCTTTCTTGCCGTTCTCGCGTGCGGCTGCCGATTTCGCCTCCGATTTCGCGCTGCCGCCGGTACGCCCAATATCGCGCATCCAGGCTTTCGAACCGAAGACGCCATCGATGAGTCCGTGCACCGAGACCACCACGTCGAGCGCCGGAAAAACGAGCGCCGAACCGAGACCGAAGATCTCAATCGAGCGCAAATCCGCTGCCGATGCGTTGCGCAAACCCTCGATATAGGCGACTGGCACCAACAACGAAATGTCATTGGTCAGCGTGATTTCGAGCCGCTTCGTGCGCGGCTTATAGCATGCGCTGCGCGCGGCAGGACGCCGGGCGGTTTCGGCGCCACGTTCCCGCGCAAGCCGCCATTCTTCGCTGCTGTTCATGAGTGGATTCCTTTCCAGGCGGAGCACAGGAACGGCACCATTTCGTTAATGCGTTTTGCCAGCCGGCGCGCTTCGCGTTCTGAATATCCTCGGGCCTCGCGGATGGACACCGGGCCGTTGGGACAATTCAAGATAAAGATAATCTCACCATCCGGACCGAGAACATGAACATGAGGCGGAGCGTGATCGTGAGGGTAGATGACCACGATCAGCCCGTCGATCCGGGCAATGATGGGCATGGCGACAATTATATACCGTAGCTGCTTGGGTTTTTTATAGCGGCGCGTCCGAATGTCTCAAGCGCTTGCCAACCCATTTGCCATCAGCCGTAACGTCTCCATCGACCGGTTATCCCGTACCCGGGAATGCAAGGTCACGCGCGATTCCGGCAGCTGAGGCAAGCCCAGCCGCGCGCCGACATCGACCAAACCGCGCGGCGCTACTCTGCGCGCCAGCGGCGCCACGGCCAGACCGGCCGCCACCGCCGCCCCGACGGCCGCCACACCACCGCCCACGAACACCTCCTGCCATGCAACCCCCGCTTCATTCAGGATTTGCAGTGCGATGTCGCGCACGTTGCACGGCGGGCTCAGCAGCGCCAACGCCAAGGGCTCGCCGATGCGCGGCAGCCATTCCGGCGTGGCGAGCCAGCCAAGCGGCTCGCTAAAAAGCCCCTGGGCGTCGTCGCGCGGCGGTTCATCGGCGCCATAGCGAACGATCACCGCATCGAGGCGCCGTTCGTCGAATTGCGCGAGCAGCGCGGCGGACGTGCCCAGGTGCAATTCGACCACCAGAGCCGGATCGTGGGCGTTGAGCCTGGCGAGCAGCTGCGGCAGGTCCGTTCCTGCGACATGCTCGCTCAGCCCCAACGCGAGCCGCCGTCGTTCCACCGACAGCGAACCCAGCGCCCGCTCATGCGCGCTCAACAGATCGCGTGCTGCACCAAGAAATGCGTTGCCGTGCGCGGAAAGGCGCACGACGCGCGGCGTGCGTTCGACCAACTGCTTACCCAGATGCGCCTCCAGCCGCTTCAGCTTCAGGCTGACCGCCGATTGCGTGGTGTCGAGCGCATCGGCGGCGCGAGTAAAGCTGTGCAGATCGGCGACCAGCACAAAGGCGCGCACTGCATCGAGATCGAGGACTTTCATTTCAGATGGATATAGATGAAATAGCCAATGATGGCTTTTAATTATGACCGAGTCGGCCTAATCTGTCTTTACCCAATCAACTGCAACCAAGGAGTTTCATCATGCCGCTCACACGAATCGCATTGCGCGCCGGCAAGCCGGCTGAATACCGGAAGGCGCTGACGGACAGCATTCAGCGTTCGCTGGTGGATACATTTAATGTGCCGAAAGACGACATCTTCATGCTGATCACCGAACACGAGGAGAGCAATTTTGTGTGCGACAAGCAGTATCTGAACATCGAGCGAAGCGACGATCTCGTGCTGATTCAGATCACGCTCAACAACACGCGCACGCTCGAGCAGAAGAAAGCGCTATATAAGCGCATGGCGGATGAACTGGCGGAGTCGCCGGGATTGCGACGAGAGGATGTGTTCATCAATCTCGTCGAAGTGCTGAAGGAAAATTGGTCGTTCGGGAATGGGATTGCGCAGTACGCGGTGTAAAAGGTCGGCCCGGGCAGCACTGAATTCACTGGCATGCCGCTGCCCGCCGGCTGTTTGGCGATGCCGCGCGCGATGCTTAACTGCGCGGTCTTAAAGAATCCGTGGGCGAGCCTATCTGCCGGAATATTCAACGCTGACTTCGACTCCCACTCCGACGAGATAAACACCGCGCCTGCGTCGCTATAATGGTTCGCTGTCCTCTCCTCGCCCATCGACCCTTGGCCGCCATGACACCAGACCGCACCGAATCGCCCCACGAACCCCTCGAACTCGGCGGTTCAGTCTGGTTTCAGGCGGGCGGGCAAACGCTCGGCGGCGCGTCGCGAATCGCGCTGCTCGCGGCGATTGGCGAGACCGGTTCGATTACCAGCGCGGCGAAAGCCGTCGGCATGAGCTACAAAGGCGCGTGGGACGCCGTCGACACGATGAACAACCTCGCCGGCGAGCCGCTCGTGGTGCGCTCGACCGGCGGCAAAGGCGGTGGCGGCACCACGCTCACGCCACGCGCCGTGAAGCTGATCGGTACGTTTCGGGCGGTCGAACGCGAGCATCGGCGCTTTCTCGAACGCGCGGGCGCTGCTGTCGAAGGCTTTGCGACGGATTGGGAGCTGATCGGGCGTATCGGCGTGAAAACGAGCGCGCGCAATCAGCTTTATGGCACGGTGTCGGCGATCACGCGCGGCACGGTCAACGATGAAGTGTCGCTGACGCTGACCGGCGGCCACCCGATCGTCTCGGTCGTCACGCATGAAAGTACCGAGACGCTGGGGCTGGCGGTGGGCTCGGCGGCGTTCGCGTTGATCAAGGCGTCGTGGGTGGTGCTGCTTGTCGAGCATGAGGATGGCGCACCGCTGAAACTTTCCGCGCGCAATCAGTTGCGCGGCACGGTCCAAAGCGTGAAGCGCGGTGCGGTCAATGCGGAAGTATCGTTGGTGCTGGAAGGCGGCACCGTTATCACCGCGGTCGTGACGAATGAGAGCGTCGACACACTCGGGCTCGCGGAAGGTGGGACCGCGGTCGCGGCATTCAAGGCATCGAGCGTGATTCTCGGCGTGAAGGACTGAATGCGCTGAGGGCTCGGAATGCTCAGGGGCTTTGAGGATCGCTCACGCTCTGAGCGCGAGCTTGCGTTAAGGCACGCTGCGCGCGTACCCGGCGAACGGCTGATTCTCACGCACGCAGCCGTCGCTGACCTGCACCACCTGATCGCCGAAGGCGGCGACGTCGTCGGGATCGTGCGTGATCAACACCATGGGAATATCGAGCCGCGTTTGCAGGTCCGACAGCTCGCGCCGCATGCGCTGACGCAGCGCGCTATCGAGCGCCGAAAACGGCTCGTCCAGCAACAGCAACCGAGGTTGCGCAACAAGCGCCCTCGCCAGCGCCACGCGCTGCTTCTGGCCACCCGAAAGCTGCGCCGGATGGCTGCCCGCCACGCTTTTCAACTCAAGCGCATCGAGCCAGTATTCGATTTGCGGATGCGCGATGCGCGCTCGCGGGTTGAACCAGCCCTGCTGCAACCCAAAGCCGATGTTCTGCCGCACGTTCAGATGCGGAAAGAGCGCGTAGTCCTGAAACAGATACGCGATCTTGCGCGCTTGCGGTTTCAGGTCGACGCCGCGTGCGCTGTCGAATAATGCGTTGTCGTGCAGCGTGATCGAACCTTCGTCGGGCTGTAACAAGCCGGCGATGGCCTGCAATGTGAGACTCTTCCCCGCGCCGGAGGGCCCAAACAGGACAACGCGCTGTGTGGTCGCCTCGAACGAGACGTCGAGCGTGAAACGGCGCTCGGCGCTCTCGAAGGTCTTGCGGATGTCGACGGCGAGCGGCATATCAGCGGGACTGCAAAAGCGTGTGCTGCGGCACCAGACGGCCTGCGAGCAACAGAATCACGACGCACGTCACCGAGGTCACGAGCACGAGGAAATTGGCTGTGCTGTCGTCGCCGGCCTGCACGGCTGAATAGACTGCAACCGAGAGCGTCTGCGTGCGTCCCGGCAAGTTGCCCGCGATCATCAGCGTCGCGCCGAATTCGCCGAGCGCCCGCGCGAATGCCAGCAAGCCGCCGGCGAGAATGCCGCGTGCGGCAAGCGGCAGCGTCACGCGAAAGAAGACCGCCATTTCGCTGACGCCGAGCGTGCGCGCGGCCCGTTCGAGTTGCGGATCGACGGCTTCGAAGGCGGCGCGCGCCGATTTCAACACGAGCGGAAACGCCACCACCGTCGACGCGATCACCGCGCCCTGCCAGGTGAACACCAGCTGGATATCGAACCGGTCGAGCCAGGCGCCGATCGCACCGCGCCGGCCGAGCAACACGAGCAGGTAGTAGCCGAGCACGGTGGGCGGCATCACGAGCGGCAACATGAGCAGCGAATCGATCACATCGCGCGCGCCCGAACGCCAGCGCGACAAGCCAAAGCCGGCGGCGACGCCGAACACCAGATTGAGCGCGGTGGCCCAGCCCGCCACTTTCAGCGACAGCAAGAGCGGAATCCAGGCCTGTTGCATGAGCGTGCGAAATCTCAGTGAAGTTGATGCGCGGGCATGAAGCCGTACTTCGCGAGCACTGCCTGGCCGGCCGGCGACAACACGAAGCTCATAAAGGCCTGCGCGTCGGCGGCGTGACGACTGCCTTCGACTTGCGCGATCGGATAGGTGATGGGCATTTGGGTCGGCACATTCAGCGCGACTTTGACCTTGTCCGGCATGATCGCGGCGTCGGTGCTGAATACGAAGCCTGCGTCGACTTCGCCACGCGATACATAGTCGAGACTCTGACGTACGTTCGCTGCCAGCACGGCCTTCGCGCTCACAGCGTCCCACACGCCCGCGGCTTGCAATGCGCCTTGCGCATAGCGGCCAATCGGCACCGAGGCCGGATCACCGTAAGCGACACGCTTCACATTCGCCGCTGCCAGATCGTTCAGCGAGGCCGGCATGAAATGACTGTCGGTCGGCACGATCAGCACCAGCGAATTGGCGGCGAAGTCCTGGCGCGAAGCCGACACGATCACTTTTTCCGCAGCGGCTTTATCCATCGCTTTCTGATCCGCGGAGGCGAACACGTCCGCAGGCGCGCCCTTGGCGATTTGCTGCATCAGCACGTCGGACGCGCCGAAGTTCAGCAGCACTTTGGTGCCGGGATGCTGCTGTTCGAAGACCTCGCTGACCGCTTTGAACGCGTTGGTCAGGCTGGCGGCGGCGGAGACCACCAGTTCGTCTGCGCGGGCATGGGCGCTGACGGCAACGGTGACGGCGCTGGCGATGAACAGCGCATGTTTCGCAAGGCGGCGGGACAGTGTCATGAAGGCTTGGATGGCCGGCGTGGGCCGGCACGGCGGGTTAAAGACGCTATCGTAATATATGAAAGGTTATAACGGTAGCCATGACGATTATCCAGTTGCGCGCATAGAGCGGCTCGTGAATCGGTGGGAGTGGGCTTCAGACGTCGGACGAGCGCAGCGGCACAAGCGTGTTGAGCGTTTGCGACAGCGGCGCCGCGGCGGGGCGAACACTCCGCACGGCTTTCCACTTGGCGCGGATGAACGGCCTTTCATGACCCGAGACCTTCAGTGCGATATGCGTGACCCAGCGTTGCGTCGGCACATGCACGCCGTGCATCAGCACCGCCAGGATCATCAGACTCGCGGCGACGGGCAATGCTGACAGCCGGCCCGGTTCGGCATTCCACGCGATGCGCACGAAGACCACCGCCGCCAGCGCGCCCACCAGGCAGCCGGTGATGGCTTCCGACGGCGAGTGAGCGCTCAGCACGACGCGCGACAAGCCGACCGCGATGCCAGCGGCAAGGCCGAGCAAGACGCCGAGCAGACGCATTACTGGACGGGCGGGCAGCAACATCAGGAACAGCGCGACTGGATAGACGGCGGTGGACAGCATGGCGTGGCCGCTCACACCAGTGAAATCCAGTTCGCGCACGCCGATGCCCCAACCCAGAAAGGCCAGCTTCGTCACGGTCACGACACCGATGGCCGCGCCGAGCAGCAGCAACCAGCCTGCAGCCATGCGCCACGTGTAGCCGACCGCCAGCCAAAGTGCGATGGCGAACGCCAGCGGCAGCGTCATGCCGGCGCTGCCGAGGCTGGTGATCGAGTACCACAGATGGGCAGGTAAATCGGGCATGGAAAATGCGCGACTAAGGCCGCGTAGAATCGGGTTGGTAAGGGTCTAGCGCGCGAACGGCGCAAATGGCCGACGCAGCAAAGGTCTGCGTCAACTATTGCACCGTCAGTATAAACGGGGCTACCGGCCGTACTTGCCGCATCGCGCGCTTTTTGTCATGAGACGTTGGCTGGCGAACACGCTTTGCAAAGGTTTGACGTTGGTGCTGCTGCAAGGTTCGTCGAGCGGAAAATTCGGTTCTCGGCAGCAGTTTAGACCTCCAGCATCGCATGAGGATTGATGTTATTGTGCATTGCACAACAAGGTGTTGCTCTACCGAATGACACCTGTCCCTTTTTGCGAGGTCACCCGCCGATGGCAAAAAGTCTATCGAAAATCTGGCTGCGCGGTCTCAAACGGCTGCTCGCCATTCAAACTGAACACGTTCACAAAACCGCCAGGCGCGCCACCACGCGGCCGGCGCGGGCCGCCACCAGCAAGCCGTCGACCAAGGTCCGTCCGGTCAAGCCCGCGGCCGCCCTGCGCGCACCTGCAAAACGCGAGGCTCCGCGCGCGGTCGCCCGGGAATCGCGCGTTCGGCCGCGTGCGTCGGCATGGGCGAGCGGCTCATGGACGCGCTCGTTCCATTCGGCGCCCGCCGCGCCCGGTCGGCTCGTCAACCACCTTCAGTATGGTTTGTATATCCCGTCCGGCCATGCGCTCGACACGATGCCGCTCGTCGTGATGTTGCACGGCTGCACCCAATCGATCGATGAATTCGCCGAAGGCACGCGGATGAACGTACTGGCAGACCGTTTCGGCTTTGCCGTGGTTTATCCGGAACAGTCGAAACATGTGCATTCTCACCGCTGCTGGCATTGGTACGACGCCAGCGAAAACGCTGGCGGCGCTGAGGCGCGTGCGGTGGTCTCGCTGGTGGATGCCCTCGTGGCCCAGCATGGTTTCGACAGCGAGCGGGTCTACGTGGCCGGAATCTCCGCCGGTGCCGGCCTGACGGCGCTTCTGGCCGTCAACTATCCGGAACATTTTGCAGCGGTCGCGCTGCATTCTGGCCCCGCTTTCGGCGAGGCCCGCTCCGGCATCACGGCGATGGACGTGATGCGGCGCGGCGCGCGCCGTGAACCGGCCGAACTCGTCGACGAGATCGCCAATGTGGCCGAATACCCTGGCATGCCGGCGATCATCGTCCACGGCGACGCCGACCATGTGGTCGCGCCGGTCAACGCGGACCAGTTGGCGATACAGTTTCTTCGGCTGAACCGGATCGTCGACGAGAATGGCGCGCGCAAATCCGGCGAAGTGCGGGAAGAACGCAAGAGCGGTGTGGTGATGCGCGACTTTTTGCGTGGCGGTCGGCGTGTGGTGCGCCTGTGCCGCGTGCAAGGGCTTGCGCATGCCTGGAGCGGCGGCGACGACGCCGTGCCGTTCCATTCCGCCAAAGGGCCGGATGCAAGCGCCATGGTGTGGGAATTCTTCAAGCACCAGCGCCGCACGGGCTCCGGTCGGATCGCAGAAAGTACCGCCCCAACGGCTTCAGCGGGCGCGCGGTAATGCTGGGACGACACTTCGAAATGAACAGTGGCGCAATCCTAGGGTTTTCCCTATAATACGGGTTATCCCTAGGCGTTGACGCCTACCTTCATAGTTGAGGTTGACCATGTATCTGCTTAGCCGCCTGTTCCTGTTTCTGACCAAATCGCCCGACCAACTCGCGAGAGAACGCGCCGACGCATTCCTCTCCGAAGCCACGGATCTGTACGATCTGGAATTCCGTATGCGCAAGCTGGACCGTGAGGCGAACCCCCGCCAACCGTCGTGGATGAGCCAGCACTAAGCTGCGCGAATTGCCCAACTGTCCCGTCGCCAGAATGCAAACGTCAGCGTGACGATGCAGCGACGCCGACCGGCGCATCTATTAGTCTCCTCCAGACGTTTTTGATCAAATCGGTTTGAGTACACGCTTACTTGCCGAACCGGGCCAACGTGCGCTGCCGTGCTTCGGCATGGTCGACGATCGGTGCCGGATAATCCTTACCCAATAACACGCCGAATTCCGCGAGCCGCTGCGCGCCCGCCAGCCACGGCGCGTGAATCCATTTAGCTGGCAGCTTCGCAAGCTGTGGCAAATAGCGTTTGATAAAACGGCCGTCGGGGTCGAACTTTTCGGATTGCGTGATCGGATTGAAAATCCGGAAATACGGTTGGGCGTCGCATCCCGTGGACGCCGCCCACTGCCAGCCGCCGTTATTCGCCGAGAAATCGAAGTCGTTCAGTTGTTCGGCGAAGTAGCGTTCGCCGAGCCGCCAGTCGACGCCCAGATCCTTCACCAGAAAACTCGCCGTCACCATCCGCAAGCGGTTGTGCATGTAGCCGGTGCGGTTCAGTTGCAGCATCGCGGCGTCGACCAGCGGATAGCCGGTGCGGCCGTCGCACCACGCGGCAAACGCCTCGTCCGCTTCCGGTCCTTGCTCCCAGCGCAACCGATCGTATTCTTCCTTGAACGAAGCACCGTTCGCCAGCCTCGGATGATGCGAGAGGATCATGAAGTAGAAGTCCCGCCAGATAAGCTCCGATAGCCACGTTGCCGAGCCTTGTCCATTAGGCTGCAGTGACATCTCGTGCGCGAATCGCGCGAGGGTGCGGATCGAGACCGTGCCGAAGCGCAGATGCATCGATAGATAGCTCGGGCCCTTGACGGCAGGGAAATCGCGCCGGTCCGCATAGCTGTCAATGCGGGACAGGAAGTCGTCGAGCAGACCTTGTGCGCCACTCATGCCGGTGGGCAAGTTTAGCTCTGCGAGGTTACTTGGCGCGAAGCCAAGTTGATCGAGCGTCGGCAACTGGCGGGCCAGTTTAGGCGGCAGTGCGGCGAGATGGTTCGCGTAGGTTTCCACCGGATACGGCTTCAGATCAAAGGCCGTCAGCTGCTTGAGCCATGCATTCTTGTATGGCGTGAACACCGTGAACGGCTTGCTCTGTCCAGTCAGCACTTCATCACGCTCGAAAATCACCTGGTCTTTAAACGTTAGCCACTGACGTCCGGCTTCGGCGAGACGCTCACGCACCGTCTCGTCGCGCTCGATCGCGACCGGTTCGTAGTCGTGATTCGCGAAGACCGCATCCACACCGAGTTCGGTGGCGAGCTTGGGCACGAGATCGGCCGGGTCGCCGTACAGCACGATGAGGCCGCCCCCATTCGCGCGCAACGCCTGATCCAGTTCGCCCAGTGCTGCAAGAATGAACTCGATGCGACGGTCCTGCGGCTGGGTACCCGGATGGCGCACTCGCCAGACGTCGATTAGCGGCTGCAGGATCGTCGTGTCGAACACGAACACGCACCAGACGCGCTCGCAATGCTTGAGCGCGTAGTAGAGCGCGGCGTTGTCCGTGCTGCGCAGGTCGCGGCGAAACCAGACCAGACCGGTATCGAAGGTGTCGTTCAGGCGTCGGACGCGTGTCATCGGAATCGTGAGTCGAGGTGGATGGCTGCGCGGCGAAGCATCGACCGTCGCAATGAACTGTCAGGCGACGATATTACTGAACTGCGCGGTTATTCACAGGGTTGGCGACGGTAAATGACGGCATGGTTCGGCGCCGCACATTACGTGCCGCATCCGCAAAACGGCACAGCGCCCGCACCTGTTTGCAAGGTGCGGGCGCTGTTCATGGCGGCGCGGCTTCGCCGCTCACGTCCCTATCATCAGCTTCATCAAGGCCGCAGCTTACGCGACTTGCAGACGGACCGCGACGTTGTTGCGCGTGGCGTTCGAGTACGGGCAGACCTGATGCGCTGCATCGACCAGCTCCTTGGCCGCGTCCGCGGCGAGGCCCGGCAGCGAGATGCGGAGATCGATATCTAGCGCGAAGCCACCGTTGTCGTTCGGGCCGATGCCCACTTCCGCCGCGACGTGTGTGTCGGCCGGCAAAGCCTGCTTGCGCTGGCCGGCGACGAACTTCATCGCGCTCAGGAAACAGGCGGAGTAGCCCGCTGCAAACAGTTGTTCCGGGTTGGTACCCGCTGCGCCGTTGCCGCCCAGTTCACGCGGTGCGGCCAGCTTCACGTCGAGAGCATTGTCCGACGACACTGCACGGCCGTCACGGCCACCGGTGCTCGTTGCACTTGCTTTGTACAGAATGTTCATTTGCTGCTCCTTTGTCTGGGTTGTCAGGATTTGCCTATTTGCCGCTAGCTGTTTGCTCGCCATTCGGGGGGAGCTCTATCGAAGCGGCGTGTGACAAAGATAGTACACTAATCATTTGTGTACAAATGAATTTTTGCATCAGACCGATAGCGTGCTTTGAAGGCAAGGTAAGCCGGCTAGTGGTCCATGTAATCGTTGAGGGTGGAGCGCAGGCGCATCAGATCGTCGCGCAGACGGAGCAGGAATTCCGGCGTTTGCTGGGTCGCGCAGAAGATTTCTGCCGGCACTTCGCGTGCCTGGCGCTTCAGTGCCGTGCCGGCTTTCGTGAGCCGGATATACACAAGCCGCTCATCTTCGACGCCGCGGACCCGTTCCAGGTGGCCTTGCGTCTCGAGGCGCTTGAGCAGCGGCGTGACCGTTGCCGAGTCGAGATTCAGACGCGCGGCGAGGTCTTTGACCGTGACGTCGTCGGTTTCCCATAGCACCAGCATCGCCAGATATTGCGGATATGTGAGACCGAGCTTGTCGAGCAGCGGCTTATACGCTTTCGTCATCGCGAGCGAGGTCGAATAGAGCGCGAAGCAGAGTTGCTCGTCGAGCGTGAAGGGCAAGGCGGGGCGCTGGGTCATGATGCATCTCGTTTAAAAAGAGCGTGCAAATCGATTGCGCGCAAACCATTGTGCCGTAATTCCAGGCGCATTGACGAGTGCGGCTGGGGATTCGACGAACCAGGGGAGACGGGCAGTGTCCTGCGACCGGAGTGCGCGGCGCCCTAATGCGGATGTGGACTGTGTTCCGAGGTGGAACGGCGCGGGCACCAGAAAAGCGCCCGCGCCTGCAGAACTTGCAAGCTTGGGTTCACGCCGCCGGAGTGGTCGGCAGGTCCGGCGCCTCGGGCGTTTGCACGCCGAAGCAGCCGCGATAGGTCGCGTAGAACGAGCAGTACAGCATGGTTGTAACGATCATCGTGACGGGCATCAGGATCGCGAATGCGAAGTCGCCCGCGCCCAGCGCCTGCATCAGCGCTGACAAGCCAAACGAGACCGTCGTCGCCACCGCGAACCACAATGCGCCGAACACGATGAACGCGCCGCGATTGCGCCAGCAACTCACAATGCTAAAGAACATCGCCTTAACGGGCGGCACGTCGTGCCACGCGATAAGAATCGGCGAGAACCAGAAAATCATCGCCACCGGAATATAGAAGGCAAATGCGGCGAGCACCGCCAGCGGGATATTGCTGTTGGCGATCGCCTCCTGATCCAACGTGGCGGCGCCGAGCATGACCTTCAGCAGCATGCCGCCGTCGGCGAGCGCCGAGCCGGCCAGCACCAGCGCCATTGCGACGACATACAGCACGCCGAGCACCAGCAGGCGTTTCGCGGCGACGGCGCCGTACGAGTGAAAACCGTCCACCAGAATGGTGGGGAACACCGGCTTGCCCGCGATGGTGTTGCGGCACGCCGCCATAAACCCGACCGCGACGCCCGGAATGAACATCAGCGGCAGCACGCCGCCGATCACTGGAATCTGCGACGCCAGCGTCATGACCAGCAGGTAGGTGAAGAACAGCGTCAGAAAAGCGAGCGGGTTCTTGCGGAACAGCCAGATACCCTGCCGGAACCAGACATAGCCGGTTTTCGCGGGGACTTCGATCAGTTGCATGAGGTATGGATGCCTGGAAGTGCAACGCCGGCCAGGCGTTCGCGCAGGATGCGCTCGAAATGGCCGGGGTCGTGCGGTTTGAGCAACTCGGCCGCGCGCGGTAAGTGAAAATCATACAGGCGCGAGACCCAGAAACGGTATGCGCCAGCGCGCAGCATGTCGCCCCAATGGCGGTTTTCTTCGACGGTGAATGGGCGCACGGTCTGGTAGGCGCGCAGCATGGCCTCGGTGCGCGCCTCGTCCAGCTTGCCGGTGGCGAGGTCGACGCACCAGTCGTTGACGGTCACCGCGACGTCGAAGAGCCACTTGTCGCAGCCGGCGAAATAGAAGTCGAAGAAGCCGCCCAGGCGTACCTCATGGCCGGTTTCCGGCGCGGCATGCGCAAACAGCGCGTTGTCGCGAAACAGGTCGGCGTGGCAGGGGCCTTCGGGCAGTTCGGCGTAATCGGCCGACGCGAAGAAAGCCTCCTGATGCGCCAGTTCGGACGACAGCAAGTCGCGCTGCGCGCCTTCCAGGAACGGCAGGATGGTCGGCACGGTTTCCTTCCACCACGGCAGGCTGCGCAGATTCGGCTGATGGCGCGCGTAATCGCGCCCCGCCAGATGCATGCGTGCGAGCATGTGCCCGACCTCGACGCAGTGTTCGACTCGAGGCGCCAACTCCGGCGCGCCCTCAAGCTTGGTTACGATGGCGGCGGGCTTGCCGTGCAGCGTGCCGAACAGCGCGCCGTTTTCGCGCGGCATCGGGTCCGGAACGGGCACGCGGTGCGCGGCCAGATGTTGCATCAGATCGAGATAGAACGGCAGTTGTTCGGCCGTCAGCTTTTCGAAAATCGTGAGGACGTATTCGCCGCGCGTCGTCGTCAGAAAGAAGTTGCTGTTCTCAATACCGGACGGGATGCCGCGAAACTCGACGACTTCGCCGAGATCGTAATGACGCATCCATGCTGCTAGTTGGGGTTCGGTGACAGCGGTGAAGACAGCCATGCGGGAAACGTCGGGTCAGGTTGGTCGGGCTGGCGCGGTGCGGCCAGTGCTAAGTGTGGCAAATGCGTGGCAAATGCGTTGCAGAAAGCGCGGTCGATCAGGACGGCAAATCAGGACTGCTGCGGCATTCCGACGCTGCATCGCCGAGTTGCAACGCGATGCCGAAAACCGGCAAGCAGGCTGAGGAAAGCCCGAGGCGACGCACGCGCGCCGCGCAAATCCAGGAGAGCGGCCTGCGCTGGGCCGCCGCCCCGGCATGCATCAATAGGTCAGATTCACCGACGGCAAGCGCGTGCTGGCGCGGCCGTTGTCGCGCACGGTGGGCGATGTGTCGAGCGGCGCGCTCATCTGATAGCGCGTGCCGAGGTTCGAATGCACGTTGATTTCAACGGGCTTGCCTTTGTCGCGATACTCGGTGATTTCGGTGCCGTTGCCGCTGCGCTCGTGGAAACTCGGCGTGCGCGGGACGTTGATTTCGACCTTCGAGCTGACCTCGGCGGCCGGACGATTGATCTTCTCCAGGTCAGGCAGACCCGCCCGTTCGTTGGCGGACTGGGGCGCGCCGGCGGCCGGAGTGTCATCGACAGGCTGGGCAGCCATCGCGGCGTTGCCAAAGGCCAAGGCCAGTGCAACGGCGACGGGAAGGAGCGGCTTCATGGTGATTCTCCAATATGGTGCCCCGATTCTAGCAAATCCAGCCTTGCCCACGGGCGCGATCGCCTTATTTTGCGCTGCTTTCGCACGGCGTGCCCGCAAACTTGCGGCCGCTCTTACGGCAGTTGTGGTAGGCGCGGCGCGCTCATTTGGCGATCACGGGTTCCGTGGTAATGTCGTCTCATCAATAGGGGTGAATGAAGATGAACGACGATACCAATCAACGCGTGGTGCAGACTCCCGCCAACAGCTTCCCAACCGAATCCTTTGACGACGCTACCGAGGCCGTCACGCGTCTGTCGGCCATCTACGAAGCGAACACCTCGTTCCTGCGCGACGCCTTCGCGCGCTATCGCCGCAACGAACTGTTCGAAAGCCGGGTACGCGCCTGCTACCCGTTCGTCAGAGTGTGCACCGAAGTCAACACGCATATCGACTCGCGCCGCTCGTACGGTTTCGTCGCGGGTCCGGGCGTGTTCGAAACCACCGTCACGCGGCCGGATCTGTTCGGCAACTACTATCGCGAGCAATTGCGCCTGCTGGCCAAAAATCATCACGTGCAGATCGAAGTCGGCGTGTCCGATCAGCCTATTCCGATTCACTTCGCATTCGCTGAAGGCATTCACCTCGAGGGCGATCTGGATCGCGAACGTCTGTTCCTGATGCGTGATGTATTCGACACCCCAGACCTCGCGCTGCTCGACGACCGCATTGTCAACGGCACGTATGAGCCGCTGCCGGGCGAGCCGCATCCGCTGGCGTTGTTCACGGCGGCGCGGGTGGATTTCTCGCTGCATCGGTTGAAGCATTACACGGCAACCTCGCCCACGCATTGCCAGAACTATGTGTTGTACACGAACTACCAGTTCTATATCGACGAGTTCGTCAAACTCGGCCGCACGATGATGGCGCATACCGACGACGAAGAGCTGCGCACCTACCGCAGCGAATACACGTCGTTCGTCGAGCCGGGCGACGTGATCACGTACAACGAAAATCTTGGCGAGCAGGCGCAGGAAGGGACGGCGCCGCCGCGTCTGCCGCAAATGCCTGCATATCACCTGAAGCGCGCGGACGGCAGCGGCATCACGATGGTCAATATCGGTGTCGGGCCGTCGAACGCGAAGACGATCACCGATCACATCGCCGTGCTGCGTCCGCATGCATGGATCATGCTCGGCCACTGCGCGGGCCTGCGTAATACACAACGTCTCGGCGATTACGTGCTGGCGCACGGCTATGTGCGCGAGGACCACGTGCTCGACGACGATTTGCCGCTGTGGGTGCCGATTCCCGCGCTCGCCGAAGTGCAAGTGGCGCTGGAACGCGCGGTCGCGCAGGTTACGCAACTGGACGGCGTCGAACTGAAGCGCGTAATGCGCACGGGCACGGTGGCGAGTGTGGACAATCGCAACTGGGAGTTGCGCGATCATCGCGAGCCGGTGCAGCGCTTGTCGCAAAGCCGCGCGGTTGCGCTCGATATGGAAAGCGCGACGATCGCCGCGAACGGTTTCCGCTTCCGCGTCCCTTACGGTACGTTGCTATGTGTGTCGGATAAGCCCCTGCATGGCGAGTTGAAGCTGCCCGGCATGGCGGATCAGTTCTATCGCGCGCAGGTCGATCAGCATCTGCAGATCGGTGTGAAGGCGATGGAGTTGTTACGGATGAACGGGCTGCATCGTTTGCATAGTCGCAAGCTGCGCAGTTTTGCGGAAGTGGCGTTTCAGTGAGCAGTCTGCGTTGGCTTCGCGGAATACGACTGTGAACAGATCGGCCATATGGAGGATTGCGCTAGGGCGATCGCATGAAGCTCTCACGCCGACCAGGCTGTGGCGCGACATTGATCATTGGCGCGGGCCTTGAGGCGGCGTATTTTCAGTTCTGCGCTTGTGTTTGTATCGCGCTTGAGCAGATTCAAGCGATACGGCACAGGATTGCGAAGTTCTGCGCCGTATTCTCGACTCTCATAGGGCACTCGTTTTCGCCAAAGACCATGTCGAGTACCCAGCGCATGCTGTTTTCGACGCCCTGAAGGAAATCCCATTAGAGGGTCGACCAACTCCGGGATCGCCGTGATCCTGTTGCTTTTGTTTGCCGTGCCCACCTGTCCCAGTCCCACGCCCAAGCCATTGCCGTAGGCCGACATCAGGTTGAGCGCTCGCTGGTCGCCGCGCACCGTCTTGCCGTCGGGGGTTACCACCTGATCGGCCAACGCCGGGAACAGATGCGCACTCCAGCTTCGCTTCGGCGGATGTCTGGATCGCTACCCAGCTATCGACGCTCGACAGAATTGCACGCAGCGCCACCACCAGCATCTCCGTCAGATCATGAGCCGGCGTCCGGCTGCGCGGATCGCTTCAGCACGCATTGTTGCATCGTTTTTTCTTGGCCGCAAAAGCAAGAGTACACGCGCCTTCAACAAAGCTTACGGGGTGCTCTTCACTATCTGTAACGATTCATGCGATCGCCCTGTCTATCCGCCGCAATAGCCGTCAATTCTTTCGGAATTGTCTGATGTCAATTACCTCGCCGGCAACGATACATTTTAAATGTAGTGAAAGCTACATTACAAACGGCGACATCCACCAAACTAAATAAACACGATGACTACCAGACGATTATTTTTGCGAGCAAGTGCATGGTCTCTTGTTGGCATCACGTCGCAATCGCAAAGGCGGCTCCACCGTCCCCCCAAATTACAGCCACTTCGCTGCGCGGATATGCGTTAACAAACGGCGCGACTGCATTGAGGCGCGACGACGGGTCATGGGTATTCTGGGTGCGCATCATAAATTATGAAGACCCGAATAGTGATATTACAGCGAGTCTCCAGGTTGCGACGGATAAAGGGTTTTCACAGATTATTGATGTCCTGCCTGTCATTCTCACAAAGACAAAATCATTTATCGCCCAGCCGGTGTATGCGCCCAAAACAGGCAATACACAGCTCTATTACCGCTATGTTGTCGGATCGAGTCCGTCTACCGCACCATCCGTCAGTTCCTCAGTGAATTCAATTGCTCCGTGGAATACAGAGTCAAAGGCTGAATAAAATGGCAAAAGCAGAAATGGCGTTTCAGTTTATCGAAAACGGTTCGAACTCGATGACTACTTTTCAGACGTTTATGTCCGCAGCAAATAGCCCGAATGATTCGCTGTCAGTGATGCAGAACGGCATCAACGTCGTTGCGACCATAACAAATGTCACTCCGATACTGAAGCCGATACGTATTCAGACAAACCTAATGAATGCGACGTCTGCATTAATAAGGGTTGTGACAGACTGGAAAAATCCGGACAAAAAGGTCCAAACAGGCGACGTGCTGACCATCGTCAGTGCCGCTGGAATAATCGCAGTTACAGTGCTTGTTTTGGCTGAAATCGGTCCTGGCGCTGCAGCAGTAATCAGCGGACTTGTCCTCGTCGCCGACTTGCAATCCGCCTTTCAACCATATATAAACTCTGCGACAATATGGTTGGGTAATTATATGTCAAACTTGCTGCAAATTTCGCAGCCTGTGTCGGTTGCTAGTGCATCGCTGTATTGGTCAAGTCTCCAAACTGGGAGCGGATACATCCTTGCGTCATATGACGAAATATTGACACAAAAGGGGTTGTTCATTTGTCTGAGCGATAAGGGTGTTTCAGGTAAAGGCTTGATGCCTATGGCGACCCCCGTCCCAGGCAGCTTCACACCGGTCAACGAGGATCAATACAAAGAAAACTACTGCAGATATCTAAGTGTAGAGCAGGGTTGGAGCGATATAGTTAGCGGAATGGATTATTGCAAAAACGTAAAATTCTGATGGCTATGAAAGCAATACCGCGTTGTATTTGGGTTTCACTTGTCGGATTCTTTCTCGCCTTCCTGTGCGAGGCTTGGGTGGAAATCGGCTTACTTCAATCTGGCTTCTTGCCTTGGGAGGGGTGTCTGGCCGTGTTCGCAAGTCTTGTGGCGAATCCCTTGGCGCTTGTGTATGGAATAAAGAGACGGAGATGGGCTTGCGATCTGCTTAAGTGGATCGGAGCCTTTGGTCTTGTATGGGCTATATTTGGCCACCCGTATTTGCAAGCATTGGGATTGTGGGCTATCTTGCTAATTACTCTTAGTGTGTGGCTTCGGCTCGGCGCGCTGTTCATATTGCGGCGCAAGGCGGTGAAAGATTGGATCGAAACGACTACCACAGGCGACGGTTTGCAGTGGCTTTAATGAATTCCGAATAAACGGCCTTTCTATTTTTCCATCACTTACCGCATTGCGCGGTAAGTGATGGAAGAAACTTTTGCCATGGTTATCCCGTGATGTTGAAATTACCCCGACATTTAGGGTTTCAGCAACCTGTAGACCTTCACCGACCTCCGCCAGGAGAACAGCGACCAGGCGTTTATCGCTAGAACCGCGATAGTCCAAACTACGACGCGCGCGCTAGTGTCGCCGCTGTGAGCTTCGTTTATCCATTTAAGATAAAGCAAGGTTGACATCAGGATACCGGCCACAACCCACCAGAAGGAAGTCTCGGGAGAGTCGACGCCGCAAATCTCGCCCGTGGAGTGGTTTAACCATCCAACCAGTGTTTGCCAGTTATCCGTGTCGCGCAGTACAGCCGTCACGACCATGCCGTTTTCAAGTCGAGGTGCACCGCGCATTTGTACAGCGTACTGACGTTTTCCCGCAACTGTGACATTAAAGGCGGTTCCGATTGTTCTCCTGCCATATTTGTCTTTGTCGACGACTATCCCTCCGATGTTTTCAAGTGTGACAGTAATGGCATGGTAGGTCATAAGCAGATGGCGCAGTAGCTGAATCCATAAGCATAGCTGTGCTCCGCAATCCCGCGACACTGACCGTACGGGTTTTTGGCGCCACATTGCGTTTGGTCAATGCGTTTCTCGATCTGCTATGTTTGCAGGAGTTTTGTGCGCCAGGCACTTCATCACGCCAAGTTGGTGACGCGTCAGGTTGAGGGTTGCATTCCGCAGTTCACGAGCTACCTATTCTGTCTCCTGCGCGGTGACCTGTTGGCTGTTTCCGTCCCCCGGAGAATTTCAGAACTGCCCAAACCCCGTCAACCCAATCAAGCTTCCAGCCGCCAGCAGCCACAGCGGATGAATGCGGGTTTTCAGCGCCGTCACGGCGGTAAAAGCGGTAATCGCCCACGCAATTGCCGTCGGATTCGATGCTTCTGCGATCAGCGCCGCGCTCGCCGCGAC
This sequence comes from Paraburkholderia sp. IW21, assembly GCF_041321145.1. Classification (NCBI taxonomy): domain Bacteria; kingdom Pseudomonadati; phylum Pseudomonadota; class Betaproteobacteria; order Burkholderiales; family Burkholderiaceae; genus Paraburkholderia; species Paraburkholderia sp. IW21. The sequence goes on along the minus strand of NZ_JBGGWA010000001.1, from coordinate 22,889 downwards.
GATGCCGGCCGTCACCGGCACGAGTCCCAATTGCGCGTAGCGCCGCCACGGACGGTCCTTGAACCGATCCCACGCATGCAGCGCGAGTATCGTCACGAGCGACGACGGTCCGAACTTCGCCACCGAAGTCACCAGCATCCCGGCCCAGCCCGCCACGTGCCAACCGACCAGCGTGACGATCATCAGATTCGGTCCCGGCGCGGCTTGCGCGAGGGCGAACAGCGCGCTGAATTCGCTGGCCGGCATCCAGTGATGCACATCCACCACTTGACGCTGCATCTCCGGAAGAATCGTATTGCCGCCGCCGAACGCCAGCAGGGAAAGCTGACTGAAAATGACGGCGAGCGAAATGAGCGTGTCGTTCATCGTGCGGCCCTCGACGCGATGTAGATGCTGAGCGGCGTGAGCACCAGCATCGTTGGCAGAAGCGGCAGGCGCATGACCGCGATCGCGATGAACCCGAGCGCCGCGATGAGGGCGCCCATCGGTCTATTGCGCAACGGCAGCAGGATTTTCACGGCCATCGAGATCAGCAGACCGGACGCCGCCGCGGCGAGACCGGCAAACAGATGTCGAACGTGAGGGTCGTTTTGCGTGTGTTCATACAGCACGCCAAGGCCGATCACCACCAGCGAAGGCCCCGCGATCAACCCGAGCAATCCCGCCAGCGCACCCGGCACGCCGCGAAAGCGCATCCCGATCGCTACCGAAAGATTGATCACATTGCCGCCTGGCAAGAATTGGCAGAGGCCGAGCAAGTCGGTGAATTCCGCGCCGGTCAGCCAGCGCCGCCGTTCGACCAGTGCGCGCCGCGCCAGCGGCAGCGCGCCGCCGAACGAGATCAGCCCAAGGCCGAGAAAGCCACCGAAGATTTCCCGCAATGTGGGCGTGGGTGCCAGGGCGGCCTCCGACGCGGTGAGATCGTGATCCATATCGTTAAGCTTCCAGTTCAAGCTCAGAAGGGTAGCGCCGAACCGTTGGTGAGCAAAACGATTTTTGAGCGCGTCTTTGTGATCTAGAATCACAAGCATGGCTCGTAATCTTCCTCCATTTCCAGCGCTGCGCGCCTTCGAGTCCGCGGCACGGCATGAAAGCTTCACCGCTGCGGCGAATGAATTGCATGTGACGCACGGTGCAATCAGCCGGCAAGTCGCGGCTTTCGAAATATGGCTCGGCGTGCAGGTGTTCCATCGGCGTGGCAAACGCGTGCGTTTGACCGACGACGGCCGCCGCTATCTGACCACCGTGCAGGCCGCGTTCGACAGCATCGCGCTCGCCACGGATCAACTGCGCGACACCGGCGTCGTTCACGTGCTGCGCGTGAATGCGCTGCCGACCTTCGCGATGAAGTGGCTGCTGCCGCGGCTGCATCAATTCCAGCGCAAGGTGCCGAATGTGGAGCTAAGACTTTCGACCTCAAACGCGCCCGTCGAAACGCTGGACAGCTTCGACGTCGCCGTGCGGCGCGGGCCGGCCCATTGGCCGAACTGCGTGGGTGCCCATTTTCTTGGCGAGAGCGAGATTCCGGTATGCAGTCCCGCGCTGCTGCAACGCTCGCCGATCAAGGCGGCCGACGATTTCGCGAAGCACGTGCTGCTGCATTCGGACACGCGGCCCGATGCGTGGGGCAACTGGTTATCGGCGGCAGGGGTGACGGCGAAATGCCGGAAGAAGCAGTCGTTCGATCACTTCTATCTGGCTTTGCAGGCAGCGGTCGATGGACTCGGCGTGGCGCTAGGTCCGTTGCCGTTGCTGGCGGATGAGCTGGCATCGGGGCGGCTCGTCGTGCCGCTGGCCGGCCCGCGTATCGATGCGCGCGGCTATTGGTGGGTGGCGAGGCGCGAGGTCGCGCATGCGCCTTTGGTGGCGCAGTTCTGCGAATGGTTGCAAGCGCAAGGCGATCAGACCGATGAAACGGAAACGGGCGGCCAGGAGGCCACCCGTTAGATTCTGCGTACGCTGCTCATTACCCATTCACTTCGCGCACTAAGCGCGAAGCGCGAAGCGCGGCATCACAGGTAGAACATCCGGTCTTCATCCGACTTGGCCGGATGCGGTTCGGCTTCTTCGCGGTCTTCGTAGAACTTCAACACCGCTTCGAGCACCTGGTCCGGATTGTCGATCACCTGCATCAAGTCCATATCCGCCGGATTGATCAGGCCCATCGGCGTGAGCGAGTTCTTGAACCACGCAAGCAGGCCTTCCCAGAACTCGGCGCCGACCAGAATAATGGGCACATGTCGCGACTTCTTGGTTTGAATCAGCGTGAGGACTTCGGCGAGTTCGTCTAGCGTGCCGAATCCACCCGGCATTACGATCACGGCATCCGAGTTCTTGACGAACGTGACTTTGCGCGTGAAGAAATGGCGGAAGCGCAGCGAAATGTCCTGCCACTGATTGCCCGATTGCTCGTGCGGCAGTTCGATGTTCAAACCGACCGAAGGCGCCTTGCCTGCATGAGCGCCCTTGTTGGCCGCTTCCATGATGCCGGGGCCGCCACCCGAGATCACCGCGAAGCCTGCGTCCGACAGCTTGCGCGCGATTTGCGTGGCGAGTTTGTAGTAGGGCGAGTTCGGTTTCAGGCGCGCTGAACCGTAGATGCTGACAGCCGGGCGAATCTCCGAGAGGTACTCGGTCGCCTCGATAAACTCTGCCATAATCGTGAACATCTGCCACGATGCGCGGGCCTTCTTAGCCGTTGCGCGCTCTTGATCTGCGAGTGATCGCAGACTCGGAATCACTTTTCTCTTAGTCATAATGCCTGAAGAACGAAACCTTGAAGGTAAGACCCTGCTATTGGTCGACGGTTCGAGTTATCTGTACCGGGCCTATCATGCGATGCCTGATCTGCGCGGGCCCGAGGGTGGCCCAACGGGTGCGCTCTACGGAATGATCAACATGCTGCGGCGCATGCGCAAGGAAGTCACAGCAGAGTATAGCGCGTGCGTGTTCGACGCCAAGGGCAAAACGTTTCGCGACGACTGGTATGCCGACTATAAGGCGAACCGCCCGTCGATGCCGGACGATCTCTCGCGCCAGATCGAGCCGATTCATGTCGCCGTGCGCGCGCTCGGCTGGCCGTTGCTGATGATCGAAGGGGTCGAAGCCGACGACGTGATCGGCACGCTCAGCACCGAGGCGGAAAAGCGCGGCATGAACGTGATCGTGTCGACTGGGGACAAGGATCTGGCGCAGCTCGTGTCGGATCATGTCACCCTCATCAATACGATGACGAACGAAAAACTCGATCGCGCCGGTGTCATCGCCAAATTTGGCGTGCCGCCGGAGCGCATCATCGACTACCTGTCGTTGATCGGCGATACCGTCGACAACGTGCCGGGCGTCGAGAAGTGCGGGCCGAAAACCGCAATCAAATGGCTCACGCAATTCGAAACGCTTGATGGCATCGTCGCACATGCGGACGAGATCAAAGGTGCGGTAGGAGACAATCTGCGCCGTGCGCTCGATTTTCTGCCGATGGCGAAAAAGCTCGTCACCGTCGAGCGCAATTGCGATCTGACCGGCCATATCGTGTCGATCGAAGACAGCCTGGAGAGCCGGCCGGAATCGCGTGAGGAACTGCGCGAGGTGTTCACGCGCCACGGCTTCAAGACGTGGCTGCGTGAAGTAGAAATCGCTGATGCGGTGGAAGGTCCGGAGACCGATGTGCCGCCGGCGCTCACCGTGGATATCGAACGCCATTACGACACCGTGCAGACGTGGGAGCAGTTCGACGCGTGGCTCGAGAAGATCAACGCGGCCGAACTCACCGCGTTCGATACGGAAACCACCGCGCTCGATCCGATGACCGCGCAAATCGTGGGTTTTTCGTTGTCGGTCGAGCCTGGCCATGCCGCTTATGTGCCGGTCGCGCATCGCGGCCCGGACGCCCCCGTACAGTTGCCGCGCGATGAAGTGCTCGCGAAGCTCAAGCCGTGGCTGGAAAGTGCCGAGCACAAGAAGGTCGGCCAGCACATGAAGTACGACGAGCAAGTGCTGGCGAACTACGGCATTGAAATGCGCGGCGTCGAACACGACACGCTGCTGGAATCGTACGTGCTCGAATCGCATCGCACGCACGATATGGACAGCCTCGCGCTGCGCCATCTCGGCATCAAGACGATCAAGTACGAAGAGGTGGCAGGCAAGGGTGCGTCGCAGATCGGCTTCGACGAAGTCGCATTGGAAACGGCCGCCGCATACGCGGCGGAAGACGCCGACATCACCTTGCGTCTGCATCAGGCTTTGTATCCACAAGTGGCCGCGGAGAAGACGCTCGACCACGTGTATCGCGGCATCGAAGTGCCGACCTCGCGCGTATTGCGCAAGATGGAGCGCACCGGCGTCCTGATCGACGCGGAGAAACTGCGCGCGCAAAGCAGCGAAATCGCCACGCGTCTGATTCAGCTGGAAAGCGAAGCGTACGTGCTGGCGGGTGGCGAATTCAATCTCGGTTCGCCGAAGCAGATCGGCCAGATTTTCTTCGAAAAGCTCGAATTGCCGGTGGTCAAGAAAACCCCGAGCGGCGCACCGTCCACCGACGAGGAAGTGCTGCAAAAGCTCGCCGAAGATTATCCGCTGCCGAAGATCCTGCTCGAACACCGTGGGTTGTCGAAGCTGAAATCGACCTATACGGATAAGCTGCCGCGCATGGTCAACGCCACCACGGGTCGCGTGCATACGAACTATGCGCAGGCGGTCGCGGTCACGGGTCGTCTGGCGTCGAACGATCCGAACTTGCAGAACATTCCCGTGCGCACCGGCGAAGGGCGCCGTATCCGCGAGGCGTTCATTGCACCGCCGGGGTATAAGCTGGTCTCCGCGGACTACTCGCAGATCGAATTGCGCATCATGGCGCACATTTCCGGCGACGAATCGTTGCTGCGTGCGTTCTCGCAAGGCGAAGACATTCACCGCGCCACTGCGGCGGAAATTTTCAGCGTGACGCCGCTTGAAGTGTCGAACGATCAGCGGCGTGTGGCGAAGGTCATCAACTTCGGGCTGATCTACGGCATGAGCGCGTTTGGCCTCGCCGCGAACCTCGGCATTACACGCGATGCGGCCAAGCTGTATATCGACCGCTACTTCGCACGCTACCCGGGCGTCGCGCGTTATATGGACGAAACGCGTCTGAGCGCCAAGGCCAAGGGTTACGTGGAAACGGCGTTCGGCCGTCGTCTGTGGCTGCCGGAGATCAATGGCGGCAATGGTCCGCGTCGTCAGGCAGCCGAGCGCGCGGCAATTAACGCGCCGATGCAAGGCACGGCCGCCGACCTCATCAAGCTGTCCATGATTGCGGTGCAAAAGTGGCTCGAAGAGTCGAAGATCGGCACGCGCATGATCATGCAGGTGCACGATGAACTGATTCTCGAAGTGCCGGATGCGGAACTGTCAGAGGTACGCAAACGCTTGCCGGAGCTCATGTGCGGTGTCGCCGCGCTGAAAGTGCCTCTTGTCGCCGAAGTGGGCGCCGGCCTGAACTGGGAAGAAGCGCATTGACACTGATGTGACGGAGCGCTTGATGGGCGATATCGTCGTGCGCATGTCACACATGCGTTTTGACGGCTTGTGACAACCCGTGCCGCTCGCGGACAATCGCTAAGACAGACGGCGCGCGCGTTTCGTTTCATGCGCGCTGTCGCGACGCATAACCCATCGGCAAACACGGAGAGTTCAATGCATCGTTTTATCGTCGTTGGCGGGGGCGCGGGAGGGCTGGAGCTGGCGACACGCTTAGGCGACCGCTATGCGCCCAAGAAGAACAAAGGCGGTGTGCGCACGCAAGTGACGCTCGTCGACCGAAATCCAACCCATATCTGGAAGCCGCTGCTGCATGAAGTGGCGGCAGGCAGCATGGACCCGTTCACGCAGGAACTCGAATATGCGGCGCAGGCGCGTTGGCACGGCTTCGAGTTTCAGCAAGGCGAGCTGACCGGTCTGGACCGTGCGAGCAAACGTCTGACGCTCGGCACCGTGCTCGACGAAGATGGCGCCGAGCTGCTGCCCGCGCGCGAGCTCGAATACGACACGCTGATCATCGCGATCGGCAGCACCACGGCGTTCTTCGGGGTGAAGGGCGCGCCTGAGTTCTCGCTGGCGCTCGATACCGTCAGCCAGGCTGAGCGTTTTCGCAAACGGTTGATCGCGGCGTGCATGCGCGCCGAGCATCAGGTGCATGAGCCCGTCGAATCGGGATCGGGTACGTCGCCTTCCTCCGAGCCGCGCATCCAGGTAGCGATCGTCGGCGGCGGCGCGACGGGCGTCGAACTCTCGGCTGAGTTGCGCAATACGGCGCAGGTGTTGTCCGCTTACGGCTTGCATAAGCTCGATCCGCGGCATGACGTCGGCATTGTGCTGATCGAGGCGGGGCCGCGCATTTTGCCCGCCTTGCAGGAACGTGTGTCGACGGCCACCGCCGAGCTGCTCACCAAGCTCGGCGTGAGGCTGTTGATCGGCGAGACGGTGGCGGAGGTCGCGCCCGGCATGATCCGCACCGCGAGCGGTAAAACCGTGCGTGCCGATCTGACCGTGTGGGCGGCGGGCATCAAGGCGCCCGCCATCCTGAGCCAGCTCGACGGCCTGCCGGTCAATCGGCTGGGGCAACTCATCGTGCGCCGCACGCTGCAAACCGAAGTCGACGACGAAATCTTCGCGCTCGGCGACTGCGCGGCGTGTCCGTGGCCGGGCAACGAGCGCAACGTGCCGCCGCGTGCGCAAGCGGCTCATCAGCAAGCGAGCTTCCTGATGAAGGCGCTCGCAGCGCGGCTCGAGAACAAGCCGCTGCCGGAGTTTACCTACCGCGACTTCGGCTCGCTGGTGTCGCTCGGGCACTTCAGCGCGGTCGGCAATCTGATGGGCGGCGTGATCGGCGGCAATATGCTGATCGAAGGGTTGTTCGCGCGCTTCATGTACATGTCGCTGTACCGGCTACATATCGCCGCGCTGCACGGCTACGCGCGGATGGTGCTCGATACCTTCGCGCATTGGTTGCGGCGCACCACGCTGCCGCGGGTCAAGCTGCACTGAAGGCGCGTGAGAAGGTTGCATGTGCAACAGGATGCCTGTGAAGCGTATCCTGTTGCCACCGACCTTCACCCGAGGAGCGCCGCATGCTGAAAACCTGACATCGACAGCCTGGTCCCGCACGTTCCGTTCAATCGACGAATCTTCATCAAGGCTGCGCTCGGCACAGGTTTCGCCGCAGCCGTTCTGCCGGTGTCGGCGCAAACCATTCATACCGATAGCGACGGTCTCGAAGCCGGCGAGACCGGCGTGCGTTCGGGCGACATGCTGGTGCCGGGGTATCGTGCGCAGCCCAAGGGTAAGACGCACCTGCCGGTAATCATCGTTATCCATGAGACGTTCGGCGTGCACGAGCATATTGCCGACGTCTGCCGGCGCTTTGCCAAGCTGGGTTATCTGGCGATCGCGCCGGATCTGTTCGTCCGGGTCGCTCGAGCAGATGAAGCAGGCCATCGCCCAAGGTCCGCAGACAGGACGCGGTTCGCAATTCGTCGTGTATGACGACGCGGGCCATGCGTTTTTCGCGGACTATCGGCCGAGCTACAAAAAGGCCGATGCCGAGGATGGCTGGCGCCGCGTGCTGATGTGGTTCAAGCGGCATGGCGTGGCTTGAGGGCATGCGCCTGGCTGGAAGAATAAAAAAGGCCGTGACCGCTTTCGAGCGGCCATGGCCTTTTCGCTAATCGTACCGCTTGACCTATCGCTTAAGGATTCGGACCCGTTGCAACCGGCCGCTTCGGATCAGATGTCCATTCGCTCCACGATCCCGGATACAGGGCCGCGCCATGCATCCCGGCGATCTCCATCGCGAGCACGTTCACGCATGCCGTCACGCCCGAGCCGCATTGCAGCACGACATGTTCCGGCGGCGTATCGGCCAGCAGCCCGTGGAATTCCTCGCGCAGCGTATGGGCCGGCTTGAAGCGGCCGTCCGCGGTGAAGTTGTCCTTGAAGAAGCGATTGAGCGCGCCGGGGATATGGCCGCCGACGCGATCCAGCGTTTCGTTTTCGCCGCGGTAGCGATCGTTCGCGCGTGCATCGACCACGACGCGTTCCTTCGTACCGAGATTGCGTTCGACGGTCTGGGCATCGACCGTGACCGAAAGCGGCGCGCCCGCTTTGAAGTCGCCGGTATTCTGCGCCGGCGTGTCCTGGATCAGCGGCTGACCGGCGGCCTGCCAGGCTTGCAGTCCACCGTCCAGCAGCGCAACGGCGTCGTGGCCGAGCCAGCGCAGCAGCCACCATGCACGAGCGGCGTACATGCCGCCCTGCGCGTCATAGGCGACCACTTGCTGACCCTGCTTGAGTCCACGAGACTCCAGCGTTTCCACCAGCCGCGCGCGATCCGGCAAGGGATGGCGGCCGTTCGTACCGTTCTTCGGACCTGACAGATCGCGATCGAGGTGCAGGTAATGTGCGCCCGGCAGGTGCCCGGCCAGATAGGCCTTCTCACCCGCATCGGTGTCGGCCAGATCGAAACGGCAATCGATGACGAACACGCTGCCCGGCGCGGCGGTCAGCCGTTCCGCGAGGTTCGTCGCGGAAATGAGTGTGGTGTAGTGAGTGTGGGGCATGACGTCTCCTCGGTACGGACGATTGCGACTGCGGGCCGGCGGCTTGGTGCGGCGCGCGGACGGCCGAGCTATGTTGTTAGTCTAAACAAAAAAAAGACGGGTCGAAGCCCGTCTTTCCATGCTTGGGTGCAGCTCGCGCAAGAATCGGATCTAACGTGGATCAAGTGCGGAGCGCGCGGATCAGATCGCGCCGAGTTCGCGCCGCAAAAACTCGTGGAAGTGCTGCATGCCGTCTTCCATTGGGCTCTGATACGGGCCGACCTGCGATTCGCCGCGTTCCATTAGCGCGCGTCGGCCTGCGTCCATGCGCTCGGCGATTTCATCGTCTTCGCGGGCCGTTTCCATATAGGCGGCGCGCTCGGCTTCAACGAACTCGCGTTCGAACAGCGCGATTTCCTCAGGGTAATAAAACTCCACCACGTTGGTGGTTTTCTGCGGACCGCGCGGAATCAGCCACGACACGACCAGCACGTGCGGATACCACTCGATCATGATGCCGGGGTAGTACACCATCCAGATCGCGCCGAACTCGGGCGGATTGCCGCCGCGGAAGCGCAGCACTTCGTCGTGCCACTTACGGTAGGTCGGGCTGCCCGGCTGCTCCAGATCTTTGTGGACGCCGACGGTCTGCACGCTGTACCAGTCGCCGAACTCCCACGTCAGGTCGTCGCAATTGACGAACCCGCCGAGGCCAGGATGGAACGGCGCGACGTGGTAATCCTCGAGATAGACCTCGATGAAGGTCTTCCAGTTGTAGTTGCACTCGTGCACCTCGACATGATCGAACATGAAGCCCGAAAAATCGAAGTGTTGCTTCGTGCCGAGCCGCGCCAGATCCCGGGCGACGTCGCGCCCTTGCGCTTCAAACAGCAAGCCTTGCCAGTTCTGCAGCGACGTGGCGCCGAGATTCAGGCAGGGGTTATCCGCAAAATGAGGTGCGCCGAGAAGCTGGCCGTTCAGGTCGTAGGTCCAGCGATGCAGGGGGCAGACGATATTCTCCGTCTGGCCGCGGCCGTTGAGCATGATGGCTTGCCGGTGGCGGCACACGTTCGACAGCAACTCGACTTGCGACTGCTGGTTACGGACGAGCACACGCCCTTCGCTCTCGCTCGGCAAAGCAAAATAATTCCCCGCTTCGGGCACCATGAGATCGTGGCCGATGTAGCGAGGACCTTTCTTGAAAAGGGTGTCGATTTCGCGCGTTAGAAGCGCTTCGTCAAAGTAAGCCGTGACTGGCAGCTGGCTGTGAACAGACCGCAACTGCAATGCATTGCTCAGATTGGACATTCCCACTCCCGATGAAGACGTGAAAGCAGTGAACAACCCAACCATCGAAGATTCGATTTAGGGAGCCCGCGATTATACCCGTTTCCCCTTTCGTGGGGCGCTTAAGTGCCTGATTTGGGTCAAAAATGTCAGGAAAGTTCGCTGTTTTCGCCGCAGACCGATCGATTTTTTTCTGCGAGACTGCTAGAGCGGAGCGGATGGCTGCGGCGCCGCTCCGGGCGGCGAGCGGATCGGAAATGTCTCTTTTGCCGTAGAATGTTCGACTTGTTTTAATTTTGCGACTATTCATGGCGAAGACCGCATCGAAAGATACTGCTGCCGCGCCTGCGGAAGGCGTCGATACCACGCCGTTGCCGGAGAACTATGAGGCTGCCCAGGCCGAGCTGGAAGGGCTGGTCGCGCGCATGGAAGGCGGCAGCCTGAGTCTCGAGGAGTCGCTCACCGCCTACCGGCGCGGCGCGGCTCTGGTGGCGTTTTGCCAGCAGCAGCTCGAGAAGGTCGAGCAGCAGGTGCGCGTGCTCGATGGCGAGACGCTCAAGCCGTTGCCAATGAATAGCGCAGGCACAGCCGCTACGGAAAGCGGGGACGACCTATGACATTCGAACAATGGACCCGCTCGGTACTCGAGCGCGTCGAAGCGGCATTGGAACATTACCTGCCCAGCGAGGCGACCGAACCCGCCAAACTGCATGAAGCCATGCGCTATGCGGTATTGGGCGGCGGCAAGCGGATTCGCCCGCTGCTATGCCACGCGGCCGGCGAGCTGACCGGCGCGCGCGCCGAATGCCTCGATGCGGCAGCGGCGGCGCTGGAAATGATCCACGTGTACTCGCTCGTGCATGACGACATGCCTTGCATGGACGACGACGCACTGCGTCGCGGTAAACCCACCGTACACATCAAATATGACGAAGCCACGGCGCTGCTGGTCGGCGACGCGTTGCAATCGCAAGCATTCGTCGCGTTGACGTCGGACGCTCTGGCATCGGCGCAGCAGGCATCGCTCGTGCGTGAACTGGCCTTGGCGAGCGGCTCGATCGGCATGTGCGGCGGCCAGGCGATCGACCTGGCGAGCGTCGGCCACACGCTGACGCGCGCGCAACTGGAAACCATGCACCGGATGAAAACCGGCGCCTTGCTGCGTGCTGCGGTACGCATGGGCGCGCTGGCGGGCGAAACGCCGAGTGCGGACGCGATGCGTTCGCTCGACGCGTATGCGGCCGCTGTCGGCCTCGCGTTTCAGGTCGTCGACGATATTCTCGACGTCACGACCGATTCCGCGACGCTTGGCAAGACGGCAGGTAAAGACGCGAAGGACGGCAAGCCGACCTACGTGTCGATTATTGGGCTAGATGCGTCGCGTGCGCTCGCAGCGCAACTGCGCGGCGACGCCCACGCTGCGATTGCGCCGTTTGGCGCGCGCGCGCAGCGTCTTTCCGAATTGGCGGACCTGGTGGTGAACCGGGTTAGCTGAACGCGAAAGCCCGCCGCCGCGCACCTTTGCCAGGAGGTGCATGTATGAAGTGCGGGCGCGTAAGTTTTCCTACAATGGAACGACGATGTACGACTTGCTGAAAACCATCGACGACCCGGCAGCCTTGCGCCGCCTCGATCGCCGCCAATTGCAACCGCTTGCCGACGAGTTGCGTGCCTTTGTGCTCGACAGCGTATCGCAGACGGGCGGCCATCTCTCGTCCAACCTCGGCACGGTCGAGTTGACCATTGCTCTGCACTATGTGTTCGACACGCCGCGTGACCGGATCGTCTGGGATGTCGGCCATCAAACCTATCCGCATAAAATCCTGACGGGCCGGCGCGACCAGATGCACACGCTGCGTCAGCTCGGCGGAATCTCGGGCTTCCCGCGCCGCGACGAGTCGGAATACGACACCTTCGGCACCGCGCACTCCAGCACCTCGATCTCGGCCGCGCTCGGCATGGCGGTCGCGAGCAAGCTGCAGGGCGACAATCGCATGGGCATTGCCGTGATCGGCGACGGCGCGATGACGGCCGGCATGGCTTTCGAGGCGATGAACAACGCCGGTGTCGAAGACGACGTGCCGCTGCTGGTCATCCTGAACGATAACGACATGTCGATTTCGCCGCCGGTCGGCGCGCTGAATCGCCATCTGGCGCGCCTGATGTCGGGCCGCTTCTACGCCGCGGCCCGTGCGGGCGTCGAACGCGTGCTGCGCGTCGCGCCGCCTATGCTGGATCTGGCCCGCAAGCTCGAAGAGCACGCGAAGGGCATGATCGTGCCGGCTACGCTGTTCGAAGAGTTCGGCTTCAACTACATCGGCCCGATCGACGGACACGACCTCGATTCGCTGATCCCGACGCTGCAGAACATCAAGGAACTGCGCGGTCCGCAATTCCTGCACGTCGTCACGAAGAAGGGCCAGGGCTACAAGCTGGCCGAGGCCGATCCGGTGCTGTATCACGGCCCAGGCAAGTTCAATCCGGCTGAAGGCATCAAGCCGTCCACGGCGCCGTCGAAGAAGACCTACACGCAGGTGTTCGGCGAATGGCTGTGCGACGCGGCCGAACTGGACGCGCGCGTGATCGGCATTACACCGGCAATGCGTGAAGGCTCGGGCATGGTCGAGTTCGAGAAGCGCTTTCCGGATCGCTACTTCGACGTCGGCATCGCCGAACAGCACGCGGTGACGTTCGCCGGCGGTCTGGCTGCGGACGGCATGAAGCCGGTGGTCGCGATCTACTCGACCTTCCTGCAACGTGCTTACGATCAGCTGATTCATGACGTCGCGCTGCAAAACCTGCCTGTAGTGTTCGCGATCGACCGCGCGGGTCTGGTCGGCGCGGACGGCGCAACGCATGCGGGCGCGTACGATCTGGCGTTCCTGCGCTGCATCCCCAACATGACGGTGATGGCTGCATCGGACGAAAACGAATGCCGCCAGATGCTGTACACCGCATTGCAGCAGCCGAATCCGACGGCGGTGCGCTACCCGCGCGGCGCCGGGACGGGCGTGGCAACCGTCAAGCAGATGACTGCGCTGCCGCTCGGCAAGGGCGAGATCCGTCGCGAAACGTCGCAACCGGCCGGCAAGCGTATTGCGATTCTGGCGTTCGGCACGATGGTCGCGCCGTCGCTGGCCGCGGCCGAGCAACTGGACGCCACGGTCGCGAACATGCGCTTTGTGAAGCCGCTGGACGCCGAGCTGGTCCGTCAACTGGCTGAAACGCATGACGCCGTAGTCACGGTTGAAGAAGGTTGCGTGATGGGCGGCGCGGGCTCGGCTTGCGTCGAAGCCCTGCTTGAGAGAGGGGTTATGCGACCCGTACTACAATTGGGCCTCCCGGATCGCTTCATTGATCATGGGGATCCGGCCAAGCTGCTCTCCGCGTGTGGTCTGGACGGCGCGGGCATTGCCAGGTCGATTCGCGAACGCTTTCTTTCCAGCGGTGCGGTCGCCGGTCAATCCTCGGTGAAGCGCGTCGCCTAGTTGCGTCGCTAACCGCTCTGCCGCGCGCCACGCCGCGGCTACGGCGGACATAGCAATCTCCAACTTGAATCGATGGACCTTCGGGTCCATCATCCAGCGCCGGCAGGGGCCGGCGTTTGCCGTTGCGCAGCCTGATCCGCACGGTCGCCGAGAACCCTCAAACCTGTCGCTTCGCGACAGCCCCCGCTGGGGCAATCCGCCAATCCCCCAAGGGGACTTCTTTCGGGGCGGACTTCCTGCGGAGCGGAAAACTTGGGGCGGCCCGGCGGTTTCTTGAAAGGACAAGAATATGAACCAGATGAATCCCGCCTTTGTGATGCCCGACGTGCAGAGCACGCCCGATACGCGTCAGATCCCGATTCAACGTGTCGGCGTCAAGGCCGTGCGCCATCCGTTGATGGTGCGCACGCAAGACGGCGAGGTGCAGCCGACTGTCGGCACGTGGAATCTCGACGTGCACCTGCCGGCCGATCAGAAGGGCACGCACATGTCGCGCTTCGTCGCGCTGCTTGAAGAGAACAAGGCGCCGCTCGAGGCGGCCACGTTCCGAACGATGCTCGCCGCAATGCTCGAAAAGCTCGAAGCCGAGGCCGGCCGCATTGAGGTGTCGTTCCCGTACTTCGTGAACAAGACCGCGCCGGTGTCGGGTGTGCAAAGCCTGCTCGACTACGAAGTGACGTTGACGGGCGAGACCCGCAATGGTACGACGCGTCTCTTCCTGAAGGTGCTGGTGCCGGTCACGAGCCTGTGCCCGTGCTCGAAGAAGATTTCTCAGTACGGTGCGCACAATCAGCGCTCGCACGTCACGATCAACGCCGAGCTCGCGGGCGATGTGGCGGTGGAAGAGCTGGTTCGTATCGCTGAAGAAGAAGCGTCGTGCGAACTGTGGGGCTTGCTCAAGCGCCCGGACGAGAAGTTCGTCACCGAGCGTGCCTACGAAAATCCGAAGTTCGTTGAAGACCTGGTGCGCGATGTCGCGCAGCGTCTGAATGCCGACGAGCGCATCGTCGCGTATGTGCTCGAAGCCGAGAACTTCGAATCGATTCACAATCACAGCGCGTATGCCGTGATCGAGCGGGATAAGCGGGTGGGTTGAGCGCGCTTTCGCTTGCCTGCTGCAAATGAAAAGCCGCTTTCAAAGCGGCTTTTTTGCGTCATCGCGTCGCGAAGTTCAGCGGGCGAGGGAAGTCAGATCCCAGCGCGGCTTCACCGTGAATGCGTAGTCTTTGGCCGATTGATCGGGCCAGCGCTGCAGCCTCAAAGCGCCGGCCAGCGCGATCATCGCGCCGTTGTCCGTACACAGCGACAAATCCGGGTAGTGCACGAAGAAATTGCGTTTCTTCGCTGCAGCGGAGAGCGCCTCGCGCAGTTGCCGGTTCGCGCCCACACCGCCTGCCACCACCAGCCGATTGAGCTTGGTCCGCTTGAGCGCGCCCAACGATTTCGCCACCAACACCTCCACGGCCGCGTCTACGAAGCCGCGCGCCAGATCGGCCTTCGCCTGCTCACAGATGTTCGCGCCGCCGAGCTTTCTGGCATGGGTGAGAACAGCGGTCTTCAGTCCGCTGAAGCTGAAATCGAGGTCGCCGGAATGCAGCATGGGCCGCGGCAGGACCACTGCGCCGGGCGTGCCGAATTCAGCCATCCGCGAGACTTCCGGGCCGCCCGGATAACCTAGGCCGAGCAGTTTGGCGGTTTTGTCGAAGGCCTCGCCGGCGGCGTCGTCCAGCGTTTCGCCGAGCGTTTCGTAGACGCCTACATCCGTCACGCGCATCAGTTGTGTATGGCCGCCCGACACCAGCAGGGCAACGAACGGAAACGGCGGCGGCTCATCCACCAGCAGCGGCGAAAGCAAATGCCCTTCGAGATGGTGGATGCCGATGGTCGGCTTGTCCCATGCCATTGCCAGCGAATTCGCGACGCTTGCGCCGACCAGCAGCGCGCCCGCGAGCCCCGGGCCTTGCGTGTAAGCGATCGCGTCAATGTCGCTGCGCACCGTGCCGGCTCGCTCCATCACCTCTTCGAGCAGCGGCAACGCCCGGCGGATATGGTCGCGCGACGCCAGTTCAGGCACCACGCCGCCGTACTCCCTGTGCATCGCAATTTGCGAATGCAGCGCGTGCGCGAGCAGCCCCCGCTCTGTGTCGTAGAGCGCGAGACCGGTTTCGTCGCAGGAGCTTTCGATGCCGAGAACGAGCATGATGGATGAGCTTGATCGGACGCGTGGGCACGTCCAAAAAGTGAAAAGGCAAGCTTGAAAGTATAGCAGTGCGGGCAGGGGGGCCGCAGGCGCGCAGGTACAATGCGGCCCCATGGAATCCTTCGATATCGCAGTAATCGGCGCGGGTGCGGCCGGCATGATGTGCGCGGCCGTGGCCGGGCAACTCGGTCGTCGCGTGGTGCTGATCGACCACTCGCAGCGTCTCGCGGAGAAAATCCGCATCTCTGGCGGCGGTCGTTGTAACTTCACGAATCTGTATGCCGGCCCGGCCAATTATCTGTCGGCCAATCCCCATTTTTGCCGCTCGGCGCTGGCGCGCTATACGCCGCGCGATTTCATGGCGCTGCTCAAGCGTCATCACGTGACGTGGCATGAGAAGCACAAAGGACAGCTGTTCTGCGATCAGTCGAGCGACGCGGTCATCAATGTGCTGAAGAACGAATGCGACGCGGGCCGCGTCGCGTGGCGCACGCCGCTGTCGGTCGAGCAAGTTCGTCAGGATGCGGACCGACGATTCACGCTGGACACCCAGTCGGGTCCGATCACGGCGCGTGCGCTCGTGGTCGCGACCGGCGGCCTGTCGATCCCCAAGATCGGCGCCACGGATTTCGCTTACCGGCTCGCCAGGCAATTCGGCCACAAGCTGATCGACACCCGTCCCGCGCTGGTTCCGCTGACGTTCGCCGCAGCCGACTGGGAGCCGTTTTCGGCCCTATCCGGCGTATCGCTCGAAGTGCAACTGGCGACCGGCAACAAAAAGACCGGCGCCGAGTTCAATGAAGACCTGTTGCTCACGCACCGCGGCCTGTCGGGCCCGGGGGTTCTCCAGATATCGAGCTACTGGCAGCCAGGCGAGCCGGTTCAAATCAACCTGCTGCCCGAGCAGGACGCCACGACCGCATTGCTCGAAGCGAAAACCGCCACCAGGCGCCAGATCGCCAACCTGCTGTCGGAATGGGTGCCGCAACGGCTCGCCCATGTCTGGTTGGAAACCCACCAGATTCCCGCCGAGGCGCGCGTGGCCGATCTGCCAGACAAGACCTTGCGCCGCGTCGGTGAGGCTTTGTCGCGTTGGACGCTCACCCCGAACGGCACGGAAGGCTATCGCAAGGCCGAAGTGACGCGCGGCGGCGTCGACACGCGCGACCTGTCGTCGTCGACGATGATGAGCGCCCGCGCGCCGGGGCTGTACTTCATCGGCGAAGCGGTTGACGTGACTGGCTGGCTCGGCGGCTACAATTTTCAATGGGCGTGGGCCTCGGGCGTGGCAGCCGGCCAGGCGGCCGCGGAGTATGCTCTGGGGGCTTGACGGCGGAGTGGCTTTGTGAGAAAGCTCTGCTATACTCCTGAACCTTTACAAAGTTTCGTTATTGAAAAATGACGATCATCCGCGTAAAAGACAGCGAGACAGCGAGCAGGCAACGAGCCGTTTGAAGGTGCCTTGCGCCGTTTCAAGCGCACGATTGAGAAAAACGGGTTGCTGACGGAACTTCGCGCCCGCGAGTTTTACGAAAAGCCTACGGCCGAGCGCAAGAAGGCGGCGGTTAAGCGTCATTTCAAGCGTCTGCGTGGCCAGATGCTGCCAAAGAAGTTCTACTGATTCTGGCGTTGCCGCGGTTCCTGTCAAACGGAGCGGCGACATTCAACGGGTGACGGCACAGCAAGTGCCATCACGGAAAACACGGCCCTTCGGGCCAGCCGGCAGGGTCGCATTCACTACGCAAAATTGCGCCAACCCGCTTGAGGAAGCAGTCCCAAGCGGGTATTCGTGTTGTACGCGGCGTGCTGGTGCAATGAGCCGGCCGGTTTTTCAATTTCAACGCATTCAGGTGAGTGATGAGTCTCAAGGACCAGATCAACGACGATATGAAAGCTGCCATGCGGGCGCGCGAGACCGAGCGTCTCGGCACCATCCGCCTGCTGCTGGCCGCGATCAAGCAACGCGAAGTCGACGAGCGCGTCACGCTCGACGACACCGCGATCACCACCGTCATCGACAAGATGATCAAGCAACGCAAAGACTCGATCAGCCAGTTCGAAGCCGCTGGCCGCACGGATCTGGCAGACAAGGAAAAGGCTGAACTGGCCATCTTGTCCGCCTATATGCCGGAGCAGATGTCCGAGGCCGAGATCGTTGCCGAAGTCCAGGCCGCGGTCGCGCAAACGGGTGCCGCCGGCCCGCAAGACATGGGCAAAGTGATGGGCGTCCTCAAGCCGAAGCTGGCCGGCCGTGCCGACATGACCGCCGTCTCGGCGCAAGTCAAAGCCGCGCTCGCGAAGTAATTCCCCTATTTCCGGTCTGCGCGCGCCGTCGCTCGACGGGGCGCAGCCTTGAGCCTTTCAGGTAGCGCCATTCACTGTGATTCCACCGTCATTCCTGCAGGACCTGCTCAACCGCGTCGATATCGTCGACGTGGTCGGCCGGTATGTGCAGTTGAAAAAGGGCGGCGCGAACTTCATGGGACTGTGCCCGTTTCACAACGAGAAAAGCCCTTCGTTTACGGTTAGTCCGACTAAACAGTTCTATCACTGTTTCGGCTGCGGCGCGCATGGTACGGCCATCGGCTTTCTGATGGAACACGTCGGCTCCACGTTTCCAGAGGCGGTTAACGAACTGGCGCAGTCGGTCGGCTTGACGGTGCCGAATGAGCCTTCGCCGGGATATGGCGGTGGTGGTTCCGGCGGGTATTCGCCGGCGGCATCCAAGGCGGTTACCACCGCCCTGTCCGATGTCATGCAGGCTGCTTGCGATTTCTATCGCAAGCAGCTGCGCAGCGCACCGGTCGCGATTCAGTATCTGAAGAAACGAGGCCTGACCGGCGAGGTCGCCGCCCGCTTCGGCCTTGGCTACGCTCCGGACGGCTGGCAGAACCTTGAGCCCGCATTCCCCAACTATCGGGACGATTCGCTGGTCGAAGCGGGTCTTGTCATCGTCAGCGAAAAGTCTGATGTGCAGGGGCAGAACCGCCGATACGACCGCTTTCGCGAGCGGATCATGTTCCCGATACGCAATGTGAAGGGGCAGGTAATCGGCTTCGGCGGCCGTGTGTTGGACGGCGGCGAACCTAAATATTTGAATTCGCCCGAAACGCCCTTATTTAACAAGGGCAGCGAGCTATATGGCCTATTCGAGGCGCGTCTGGCAATCCGCGAACAGCATTATGTGCTGGTGGTCGAAGGCTATATGGACGTGGTCGCGCTGGCGCAATTGGGGTTCCAGAACGCGGTTGCCACGCTCGGCACGGCCTGCACGCCGATTCATGTGCAGAAACTGATGCGCCAGACCGACACGGTCATCTTCAGCTTCGACGGTGATTCCGCCGGCCGCCGCGCCGCACGCCGCGCGCTGGATGCCTGCCTGCCCCACGCGGCGGACAACCGGACCATTCGGTTCCTGTTTCTGCCGTCCGAGCACGATCCGGACAGCTACGTGCGCGAATTCGGCAGCGAGGCGTTCGCCGGGCAGGTCGAGCGCGCCATGCCGCTGTCGCAATTCATGCTGAACGAGGTGCTGGCCGGCAAGGAGCTGGATCAGCCGGAAGGCCGGGCCCGCGCGCTGTTCGACGCGAAGCCTCTGTTGCAGCAACTGCCGGCCAACGCGCTGCGTGCGCAGATCATGCACATGTTCGCCGACCGGCTCGACGTGCCGTTCGATGAAGTGGCCGCTTTGTGCGAAGTCGACGCGCGCATCGCGGCGGCAGCCCGTTCAGCGCCGGCCCGCAAAGACCGGCGCAGTGTGACCGGGATCGAAGAAAAAACGCTGCGCAATCTGGTGATGTATCCGCGGACGGTGGCGGTGCTCGACGAGGAGGCAGAACAGGCGCTTCTGACCGTTACCCGTCACGGCGAACTGTTCGAAGAAGTGACGACGCATGCGCGCGCACTGGGCGATTCGGCGGAATTTCAGTTGCTGTCCGATCTATTGCGAAACGGCGCAAACGCCCCAACTTTCGAGGAAATCTTTCGCAAAATTCTGGACTATGATGAAAACGTCCGGGATTTGCTGCTGAAGGATCCGGAAGATGCGACCGTTATCGAGGAGCGGCGCGAGCAGGAGCGGATCGTCGGAGAGGAATTGAAAGCGGCGATCCTGAAGATGCGATACGACGCTTACTGCGATCGTCTCGAGCAGCTTTCGCGGCAATCCCGGCACACGCCGGAGGAGTTTGCGGAGCTGACAGGCCTGAATCAGAAGCGGGCTGACATGAAGCGCCAGCTCGGGCTGTAGGCGGGATGGCGGAAGCCTAGGTGCTATAATAAAAGGTTTCCAGCGGTTTGTTTTTTCAATGGTTTTCCTAGCAAAGGCGAAAAGGCGATTGCGATGGCAAAGACACCAGGCGGAAAAAAAGCAACGGGCACAGGTTCGAACGAGCCGACCAGAAAGGTCACTGAGGCCAAGTTAGCTTCTTCCCCCACAAAAACGTCTGCCGCAAGCGTCACACCTGCAGCCGGGAAGAAATCCTCGACCACTTCCGCTGCGCGAGCGGAGCCGGTCAGGGCGGCGAAAGCTGTACCACCACCGGCCACAAAACGGCCGGGTGTCAGAAGCGCAAGGGAAGCGCCTGCCGCGCAGGACGATGCGGTAGAGCGCGAGACTCCAGTATCCACGGTTCAACCGGCTGTTGTCCAACAGCCGCGAGTCGAGACTACAGCCGGTACGGCGAACTCCATGACGAAAAAGCTGAACGAAGTACCCGTCGATGACGAGGCAACCCAGAGCGAAGAAACTCCTGCGGCCGTTCCAGGCAAGGTGGAAAAGGTCAAGGCTCGCGACCGTCGTGCAAAGGAAAAAGCACTGCTGAAAGACGCGTTCGCGTCGTCGCAGCCGGGCACCGTCGAGGAACTCGAGGAGCGCCGCTCCAAATTGCGCGCGCTGATCAAGCTCGGCAAGGAGCGCGGCTTCCTCACGTACGCGGAAATCAACGATCACCTCCCGGACAACTTCACCGAAACCGAGGCAATCGAAGGCATCATCAGCACGTTCAACGACATGGGCGTGGCTGTGTACGAGCAGGCGCCGGACGCTGAAACGCTGCTTCTGAACGACAACGCGCCCGCCGCTTCTTCGGACGACGAAGTGGAAGAGGAAGCGGAAGTTGCGCTCTCTACCGTCGACTCCGAATTCGGCCGCACCACCGACCCGGTCCGCATGTACATGCGCGAAATGGGGACGGTCGAGCTGCTCACGCGTGAAGGCGAAATCGAAATTGCCAAGCGGATCGAAGACGGCCTCAAGCACATGGTGATGGCCATCTCCGCGTGCCCGACCACGATCGCCGACATTCTGGCAATGGCTGAGCGCGTCGCGAACGAGGAAATCCGTATCGACGAATTGGTCGACGGCCTGATCGACGCCAACGCGGAAGACGCGGACGGCTTCTCGGCGCAGGAAGCGGAAGCGATCGAGAGCGAAGACGCGGAAGCCGAGGAAGAAGCCGAAGAAGACGAGGAAGAAGACGACGGTACGGCGCAAGCCACGGCCAACGCGGCGCAGATGGAAGCGCTCAAGCGTGCGTCGCTTGAGAAGTTTGCCCTCATCAGCGAATGGTTCGACAAGATGCGTCGTGCGTTCGAGAAGGAAGGCTACAAGTCCAAGTCCTATCTGAAAGCGCAGGAAACGATCCAGAACGAGCTGATGACGATCCGCTTCACCGCGCGTACCGTAGAGCGTCTGTGCGACACGCTGCGCGCGCAAGTGGACGAAGTGCGTCAGGTCGAGCGTCAGATTCTGCATACGGTGGTCGACAAGTGCGGCATGCCGCGTGCCGAATTCATCGCGCGTTTTCCGGGCAGCGAAACGGATCTCGAATGGGCCGACAAGATCGTGGGCGAAGGTCCCGCGTATAGCGGGATCCTCACACGGAACATTCCGGCGATCCGCGAACAGCAGCAACGTTTGCTCGACCTGCAAGCGCGCGTCGTATTGCCGCTGAAGGACCTGAAGGAAACCAACCGTCAGATGGCGGCTGGCGAATTGAAGGCGCGTCAGGCGAAGCGTGAAATGACCGAGGCGAACTTGCGTCTCGTGATCTCGATTGCGAAGAAGTACACGAACCGCGGTCTGCAGTTCCTCGACCTGATTCAGGAAGGCAACATCGGCCTGATGAAGGCGGTGGACAAGTTCGAATACCGTCGCGGCTACAAGTTCTCCACCTACGCCACGTGGTGGATCCGTCAAGCCATTACGCGTTCCATCGCGGACCAGGCGCGTACGATCCGGATTCCGGTTCACATGATCGAAACGATCAACAAGATGAACCGCATCTCGCGTCAGATCCTGCAGGAAACCGGTCTCGAGCCGGATCCGGCAACCCTGGCTGAAAAGATGGAAATGCCGGAAGACAAGATCCGTAAGATCATGAAGATCGCGAAGGAGCCGATCTCGATGGAAACGCCGATCGGTGACGACGACGATTCGCATCTGGGCGACTTCATCGAAGATACGAACACGGTTGCGCCAGCTGACGCCGCGTTGCACGCCAGCATGCGCGATGTCGTGAAGGACGTGCTCGACTCACTGACGCCGCGCGAGGCTAAGGTGCTGCGCATGCGCTTCGGTATCGAGATGAGTACCGATCACACGCTCGAAGAAGTCGGTAAGCAGTTCGACGTGACGCGTGAACGGATTCGTCAGATCGAGGCGAAGGCGCTACGCAAGCTGCGTCACCCGAGCCGTTCGGACAAGCTGAAGTCGTTCCTTGAAGGGAATTGATCGAAGGGCATCCGGCAGTTGTTGCGGATAGGGTTTCCTGGTCGTTTTGCTGAGGCGAAGCGAAGCGGTCACGGATTCCCGTTTTCGTGTAGTATGTGCACCCATCAGCGAATAGGCCCGGCCTTCAGACCGGGTCTTTTTGTTAGGGCCGGACGCCGTGCTGGTTGCAGGCAGCGGACTCATAATCCGCCTCCGAAAGGACACCGTCGGTTCGACTCCGACCCGGCCCACCAAGGTTTTAGCTATTTCTAGCTCCCTGAGTTTTTCCGCAATTCCTTTCGCGCGTCGGTCTGCGCTTCTCCACACACGGGTTTCAGGCATAGCTTTCGCTCACGGCGATTGAGCTGTGGCCGGGTTGCTTTCGCCTGTTGGATATTGCCGGTGTTACCCATCTTTTCGGCCACCCTTCTTCGCGTGCAACTCGCGACGCTCAATTGCTGAATCATCAGGACTACTGCAAGACTCGACGCGGCGAAAAAGAGGCTTCTCAACTTTTTGAAATTAATTGCATGAGGGGGTTGACGAGGGTGCGGGTCGCATCGCATAATTCGCCTCCCGTTTGATGACGGACGCGAAGAAAGCAGAGCTTCTGAGCGAGTGATCTT